>CAVUEP010000040.1:0-20051 GCA_963740395.1 uncultured beta proteobacterium
CACGATGGCGCTGCGCATCCCACAACTCGAGGACCCGTCCGTTGCCGATCAACAGCACGTCCTTGCTCAGGCCCGCCGCGTCCCGCAACTCGGGCGGGATCAGCACGCGTGCAGCGCTGTCGATCTCGACATCGACCGCGCTGCCCATCAGGACGCGCCGCCATGGGTCGGCGTCCATGCTCATCGCCATCAGCTGTTCGCGGGTGGTCTCCCAGCGCTGCCTCGGCATGACCCAGAGAAATCCCTCGGGATTCTTGGTCAGCGTCAGCCGGCCCTCGCAGGCCAGCATCAACAACTCACGCTGGCGCACGGGCACACTGATCCGGCCCTTGGCGTCCAGCGCGATTGCAGAGGTTCCCTGAAAGACTATTTCCGACACGTTTAGGCAGAATATCCCACTCAGTGACACTGTAGCCGTCGAACTGAGCGGGGTCAATCCTGGGTGCCAAAAAAAATCAATCAAATCAAGAGCTTAGAGCAGATACGCGATGTAAATGCAGGAAAATACACTGCAAAAACATAGACCTGCGATGGCCATTGAAAGTGATGTCTCAGATCCGGTGCGGGCAAGCCGGCAACAGCATGCCAAGCGTCACGCGGATTGCAGGGAGCCCAGGCCGGTCTTGCAGTAGGCTTCTGCCTGGGTTCGCGCGCGTTCCCACCGGGAGAAAAGAGAGAGCCGATCGTGAATCGCCTGTCCATGTCCAGCTGTCCGGCGTGTCATCGTCCGAACGACGGCTCAGCCCTGAACTGCACCTCCTGTGGCAGCCCACTGGTGTTGCGCTGCCCTTCGTGCAACACGATCAACGCACGCACGCGAACCCGCTGCCATCACTGCGCCACGCTTCTGAGCGTGGAAGCCGGCGGCTCGGTCGACCTGCCGGTGATCGAGACCTTGTTCGAGTTCGAGCCCACCCACACCGACTTCACGCTGTCGCTGCGCGACCAGATGCTGCCGACACCGGTGCCTCGCAAGGCCCGCCCGATGAAGGCCGAGGTGCCGCTGCCGAACATCGTCGTCGAACCACTGGAAGCGAAGGCGACGCAGCCGACGCAGGCCGAACGGCCCTTCAAGGAAGCGGCGTTGGCGACTGCGTCGACCCTGCCCGAGATCGAAGAGAAGCCCGCGAAACCCGTTGCGAGACCGGACCCAGGGCTTGGTTTTGCCGAACGCAAGGCCGAAATGCGGGCGGCGGTGCGGCGCGCCCGCCAACGTCAGCAGAGGCGGGACAGCGTCGATGCGGGCGAGCGCCCCGAGGTGCTGCTGCTCGAGCCAGACGACACGATCAGGGCCCAGTTGGCCGACGTGCTGGCGCAGTTCGGGTTCAGCGCCCGTGCGGTCGCCTCGGTGCGCGATGCCGACGCACTGATGCAGTCGGCCCATTTCGTGGCCACCTTCATCGGCCTGGGCGATCAGGACGTGCAGGCGGTCGGGCTGTGCACGCGGCTGCGCGCCATGCCACGCGCCGTCGACCGGCCACTGGCCGTCGTGGCGATGGTCGAGAAGGATCGCCACACCGACCGCGTGCGCATGGAACTGGCCGGCGCCGACGCGGTGATCTTCCGCCCGGTCAACCGCGGGCATGTGGCGCGTGCGCTCGAGGACAGCGGCGTGCGGCTGCCGCGCGACCCGCGCGCGCAGGCGGTCAAGCGCAGGTCGGCGAGCTGACGCTGCGGCCCGCGCTCAGTTCGACTGCTTGATCAATCGGCCCGCCACCTGCTGCGGCGGGCGCGCATTCATCGGGTACAGGCGGGCGAAGATGTCGACCTGCTGGGGCGACACCGGCACCGGCTGCTGCATGACCATCCACAGCACACCTTCGTTGCACGGCGGCGTCGTGAGCGAGCCCATGTAGGTGAAGTAGCGCCGGTCCTGCGGCAGCAGCGCGTCGGGACTCAGAGGCGCCGAGGCCGGCAGCGACTGGTGCTTTTCCAGCGGCAGGTTGTTCCAGACCTGCTGGACGACGGGCTGCGCACCGCCGCGTTCGAGCAGCACCGCGACCACCGCGATCCTTCCTTCCAGGTCCTTGTGCACCAGATGGACCGACATGTCGTAGCGCCGACCGTTGACGGACTCCTCGGAAGGCCGGTGGAAGTGGAACTGCACCAGTTCGAAACGTCGCCCCATGACCTCGATCGAGTTGCCGGGTCCCAGATCGGCTTGAACGGTATGGCCGTTGTCGATCACCGAGAAGCCGCTGGGTCGGTAGTCGAACTTGACCGGCTCGAGTTCGACCGAGATGCCGTCGCGGATGTCGATCGGGCTCTGGCGCGTGCCACTGCCACAGAGTGTGAACTCCGGCTTCAGGTCGGCCCAGCGCTGTGGACCGCCGTCACCGACATAACTCCAGTTCGGGGCCGAATGGGCATCGCCGGCCACGGGCGCCTTGCTGGCACGGTGGGCGTTGACGACCGCCTGCAGCCGGGCCGCCGACAGGGTGGCAGGCTCGGGCTTTTGTGACGAGACCCTCATCTCATGGGTGCCGATGGCGTCCGGTGCCGGCCTGGCTCCGAGCTTTTCGGCCAGGCGCTCACGCAGCTTCGTCATCGGGTCGGCGCTGTCAGCCTTGGCCACCGTCGCGGGCACCGGGCGATCGGCCCCCCAGGCAGCCGACGCGGCGAGCGTGAGGGACAGCAGGACCGCTGCCCAAGCGGCGGGGGACAGGCGAGGATGGGGGACCATGGAAACTCCTTCCATGGACTGATCGGCGCCAACCGCTCGAACTTGAGCTCAGGCCAGCTGCGGCTTGACCCACAACCATGCCACGATGCCGATGCTGAGCAGGGCGGCCGAGGTCAGCGCCAGATGGAGCGCCGAGTGCATCACGAGCGGCGCAATGACGCCCGCCACCACGCCATTGGCCAGGCTTGCGATGCAGGCCTGCATCGATGACGCCATGCCGCGCCGTTCGGGCACGATGTCGAGCACCATCAAGGTCACGACCGGCACCATCAGCGCCCAGCCGAACGCGAAGAAGGCGATCGGCCAGATGGCCCAGGCGACATGCGGGGTCAAGACGAGGTTCAGCACCACGTTGAGTGCCGAGACGGCGAGCATGATCACCAACCCATGCCGGACCTGATGCCTGGGTTTGATGCGACCTGCGAGACGCCCCGAAAGCCAGGCTCCGGCCATGATGCCGCCGATCGTCGTGATGAAGAACCAGAAGTACTGGGTCGGGGCGAGTTGAAGATGCTCGCCCAGGAAGACCGGGGCCGACAGGACGTACAGGAACATGCCGTTGAACGGCACGCCGCTGGCCAGCACGAGCAGCATGAAGCGCCCGCTCGACGCCATCTGCCAGTAGCCCCGCATCAGGTGGCGCAGGTTGAAGGGCTGGCGCTGCGTGATGTGCAGGGTCTCGGGCAGGTTGCGGTAGTTCGACCACCACAGCGCGACACCAATGGCAGCGAGGAACCAGAAGATCGAATGCCAGTCCGCGTGCACGAACAGCACGCCGCCGATCATCGGCGCGACCGCCGGCGCGACGCCGAAGTAGATCGTGACCTGCGACATCACCCGCTGCGCCTCGTCGGGCGGGAACATGTCGCGGATGATGGCGCGCGACACCACGATGCCGGCGCCCGCGGACAGGCCCTGCAGGGTGCGAAATCCGATCAGCATGCCGATCGACGGCGACAGCGCGCAGCCGACCGACGCCAGCGTGAACATGCCGATGCCCCACAGCACCACCGGGCGGCGCCCGAAGCTGTCGGCGATGGCGCCGTGGAACAGGTTCATGACCGCGAAGCCGAACAGGTAGCCCGACAGGGTCTGCTGCATCTGCAGCGGCGTGGCGTCGAGCGAGGCTGCGATTCCCGCGAACGCCGGCAGGTAGGTGTCGATCGAGAACGGCCCGATCATGCCCAGGCAAGCCAGCAGCACGGCCAGCGTCCAGCGCGGACCGCGCCAGAGGGACGAGGCGTCAGGGTTCATCGAATCGGGGTAAACGCGCAGTGTAGTCGGGGTCATCGGCGCCATGCTTCAATGCAGGCATGCCCTCCACGCGCCGCCAACTCCTGGTTGCCTGTGCCGCCGCCATCGGCGCGCCGACGCTGGCCTCGTCGCGCCGCGTGGCGCCTTCGATGACCGACGGCCCTTTCTATCCACCGGCGCCTTGGCGCGCTGCTTGGCCGGACTGGGACGCCGACCTGACACAGGTCGGCCGCCCCGGCGTCGAGGCCCCGGCGCGCGGCGAGCACCTCGCGCTGCAACTGCAGGTGGCCGACACCGGCGGGCGTGTCGTCGATGGTGCCGAGGTCGAGATCTGGCAATGTGACGCGCTGGCCGCCTATCGGCATCCGGGCGTGCGTCAGGTCGATGGCGTGTTCGACCCTGCTTTCCAGGGCTTTGGGGCCGGGCGTGCCGGTGTCGATGGCAAGGTCCACTTTCGCACCATCCGGCCGGTGCCCTATCCCGGGCGGACGCCGCATATCCACGTCAAGCTGCGCCATCCGACCTTCGGTGAGTGGACCTCGCAGCTCTTTGTCGCCGGCGAGGCGGGCAACGGGCGCGACTTCCTCTGGCGTCAGCTCGACGCCGACGCGCAAGCCGCGCTCGCGATGCGCTTGCAGGCCGCATCCACCGAGGGCCTGCGCTGGATGTGCAGTCACGCGCTCGTCGTGCCTGCCTGAAAAGTGTGAAGCCTGCCGATAGGCCGGATTCTGTGCGTCGGGTCGCCGCCGACGTGACCGCCATTCCTCTGGGCCGGGGGTCGCCCACCCGGCTCGGTGCCACCTACCCGCACACTCCCCGGGCCGGATCAGCGTGTGCCTATTTGGTGTTGCTGCGCGTAGAGATTGCCCGTTTCACCCGAGACGGGGCCTTGCCCCGTCTCGGGTGGCTGCCAGGTCCGGGCTTGCGCCCGGAGCGCCGCGGCAAACCGCGACGCCTTGCCGGCTTGCGCCGGCGCCTGACAGAACACCCAGGTCGGGAACCCCACCTCGACTCGTCTCTGTTGCTCTGATCCTCACCTCGCGGTGGACAGGTGTTACCTGCTACGCTGCCCTGTGCAGTCCGGACCTTCCTCCAGTGCCGTGTTTCCACGCTTGCACCAGCGGCGGTCTGGCATGCTTCACGGATCGATTATCTCAGGAGAACCATCATGAGAGCCGACAACGTCCTGGCCACCATCGGCCACACGCCCCACATCCGCATGCAGCGTCTGTTCGGATCGAACGAGGTGTGGATCAAGTCCGAGCGCAGCAACCCGGGCGGCTCGATCAAGGACCGCATCGCGCTGGCCATGATCGAGGACGCCGAGAAGACCGGTGCGCTGAAGGCAGGCGGCACCATCATCGAGCCGACCTCGGGCAACACCGGCATCGGGCTGGCCATGGTCGCCGCCGTCAAGGGCTACAAGCTCGTGCTCGTGATGCCCGACAGCATGAGTGTCGAGCGGCGCCGCCTGATGCTGGCCTACGGCGCATCGTTCGAGCTGAGCCCGCGCGAGAAGGGCATGAAGGGGGCGATCGCGCGTGCCGAGGAACTGGTCCAGTCGACGCCTGGCGCCTGGATGCCGCAACAGTTCGACAACCCGGCCAACATCGACGTCCATGTGCACACCACGGCACGCGAAATCCTCGAGGACTTCCCGCATGGCCTGGACGTGCTGATCACGGGCGTCGGCACCGGCGGCCACATCACCGGCTGCGCCAAGGTGCTGAAAGCGGCCTGGCCGCAGCTCAAGGTCTTTGCGGTCGAACCGTCGGCTTCCCCCGTGATCAGCGGCGGCGCGCCTGCGCCGCACCCGATCCAGGGCATCGGTGCCGGATTCGTGCCGAAGAACCTGCACACCGACTTGCTGGACGGCGTGATCCAGGTCGAGGCCGAAGCAGCGCGCGACATGGCCCGGCGCAGCGCGCGCGAGGAAGGACTGCTGGTGGGCCTGTCGAGCGGGGCCACCCTGGCCGCCATCGCGCAGAAGCTGTCCGACTTGCCGGGCGGCAGCCGGGTGCTCGGATTCAACTACGACACCGGTGAACGTTACCTGTCGATCGAGGGCTTCCTGCCCGCCGAGTGACCCGGTCGCCGGGACTCAAGGCGCCAGCGGCAGCGTCAGCGTGAACTCGACGCCGTCGGCGCGATTGCGCGCCATGATCGTCCCGTGCATCTTGGCCATGTAGGTGCGCGCCACGAACAGGCCCTGCCCGCGCTGGCCGCTCGGCGGTGTCGGTCGAGACGCCGTATTCGAAGACCCGGTCGAGCAAGGCGGCGTCGATCGGTGGGCCTTCGTTGTGCAGCGTCACCTGGGCCTCGCGACCCTGCACCTGCAGCTCGATCCGGATCGGTGAGCCGGCCCGGCGGTGGCGGTCGGCATTGCGCAGCACATGGGTCGCCACGTCCTCGAGCCGGTATTCGTCGACCAGTGCGCGCACCGGCCGGCCGAGTGCCGCGTAGCGGACGCCGTCGATGCCGATGTAGCCCGCGTTGGCGGCCACTTGCCCGAAGAACGCGTCGAGGTCGACCGCGGTCAGCGACAGATGGGTGGTCTCGAAGGCTTCGCTCGGCGAGGCCTGTCCGTAGAGCACGCGCACCGCGTTCTGCATGCGCGTGATGTAGCGTGCGCTTGGGTCGGCCGGGTCACCGTGCAGCGCCATCAGCGACTGCAGCGGCGACATGATCTCGTGTCCCACCGCATGCCACTGCTCGCGCTCCTGGGCCGCACGGATCTGCTCGCGGCGGGCGTCGTGGTGGACACGGTCGAGCAGATCTTCCAGTCCCTGGGCCAGCACGCCGAGTTCGTCGCCGCCACGCAGGTCCGACAGGTCCAGGCTGGCCAGGTCACCGGTGGCGCGCACGCCGCTCGAGACCGCGGCAGCGCGCCGCGTCAACAGCGTCACGCGCCGGATGATGCGCACTTCGATCGCGAGCCAGGTCGCGAGCACCGCCGCCAGCATCGCGGCGACGAACCACGACAGGCGGGTCGCCACCGCCGCCAGGCGCTGGTTGACCGAGCGCAGGTCGCCGCCGAGCGCGACGTGATAGCGGGCGAGCGAGGTGGCGACGATGTCCGCGCTGCCGATCGGCGAAGCCACTTCCTCGATCGGCAGGCGCCGGATCAGTCCCTCCAGCCACGGCGCCACCGGCTCGTCTGAGCCAGTCTTGCCGGTGAGGGTGATCAGGTCCCGGGCATCGCCTTCACGCCGCACGGTCAATCGTTCGCCGGGTGCGAGCAGGTCCCGCAGGTCGGTCAATGCGAAGGCCAGCGTGGCACCCTCGCGGGTGCTGTCGAAGATCGGCGCAGCGTCGCCCGGCGCCAGCAACTGCAGTTGCAGCGCCATCTGGTCCAGGTCCGCGGGTGGCCAGACGAGAGGGCTGGCCTGCAGCGTGGCGCGCAGCAGCTCGACCGGCAGGCGCACCGAGATCGTCGTGTGCCGGGCACACGCGCTGGAGGCGTCGGGCGACGGGGCACAGGCACCCTCCTGCCAGAGCCAGCCGCGGAAGTCGCGCACCGGGCGGCTGCGCGGCGTGATGGGCTGGTCGCCGGCGAACCCGGTCAGGCGGCCGCGGCCGTCGGCGGCCAGCTCGTAGGGGGCGATCCAGCGCTGCGTCGATCCGCGGTACTGGATCGAGACCAGCAGCCGGTGTGAGCCGCTCAGGTCCAGATCGCCCGGCCGGTGCGGCACCAGCGTGTCGCTGGCGAAGCTCCCGACCGCGTAGACAAAGCCCCCCGCATAGGGGTTGGCGCCGACCGCCACGCACAGCGTCGAGCCATCCGGATAGCGCCAGGCGCAGCCGGCCATCTCGACCGCCTGCCGGGCCTTGCTGCGGTCGTCGAAGTCGATCGCCGAGAACGGCAGGACGAGCGGGTGCAGCGTCTTGCCGGCGGCCGCCTCGGCACTCGGGTTGAGCAGGGCCAGTTGCCCGGTCGGGTGGCGCAGCCGGGCAACGATCTGGGCCTGGGTCTTCTTCAGGCCGTCGGCGTAGCTGCGGTGGCTGCGTTGTTTCTCGTCGCGCAGCACGCCGAGCGCAAGTGCCACGGTCGCCAGCGCGAGCAGGCGAAGGCGCCGCGGAAGAACACGCGCAGACGCAGCGGCACCCGCGTGGGCAGGCGCAGCTTCATGTGCGCGTGGCGGACCAGCGAAAGCCGCGCATCGGCACGTTCTCGATGCCGTCGAAGTCCGCGTCGATCTCGCGGAACGCGTCGCGGATCGTGCTGACATGCTTGCGGATGTTGTCGCGGTTGCGGCCGCTCTTGACGACGTCGAACAGGTCTTCGTAGGAGACGACCTCGCCGCGCCGGGCGTACAGGGTGGCCAGCATGCGCTGCGCGGTCAGCGGCAGGTTGACGCGCTGGCCGCGCCACAGCGGCGTGGCCTGGCGCAGCGGGTCGAGCGACAGCTCGACCGTGTCGGTCGGTCTGGGCAGCGTGCGCGAGGATGTCGAGGAAGGTGTCGACGAAGTCGGCCTCCTCGAAGGTGGTCTTCTGCAGGTAGTCCCAGGCGTCGAGCGCCTTCATGATGCTGCGGTAGATCGCCGCCGGCATCGCCGAGATCACGAGCACCGGCGTGCGCTGCGCGCTTGTTGATGGCGTTGATCAAGGCCACACCGGCGTGGCGCTCGCGGCCGAGCTCGATGTCGAGCACCACGACGTCGTAGGTTTCGCGCGCCAGAGCGGCCTCGGCGTCGTCACGCGTGAACCACTGGTGGACCGTGATGCCAGGGCGAGCAGCCTCGATCCAGCCGCGCAACTGGCGGCTGGTCGGTACATCGTCCTCGATCACGGCGACGGTCGGCATCGGCCGAATTATCCGGTGCGCAAGTGGTTCGGCGCTGTGAGTGTTTCTTCCGCGACCGGGCCTGAAGAGGCCCGGCGCCGGCCTTGAGCGCTCCGGCCCCGATTCGAAGAATGGACGACGTCACTTCAATCGAGGAGCAAGGACATGCGAGACAAGCTGATCGGGATGGCACGCGGGCTGCACAAGCGGGTGTTCAGCCCGCTTGGCCAGGGAACACGGCAGCTGTTCGCGCGCCGCGGCACCTTGCTCACCGTCGTGTTGGCTGCCGCCAGCGCCTGGGTGCTGATCGTGCACCCGCCGGTGCAGAGCGTGGAGCCGGGTTCGATGGCGGTGCGCACGAACCGGCTCACCGGCGACAGCGACGCCTTTCGCGACGGCTCGGTCTGGGTGCTGCCCGGTCTGCACTCGCTGCGGGCGTTCGAGTTGCGCGACCAGATCTACCGCCCGGTCCAGGGGCGCAAGGCGGACGGCGAAGCGCCGTTTCAATCGGTCGAGGGTCTGTCGCTCGGGGTCGATCTGACGGTGCGCTTTGCCTTCGACCCGGCCCAGGTGAGCCGCATGGCACGCGCCTTGCCCACCGACATCGGGGCCGAGGTCGTCGAGCCCGCGGTCCAGGGCGTGATCTACCGCACCTTCACGCGCTACACGGTGCGCGAGATCTTCTCCGTCAAGCGCGCCGAGATCCAGAAGACGATCGAGAGCGAGCTGCGCGCCAGACTGGCCGGCGACGGCATCGTGCTGCGCAGCGTTCAGGTCGGCAAGGTGGACCTGCCGGCCGACTACCGGCGCGGCATGGACCGCCTGCTGGCCGAGGAACTCGAAACACGAGAAGATGCGCTACACGCTCGAGCTGAAGGAAAAGCAGGTCCGCCAGACCGCGCTCGAAGCCGAAGCCGACAAGGTCCAGCGCGAGACGGCGGCCAAGGCCGCCGCGCTCGAACAGGTCATCGCGGCCAGGGGCCAGGAGGAGGCGATGCGCCATGTGCTGCCCTTCAAGCAAAAGCAGATCGAACAACGCAGGTTCGAGGCCCAGGCCGAGACCGTGCTGCGCGTGCAGCGTGCCGAAGCGCTCGGCCCAGGCGCGCCGCATCGAGGCGCAGGGCGAAGCCGACTCGCGCCTCAAGCTGGCCGACGCCGAGGCCTACCGGCTCGACCGGGTCGGCCAGGTCCAGACCGAACAGATGGCACGCGAAGGGGTCGCTGCTGACACGCCACCCGCTGCTGATCCAGAAGACGGTGGCCGACAAGTTGTCGGACAAGGTGCAGGTCATCATCGCGCCGCCCGGTGCGGGTGGCCAGTTCATCGGCAGCGGGCTGATCGGCGCGCTGCCTGCGGCGCAGAAGGCCGCGGCGTCGGAGGAGGGATCATGATCGGCGCCGCCACGCTTGCCGCAGTGGCCATCGTGACCCAGGACCAGGCCACGTTGCGTGCCGGTCCGACCAGTGCGTCGGCCCGCCAGGCCGTGCTCTGGCAGGGCGAACTGCTGGAAATCCGTGGTCGCCGGCGCGACTACCTTCAGGTCTACGACTACCGGCGCGAGCGTGGCGGTTACGTGCATGCCGACCTGGTCCGGGTGCAGCCGGTGACCGAGGCCGAAGCACCCCAGCTGCTGGCCGTGATGCGCTTCCTGCGCGACAGCCCGGGCTTTGAGGCACTCGGCATCGCCTATGTGGCGGCCTACCTGCGCGCGGTCCCGGCCGACGCGATCACGGCCGAACCGTTCGATGCGCTTGGCACGCTGGCCGAACGGCTCGCCGAACGTGCGTCCCGGCGCGGCGGGCGAGGCGCGGCAGCGGCCACGGCACAGCTGGATGTCGTCGGGCCCTATGGCGTGCGCTTCCGGCACATCGAAGGCGTGGGTTCGGGCCGGCTCTGTTACGACGGTGATGCGCACCGGCGCGTGCTGGCCATGAACTCGAGCCCGGCGCAACGGGCGCGCGCGGTGCTGGCCCTGACCCGCCCCGACTGTGTCGACCCGGCGCTGCGCGCCCACGAGCGCCATGGCCTCGAGCGCTGGCGCGCCGATCTGCTCGACCAGGTCGAGCCGTCCCACTGGGCCGAGCTTGACGTGACGGTCCGCAACCGCCTCAGGGTGCGCCGGGCCGCGGTCTGGTCGGCGATCGGGACGCAGCGAGCGCGCGCGGGAGAATCGGCGCTCGGCGCGGTCCAGCGCGCGATCGACGAACTTGGCGCGGTCGATCCCGGCGAGCTGGGCGACGACGATGCCAAGGACTACACCGAGGCCGCGATCCGGGTCGGTGCGGCACGCTGGGGGGCCTTGCCGACGACGCCACCCAGCGGTCGCCTTGTGGTCACCACCGAACCGGGCGAGCCCGGGCAGACCTGCGTGCGCCTGATGGACGGCACCCGCCGCGCCACCGAGCTGGCGCGGCGCTGCACCTTCGGCATCGTCTGGCTGGCGTCGGCGCGCGCGTCACCCGACGGCAAGGCCTTGACGCTGGCGGTGCAGAACGAGGCCTGGACCGTGTTGTGGGTGTTCCGTGCCCAGCGCGGTGGGTGGAGCGTGGAGCCGCTGTCGCCGTCCACCGATCCGGCCGGCCCGGGTTATGTGGAGTTCGCCGGCTGGGTGCCCGGAACACGCAAGATGCTGGTCGCACGCGAGTCGCTCGAAGGGGGGCAGTTCCAGCGCAGTTTCGAGGTCGTCTCGATCGACTCGCTGCAGACCGAGCGCCGGGCCAGTTCGCCGAACCGGATGCTGACCTTCGCACGCTGGCAGGACCCGGTCTGGAAGCACCAGACGCTGAGCCTGCGCTGAACGGCTCAGGCCAGCAGCCGCGCCGCGATCGCCTCGCCCATCTCGGTGGTCGAGGCGGTGCCGCCGACGTCGCGCGTGCGCGGGCCATCGATCAGCACCTGCTCGATCGCCGCGACGATCGCATCGTGTGCCGCGCGGTGGCCGAGGAAGTCGAGCATCAGCGCTCCCGACCAGATCATCGCCACCGGGTTGGCGATGTTCTGGCCGTAGATGTCGGGCGCCGATCCGTGCACCGGCTCGAACAGCGACGGGAAGCTGCGCTCCGGGTTCAGGTTGGCCGACGGCGCGAGGCCGATCGTGCCAGTGCAGGCCGGGCCGAGGTCGGACAGAATGTCGCCGAACAGATTGCTCGCGACAACCACGTCGAAACGGTCCGGCTGCAGCACGAAGCGCGCCGACAGGATATCGATGTGCTGCTTGTCGACCGCGACGCCCGGGTAGGCCTTGCCGATCTCATCGGCGCGGCTGTCCCACCAGGGCATGCTGATCGCGATGCCATTGCTCTTGGTCGCCACCGTCAGCTTCTTGCGCGGGCGCGAGGCCGCCAGTTCGAAGGCGAACTTCATCACGCGGTCGGTGCCATGGCGCGAGAAGACCGACTCCTGGATCACGATCTCGCGCTCGGTGCCGCCATAGAGAACGCCGCCGAGGTTGGTGTACTCGCCCTCGGTGTTCTCGCGCACGACGAAGAAGTCGATGTCACCCGGCTTGCGCCCGGCCAGCGGGCAGGGCACGCCGTCGAACAGGCGCACCGGGCGCAGGTTCACGTACTGGTCGAACTCGCGCCGGAACTTGAGCAGCGATCCCCACAGCGAGACATGGTCGGGCACGGTGGCCGGCCAGCCGACCGCACCGTAGTACAGCGCGTCGACACCCGACAACTGGTCCTTCCAGTCGTCCGGCATCATCTGGCCATGGGCCAGGTACCAGTCGCAGCTGGCCCATTCGATCGGCGTGAAGTCGAGACCGATGTCGAAGCGCTTGGCCGCGGCGCGCAGCACCCGCAGGCCCTCGGGCATGACTTCCTTGCCGATTCCGTCGCCCGGCAGCACGGCGATGCGGTGGCGGCGGCTCATGATCTGACCCGCCTGCAAGGCGCGGATGCGGTCCTCGATCGGCGGGTGGGTCGACAGCAAGGCCATCACGCCGCGCTTGCCGCCGATGCCCATGGCCTCGACCGTGCGCGGCAATTCGCCGGGCTCGAGCCCGCCCAGGCGCGCCAGCGCGTTGATCATCGGCTGTCTGCGGCCCATCAGCTGGGCGGCGCCGGCATCGGCACGGAACTCGCGCTGACGCGAGAACCAGGCCACGACCATGGCCGCGAGCACGCCGAGCACCATGTCGAGCACGATCGTGCTGACGTAGTAGCCGATGCCCAGGCCACGCTCGTTCTTCAGGATCACACGGTCGACGAAGTAGCCGATCACGCGCGACAGGAAGACGACGAAGGTGTTCATCACACCCTGGATCAGGGTCATCGTCACCATGTCGCCGTTGGCCACGTGGGCGACCTCGTGGCCGATGACGGCCTCGACTTCCTCGCGCGACATGCCCTGCAGCAGCCCGGTCGAGACCGCGACCAGGGCGCTGTTCTTGAAGGCCCCGGTGGCAAAGGCGTTCGGTGCACCTTCGAAGATGCCGACCTCGGGCATGCCGATGTTGGCCTGCTGGGCGAATCGCTGCACGGTGTTGACGAGCCACTGGTGGGTGGCGTCGGGCGAGTCGTTGATGACCTGGACCTTGGCGCTCCACTTGGCCATCGGCTTGCTGATCAGCAGCGAGATGAGCGCGCCGCCGAAGCCCATCACGGCCGCGAAGCCGAGCAGCATCGACAGGTCGAGCCCGTTGGCGGTCAGGTAGCGGTTGACACCGAGCAGGCTGGCCGCGATGCCCAGCACCAGCATGACGGCCAGGTTGGTGACCAGGAACAGGAAGACTCGCTTCATGGAGATTCGCCTGAAAAGGTGAAGATGGACAGCGTCCGAAGTGGGGCCCGGCGGGCCGGATTCAAGCTGTCCTGACGCGGACCTTGTTGGGTTGGGTGGCGGGTTGCAGCTCGAAATGATCCGGGTACTGCTTGAACAAGCGCGTCGAGACACCACGCGGCGTCAGCAGACCGGCGTCGCGCAGCCGCTCGGCTGCCACGCGCAGCTGGATCGCCGCACCGCCGGCCAGTTCCGGAATCGCTTCCAGGATCTGGATCACCTTGTCTGGCAGCGCCGGTGCGGCAGGTTTGGGCGCTTCCTTGGCGGTGCCACGAGAAGCGGTGCGGCGGCGCGAGGTCTTCTTCGCCGGGGCCACCTTGGCCGCCGCTGTCGCCGCCGGCTTGCGGTGCGACAGGACCGTGAAGTCGTCGTACACGGCCTGCGTGGCGTCGCCGGTCTTGCCGTCCTGGCCGATGCCGATCACGCGGCAGCCCTTTTCGCGCAGGCGCAACACGAGCGGTGCGAAGTCCGAGTCGGAGGACGCAATCGCCACCACTGCCGGGCGGAGCGCGACGGCGAGGTCGAGCGCGTCGACCGCGAGTGCGATGTCGGTCGAGTTCTTGCCGGTCGACAGGTTGACCATCGGCAGGATGCCCAGGCGCTTGAAGACCGACTGGTGTTTGAGGGCGCTCTCGGCGGTGCAGTAGGCGCGCCGCACGTGCAGTGCGCCATGCTCCTTCGACAGCAGGGCCACGGCCTGTTCCATCACATCGACCGACACGTTGTCGGCGTCGATCAGCAACATGGTGTGCTCGGACGTATTCAAGTCATGCTCCAGTTCAATGTCTCGCCACCGCGCAGTGGCTTGATGACCGTGTCACCAAAGGGTAGCGTGTCGGGCAATGTACGGGGTTCACGGCGCAGCGTGACCGTGCCCTGGTTGCGCGGCAGACTGTAGAAGTCGGGTCCGTGAAAGCTGGCGAAGCCCTCCAGCTTGTCCAGTGCACCGGCCGACTCGAAGGCCTCGGCGTACAGCTCGAGCGCCACAGGTGCCGTGAAGCAGCCCGCGCCGCAGACGGATTGTTCCTTCAGTCTGGCCGCATGCGGTGCGCTGTCGGTCCCGAGGAAGAACTTCGTGCTGCCCGACGTGGCCGCTTTGAGCAGGGCCTGGCGGTGGGCCTCGCGCTTGAGCACCGGCAGGCAATAGTAGTGCGGGCGCAGGCCGCCAACGAACAGCGCATTGCGGCTGTACAGCAGGTGTTGCGGCGTGAGGGTCGCCGCCGTGAAGCGGTCGCAGCCGGTCACGTACTGGGCCGCGTCCGCGGTCGTGATGTGTTCGAACACGACCTTCAATTCGGGGAAGTCGCGTCGCAAGGGCCGCATCACCCGTTCGATGAAGACGGCCTCACGGTCGAAGACATCGACGTCGGGGTCGGTGACCTCACCATGCACGAGCAGCAGCAGACCCTCGCGCTGCATGGCCTCCAGCGTGGGGTAGGTCTTGCGGATGTCGGTCACGCCGTCGGCGCTGTTCGTCGTCGCGCCGGCAGGGTAGAGCTTGAACGCGACGGCACCGGCGGCCCTGGCGCGTGCGGCCTCCGCGGGAGGCGTGCTGTCCGTCAGGTACAGCGTCATCAAGGGTTCGAAGTCGGCACCTGCCGGGCATGCCGCCAGGATGCGGTCCCGGTAGGCTGCCGCGGCGTCGGCCGTGGTGATCGGCGGCCTGAGGTTCGGCATCACGATCGCGCGCGCGAACTGGCGCACCGTGTAGGGCAGGACCGACGCCATGGCCGCGCCGTCACGCAGATGCAGATGCCAGTCGTCAGGGCGTGTGAGGGTCAGCAGGTCTGGCATGTGGCGATTGTGGCAGGGCCGGCGCCGCTGCCGCGACCCTGGCGGCATCGCTCAGGTACTGCCACAGCGCCTGGGCGCTCGCCTTGACATGGCGTGCCAGGCCGGGTTTCTCGCGGTAGATGCGCATGTCCATCGTGAGCTCGAAGCGTTCCGGCGGAGCCGCACGCACGAGGCGGCCGGCCTCGACCTCCTTGCGCACCGAACTCGTGGGCAGGAAGGCCAGGCCATGGCCCTCGAGCGCCATTGCCTTCAGCCCTTCGGCCATGTCGGTCTCGTAGACGGTCTCGAGCGTGGCCAGCGGCGGTGTCTGCTGGAGCAGCACGTCGACCAGCCGTGCCATGTAGGCGCCGGCCCCGAAGTTCAGGAAGGGCAGGGTCGTGCCGGCCCGCCCGGGCAGGGCGAACATCGGCCCGCCACCGGGCCCGGGCCGGGCGAACGGCGCCAGGACCTCGCTGCCGAGCGAGATCATCTCGTATCGGTCGAGGCTGAGCGACAGCGGCTGGGCCGCGTGGTGGTAGGCGATCAGCAGATCGCATCCACCTTCGGTCAGGCGCAACACGGCATCGTGCACGTTCAGCGTGATGAGCCGGCTCTTCAGGGCGCCGAAGTCCTGGCGCAGATCGAGCAGCCAGTGCGGGAAGAACGTGAAGGCGAGTGTGTGCGGGACCGCGAACTCGACCATGTCCTGCCCCGCCGCCTGATGGCCGCGCATCATGTTGCGCGTGGTCTGGAGCGCACTCAGGATTTCGAGCGCCTGGGCGTGCAGCGTGACGCCGGCGGTGGTCAGACGGGTCGGGAACGAGGACCGGTCGACCAGGTCGATCCCGGCCCAGGACTCCAGCGCCTGGATGCGGCGCGAGAAAGCGGGCTGGGTGATGTGGCGCAACTGGGCCGAGCGCGAGAAGCTGCGCGTCTCGGCGAGGCTGACGAAGTCCTCGAGCCACTTGGTTTCCACGTCCGAAGTCTATTCCTGTGCGTTGCGCTGCAGCCGCCACATGTCGGCATATCGGCCGCCGGCGGCGAGCAGCTCGTCGTGCGTGCCGCTCTCGGCCACGCGGCCTTCGTGCAGCACGATGATGCGGTGGGCGTCGACCACGGTCGACAGGCGGTGCGCGATCACGAGTGCCGTCTTGCCGCGCGCGGCGCTGCGCAGTTCGGCCTGGATGGCGCGTTCATTGGCCGAATCGAGCGCCGAAGTGGCCTCGTCGAAGATCAGCACCGGCGGGTCCTTGAGCAGGGTCCGTGCGATCGCTACGCGCTGCTTTTCGCCGCCCGAGAGTTTCAGCCCGCGCTCGCCGACCATGGTGTCGTAGCCGGTCGGTGTGGAGGCGATGAAGGCGTGGATATGGGCCGCCTTGGCCACGGCCTCGATCTCGGCACGCGTGGCGCCGGGCCGGCCATAGCCGATGTTGTATTCGACCGTGTCGTTGAACAGCACCGTGTCCTGCGGCACGATGCCGATGGCGCGGCGCAGGCTGGCCTGCGTGACCTGGCGCAGGTCCTGGCCGTCGATCGTGATGCGCCCGTCGCGCACGTCGTAGAAGCGGTAGAGCAGGCGTGCCAGTGTGCTCTTGCCGGCGCCCGAAGGGCCGACCACCGCGACCGTCTTGCCGGGCGGAATCTCGAAGCTCACGTCGTGCAGGATCGTGCGCGCCGGATCGTAGGCGAAGCCGACCCGCTCGAAGCGCACCGTGCCGGTGCTCACCACGAGCTCGGGTGCTCCGGGCGCGTCGTCGACCTCGCGCCGGCGCGCCAGCAGCGCGAACATCTTGTCCAGGTCGGTCAGGCTCTGCTTGATCTCGCGGTACAGCACGCCGAGGAAGTTGAGCGGGATGTAGAGCTGGATCATGAAGGCGTTGACCATGACCAGGTCGCCGAGCGTCATGCTGCCGTCGACCACGCCCTGCGTCGCGCGCCAGAGCATGGCGACGAGCGCGATGCCGATGATGAGCTGCTGGCCGCTGTTGAGCAGCGACAGCGAGCCCTGGCTCTTCAGCGCCTCCTTGCGCAGGAGTTCCAGGCTTTCGTCGTAGCGCCGGGTCTCGAAGTCCTCGTTGTTGAAGTACTTGACGGTCTCGTAGTTCAGCAAGGCATCGATCGACTTGCTGTGCGCTGCCGCGTCGAACTCGTTCATGCGACGGCGGAACTTGGTGCGCCACTCGGTCAGGCTGATCGTGAACGTGATGTAGAAGACGAGTGCCGTCCCGGTGATGACGGCGAACATCACGTCGAACTTCCAGGCCAGCAGGCCGAGCACCAGCGACACTTCGAGCAAGGTGGGCAGGATGCTGTAGAGCGAATACGAGATCAGCGAATGCACCGCGCGCGTGCCGCGCTCGATGTCGCGGGTCATGCCACCGGTCTGGCGTTCGAGGTGAAAGCGCAGGCTCAGGTCGTGCAGGTGGCGGAACACGCGCAGCGAGATCTGGCGCGCTGCGCCCTCGGTCGCCTTGGCGAACACGAGCTCGCGCAGCTCGGTGAAGACGGTGGTCGACAGGCGCAGTCCACCATAGGCGACGAGCAGGCCGACCGGCACCACGAGCAGGGCAGCCGGGTCGCCTGGCTTGAGCGACAGGCCGTCGACCAGTTCCTTGAGCAACAGCGGCACGCCGATGTTGGCCAGCTTGGCGGCCAGCATGAAACCGAGCGCGACCGCGATGCGCAGCCGGTATTGCCACAGGTAGGGCACCAGGCCACGCAGCGTGGCCCAGTCCGATCGCCCGGCGCCGCGAGGTTCTGCGTCAGCCTCGGTGGTGGTCAGGGCGGCTTGTTTTCTCATGGAAGAATGCGTGCAACCACATTTGGAGATGATGCCGATGACTCGCGATTCAAGCCCGGTCGCCGCGCTGCTGCAACGGCCCGACAGTGTGCACGAGGACGCCGAACTCGTGATGCGCGTGATGCCGATGCCGGCCGACGCCAATGCCAACGGCGACATCTTCGGCGGCTGGATCATGGCCCAGGTCGACCTGGCAGGCGCCGTGCTGCCGATGCGCGTGGCCAAGGGCCGCATTGCGACGGTGGCGGTCAACGAGTTCATCTTCAAGCAGGCGGTGTCGGTCGGTGACCTGCTGAGCTACTACGCGCGCATCACACGCATCGGCCGCACCTCGATCACGGTGCATGTCGAGGCCTATGCCGAGCGCAACCCAGCCAACCCCAAGATCGTCAAGGTCACCGAGGCCAACGTCACCTACGTGGCGATCGACGGCAACGGACAACCGCGAGCGGTGCCGAGCGCCGGGAGCGCGCCATGACCGCCGACCCGCAATTGCACGCCGAGATGACGGCGTGGCGGCGCGACATCCACGCGCACCCCGAACTCGGTTTCGAGGAAACGCGCACGGCCGACCTGGTGGCCGCGCAGCCTGGAGTCGTTCGGCATCGAGGTGCATCGTGGCGTCGGACGCACCGGCCTGGTCGGCGTGCTGCGCGCCGGCCGGAGCGAGCGCACGATCGGCCTGCGTGCCGACATGGACGCGCTGCCGATCCACGAGTCCAACACCTTCGAGCACCGCTCGACCCACGCCGGCAAGATGCACGCCTGCGGGCACGACGGCCACACCGCGATGCTGCTCGGCGCGGCCCAGGCACTTGCCGCAACGCGCCGCTTCGACGGCACCGTGCACTTCATCTTCCAGCCCGCCGAAGAGGGCCTGGGCGGCGCGCGCGCGATGATCGACGACGGTCTGTTCGAGCGCTTTCCCTGCGACTGCGATCTTCGGCATGCACAACCGGCCCGGCCTGCCGGTCGGGCGCTTCGCGGTGCGCGTCCGGCCCGATGATGGCCGGCGGTGCCTTCTTCGACATCCACATCACCGGCAAGGGGGCGCATGGCGCGCGGCCCGAGTCGGGCATCGACCCGGTTGTCGTGTCGGCGCACATCATCGCGGCGCTGCAGACCATCGTGGCGCGCAACGTCGCGCCGGTCGACACCGCGGTGCTGTCGATCACCCACATCCACGCCGGCGACGCCTACAACGTGATCCCGCAGACGGCGCAGCTGGGCGGCACGGCGCGCGCGTTCTCGCGCCCGGTCATGGCGCAGCTCGAGGCCGGCATCCGGCGCGTCGCGCAGGGCGTGGCCGACGCGCTGGGCGCCAGCGCCGACGGTCGACTTCCGCGAGCTCTTCGCGCCGACGATCAACGACGCCCGCGAAGCGGACTTCGCGGCCGCGGTTTGCGCCGAGCTGGTCGGTGCCGAGCGGGTCGACCGCTACGCCGGCATTGCTGATGGGCGTCGGAGGACTTCTCCTTCATGCTCGAGCAGGTGCCGGGCTGTTACCTCAACATCGGCAACGGCGGCGGCGACGGCAGCTGCGAGGTGCACCACCCGGCCTACGACTTCAACGACGCGGCGCTCCCGCTCGGTGCGGCCTTCTTCGTGCGCGCGGTCGAGCAGAAGTTGAGCCTGGCCTAGGAGGTTGCGCGCAGTCGCCGCCAGGACAGCATGGCGATCGCCAACCAGGTTCCAGTGCGCAGGGTCATCGCGGCCACCGTGCGCAGCTCGAAGGCACCGCCCGAGAGCGCGTGCAGCCCGAACAGGATGAAGACAAACGCATGGGCGCCGAACAGTGCGCCGGCTGCGATCCAGGACCAGCGCCGGCGCTGCCACGGCCGATGCCGACCAGCACATAGGCAAAGCCGGCGACGAAGTTGAACCAGAGCACGAAGGGCACGATGGCGCCGAGCGCCGCGCGCTCGGCGTCGTCACCGAACAGGGCGCGGCCGCCGGACAAGATGGTCAGCAGGC
>CAVUEP010000041.1:0-90253 GCA_963740395.1 uncultured beta proteobacterium
GTGTCGTCTACTTGGTTCGGTTGGTCTTGCTGAAGCGGCGCCCCGCTCCGGTGCTGGAGAGTTGACGGTTCCATCCGGCCCCCGCGATCCTTCCGTCACCTTCCCGGGAGCCGCTGCCGGTCGAAGTGCTGCTGGAACTCCAGGGGTCCTCCCTTGAACAGCTGTTTCGAGGCCTGCTGTCGCGTCAGATGATCAGGTTGGACACACATTCTCGCTTACAATCTCATCCGCACGATCATGGCGCAGGCCGCAACGAAGCATGGTATTCAGCCGCGAACGATCAGCTTCAAGGGGGCTCTCCAATTTCTCGGAGAGTTTCAACGACTCATTGATTACCAAGAGTGTCGAGGGGGTTCGCATCGCATGATGCTCTATCAAGAACTGCTCGACAGCATCGCCAGTCAACGAGTTGCCGATCGACCTGATCGATTTGAGCCGCGATTGTTGAAACGCAGACCCAAGCATTTCGCCTTTCTCAGAAAGCCAAGACGCGTCATCAAAAGTGAAATGGCGAAAGGAGTTAGGTAAAGCTACGTGCCATTCGATTCATCGTCCGACGCAGCTTAACTAGCGTCGGAGTTTCACTCCGACGCAGGTTGCGGCACCTCGCCAAAACGGATACGACATGCGCTCTGTGTCGCGAAGTGGCCGCCCCAGTGGTCGATCAGTCAACCATTTTCGAAGTGTGGTCGATCTGATGACACTGCTGCAGAGGTCGCGGCCACCGCCCGCAGGAAGGCGGCCTGGCTTCGTGCGGTCGGATGGTCCAACTTCGGCAGCGAATGAGTTGCACGGATTGCACGAGAATTCCCCGCCGAGAAGAGACCGCTGCCTAACGACCAAGCTAACCTGCCGCATAGAAAGCACTGGCCAATTTGGCAAGGCTGTTCGCGGTCAGGTTCAGCGCTTTGTTAGGCGGCCAGTTACGATTCGAACTCGTTTCGCGTAATACCAGACTGGCGAATGATTGACCGCAGTGTGCCCGTCTTCAGTTCTTTGTGGTCAGGAACTGGCACCGTGGTGGTGTTCTCGCCATCACTAACGAGTTGCATTACGACATGACTACCTCGGCGGCGAACTTCGACAAATCCATGTCGTTCGAGTATTGCGCAGGCATCTTTCCCGGACATCACGCGGAGCTTACCCAAGGGAGACCTCTAGCTGCGTGACGTAGATATCGCCTCCCTCCCGAGCGGAAATCTCGGTTGCAGAAGCGGTCTCGTAGAACAGTTCGACGGCTTCGCGAAGATTGGCGAGTGATTGCTCAATGGTGTCGCCTTGACTGGCCACGTCTAGTTCGGGACACAGTGCCGAGAATCCAGGTGCTTCGGCTTGAATAATGGCCGTTAAACGTTTGCTCATGAATCGGACTCCCATTTGACTTGCCACCGAACAACCGGGCGTGGTTGTCCGCCCACGTTAGATGGGCTTACACCAAAGTATACTCCAAACGACACGACAGAGCCAAACACGAAAAAGACAAAGCAAATACACTGTGGAGCCTTATCAAGCATGCCTGCTCGTTCGGCGTTCGCGAACAATTCTTCGCAATTGGCGTCGAATGAATGCATACGCCGAGTAGCACCCTGTTGAAACGTGTATCGAGTCCCGCCATCTGCCGCATTCGGTAGGTTAGGTCTGTCCAGCTACTGGCCGCCGCAATGAGAAAATCAACGTCCGCTAGCTCACGAATACGGTGCGCTGCGGCTAGCGAACCGACCGCCTGCAACAGTGGGTAAATGAGCCTTTCAGGGATAGCCCCAAATCGCTGTCGCCCCGCAGCCAAAACGGCCCCTTCGTAGCTCTTGGTGCTGCGGAGGGAGCGTTTCCGGTTTGTCTTCAATCCTCGGTGAACCACAACAAATGTCCGCAATGTGGGCACGGGGCATCACGTGTCGGCGTGGTCGACGTTTCGGTTCGCGTATCTTTCCCGCAGACTGGGCAGCTGTTCGGATCACCCTCGGGCGCCAGCGAATCGTCATCCGACCTGTTCCCGCAGTTGCGCGAGCACCTGCAGTCCGCCCTGAGCTACTTCAAGGGTCAGTACGTGGTGGTCTGAGCAGACGCTCGATCGTCGCTGCGATCAGCGTCGGCTGCTCGTGCACGATCCAGTGGCTCGCGCCGGCCACCCGCTGCACGACCAGCGGGCTGACGAACGCGTCCAGGCCCTCGAGCAGCGACGGCGGCAACGCCACATCGGCCTCGCCCCAGAGAACCGTCGTCGGCACGTTCACCGTGACGGCCTCGCGCGGCAGTTCGAACGTGTGAATCGGATCGTCGGGCGAGGTCGCCGGCTTCAAGGGCGACGCGCGGTAGTAGTTCAGCGGTCCTTCCAAGCCCTGCCGCCATACATTGCGGTATTGCTCGCGCAGGCCGTCGTCGAGCCACGCCGCGCCGCCCATCTGCATGAAGAAGGGCCACAAACGCTTGAAGTCGTCTTCGGCCAGCAACGACGCCGCGTCGGGACGGCAGAGGAAGTTCATGTAGGCGCTGGCCGCCTGCTGCGCCGGGCTGTCTCGCAGTTCGCGCAGGAACGTCGCCGGGTGCGGCGAATTGATGATCAGCAACTGCCGGATCAGCTGGGGTCGCTGCGCGGCCAGCGTCCATGCGACCGCGCCTCCCCAGTCATGCGCCACCAGCAGGTCGATCGGCGCACCCATCGATTCGATCAGTGCGGCGATGTCGGTCGCGAGATGCTTGGCGCGGTAGGCCTCGACCTCTGCCGGCGCACTCGAACGCGCATACCCACGCAAGTTCGGCGCCACGCAATATGCGTGCCCCGACAGGCGCTGCATGACCTCGTCCCAGATGAACGCACCTTCGGGGAATCCGTGCAGCAGCAGCACGCGCGGCGCCAGCGCGGGCGAACCCCCGGCCCGGCACGACAGGGTGATGCCATGCGGCAACGCCCGGTCAAAGCAGTCGATGCTCAATCGTGCACCCAGCCGTGCAACATGGTCGCCGCGTCGTCGACGCCCGTCTTCTTCAACGCCGAGAACAGCGAAATTCCGATATCGGCATCGTCGGTCGAGAGGTCGGCCATCGCCTCGTTGGCCGTGCGCAGCGCAGCGTCGGCGTCCTTGCGCGACAACTTGTCGGCCTTGGTCAGCAGAACCAGCAGCTTGACCTCACCGGTACCGACCCGCGGCGCAACCCAGGCCAGCAGCTGGCGATCGAGGTCGGTCAAACCCAGCCGCGGGTCGACCATCAGCACGACGCCCGACAAACTGCGGCGCACCGCCAGGTAGTCGGCCATCACCTGCTGCCAGCGCAGCTTGGCGGCGCGCTCGACCGCCGCGTAGCCGTAGCCGGGCAGGTCGGCGAAGTAGGCGTCCGGCGCATCCTTGGGTCCGAGCGCAAACAGGTTGATGTGCTGCGTGCGCCCCGGGGTCTTCGAGGCGAATGCCAGGCGTCTTTGTTGGGCCAGCGTGTTGATCGCCGTCGACTTGCCCGCATTGCTGCGCCCGACGAAGGCGATCTCGGGCAGTTCATGCACCGGCAGTTGATCCAGTTGGCTGGCCGTGGTCAGGAAGCGCGCGGTGTGCGTCCAGGCCAGCGCGATCTTCGCCTCGGGAGAGGTATTCATGGGGGGCATCTTGCTCCGTTGCGGCGGTCTCACCCAAGCGCCACGAAGTGGCCCCTTTCGGGTTGTCGCGGCCCTGCGCGTGCGGCATTGTAAAATTCGCTGGTTTTGCGCCCGCCGCAACCTCCACAAACTCAGGTCCGCACACCCATGATGAAGGCTCTTGCCACCCTGACCCTGGCCGCCCTGCTCGTCGCGCCAGCGCTGGCCGCCACGCCCGCTGCAGCACCCGCGCCGCCCGATCTGGCCAAGGGCCAGACCATTTCGACCCAGGTTTGCGTGGCCTGCCACGCGGCGGACGGCTCGCGCGGCAGCCCCGCCAACCCGATTCTGGCCGGGCAGCACCCCGAGTACCTTGCCAAGCAGTTGACCGAGTTCAAGTCCGGCAAGCGCAACAACGCGGTCATGAAAGGCTTCGCGGGTACGCTGTCCGACGAGGACATCAGGAACGTCTCGGCCTTCTATGCCAGCAAGAGCGCCAAGCCGGGGTTCGCGAAGAACAAGGACGGCGTCAAGCTGGGCGAGAAGATCTACCGCGGCGGGGTTGCCGACAAGGCCGTCGCAGCCTGCGCGGGCTGCCACAGCCCGAATGGCGCGGGCATCCCGGCGCAGTACCCCCGCGTCGGCGGTCAGCATGCCGATTACACCGAGGCGCAGCTGGTCGCGTTCCGCAGCGGAGCACGCGGCAACAGCGAGCCGATGAGGATCATCGCCGGCAAGATGAGCGACGCCGAGATCAAGGCCGTCTCGGACTACGTCGCCGGCCTGCGCTGAGGCGACCGACGCACGCCAGAAGGCCGGCCTCGCGCCGGCCTCTTTCATGCGGCAGCGTGAACAGCTGCCCGCGCGTGAGGCTGTTGTGCCCCGCAGCATGTGCCGGCACGCGGTTATCGGGCTAGTCTCACGTCATGCCCTACGTCACCCGCGCCGCCGACGGCACCCTCGCCAGCCTGCATCGAGACGAGCCCACGGCCGGTGCCGAGTTTCTCGCCCCCGATGCCCCGGAAGTCATTGCCTTTGTCGGCGGGAACGACGACTTCGGTCGCCTCGATGCCGATTTCGTGCGCGTGATCGAGGACGTGATCGACACGCTGATTGTCCGGAACATCATCAACATCACCGACCTGCCGGAATTGGCCCAGGCCAAGTTGTTCGCCCGCAAGTCGTTCCGCGAACGCATCACCCGGGACTCGCTGCGTCTGTTCGACGACAGCGGTGTGTCCGACGTCATCGGCGACACGCAGTTCGGCGCGCCCAACTAGACCGGTGCGCGCCGCGCGCTCTTCAACGGGCTCAATCGAGCCAGTGTCGCAGCGCACCCAGCGGGTGATGCGCCAGCGCCACCGAGATCATGAACAGGTAGCAGGCGATCGCGGCCGCAAAGGCCAGCGACTGCACACGCGGAGTGCGCGCTCGTTTGAGCGCCATGCTGCCGAGCACGATGTAGAGCAACAGCAGCAGCAGCTTGGCGCCGAGCCAAGGGTCGCGCAGCGGTTGCAGCCCCAGCATCGACCACAGCGCCACACCTGCGGCCAGCAGCGCCGAGTCGATGGCGACGCTGGTCAGCCGCAATGCCCCGTGCAGCGGCCAGCCCTGCCCGGCCAGCACCGCGGTGCCACGCAATGCAAACAGCAGGCCGCTCGTCGCCACCAAGGCGACGTGCGTCGCCTTGATGTGGGGGTAGAACTCCACCAGCGTCATGGCGCGATCATGCGCCGCCGCGGTGCTGGCCGGGCATCACCCGCTCCCGAGGTGAACCGGCCTAGAACTCTGCCACCAGCGAAACCTTGAAGTGCCGACCCGGCTGCGTGTAGGCGTCGGCCAGATCGGGCACCGTGCGCAAGCCCTGCACGTCGGACCAATGCCAGTACTTCTGATCGGTCAGGTTCACCGCCGCCAGATTCAGGCGCAGGCCCTTGCGAATCCGCCACTGGCCGCTGAGGTCCAGCGTGGTGGCCGCGGGAATCGTGAACTGCGTGCCCACGTTGGGGGGATTGCCCACGCTGACGCTGCCCAGGTCCGAGGGTCGCTTGGCGCTTTGGTGGAACACGTCAACCTGCGCGTGCCAGTTGCCGGTCGCGTAGCGCAGACCCATGTGCCACGTGGCGGGATCGATGTGGTTGAGCTTGAGCCCGGTGGTGTCGTCCGTGCCGCGTGTCCGGCCGTAGCTGAAGGGCGAACTCCACTGACCCCCAACTGCGGTGCCCCAGGCCATCTGGCCCTTGAGCTCGAAGCCGCTGATCGTGGCGCGCTCGACGTTGACGGTCTGGAAAAGTGTCGGATTGCTCGTCGTTGCCGGCGCGCCGTTGGCCGTGCCCAGGTTCTTCTTCTCGACGATCAGCTGTTCATAGCGTGATTGGAAGACCGCCAAGTCCAGCGACAGGCCACCCAGCCGGGCACGGGCGCCGAGCTCGAAGTTGCGGCTCTCTTCGGGCTTCAGATCGGGGTTGGGCAGCAACCGGGCGGTCGAGACTTCCAGCGCGCTGTTGACCTGCTGCCCCTCGGGGGCGCGAAAGCCGCTGGCCGCGTTGGCGAACAGCGCCCAGGTCGGGCTGGCGCGCCACAGCACGCCGAGCTTGGGCGACGTGGCCGAGCCCGACAACGACGTGCCCGGCGTGGCCGACACCGTCGGGAAGTAGCCGTCCTGGCTCAGTACCTTGAGCGAGAAGCGATCGAAGCGCACGCCCGGCGTGATGCTCCAACGGCCGTCACTGATCTCGCTTTGCACATAGAGGGCCTGGGCGCTATCGCGCGTGTCAGGGAAGTATTTCTTGGGCACAAAGGGCGGTAGCGGTGCGGGGTCGGAACCGTCAGCGAAGCTGCTGATATCGGTGCGCACGGCATCGATGCCGTAGGTGAGGGTCTGCGACCACTGGTCCGACAGCTTCATGCTCTTGTCGGCCTGCAGCGTGGCCTGCCAGGCGCGTTCGTCGTAGCTGATGTCGCGCAGGCGCAGGCCGCCGTCGTTGCGCAGGGTCCTGCCCTTGTCGCGCGCCGCGCTGTCCTGCCAGGTTGCAGTGGCCTGCAGGTTGTCGGCCCAGGCAGTTTGAATGGCGAAACGCGCATCCCACGTGGCGCGATTGCGCTGCATCGTCTTGGCCGCGTCCTCGTCCACCACCAGCGCCGCCTGCTGCGCCGCGGTGCCCGTGAAGGGCGGCTTGGCGCGGCTGGAAAGCAACTCCACTTCATTGTCCTTGCTGACATGCTCCAGCGTCAGCACATGGCGCTGCCCCGCGCCCGGACGCCAGACCAGCTTGCCCAGCAACGATGTGCCGCTGCTCTGCTGGGGGTTGGGCGTGGTGCGGTCGACATCGGCCGTATCGTTGCGGCCCATGTTCTCCAAGGCATTGGCGCGGTTGCGCGCAGCCGTGATCAGCCACTCGGCGCGCTCGCTGACGCGCCCGGCCAGCGTGGCGCCCACGCTGGTCTCGTCATCGTCGCTGCCATGGCTGAGCCAGACCCTGCCACCGAGGGACTTCTCCGGGTCCGCGCCGCCGCCGAGAAAGTCGGCCGGCTCGAGGCTGATGAAATTGACCAGGCCGGCCAAGCCGTCGGAGCCATACAGCGCCGAGGTGGGCCCGCGCACGATCTCGATGCGCTTGAGCAACCCGAGCGCCACCGCGTCGCGGCCGAAGGCATTGCTGCCGACGATGTAGCTGCGCGGCAGGCGCACGCCGTCGGCCAGCATGATCACGCGGTTGCCGCCCTGGCCGCGGATGCTGAAACCCGCATTGCCGTCCGAACCCACCGAGTTGCCACGCCCGGTGACGCTGAAGCGCGCCGGTGCCCGCTTGACCGACACATTGGGCAAGGTCCTCGCGACGTCGCGGATGTCCTGGATCTGCTCCTCTTCGAGACGCCAGCTGCCGATCACGTCCACCGACAGCGGCAGGTCGCTGATGACCTGCGCGTAGCGCGACGCGCTGACAACCACCTGTTGTGGCGCAGCGCCGTCCTGGAAGGTCTCCGCATGCTGCGCCTGCACCGTTCCGCAGAGCGCCATCGACAGCATGGCCGCGATCGGCCCGAGGCCGGAATGCATTGCCTTCGCGGCCAGTTCGACGGGTGAGAACGCGCGCCGCCGAAACGGACAAGGGAGTGTCTGCATGGACGCGAGCATCGCCAATGCACGTCAAGCCGGCCTTGACATCCGTCAATACGGTGTGTCGCGCTCATCCAACCCGGTCGTGACGATTGACATAGTTCAAGGCCAGGCCTACACGAACGGCGGACCATCGCCGCTATCGACTTGATTCATCTACCACGGAGCGTCTCCATGAAGTCACTGAGCTTGGTATCGATCGCCGCACTACTGCTTGCCCTGGCGCCACTGTCGGCCTTGTCGCAGGACAAGAATCCCGCGACGCCGGCCGACAAGCATGTCACGCAGCCCGAGGCTGCCTACCAGGCCGGCGCATCACCCTTGGTCAGTCAGGAGATGTACCAGAGCGCCAACCCCAAGGCGCCCCCGATGACCAAGGCCGAGTTCGACCTCGGCCGCAAGACCTACTTCGAACGCTGCGCCGGCTGCCATGGTGTGCTGCGCAAGGGTGCCACCGGCAAGCCGTTGACGCCCGACCTGACCTTGGCCAAGGGCACCGACTACCTGAAGGTCTTCATCGCCTACGGCTCACCCGCGGGCATGCCGAACTGGCAGACCTCGGGCGAGATGGACGAGAAGACGGTCGACGTCATGGCCCGCTACATCCAGCACGATCCGCCGGTGCCGCCCGAGTGGGGCATGGCGGACATGAAGAAGACCTGGAAGGTCCTCGTCGCGCCCGACAAGCGGCCGACGAAGAAGATGAACAACTACAACATCGAGAACATCTTCTCGACAACCTTGCGCGACGCCGGTGAAGTGGCGCTGATCGACGGCGACACCAAGAAGATCATCAACATCGTCAAGACCGGCTACGCGGTGCACATCACCCGCACCTCGGCGTCAGGGCGCTACCTGTTCGTGATCGGCCGCGACGCCAGGATCAACATGATCGACCTGTGGATGCCCACGCCGGACAACGTCGCCGAAGTGCGCATCGGCCTCGAGGCGCGCTCGGTGGAAACCAGCAAGTACAAGGGCTACGAGGACAAGCTCGCGATCGCCGGCGCCTACTGGCCGCCGCAATACGTGATCATGAAAGGCGACACGCTCGAGCCGCTGAAGATCGTCAGCACCCGCGGCATGGTCGTCGGCACGCAGGAATATCACCCTGAGCCGCGCGTGGCCGCCATCGTGGCCTCGCACTTCAAGCCCGAATTCATCGTCAACGTCAAGGAAACCGGCAAGACGCTGATGGTCGACTACACGAACCTCGATGCCCTGCGCACCACCGAGATCGGCTCGGCGCAGTTCCTGCACGACGGCGGGTTCGATTCGACCAAGCGCTATTTCATGGTCGCGGCCAACCAGTCGAACAAGATCGTTGTGGGCGATACGAAGGACGGCAAACTGGTCAAGATCATTGAGGTGGACAAGATCCCGCACCCGGGACGTGGCGCGAACTTCATCCATCCGAAGTTCGGGCCGGTGTGGGCCACCGGACATCTGGGCAGCGAGAAGATCGCGCTGATCGGTACCGATCCCAAGAAGAACGTGAAGCATGCCTGGAAGGTGGTGCAGATGCTCGATGGTCCAGGCGGTGGCGCGCTCTTCATCAAGAGCCACCCGAAGAGCAAGCACCTGTACTCCGACACGCCGCTGAACCCGGACCCGAAGATCTCGCAGTCGGTCGCCGTGTACGACATCAACAACCTCGACAAGGGCTACACCGTGCTGCCGATCGGCGAGTGGGCCGGCATCAAGGACGACGGTGCCAAGCGCGTCGTGCAGCCCGAGTACAACAAGGCAGGCGACGAGGTCTGGTTTGCGGTCTGGTCGGCCAAGGACAAGCAGAGCGCGCTCGTCGTCGTGGACGACAAGACCCTGAAGCTGAAGACGGTGATCAAGGATCCGCGCCTGATCACGCCGACCGGTCACTTCAACGTGTACAACACGCAACACGACGTGTATTGAACAATAGCGCAGCAATATGAAACACCTCATGATCATCCTCGGCGCCGCATTCGCGCTGGTCACCCCTGTGGCGCAAGCCGATACGCAGGCCGCGATGGACAAGGCCGGCTGCATGGCCTGCCACAACAAGGACAAAAAAGTCATCGGCCCGTCGTTCAAGGACATCGCGGTCAAGTACAAGGGCCAAGACGTGACGGCCAAGCTGGTCGAGAAGGTGCGCAAGGGCGGCTCGGGTGTCTACGGCCCGATCCCGATGGCGCCCAACGGGCCCGACAAGATCAGCGATGCCGACTTGAAAGCCGCGATCGAGTTGATATTGAAGACCTGACTGGACGGGCGTCGCCGTGAAACTGCGGCGCACGGCCTGTTGGGTATCGATAGCGCTGCTAGCGGGTAGCGCAGCGGCTGCCGACTCGCTGCAGGCACATTCGAACGACGGCCGCTGGCTGGTCGTGGCCGCGGGTCGGGCAGTGGCCGTGTATGACAGCAGCGTACGCGTGAAGACGCTCGTTGCCACAGATCGCGAGAGTCGCAGTGCACCGTCAACCGTGACGGCAATCCACTATCTGCCCACGCGCAAGAGCTTCGCCATTGCGTTCGGCTCGCTGGCAGAGTTGTGGGAGTTGTCGATCGACCCGCAGGCCGCGCCAATCTTCGACGGCCTGGTTCATGACTACCGCCAGGGTGAAGCCATCGCCGCGTCGGGATTTCTTGGCGCGCGCCGCACCCGGCTCGAGCACCCGTTGCGCGGCCTGGCCTTCGACGCCAGCGGCGCCTACGCCTTGGGCCGCGTAAACACACAAGGCAACCGTCGCGCGCTGCTGGAACTGGTGCACCTCGACATCCGCCGCGCGATCGGCCGCTTCGCCGTGGGTGGAGATCCGGATCTGCCGGCGGCGCAGACGCTGCATACGGGCGACCGCCGGATGCTCAAGGTTCCCGACCGGCAAGGCGGACCGGCGACGCTGATCGACCTGCAGCGCGTGCAACTCGTCGATCCCGGAATCGACACCCGATAGCCGCGCGGGTCACGCGTGCAAAAATGGCGCGTTTCGACCAGCGGGGCATGCCGTGGACCTGAAAGTGAAGATCTCGATCACCGACGAACAGACCGAGGACATCATTGCCTCGACCGGCCTGCTCGATTTGGCCAGCGGCGAGATCGGCCAGATCGAGTACCTGGATTACGACATCACGGAGCGTGGCCTGCCGTGGGATAGCAGCGACTACGAGTTCACGAGCGGCATGTTGTCGCACAACGGCAAGGACGTCGAGTTCCGCGTCGACGTCGACCACGTGACCGGCAAGTACTCGGTCAGCGCCACCGAACTGCTGGAGATCAAGGTGCGTGCGGCGGCGCTGTTTGCCGGGCTCAGCGGCAAGGACCTGTTGGGCAGCCTCGACGCCAAGGCTGGCGGCGGCAAGGCCGGCAAGCTGCACTGAGCCTGCGGCAGCGCCGGCAATCGCTTCACGCCGCCGGCTGGTAGCTCGCCAACCGCTGCGCGTCCAGGATGTGGATGTCGCGCTTGTCAACCTCGATCATGCCGGTGGCTTCAAGCTCGTGCAGCACACGCGAGAAGTACTCCGGAGTCAGCGACAGGCGCGAGGCAATCGTCGCCTTGCTGACCGGCAGCGACACGGTGAGCACCTCCCCAGTGGTGCAGTCCTCGGCCTGCTGGTCGCGCAGCAAGTAGCCGATCACGCGCTGCATGCCGGTGTGCAGTGCATAGGCCTGCACGTCGCGCACCAAGCCGTGCAGCCTGCGTGAGATGCCGGCCAGCATGCGCAATGCGAAACGCGAGTCGCGCTCGATCTCGTCGATCACTGCGCGCTTGCTCACCGTGAGCAGTAGCGTGTCGGTCAAGGCCTGTGCGTCGATGAAATAGGGCCTGTCGGTGAACATCAAGGCCTCGGCAAAACTGTGACCTGGCCCAACGATCTCGATCACCTTCTCCTGCCCCGCGGGCGACAGCGCGAACAGCTTCACCTGACCGGTCACGGTCACGTGAAAGGCCTCGCAGGGATCGCCGCAACGGAACACCATGTCGCCGCGCGACAGCCGCCGCAGGGAGCAGCCCGCGGCCAGGCGCTCCAGTTCTGTCGCGGTCATCTCCTGGAACAGCGGCAACACCGACAGGTAGGCGGACAGGTTGAAGGTGCGGTTCTCCACGGCGGGTTCTCTGCTTCGTGACGGGCGCTCCTATTGTCGAAGTCGCCGCTCCCTCTCGATTGATCTGTGTCACGCCAGACGCAGCACCAGCGCCAGCATCACGGCCGTGCCCAGGTTGTGCAGCAACACGGGCACGAGCGGCAGCCCGGTGCTGCCGAGCACCAGACCCAGCGCGACCTGCGACGCGACCAGCGCCAGCAGCAGCAGCCCCTCGGCGCGTCGGCCGCGCCGGATTGCCAGCCATCCGAGCCCGGCCAGCACTGGCGCCACGATCAGGCTGCCCAAGCGGTGCAGCGCCTGCGCCAGCGCCCCTTCCGCATGGGGCGTACCCACGGCGAAGCCCGCTCCGCGCCAGGGGTTCAGCTGCTGCCAGTCCCATCCTGCCGCACGCGCCTGAACCAGGCACTCTCTGACGTCGCTGCAGGACAGGCCGGCGTGCGACGCACTGACCAGGGCGCCGCCGGCAATGTGCGCCAGCAACAGCAGCGCTGCAGCACCCGCAGGCCAGCCGAGCCCGCGTGAAGGGCTCGACGCAGCCAGGCGCGCGGCCAGAGCGAGCATCAAGAAACCGCCGAGCAGGTTGCCCATCGCCACGGCCGGCAGACGCGAGCCGGGCGTGAAGACCCCGAGCAACGACAGCGCCAGCGCCAGCACCAGCAACGCCAGCGACAGCCGACCCTGCGGTTGCAGGCGCGGCCGTGCACTCAGGCTCAGCGCCACCATTGCGACGATCAACAGCAAGGCCAGCGTCGCGGTAACGCGGTGGGCCATGCGCGCGACCGTCAGCGCCTGACCGGCCACGGCCGTCGTGCCAGGCAGAGCCTCCCGCTCACCTTGGCCGTAGCACGCAGGCCACGGCGCACAGCCGATCCCCGCGGCGCTGTGCCGCAGGTAGGCACTGAGGCACGTGACCGCCAGCAGCAATACCAGGCACGCCAGCGCCACCCGGTTGAACGTGCGCAGGCGCGGGGCACTGGAAGTCATCGAGGCGTGAATGCTAGGCGCAAGCGGATGCTGGGCCGCCGTGCAATCGACTTCGGGGTTGTCCTAGATCAAGTTCACGCCACGGCCGGCGCAACAAAATCTTTCCAGACATTCCACGAAGAGGAGATGCCATGAGCCCCATTCCGCATGACGACGACACCGCCCCAGTCCCCTGGATGCAGCAGTTGATGGACAACCCGTTCTTGCTGCTCTTCATCGGCGTGATGGTACCGATGGTGCTGTACACGGTGTGGGGGGTGTTCGACATCCTCACGCTTCCGACCGCCAAGTAGGGAGATGCCATGAGCGCCATCCTCCCACCCGCCGAGCGCCTCTGGTACCGGCACCCGATCGACCGTGTCGAGGGCACCTGGATCGTCATTGCCTTGATCTGGTGCCTGACGATGTTCGCCATGATGGTCGGCTGGCATGTCTGGGGCAAACAGAACCTGTCGACCGAAACCTACCGTACGACGCCGGAGTTGTTCTCCGCCAAGACGCAGGCAATGGTCGACAAGTACACCGTGCGCACCGAGACCGCCGAGAACACACCGGTGGTCGCGCCGCCGCCGGGCAGCGATATCTACCTGATCGCGCGCCTGTGGAGCTTCTGGCCGATCCTCGAACTGGAGAAGGACAAGACCTACAAGCTGCACCTGACGGCCATGGACTACAACCACGGCTTCTCGCTGCAGCCGGCCAACATCAACATCCAGGTCGTGCCCGGCTTCGAGCATGTGATCACGATCACGCCGAATCAGGCCGGCACCTACTCGATCGTCTGCAACGAGTTCTGCGGCATCAACCATCACACGATGGTCAGCCGCCTCTACGTGAAGTAGGACGGAGGCCCACCACATGACTACAACGACCTACCGCACCTGCCCGCGCTCCGGGCTGCAATTCGAGTCGCAGGCCGAGAAGCTCATGATCGCCAACGCCGTGACGGCGGTGGTGTTCCTGCTGATCGGCGGCATCCTGGCCATCGGCGTGGTGCTCACGCGCTGGCCGGCGATCCACTGGCTCGAGGCCGACACCTTCTACCAGGTGCTGACCGCACACGGCATCGACCTGCTGATCTTCTGGATCATCTTCTTCGAGATCGCGATCCTGTACTTCTGTTCATCGACGCTGCTCAGATGCCGCATCGCCACGCCCAAGATCGCCTGGGCCGCGTTCGCGCTGATGCTGATCGGCGCGATCATGAACAACGTCGCCGTCTACCAGGGCGGATCCAGCGTGATGATGACGTCGTATGTGCCGATGATGGCGGCGCCGTCGTTCTACGCCGGCCTGATCCTGTTTGCTGTCGGCGCGCTGATCGCGTGCTTCGTCTTCTTCGGCACGCTCGTGATCGCCAAGCGCGACAAGACCTACCAGGGCTCGGTGCCGCTGGTCACGTTCGGCGCGATCACGGCCGCGATCATCGCGGTGTTCACGATCGTCTCGGGTGCAATCATCCTGATTCCGACGTTCCTGATGTCGATCGGCTGGGTCAAGGAAGTCGACCCGCTGGTCTACCGCACGATCTGGTGGGCCTTCGGCCATTCGTCGCAGCAGATCAACGTCGCGGCGCACATTTCGGTCTGGTACCTGGTGGCGGCCATCGCCTTTGGCGCCAAGCCGATGAGCGAGCGCGTCAGTCGAACCGCCTTTCTGCTCTACATCCTGTTCCTGCAGCTGGCCAGCGCGCACCACCTGCTGGCCGACCCGGGGCTGTCGACGGGCTGGAAGGTCGTCAACACCAGCTACTTCATGTACTTCGCGGTGCTGGCCTCGATGCTGCACGGCCTGACGATCCCCGGCGCGATGGAGGTCGCGCAGCGCCAGAAGGGCTACACCAAGGGCCTGTTCGAGTGGCTGCGCAAGGCGCCCTGGGGCAACCCGACCTTCTCGGGCGTGTTCATCTCGATCATCGGGTTCGGTTTCCTGGGTGGCATCTCGGGCGTGATGATGGGCACCGAGCAGCTCAACATGATCATCCACAACACGATCTATGTGCCGGGCCACTTCCACGCCACGGTGGTCGTCGGCACGACGCTGACCTTCATGGCGCTGACCTACTACCTGATCCCGGTGCTGTTCCGCCGCGAGATGATCCTGCCCCAGCTGGCGAAGTGGCAGCCGTACCTGTTCGGCTTCTCGATGTACTTCTTCTGCCTGGTGATGATGGGCGCGGGCACGCTCGGCGTCTCGCGCCGGCATTGGGACATGGCCTTCGCCGGCCATGCCCTGGCCTACGAGTGGCCCGGCGCGGCGTACCTGATGATGGGCCTGGTCGGCATCGGCGGCATCGTCGCGATCGTCGGCGGCGCCATCTACATCCTGATCACGGTCGGCTCGCTGCTGTTCGGCAAGCGGCTGGATCAAGGCGTCACGAGCCCGACCTTCACGCCGATCCCGCGCACCGCACCCACGATCGCGGCGCAGACCACCGGCTCGATGGGCTTCGCCGCTCCCGGCACTTTCATGTTGGCGATGGTGTTCCTGCTGGCCTTCGTCCTGTACTACTTCATCAACTGGAAGTACCTGTCGACCCTCTGGGGTCTGAGCTGACTGCCGCATAGGGAGCTGAGCCATGAACACTACCGTCATCCGCGCAGCGCAAGCCAGCCCGAGCCTGGCGCGCACGGTGCTCGGCATTTTCAAGCTGCGCATCGGCGTGCTGATCATGATCAGCGCGCTGGCGGGCCTGGCGATCACGCCGGGGCCGGCGGTGGGGTTCATGCAAGGCCTGGTGCTGGCGCTGTCGGTGCTGGTGGCGTCGGCCAGTGCGGGAGCCTTCAACCAGTTCATCGAGGCCGAGGCCGATCGCCTGATGGCGCGCACGCGCCAGCGGGCGTTTGCCAGCGGTGCGCTGTCGACGTCGCCGCTGTGGCTGGCGCTCATCGGCGTGTTGCTGGCCGCGGCTGTCGGTGCCACCTGGTTGGTCGTCAACGCGGTCGCCGCGCTGTTCATCTTCCTGGGTGCGTTCTTCTATGGCGTGGTCTACACGCTGTGGCTGAAGCGGCGCAGCTGGACCAATATCGTCATCGGCGGCCTCTCGGGCAGCTTCGCGGTGCTGGCCGGTGCGGCCGCCGTCGACCCCGCCTTGGGCGCCCTGCCACTGTTGCTGGCGCTCGTGCTGTTCCTGTGGACACCGCCGCATTTCTGGAGCCTGGCGATCGCCTGCCAGGCCGACTATGCCGCGGCCGGCGTGCCGATGCTGCCGGTGGTGGTGGGCGTGCCGCGCGCGGCACGCATCGTTCACAACAGCGCGATCGCGCTGGTGGCCGTGTCGCTGCTGCCGGTGTTCTTCGGCGCCGGGCCGGTGGTGCTGCTTGGCGGCCTGCTCGGCGGCGCCTATTTCCTGCGCAAGACCTGGGCCCTGGCGCGCGCACCCAGCCGGGCCACCGCGATGGCGGCATTCTTCGGCTCGATGGTGCAGTTGAGCGCCCTGCTCGCGGCGGTGGCGATTGATGCGGCGATTCGTTAACGCCCTGCTGCTTGCCGCGCTCAACTTCAGCACGGTCGCATTCGCAGCAGAGGGCTCCGCACTCGACGAGAAGGAGGCCCTGCGCGCGGGCCAGGCCGTCGTGGGCAGCACGCTGCCCGAACACACCTTGCTCGACGCCGCCGGCCGGCCGGTCCGCCTGTCGAGCTACCGCGGCAAGCCGCTGCTGGTCAGCTTCATCTATACCGGCTGCTTCCAGATCTGTCCGGCGCAGACCCGCACGCTTCACGAAGCGGTGAAAGGGCTGGACCTGGCGTTCGGTTCGAAGCAGTTCAACGTCGTCAGCATCGGCTTCAACCAGCCGTTCGATTCACCGACCGCGATGCGCGCGTTCGCCGCGCAGCAGCGCATCGACGCGCCGAACTGGGCCTTCCTCAGTCCGCCACCGGCCGCGGTCGACGCCCTCACGCGCGACTTCGGTTTTCGCTATGCGGCCACGCCCGCCGGGTTCGATCATGTGTTGGGCGTCAGCGTCGTTGACGCCGAGGGTCGCATCCACAGCCAGGTCTATGGCGACCGACTGACCGCCCAGCAACTCGGCGAGCCCTTGCGCACCCTGCTCGGCACCACGCCGCTGGGATGGCAGTTCGGTATTGGCGACCTGATCGAGCGGGTGCGTATCCTGTGCACGGTCTACGATCCCGAGACCGGGGCCTACCGCTACGACTACAAGCTGATCTTCGAGATTGCCGGCGGCCTGACGTTCTTCGTCAGCGTCGGCATCTACCTGCTGCTCGACCGCTTGCGCCGGCGTCGCCAGACCAAGCTGACCCATGTGGCGATCCAATGAACTCCGGCCACAGGCCCTGGCCCTGTGGCGCCGCCTCGAGCATGGCTTCGACGCCGCCTTCGGTGCCAATCTGAACCCGCTGCGCCAGTTGGGCACGCTGGCGTTCCTGTGCTTCTGGCTGCTGGCGGGCAGCGGCATCTACCTCTACGCCTTTCTCGACACCTCGGCCTCGGGCGCCTACCGCTCGATCGTCGATCTGTCGCTGCAGCAACCCTGGCTCGGCGGCCTGCTGCGCAGCATGCATCGCTACGCCGCCGATGCCTTTGTGCTGCTGATGGCCGCGCACCTGCTGCGCGAGTGGTTGTACGGGCACTACCGGGGCGTGCGCCGCTTCTCGTGGCTGACGGGCGTGCCGCCGATCCTGCTCGTGTTCGCCAGCGCGATCGGCGGCTTCTGGCTGCACTGGGACCAGCTCGGCCAGTACTCGGCCATCGCTACGGCCGAATGGATCGACAGCCTACCGCTGCTGGCCGCACCGCTGGCGCGCAACTTCCTCGCCGACAGCGCGGTCAGCGACCGGCTGTTCTCGCTCTTCGTGTTCGTGCACCTGGGCGTGCCGCTGTTGCTGCTGTTCGCCTTGTGGTTCCACATCCAGCGCCTGACGCGCGCGGCCGTGTGGCCCGCGCGGCCGGTGAGCACCGCCTTCGTGTTGATGCTGGTCGCACTGGCCATCGCCGCGCCGGTGTCGAGCCATGCGCCCGCCGATCTGGCCACGGTACCGCAGGCGCTGCGCCTGGACTGGGTGCTGCTCTTCATCCACCCGCTGGCCGAGGCCGCCACACCCGCCGTGACCTGGGCGCTGGCCGGCGGTGCCTTGCTGACCCTGTTCGCGCTGCCCTTCCTGCCGCAGGCGTCGCGCGTGCCGGTGGCCGTGGTCGACCCGGCCAACTGCAATGGCTGCCGGCGCTGCTTTGCCGATTGCCCGTTTGCCGCCATCACGATGGTGCCGCACCCGAACCAGAAGGTGGGCAAGGAGATGGCGGTGGTGGACGGTGACCTGTGCACCAGCTGCGGCATCTGTGCCGGCGCCTGCCCGTCGTCGACGCCGTTTCGCAGCATCACCGAACTCGTGACCGGCATCGACCTGCCATCGGCGCCGATCAATGCCCTGCGCCAACGCATGCGCCAGGGCCTGGCCGCCTTGCCCGGCAAGCAACCGATCGTCGTCTTCGGCTGCGACCATGGGGCCGCCGTGGCGCCGCTTTCCGGCCCCGACGTGGCCGCGTTCAGCCTGGTCTGCGCGGGGCAGCTGCCGCCCTCCTTCGTCGAGTACGCGCTGCGCGACGGTGCCGCCGGCGTGCTGGTCAGCGGTTGTCGCGAAGGTGGCTGCGAGTTCAGGCTCGGTCAGCGCTGGACCGAGGAGCGTTTGGCGGGTCAGCGCGAACCGCACCTGCGTGCCGCCGTCCCACGCGAGCGCATCGCGATGGTCTGGGCCGACGCGGGCGAGCAGCACGCATTGCAGGAGGCTCTGCAACGCCTGCGTAGCCGCGTGCATGATCTGCACGCCACCGTTTCGATCCAATCGAATGCCGCGCATGCCTGACACCACGCCCCGCCGCGCCCTGCCCGCCAGCGCCTGGGTCGGACAGTTCCTGCTCTACGCCTTGTTCGCTCTGGTCATCGGCGTGTTCTCACGTTGGCCGGTGTACCAGCACCTCGGCACCGACCAGGCGCTGATCAAGGTCAGCTTCACCCACGCCGGCAAGCCCGTGGGTGATTGCCAGGTGCAAAGCGAAGCCGAACTGGCCAAGCTGCCGCCGAACATGCGCGCGCCGATGAAGTGCCCGCGCGAGCGCTCTCCGGTCACGATCGAGGTCGATGTCGGCGGCGTCACCGCGCTGCGGCGCACGGCAGCGCCGTCGGGACTGTCGCTCGACGGCGCCTCCGCGGTGTACCAGCGCCTGGTCGTGCCCGCCGGCGAGCAGCGCATCGCCGTGCGCCTGAACGACGACGCGCGCCAACCCGGCTTCACCCACCAGCGCGAGGCCACGGTCACGCTGGCACCGGCGCAGGTGCTTGTGATCGACTTCGACGTCAACCGCGGAGGGATCACATTGCAATGAACACGACTTCGCTGCGCCCGCTGTGGGCCCCCTCATCACGGTCCGACGCGGCCGACTACAGCCTGCCGGTCGCGGGCGACGTGCAGCTTGCGCTGGCGCGCGGCTGGCTCGTACTCGGCTTGGTCGCGCTGATCGGCTCGGGCCTGTTCTCGCTGCTGCTGGTGGCCGCGCGCACGCCGGGCGTCAACGCCTGGCTGCCCGGTGGCGACTTCTTCCGTATTGCCTTGGTGGTGCATGTCGATCTGTCGGTGCTGGTCTGGTTCAGCGCCATCGCCGCCATGCTGTGGAGCCTGAACACGTCGACGCGCGCCGCCGCATGGAGCTGGGTGGCGCTGGGTATGTGCACTGCCGGCACGCTGCTGATGGTGGTGGCGGCCTTCGCCAGCCCGGGCACGCCGATCATGGCCAACTACATCCCGGTGCTGACCAGCCCGCTGTTCCATGCCGGCCTGGTGATGTTCGGCGTCGGCGCGGCGCTGCAGGTGCTGCGCAGCCTGTGGGCCGCCGAGCGCGTGGGTGGCGTGCTGGGCGGCGCGGGGGCGTTGCGCTTCGGGCTCAACGCCAGCGTCGTGGCCGCCGCGGTGGCTTTGATCGCGATGGTCTGGTCGCTGGTGCAGGTACCGACCGTCCTCGACGGCAAGGCCTATTACGAGATCTTGTTCTGGGGCGTCGGCCACGCGCTGCAGTTCACCTGGACCCTGGTGATGCTGGTGGCCTGGCTGTGGCTGGCCCAGGCCTGCGGCGCACGCCTCGTGCTGAGCCCGCGCGTGGTGGTGCTGTTGTTTGCGCTGGCGTTGGCCAGCGTCTTCATCACGCCCTATGCCTACCTCGCGCACGATGTCGCGACCGTCGAGCACCGCGAACTGCATACCTGGGCCATGCGCTTCGGCGGCGGCGTCGCGATCCTGCCGGTGGCACTCGCCGTGGCGTTGGCAATGCTGCGGCTGCGCGACCTACCCGCCACCGCGCGACCGCTGCGCGCCGCGCTGTGGTCGTCGATGGTCCTGTTCGCCTCGGGCGGCGTGATCGGCCTCTTCATCGGCGCCAGCAACGTCACGATTCCGGCCCACTATCACGGCTGCATCGTCGGCGTGACACTGGCGCTGATGGGCTTGGTCGTGCACCTGCTGCCGCGACTCGGCTGGCGTGCGCCCCAGGGCCGGCTCGCGGTGGCACAGCCGATCCTCTACGGCGTCGGGCAACTGATGCACATCGTCGGGCTGGTCTGGTCGGGCGGCTATGGCGTGCAACGCAAGGTGGCGGGCGGCGAGCAGGTGTTGCGCAGCGCGGGCGAAGTCGCCGGCATGGGGCTGATGGGGCTGGGCGGTCTGGTGGCCATCATCGGCGGCATCTTGTTCGTGGTCGTCGTGTTCGGCGCGATGCGTCCGCGCCAATGATGCGGGCCTTTCAGCGCCTGCTGCGCGCGGGCTTCATGCACGCCGAGGCCCTGTTCAACCGCGCCTTCGGCGACAAGCTCAACCCGCTGTACCACCTGGGCTCGACGATCTTCTTTCTGTTCTGGATCGTCGGCGCGACCGGCCTGTACCTGTACGCCTTCTTCGACACCAGCGTCGCCGGCGCCTACCGCTCGGTGCAGTCACTCACCGAAGGCCAATGGTTCGCCGGCGGCGTCATCCGCAGCGTGCACCGTTACGCCTCGGACGCGATGGTCGCGGCGATGGCGGTGCATGCGCTGCGCTACTTCGCCTTCGACCGCCTGCGCGGCTACCGCTGGTTCTCGTGGGTCACGGGCGTGGCGCTGATCTGGCTGATCTACGCCGCCGGCGCCAACGGCTACATGCTGCCCTGGGACCGCCTGGCGCAGTTCGTCACCCAGGCCAGCTTCGAGTGGATGGACTGGCTGCCCGGCTTCGGCGGCTCGCTGAGCCGCAACTTCATCGCCTCGGCCAACGTCAGCGACCGGCTGTTTTCGCTGCTGGTCTTCATCCACATCGGCGTGCCCTTGCTGGCCCTGCTGGTGATGTGGGTGCATGTGCAGCGCGTGCCCAAGGCGCAGACCCAGCCGCCGCGGCCGATCGCGATCGCGGTGCTGGTCATGCTGGTGGTGCTGGCGGCCGTGCAGCCGGTGCTCAGCCAGGGCGGCGCGGCCGATCTGGGCACCGCGCCAATGAGGCTCGAACTCGACTGGTTCCTGCTCGCGCTCTACCCGCTGGTCTATGCCTGGCCGCTGGGCGCCGTGTGGGCCCTGGTCGCCGGCGGCACGCTCCTGCTGCTGGCGATGCCCTGGCTGCCGCCGCGACGCGACGGTCGCAACGCAGGTGCATCTGACATTGCACCCGGGCGCGGTGCCGGTGCAGCGCGCGCGCGGCGAGAGACGCTGCTCGAGGCCGGACTGCGCGCCGGCCTGCCCCTGCCCTACGACTGCCGCGCCGGCGGCTGCGGCCTGTGCGTGTGCACGGTGCTCAATGGCCAGGTCGACCAAGGCCCCTACCAGCCCGCGGCACTGACCGACGCCATGCGCGCCAGCGGCAAGGCCCTGATGTGCTGCGCGGTTGCGCTCGAAGACGTCGAACTCGAAGTCGACGTGCCCAGCCTGGGTCTGGACGCCGCGTCACGCCGCTGGCATGGCCGCGTCGACAGCCTCGAGCGCATTGCCCAGGACGTGATCCGCCTGCGCATCGCCTTGCCTGAGGGCGAGCATGTCGACTTCAGCGCCGGCCAGTACATCAACATCGTGCTCCAGGACGGGCAACGGCGCGCGTTCTCGTTTGCCAATCCGCCGCACGACAGCGACAAGATCGAGCTGCATGTGCGGCACATCCCCGGCGGCAAGTTCACGACCCAGGTCTTCACCACGATGCAGGTCGGTGACGCGATCGAGTTCGAGGGCCCGCTGGGCCGCTTCACGCTGCGCGAGAGCGAGCGGCCGATCCTGTTCGTCGCCGGCGCCACCGGCTTTGCTCCGATCAAGAGCATCGTCGAAGACGCCTGGCGCCGCGGCATCCAGCGGCCGATGCAGCTGTACTGGGGTGGGCGCGAGGCCAAGGACCTGTACGCACTCGACCTGGCCGAGCAGTGGCAGCGCGAGCACCCGAACTTCTCGGTCGTGCCGGTGCTCTCGCATGCCGCACCCGACGACCCCTGGCCTGGACGTCGCGGCTTTGTGCACAAGGCGATGCTGGAAGACCACCCGAACCTCAGCGGCTACGAGGTCTATGCCTGCGGCTCGGTGCAAATGGTGCAGGCCGCGGTGCCCGACTTCATGGCCCAGGGGCTCGAAGAACCGCTGTGCTTTACCGACGCCTTCGTGCCGTCGAAGCGTCCGGCTTGACCTCGCCTGAGGCTCAGGCCCCGGCCGGCTGCGCGCTGCGCTGGGGATGGGCGGCGAAGTAGTCCATCGACGCCTGCACGCCGCTGGCGGCCAGCGCCACGCCGGAGAGTTTCAGACCCATCTCGCAACCCGCCAGCGCGGCCAGCAGCGTCAGGTCGTTGCTGTCGCCCAAGTGGCCGATGCGGAACATGCGCCCCTTGACCTTTCCCAGTCCCATGCCCAGCGACAGATCGAAGCGCTCGAAGGTCAGCCGACGCACGCGGTCGGCATCGACGCCCATCGGCATCACGACACCGGTCAGGATCGGCGAGTAGACCGCCGGGTCGACACACTGGATCTCCAGGCCCCAGGCACGCACGCCGGCGCGCACGCCCTCGGCCCAGCGTTGGTGCCGCGCGAACACGTGGGCCAGCCCCTCCTCGAGCAGCATCTCGATCGATTCGTTGAGCCCGTAGAGCAGGTTGGTGTTGGGCGTGTACGGGAAGTAGCCCGTCTTGTTCATCTCGAGCATTTCGTCCCAGGCCCAGAACGCCCGCGGCAGCTTGGCATGCTTGCTGGCCTCGATCGCCTTGGGCGAGAGCGCGTTGAAACTGATGCCCGGCGGCAGCATCAAGCCCTTCTGCGAGCCGCTGACACCGACGTCGACGCCCCATTCGTCATGGCGGTAGTCGGCGCTGGCCAGCCCCGACACCGTGTCGACCATCAGCAGCGCCGGATGGCGCGCGGCGTCGATGGCGCGGCGCACGGCGGCGATGTCGGACGTGACCCCGGTCGAGGTCTCGTTGTGCACCACGCAGACGGCCTTCAGCGCATGCCTCTTGTCGGCGCGCAGGCGCTGCTCGATCAAATCGGCTTGGACGCCATGGCGCCAGCTGGTCGGCAGCCCTGCCGCATCGGTGCCCGGCTGGCCCAGGAACTCGGGCAACAGGCCCAATCGCAGCGCAATCTTGTGCCACAGCGTGGCGAACTGCCCGGTCTCGAACATCAGCACCGCGTCGCCGGGCGACAGCGTGTTGACCAGCGCAGCTTCCCAGGCGCCCGTGCCCGAGGCCGGATAGATCACGACCGGGTGCTGGGTCTGGTAGATGCGCTGCAGGCCCGCCAGCACCGCCCGTCCCAGCACCGCGAACTCGGGCCCGCGATGGTCGATCGTGGGCAGACTGATCGCGCGCAGGATGCGGTCGGGCACCGGACTCGGCCCGGGGATCTGCAGGAAGTGGCGACCGCTGGCATGGCTGTTCAGCTTCATCTTGGCTCCAAGAGTCCTGCGTAGTTTTGCATACAGAATCAACGCACGATGGCAGCAACTCCTTCGACCGCAGTGCAGAGAATTCCCTCGGCTGGCGAACTGGCGCGGCGCCTCGCGCAGGAAACCGAAGGCGAAGTCCTGTTCGACGCCGCCTCGCGCGGCCGCTACGCCACCGACGCGTCGATCTACCAGATCATGCCGGTCGGCGTATTCGTGCCCAAGACCCAGCGCGACGTGGCCCTGGCGATCGAGATCGCGCGCGACCAGCGCGTGCCGCTGCTGCCGCGCGGTGCCGGCAGTTCGCAATGCGGCCAGACCACCGGCGCGGCGCTCGTCGTCGACACCAGCAAGCATTTGCGCCAGGTGCTGGCGTTCGACCCGGCCGCGCAGACGGTCGAGGTCGAGCCCGGCATCGTGCTCGACCACCTGAACGCCTGGCTCAAGCCGCACGGCCTGTGGTACCCGGTGGATGTGTCGACGAGCGCGCAGGCCACGCTCGGCGGCATGGCCGGCAACAACTCCTGCGGCTCGCGCAGCATCGCCTACGGCAACATGGTGCACAGCGTGGCCGGCATCGACGCCTGGCTGGCCGACGGCCGCCTGCTGTCCTTCGGGCCGGTGGCCGGCCTGGGCGCGGCCGAACGCGAGATCGCCGACTTCGTGCGCAATCTGGCCGACGCGCAGCGCAGCGAGATCGAAGCCCGCTGGCCCAAGGTGCTGCGCCGCGTGGCCGGCTACAGCCTGGATATCTTCCACCCGCAGAGCGAACGGCCCTACACCGACGACGGCAGCGTGAACCTGGCGCACCTGCTGGTCGGCGCCGAAGGCACGCTGGCGTTCACGCGCAGCCTCAAGCTCAAGCTCCTCCCGCTGCCGCGCGCCAAGGTGCTGGGCGTCGTGAATTTCCCGAGCTTCCACGCGGCGATGGACGCGGCGCAGCACATCGTGAAGCTCGGGCCCAGCGCCGTCGAGCTGGTCGACCGCACGATGATCGACCTCTCGCGCGCCAACCCGGCGTTCCGACCCACGATCGACGCCGCGCTGATCGGCGAGCCCGCCGCCATCCTGCTGGTCGAGTTCAGCGGCGACGACAAGGCCGCGCTGCTGCGCCAGCTGCGTGCGCCTGGTCGAGTTGATGGGCACCCGGCTGGCCTTGCCCGGCAGCGTGGTCGAGATGAGCGACGAGGCGCCGCAGAAGGCGCTGTGGGAGGTGCGCAAGGCCGGGCTGAACATCATGATGAGCCTGAAGGGCGACGGCAAGCCGGTCAGCTTCATCGAGGACTGCGCCGTGCCGCTGCAGCACCTGGCCGAGTACACCGATGCGCTGACCGAGGTCTTTGCCCGCCACGGCACGCGCGGCACCTGGTACGCCCATGCCTCGGTCGGCACGCTGCATGTGCGGCCGATCCTGGACATGCGCCAGAGCGGACCGGCCGGGGGCGCAGCCAAGATGCGCGCCATCGCCGACGAAGCCGCCGCGCTGGTGGCGCAAGTTCAAGGGCGCCTACAGCGGCGAGCATGGCGACGGACTCGTGCCGCGGCGAGTGGATCGGCTGGCAGTTCGGGCCGAACATCAACGAGGCGTTCCGGGCCATCAAGCACAAGCTCGATCCGGGCGGGCTGATGAACCCCGGCAAGATCATCGACCCGCCGAAGATGGACGACGCCAGCCTGTTCCGCTTCGCGCCCGGCTACCGGACGATTGCGCTGACACCGGTGTTCGACTGGTCGGCGTGGAACGTGCAGAACGACCCGGTCACGGAAGCCACCAGCGCCCCCGGCAGCGGCGGCGACGCGAGCGGCGGCCTGGCCAAGGCGGTCGAGATGTGCAACAACAATGGCCATTGCCGCAAGTTCGACGCCGGCACGATGTGCCCGAGCTACCGCGTCACGCGCGACGAGCAGCATCTCACGCGCGGCCGCGCCAATACCTTGCGCCTGGCGTTGTCGGGCCAGCTCGGCGCCGACGCACTGACGGGGGACGCTGTGGCCGCCGCGCTCGACCTGTGCGTCGGCTGCAAGGGTTGCAAGCGCGACTGCCCGACCGGCGTCGACATGGCCAAGATGAAACTCGAAGTGCAGGCACAGCGTCGCCTGCGGCATGGCGTGTCGCTGCGGGACCAGCTGCTCGCGCACCTGCCGGCGTATGCGGGCCTGGCCAGCCGCGTACCCTGGCTGATGAACCTGCGCAACCGCGTGCCGCTGCTGCGACGGGCAAGCGAACGCTGGCTCGGCCTGTCGGCCGCGCGCTCGCTGCCGCGCTTCCGACGCGACACCTTCTGGCGCGGTGCCGCGGCGTTGCAGCTCGCCACGCGCGCCGAACTGCTCGAAGCCAAGCAGCCGGTGGTGCTGTTCGTCGACACCTTCAACGGCCATCTCGAGAGCGAGAACGCGGTCGCCGCCGTGCGCGTGCTGCAGGCCGCCGGCTACACCGTGCACGCCGCGCGCGGCCTGCGCGACGAGACCCTGTGCTGCGGGCGCACCTACCTGGCCGCGGGCATGGTCGACGAGGCCAAGGCGCGCGCGCGCCAGCTGCTCGATTCGCTGCTGCCGCTGGCGCAGCGCGGCATCGCCATCGTCGGCCTCGAGCCCTCCTGCCTGCTGACGCTGCGCGACGAGATGCTGAGCCTGGGCCTGGGCGAGGACGCGCAGCGTCGTGGCCGGCAAGGCGCTGCTGTTCGAGGAGTTTCTCGCCGGCGAAGCGAAGGCAGGCCGGTTCCGCCCCGCACTGCGCGCGGCGCGCTCGCCGATGCGCGTGCACGGCCATTGCCACCAGAAGGCCTTCGGTGCGATGCCGCCGGTGCTCGAGGTGTTGCGCCTGATTCCCGGCGCCGAGCCGACGCTGATCGAAAGCTCCTGCTGCGGCATGGCCGGCAGCTTCGGCTACGAGGCCGCGCACCAGGCCGTCTCGATGCAGATGGCCGAATTGAGCTTGCTGCCTGCCGTGCGCGCCGCGCCCGAGGCGCTGATCGTCGCCGACGGCACCAGCTGCCGGCACCAGATTGCCGACGGCGCCGGCCGCGAGGCCTTGCATGTGGCGCGGGTGCTGGCCGACCATCTCACGAACTGATCAGCCACCAAGTCGACAAGGAGTCACGCCATGGGTGTATCGATCATCACCGGCGCCAACCGCGGCATCGGCCTGGAACTAGCGCGCCAGCTCGAGGCCCGCGGTGCGAGCGTGGTCGCGGTCTGTCGCAGGACCTCGCCCGAGCTCGACGCGCTCGGTGTGCGTGTCCAAGCCGGCATCGACGTCACCGAGCCCGCAGCCTGGGCCCTGCTCGCCGACCGACTCGCCAGGGACGACATCGACCTGCTGGTTCACAACGCCGGCATGATGGTGCCTGACTCGCTGGAGGCCGTCGACCCGATCCAGCTGCGCGCGCAATTCGAGCTCAACGCGGTGGCCCCGCTGATGCTCACCCATGCGCTCGCTGCGCGCCTGCACCAGGGCTCCAAAGTCGCGCTGATCACGAGCCGCATGGGATCGATCGCAGACAACGGTTCGGGCGGCTATTACGGCTACCGCATGAGCAAGGCGGCGTTGAACGCGGCGGGCGTCAGTCTGGCCCATGACCTCAAGCCACGCGGCATCGCCGTGGTGATGCTGCACCCGGGCGCCGTGCGCACCGAGATGACCCGCGGCCACGGCATGATCGATGCCGACGAGGCCGTGCGCGGGCTGCTGCAACGCATCGACGCACTGACATTGGAAACCAGCGGCCGCTTCCTGCACCAGAACGGCGAAGCTCTGCCCTGGTGAGGCGACGGCTGGCCCACGCGGCGTGCCGGCGGCGCGTCGACGGCGGCCCCCTGGACGCGGTGGCGCTGACGCGCCACAAACCTCAAGTCAGGGGATGCATGTGCGTCGGTGCCGGCGCAGCATGGTTTCACCATGAACGCGATCGCTGCCCCCACCCGCCACATGCGCTGGCTGTTGCGCGGCAGTTTGGCGGCCGTGGCGGCACTGATGGCCAGTGTCAACCTCGAAGCGCAGCAGCGCCGCTGGATCTTCCAGCCGGAAGGCCCGCGCACCGACCAGGCCGGCGTTCAGCTGACCGGTCTGCGCGATCAGTGGGTCGAGTTCAGCTCCGAGGCGACCGGCACGCCGGTCCGGCTGCACGGCCTGTGGCTGGCGCAGCCCCAGGCTGACGCCCCGGTCATGCTTTACCTGCACGGCGCGGGCTGGGACCTGAGCGGCAGCCTGCAGCGCATGCAGCATCTGCACGCACTGGGCTTTGCCGTGCTGGGAATCGACTACCGCGGTTTCGGCCGCAGCACCGGGGCCCTGCCGTCCGAATGCATGGTCTGCGAAGACGCGCGCGCGGCGTGGCTGTGGCTGGCGCAGCGCCATCCGCAGGCACGCCGCTACCTGTACGGCCACTCGCTCGGTGGCGCCATCGCAGTGCACCTGGCGGCGCAAGTCGACGACGCTGCCGGCGTGGTGCTGGAGGGCACGTTCACGTCGATCCCCGCAGTGTTCGGCACCCTGCGCTGGGGCTGGCTGCCGCTGGTGCCCTTGATCACGCAGCGCTTCGATGCCGCGCGACACATGCCGCAGGTGCGCGCGCCGTTGCTGGTGGTCCATGGCAGCGACGACGAGCTGATTCCGCCCGCGCTGGGTCGCGCGCTGTTCGAGCGCGCCACGGCGCCCAAGCGCTTCCTGCTGGTGCAGGGCGGGTCGCATCACGACACCCATGTCGTCGGGCAAGCCCAACTGCGCAGCGCGGTGCGCGAACACTTCGGCCTGCCGGACGCCGGCGACACGCACGCCGGGGTGTGACGCGGCGCGAACGCGTCAGCGCTTGCGAGCCAGCGTCAGGCCGTCGCCGACGGTCAGCAATGTCAAGTCGATGCGCTCGTCGCGGTGCAGCTTGGCGTTGAGCTGCTGCAGCGCGGCCGTGTCGGCGCTCTTGGCCGGCCGCGCGACCGCGCCGCTCCACAACATGTTGTCCAGCGCGATCAGACCGCCCGTGCGCAGCAGCTTGAGGCAGCGCTCGTAGTAGGGGTCGTAGTTCGCCTTGTCGGCATCGATGAAGGCGAAGTCGTAGCTGCCGGCCTCGCCCTCGGCCAGCCGCGCGTCGAGCGTCTGCAATGCGGGCGCGATGACAAGGTCGATCTTGTGCTCGACGCCGGCCTGCCGCCAGAACGGCCGGCCGATGCGGGTGTACTCGTCGCTGACGTCGCAGGCCAGCATGCGGCCGTCGTCGGGCAGTGCCAGCGCCACGGCGAGCGCACTGTAGCCGGTGAAGGTGCCGACCTCGATCGTGCGCCGCGCGCCCAGCAGCTTGATCAGCAGCGCCATGAACTGACCCTGGTCAGGCGAGATCTGCATGCCGGCATGCGGATGGGTGCGCGTCGCTTCGCGCAGCGCGCTCTGCGCCGGATGCTCGCGCACCGAATGGTCGAGCACATACTGGAACAGCTGGTCGTCGATCTGGAGCGTGCGCAGGGTCATGGCGGAGCCTCAGGCAAGGCCGGATTGTGCGTTGCTCGGGCGTGCCGTGCGACGCGGTCAGCCGGCCTCGCCAACCAGCGTGGCGATTGCGGCGCCGACAGCGAGGTCGTCCTCGGTGCCAAAGCCGTGGTGCCGCAGATCACCGCGGCGGTCGATCAGGATCAGGGTCGGCGTGCCCCGCATGTCATAGACCTGCATCGTGGTCGGGATCGACTCCCGCGGGTCTGTAGCTGTGTCGTCCACGCCGACCGGAAACGCGATCCGGTACTCGTGCAGAAACGCCTGCAGCGACACCGGCGTCATCGCCGCATGGTGCTCGAACACCGTGTGCAGGCCGATGACGGCCACGTCCTGCGCTGAAAAGGTGGCATGGATGCGCTGCGCCTGCGGCAGCCCGTGGTGCACACAGGCCGGGCAGAGCATCTGGAAGGCGTGCAGCACGACGACCCGGCCGCGCAGGTCGGTCAACTGCAGCGCACGCTCGCTGTTGAACCATTCGCGCGTCGTCCACGGCGGCGCCGGCTGGCCGGGCGCGTCGAGGCCGAAACGTCGCGGTTCATCGGCTCGGTCTGCGCCGGGGCACGCTCGCGCTCACTTGCGCCTGAACGAGAGAAGACGAAGTCCTTGGCCTTCTGCGGGCGTGGCACTGGAAGCAGGCCGTCGCGGCGTTCTTGCCGACCGCGCGCTCGGTCTTCGAGTCGCCCTTGAAGCCTTCGAAGCCCCAGCCGCCGGTGTCCTTGTACTTGCGGCCGTCCTTGTGCATCACACCGAGCACCTTGCGCGCCCCCTCCTGCACGGCGTTGCCGCGGCGTCGGCTTCGAGCAGGTCGAAGACGATCACCGAGCCGTCGGCGAAACTTTCCGCTTCTGTAGCCCTGCTCGGCCTTCTTGTTGGCATACAGGTGATGGATGCCGCCGAAGGCGTCGTACAGCGGATGACCCTGATTGATGACCATGCTCTTGACATGCGTCCACTGTCGGTAGCCCTCGGGATAGGGCAACGGGCGGCGGATCGGCGGCGAACAGCGACAGGGCTTGTTGAAAGCGCGGCAGGCGAGAACGAGCAGATTTCGCATCATGGGCACTCCTACAATTCGGGCTGCGGTGCCGCACATTCCAGCATGGGACGCAACGCGTGAAAAGCAGGCACGAAACGGTGACCCGGCCACTTTTTGGTGTCGATTGATGAGCACTGCCAAGACAATCTAGCCCGCCGCCACCGAGTGTGTCGCGCATGGTCGAGGACATCGTCGGCTGCAAGTGGTCGCTGGCCGTGCTCGGTACCGTGCGTGGCGGCGTATGCCGTCCAGGCGCGATGGAGCACGCCATCGATGGCTTGTCGAAGAAGGTGCTCAGCGAACGCTTAAGCAAGCTCGTTCGCTTCGGTATTCTCGAGAAGCACGCCTACGCAGAGATGCCGCCGCGGGTCGAGTACAAATTGACATCGTTCGGCGACAAGTTCTGCGGCTTGCTGGACGGCATCGATGCGCTCCAGCGCGACATCGATTCCTGACCGGCTCACCCGCGCGTCGTCGAGTGCGCCTCGGTAGCGGCGTGAGGCAACGCTCGACTTGACAGCAACGCTGCGTCAGCAGCGCGGACCCATCACCCGCATTGCCCCACGTAGCCGCAGGCGGTGCAGAAGTCGCAGCCATCCTTGTGGATCACGCTGGCGTTGCCACACTCGGGGCAAGGGCGCCCGGCCTGCAGCACGCTCGGCTGCCCCGGTCGCGGCGCATCGAGCACGCCCATCTCGCGCAGCGGGAAACCGTCCTCGTCGAGTACGCCGAGCATGGCATAGCGGTGGATCACGAGCCGCGCCAGGTAGGCCACCGTCGAGGGCCAGACCTGTTGGCGCCGCTGGCCTGCAGGCAGGCCGGGCACGAAAGCCATGAAGTGTCCGAGCGGTTCGGCGTAGTTGAGCAGCTTGCGCAACTTCATCCCGATCCAGGCCGGGTCGATCACGCGCATGTCCAGCGACAACAGGCGCGCCAGGCCGTCCAGCGCGCGCGGATAGTTGCCGGCCAGCGCGAGCGCACAGGGCCGCGTCACGCTCATGCCGTCGGGACCCGGCAACGTGACCTCTTTCAATGTCACAGTGAAGGCCTCGCCGCTGGCGGGGTTGTCGATGTCGACGGCCCAGGCCAGCGTGCCCGACGGGTCGGTGTGCGGCTCGTCGCGCGCGAACAGCGCATCCATCACCGGCGTGGCACGCCCGGGCGGCGGCGGCAGGGTCCCGAGTTGCTCGCAGCGCCAGCGGATCACGGCGGCCGTGGCCGCGACGACGCCGGGGAAGGGACGCTGCTCGCCATGCGGCGGGAATGGCATCTCGAACGGACGCTCTTCGGCCACGGTGGCCAGCGCATCCAGCTTCAACTGCAGCCACGCGGCGTCGTTGGTGCGCAGGTCCATCGACAGCGTCTTGGCCAAGGCGCCCAGGCCGCGCGGCTGCTCGGCCCCGTTGACCCAGACCTCGAACGGCTGCACACCGCGGCGGTCGTCTTCGCGCGGCACGTCGCCGACGAACAGGGCGAACGAGCCGAACGGATGCTCGATCATGTAGGCCCAGGCCGCGTTGCCCGCGGGCAGGTCGGGCCGACCCGGCCAGCGCAGCGAGGCCAGCACCGGCACGGCCGGCGCCTCGAGCGCCAGGCGCCGGTTCGGGTCGCTCACCTGCAGCGGTGCGGGCTGCGTGGACAGCACGCTGCCGAGCACTGCGTTGGGGCGATAGGTGGCCAGCCCCTTGAGGCCGAGCGTCCAGGCCTGGTGGTAGAGCTGCTCGAAGTCGGCGTAGGGGTAGTCCACCGGCACGTTGACGGTCTTGCTGATCGCCGTGTCGATGAACGGCGCCACCGCGGCGACCATCTCGGCATGAGCCTGCGCGCTCATCTCCAGCGCGGTGACGAAGGCCGAGGTCAGCGGTGCATCCGCGCCCTTGAGATGCTTGTACAAGCGCCAGGCGTGGTCTTCGACGAGATGCTCGGCAAAGCTGCCATCGGGCTGGCGCTTCTTGCGCACATAGGTCCAGCTGAACGGCGGCTCGATGCCGTTGCTGGCGTTGTCGGCAAAGGCCAGGCTGATGGTGCCGGTGGGCGCGATCGACAACAGGTGCGAATTGCGGATGCCGTGCTCGCGGATGCGATCCTTCAGGGCCTGTGGCAGGCGCGAGGCGAAGCTGCCCCGCTTCAGGTACAGGTTGGCGTTGAACAACGGGAAGGCGCCGCGCTCGATCGCCAGATCGACCGAGGCGTCGTAGGCCGCGTCGCGCATGCACTCGGCGATGCGCCGTGCCATGACGCGCGCCGCTTCGGAGTCGTAGCGCAGGCCCAGCATCACGAGCGCATCACCCAAGCCGGTGAACCCGAGGCCGACGCGTCTCTTGGCGGCCGCCTCGTCGCGCTGCTGCGGCAGCGGCCACATCGTCACGTCGAGCACGTTGTCGAGCATGCGTACGGCCATGCGCACCAGCGCGGAGAAACCCACCTCGTCAAAGCTCGCGTCGGCCTCGAACGCCCGCTGCACGAAGCGCGTCAGGTTGATCGAGCCCAGGCAGCAACAGCCGTAGGCCGGCAGGGGCTGCTCGCCGCACGGGTTGGTGGCGCTGATGTCTTCGCAGTAGGCGAGGTTGTTGTCGCGGTTGATGGTGTCGAGAAACAGCACCCCAGGCTCGGCATGGTCGTAGGTGGCGTGCATGACCTGCGCCCACAATTCGCGCGCCGGCAGCTTGCGGTAGACCCATTGACCGTCGCCGCGCTGATAGGCCCCGGCGGCCTTCTGTGCCGTGCCCGGCTCGGCACGGTGGACCAGCTCGACATCGCCGGCGTCGTGTACCGCCTGCATGAAGGCGTCACTGACGCCGACCGAAATGTTGAAGTTCTTCAGGTCGCCGCGGTCCTTGGCATGGATGAATTCCTCGATGTCGGGGTGGTCGCAACGCAGCACGCCCATCTGTGCACCCCGCCGCGCGCCGGCGGATTCCACGGTTTCGCAAGAGCGATCGAAGACGCGCATATAGCTCACCGGGCCCGAGGCAGAGCTGTGCGTCGCACCAACCCAGGCCCCACGCGGGCGGATGCGCGAGAAGTCGTAGCCCACACCGCCGCCACGGCGCATGGTCTCGGCGGCTTCGGCCAGGGCGGTGTAAATGCCGGGGTGGCCGTCGTCGAGCTGGCTGATCGAGTCGCCGATCGGCTGCACAAAACAGTTGATCAGCGTCGCGGCCAAGCCCGCACCCGCAGCCGACTGTATGCGGCCGGCCGGGATGAAGCCCTGATCCAGCGCCTGCGCATAGCGCTCGGCCCATTGCGTCTGCTGCTCGGCCGCTTCGGGCCCGGCCAGGGCCACGGCCACGCGGCGGTACACGGCGTCGACGGTTTGCTCGTCGCCCTTGGCGTACTTCTCGCGCAGCACCTCCGCACTGATGGCCTGGGGCGGCAAGGCCAGCGCAGCCGCGGCGCCTTTGTTGGGGGTCTTGAGGGTCAAGGTAGGGATCCGGTTAGCGACAGGTTCACATCATCCACGCTGCGCCGCGTGTGGGAAATTGATCCACTTTAAGGGGAGGGGTTTCAGATCAACCCGCGGGCTCAGCCGGGCCGACCGTCAGCCCGCGGGCGCCCCAGCCAGCCACCATAGCGCAGCGACCAGCCCAGCATCGCCACCAGCCAGGCGGCGACGGCAGCGAGAACCAAGGGCGTGCCGGCCGCGGTCCAGAGCGCTGCGGCCAGACGCAGCCACACGGCCGCCTGCAGCGTCCAGAACAAGGCCCAGGCCAGGTTGTCGGCAGCCAGCGGGCGACCGCTGTGGCCCGCCGTCACGCGGGTGGCCATGGCTAGCAGCGTGCTGCCTAGGTAGCCCATCGTCAACGCGTGCAGCGGCGCCAGCCCGAGCGAATGCGCGGCGCCATGCAACGCCATCATGGTGTGTGAGATCGCGCCGAGCGCGAAAGCGACACCCAACCACAGGAAACCCATGTGCAGCATGGCCAGCAGGCGGATCTTCAGGCTTTGCACCAGGCCCCAGTGCAGGGCCAGTCCAAGCAGCAGCAGCGCCGCGGGCGCTTCGATGGCGACCTGCAGCCAGCGTGCCCACGTCGGCAGCGGCCACCACCACAACTCGCTCACGGTGAAGGGCAGTTCGGCCACCACCACCCCCAGCATGGCCCAGAGCAAGGCATCGGGGCGCCACGCGCGCTGCATTGGCAAGGCGCCTGCCGTGAAGAAGGGCAGCATGCGATGGGCCACCGTGACGAACAGCGGTGTCAGAAAGCCCCACAGGGCCACGGTCGTGGCAGTGCGCAGCATCGTTGCCGACTCCACAGCCAACGCCGCGGCGGCCACCCACAAGCTCAGCATGCCGACCACCGCCGTCGTGGCAAGCAGGGTGGCATGCAGCTTGTCCGGCGCGCCGCTTGTACGCAGCATCTGGATCAAGCGCCGCGTGACGGCGCTCCAGCCCAGCGCGACGGCGACCAGCCCCGCTGCCGCGAGCGCATGCGAGGCATGAAAGCCGATCAACGCGAGGGCCCAACCCCCGAGCATCGACAGCAGGGGCGGCCGCAAGACGTCGGCCGGGACCTCGGGCAAACCCAGCCAACGCGGTCCGGCGGTGAAGGCGAACCCAGCGACGAAGAGCGGCATGAAGCCCAGGGCCATCACCAGACCGTGCGCCGCGGCCGGTGCGACGGACCAGGGCAATGCGAGGCCTAGAGTCCGCACGATCAACACCCCGGTCCACCACAACGCTGAGACGGCCAGCATCGTCGCGCCCGCGGCAAAAGCGAGACGGTGCGGCGCCTGCATCAGGTGCGCGAAGCGCCACGGGCCCGCGACGACCTTGCCGGCAGCCGCGTGCGGCAATGGGTGAATGGGAAGGATCTTCACGGCAAGTGCAGCGACTGTCGGTCAATTGCCGCTGGCGCACATTGCGCTGCGTCAGCCCGCTCGGCATGCATGCCAGGCAAGAAAAAAGGCCCTCACGCGGAGGACCTTTCGATGTTGGTTGCGGGGGCAAGATTTGAACTTGCGACCTTTGGGTTATGAGCCCAACGAGCTACCAGGCTGCTCCACCCCGCGACGCGAATTCTAACATGGCACCCCGCGCAAATTCGTTGAGCGGCGCGTCAAATTGCGAGCGATCGGCGCTGCACTTTACGCGCGCCACGCACGGTCAGACCTTGTGCACGCATGCAGCGCCCGAAACGAACAAGGCCAGCTTGCAGCTGGCCTTGTGTGCGATGTCGAGCGACGCTTATTCGGCGTCGGTCTTGACTTCTTCGGCCGCGGGCTCGGGCCGGTCGACGAACTCGACGAAGGCCATCGGCGCGTTGTCGCCGACGCGGAAACCCATCTTCAGGATGCGTGTGTAGCCGCCCGGGCGCGCCTTGTAGCGCGGGCCGAGTTCATTGAAGAGCTTCGTAACGACGTCGCGATCGCGGGTGCGGTCGAACGCCAGTCGGCGATGCGCCAGCGTCGGCTCCTTGGCCAGCGTGATCAGCGGCTCGACAGCCATGCGCAGCTCCTTGGCCTTGGGCAGCGTGGTCTTGATCGCCTCGTGCGTGATCAGCGAGTTGCACATGTTGCGCAGCATCGCCTGGCGGTGCGCGCTGGTGCGGTTGAGTTTTCGTAGTCCGTTGCGGTGGCGCATGGTGCGGGTCCTTTCGTTGATTGTTCTCCCAGCCGTATCAGGTACTGGGAGTTGCACCGGGCTTCCCTTCGGAAGCCCACTTCACTGACGGCGCTTGCGCGCCGTCCTTACCTCTTGTCCAGGCCCTGGGGCGGCCAGTTCTCCAGGCGCGCGCCGAGCGTCAGGCCACGCGAGGCGAGCACTTCCTTGATCTCGTTGAGCGACTTGCGACCCAGGTTCGGGGTCTTCAGCAGCTCGGTTTCGGTGCGCTGGATCAGGTCACCGATGTAATAGATGTTCTCGGCCTTGAGGCAGTTGGCCGAACGCACCGTGAGTTCGAGCTCGTCGACCGGACGCAGCAGGATCGGATCGAAGGTGCTGGTTGCGCGCTTCTGCTCTTCGAAGATGCCGCTGACCTCGCTACCCTCGAGCTGAGCGAAGACGGCGAGTTGCTCGACCAGGATCTTGGCCGAGGCGCGGATCGCTTCCTCGGGGCTGATCGCCCCGTTGGTCTCGATTTCCATCACCAGCTTGTCGAGGTCGGTGCGCTGTTCGACGCGGGCGTTCTCGACCGCGTAGCTGACGCGCTTGACCGGCGAGAACGATGCATCCAGGACGATGCGGCCGATCGACTTGGTCGGCTCGTCGCCGAAGCGGCGCATGTTGCCCGGCACATAGCCGCGACCCTTTTCCACCTTGATCTGCATGTCGAGCTTGCCGCCATGCGACAGGTTCGCGATCACGTGGTCCGGATTGATGATCTCGACGTCGTGCGGGGTCTGGATGTCGCCGGCCGTGACCGGGCCCTCGCCCTCCTTGCGCAGCACCAGCGTGACTTCGTCACGGTTGTGCAGGCGGAACGTCACGCCCTTCAGGTTGAGCATGATGTGAACGACGTCTTCCTGCACGCCGTCGATCGTCGAGTACTCGTGCAGCACGCCAGCGATGGTGACTTCAGTCGGCGCATAGCCCACCATCGACGACAACAGCACACGGCGCAGGGCGTTGCCCAGCGTGTGGCCGTAGCCGCGCTCGAAAGGCTCGAGCGTGGCTTTGGCACGGTGGCCGCCGATCGGCTCGACATTGATGGCTTTGGGTTTCAGCAGATTGGTTTGCATTGAGTGATGTTCCTGTCAATACCCTCGGCTCGTTACACCGATAAGGCTGATGGATCTGCCGGGCTGGGAGACGATGGCTTCGCGCCCGGCAAGCGAAGCCTCCAAGGGAATGGGCGCAGCCTTTGGGGCCACGATCCCGCTGTCCTGTGCGCTTATCTCGAGTACAGCTCGACGATCAGTGCTTCCTTGATTTCAGCGCCAAATTGATCGCGGTCCGGGGTCTTCGTGAACACGCCCTCAAGCTTGGCGGTGTCGACCTTGACCCATTCGGGTAGCCCGATCGACTCGGCGAGCTTCACGGAGTCGGTCACGCGCAGCTGCTTCTTCGACTGCTCGCGCACAGCGACGGTGTCGCCGGCCTTGACCAGGTACGACGAGATGTTCACGACGCCACCGTTGACGGTGATGCTCTTGTGCGACACCAGCTGGCGCGCTTCGGCGCGGGTGCTGCCAAAGCCCATGCGGTAGACCACATTGTCCAGGCGTGACTCGAGCAGCATCAGCAAGTTGGCGCCGGTATTGCCCTTGCGGCGTTCGGCCTCGGCGAAGTAGCGACGGAACTGACGCTCCAGCACGCCGTACATGCGCTTGACCTTCTGCTTCTCGCGCAGTTGCAGACCGTAGTCGCTGGTGCGCGAGCCGCTGGTGCGGCCATGCTGGCCGGGGCGGGATTCGAACTTGGACTTGTCGCTGATGGCGCGGCGTGCGCTCTTCAGGAACAGGTCGGTGCCTTCACGGCGGGAGAGTTTGGCCTTGGGGCCGAGGTAACGTGCCACGTTGCTGTCCTTATTTCAATCTGACGCAACCTTCGTGTTGCGCGAGTCCGGCGGATGTTGTTCTAGGTGCTCGGACGGTGGGCTTCAAAACGCCAACGTCGACAGGGTCCTTGCGAAGCCCTGTCGACGCGGCAGGGAGGCTTAGATGCGCCGACGCTTCTGCGGCCGGCAGCCGTTGTGCGGAACGGGCGTCACGTCGGAGATCGAGTTGATACGGATGCCCAGCGAGGCCAGCGCACGCACGCTCGACTCGCGGCCGGGGCCCGGGCCCTTGATGCGTACGTCCAGGTTCTTGATGCCCTGCTCTTGCGCCGCGCGGCCGGCGTTCTCGGCGGCGACCTGGGCCGCAAACGGCGTGCTCTTGCGCGAGCCCTTGAAGCCCTGACCGCCCGAGGACGCCCACGCCAGCGCGCCGCCCTGGCGGTCGGTGATCGTGATGATGGTGTTGTTGAACGACGCGTGCACGTGCGCAATCCCATCCGCGATGTTCTTGCGAATCTTCTTGCTCACGCGACGCGCGGCGGTGTTCTGGGGTGCCTTGGCCATGTTCTGTTCCTTGAGTCTTTAGCGACGCGCGCGGATCACTGCTTGATGAGACGGGCGACGGGTCACTTCTTGACCAGGGCGCCCGACTTGCGCGGGCCCTTGCGGGTGCGTGCGTTGGTCTTGGTGCGCTGGCCGCGAACGGGTAGGCCGCGACGATGGCGCATGCCGCGGTAGCAGCCGAGGTCCATCAGGCGCTTGATGTTGATCGACATTTCGCGACGCAGGTCGCCTTCGATCGTCATGCGGCCGATTTCGTCGCGGATCTTTTCCAGGTCGCCGTCCGACAGGTCCTTGATCTTCTTCGAATAGGCGATACCCGCCTTGTCGCAGATCTTCTGTGCCGTGTCGCGGCCGATGCCGTAGATCGACGTCAGGCCGATCTCGGTGTGCTTGTGCGGCGGGATGTTGATACCAGCAATGCGTGCCATGGTGTTCCTTCTGTGTCCTGTGCGGTCGGGCCGGGTCAGCCCTGGCGCTGCTTGTGGCGCGGGTCAGTGCAGATCACGCGCACGACGCCGTGGCGTCGGATGATCTTGCAGTTGCGACACATTTTCTTGACTGATGCAGCGACTTTCATGACTAGCTCTCCTAAACCTTCTTACCAAACGGGCAAATGCAGTGCTGACTTCGCGCGGGACACGGTACGTGCCCGCCTCAAGTCGCCTTGAAATTTGCCTTCTTCAAGAGTGATTCGTACTGGTGGCTCATGATGTAGCTCTGGACCTGGGCCCAGAAGTCCATCGTCACGACCACGATGATCAACAGTGAGGTGCCGCCGAAATAGAACGGCACGTTGTACTTCAACACCAGGAATTCGGGCAGCAGGCAGACTGCCGTGATGTAGATCGCGCCGGCCAATGTCAGCCGGCCCAGGATGCGGTCGATGTGCTTGGCGGTCTGGTCACCCGGACGAATGCCGGGAATGAAGGCGCCGCTCTTCTTCAGGTTGTCAGCCGTCTCGCGGCTGTTGAACACCAGCGCGGTGTAGAAGAAGCAGAAGAAGATGATCATCGCGGCGTACAGCATCACGTAGATCGGCTGACCGGGCGACAAGCGCAGCCGACAGGTCGCGCAGCCAACGCATGCCTTCGCCGGTGGCGAACCAACCGACCACGGTCGCCGGCAGCAGGATGATCGACGAGGCGAAGATCGGCGGGATCACGCCCGACATGTTGAGCTTCAGCGGCAGATGCGACGACTGGCCACCGTAGACCTTGTTGCCGACCTGGCGCTTGGCGTAGTTGACGAGTATCTTGCGCTGGCCTCGCTCAACGAAGACCACGGCAAAGGTGACGCCGATGACCAGCGCGATGATGAACAGCGAAGCGATGATGCTCATCGACCCGGTGCGCACCAACTCGAACAGGCCCGCGATGGCGCCCGGCAAGCCGGAGACGATGCCCGCGAAGATGATGATCGAGATGCCGTTGCCCAGTCCGCGCTCGGTGATCTGTTCGCCCAGCCACATCAGGAACATGGTTCCGGCCACCAGGCTCACCACCGCCGTCATGCGGAAGCCGAAGCCAGGCGCAATCACCAGTCCCGGCGAACCTTCGAGCGCGAGCGCGATGCTCAGCGACTGGAAGATCGCCAGCAACAGCGTGCCGTAGCGTGTGTATTGCGTGATCTTGCGCCGCCCGGACTCGCCTTCCTTCTTCAGGGCCTCGAGCGTGGGCACGACGTAGGTCATCAACTGCATGATGATCGACGCCGAGATGTAGGGCATGATCCCCAGCGCCAACACGGAAAAGCGCGACAGCGCGCCGCCGCTGAACATGTTGAACAGGTTCAGGATGCCGCCGCTCTGGCTGTCGAACAGCTGGCGCAGTTGGTCCGGGTCGATGCCGGGCACGGGAATGTGCGTGCCGATGCGATAGACCACGAGCGCAAGCAGCAAGAACACCAAGCGGCGACGCAGGTCGCCGAACTTGCCGCTCTTGGCCAGCTGGGTGGCGTTGGTTGCCAAGTCGTCTGTCCTCGATTACTCGGCGACGGAGCCGCCAGCGGCTTCGATGGCGGCTTTCGCACCCGCGGTCGCGCCGATCCCCTTGAGCACGACCTTGCTGGTCAGTTCGCCGGTCTTGATGACCTTGACGGTCTTGATCATGTCGCGAACCAAGCCGGCCTGCTTCAGGCTCAGGAGGTCGACTTCGGCCAGCGCGAGCTCTTGCAGATCGCTCAGCGTGATCTCGGCGTTGTACTTCAGCGCATGCGACTTGAAGCCACGCTTGGGCAGCCGGCGCTGCAGCGGCATCTGGCCGCCTTCGAAACCGACCTTGTGGTAGCCGCCGGCACGCGACTTCTGACCCTTGTGGCCGCGACCCGCGGTCTTGCCCAGGCCCGACCCGATGCCACGTCCGACGCGGCGACGGTCTTTCTGGCTGCCGGAGGCCGGCTTGATATTGTTGAGTTGCATCACAGCACCTGCACCAGGTAAGCGACCTTGTTGATCATGCCGCGCACCGCGGGAGTGTCTTCCAGCGTGCGCTGGCTGTTCATGCGGCGCAGGCCCAGGCCGCGCACCGTGTCGCGGTGCGATTGCTTGGTACCGGCCACGCTCTTGACGAGCTTGACGGTCAGTGTTTTCTTCTCGGACATGTCAGTTCTCCGGCGCCGGGTCAGTTGAAGATGTCTTCGACCGACTTGCCGCGCTTGGCCGCCACGGCCGCAGGCGTGGTGGAGTTGTTCAGTGCGTCCAGGGTGGCGCGCACCATGTTGTACGGATTCGACGAACCCAGGCTCTTGGCCACGATATCGGTCACGCCCAGGACTTCGAAGACGGCGCGCATCGGACCACCGGCAATGATGCCGGTACCGGGCACGGCCGGCGCCATCAGGACCTTGGCGGCGCCATGCTCGCCGCGCACGTTGTGGTAGATCGTGCCGTTCTTGAGCGCGATCTTCTTCAGGTTGCGGCGCGCGGATTCCATCGCCTTCTGCACGGCCACGGGCACTTCCTTGGCCTTGCCCTTGCCCATGCCGACGCGACCATCGCCGTCACCGACGACGGTGAGCGCCGCAAAGCTCAGCGTGCGGCCGCCCTTGACCACCTTGGTGACGCGGTTCACCGCGATCATCTTCTCTTTCAGGCCGTCGTCATTGGCCTCGGTCTGCGCGCGGGGTTGAAATTTAGCCATTGCTCTGTTCCTCTATTGCGTCAGAACTGCAGACCGGCTTCACGCGCAGCCTCGGCCAGCGCCTTGACGCGGCCGTGGTAGGCGAAACCAGAACGGTCGAACGCGACCTTGTCGATGCCGGCGGCCTTGGCCTTCTCGGCGATGCGCTTGCCGACGATCGCCGCGGCGCTCGCATTGCCACCCTTGCTGGCGCCACCGAGCTCGGTGCGCACTTCCTTCTCGGCCGTCGACGCGCTGGCCAGCACCTTCGTGCCGTCGTCGGAAAGGACGTTGGCATAGATGTGCAGGTTGCTGCGAAACACCATCAAGCGCGCAACGCGCTGAGTGGCAATACGTGCTCGCGTCTGGCGCGAGCGGCGGATACGCTGATCCTTCTTGTTGATCGTCATGTCGCCGCTCCTTACTTCTTCTTGGTCTCTTTGAGAACCACGCGTTCATCCGAGTACCGGATGCCCTTGCCCTTGTACGGCTCGGGCGGGCGGATCGCGCGCACTTCGGCGGCGATCTGGCCCACCACCTGGCGATCGGCACCTTTGATGATGATTTCGGTCTGGGTCGGGCACGCCACCGTGATACCGGCCGGCATGTCTTTCACGACGGGGTGCGAGAACCCGATCTGCAGGTTCAGCTTCGCGCCCTGAGCCTGGGCACGAAAGCCCACGCCGACCAGGTTCAACTTGCGCTCGAAGCCCTTGGCGACACCGCTGACCATGTTGGCCACCAGCGCCCGCATCGTGCCGCTCATGGCATCGGCAGCGACGCTGTCGTTGGCGGCAGTGAAGCTCAGCTTGCCGGCCTCGTTCTTGACAGTCACCAAGGCGTTGCCCTTGCGGGTCAGCGTGCCCATGGCGCCCTTGACGCTGATCAGGTCAGCCGTCACCGACACGTCCACGCCCTTCGGCACGGAGATCGGCATTTTTCCTACGCGCGACATCGCTCTATTCCTTCCTTAGGCCACGTAGCAAAGGACTTCGCCGCCGATACCGGAAGCGCGCGCCTTGCGATCGGTCATCACGCCCTGCGGCGTGGTCACGATGGCCACGCCCAGGCCGTTCTGCACCTGGGGAATCGAGTGGCGACCCTTGTAGACACGCAGACCGGGGCGGCTCACGCGCTCGATGCGCTCGATCACTGGGCGACCGGCGTAGTACTTCAGCGCAATCTCCAGCTCAGCCTTGTCTCCGCCCTTGATGGCGAAGCCGTCGATATAGCCCTCGTCCTTCAGCACCTGCGCGATGGCCGTCTTCAGCTTGGACGACGGCATCGTCACCGTGGCCTTCTCGACGGACTGCGCATTGCGGATACGGGTCAACATATCGGCGATCGGATCACTCATGCTCATTTGTGAATCTCCTGAGTCCGATTACCAGCTGGCCTTGACGACACCAGGGATGTCGCCCTTGAAGGCCAGGTCGCGGATCTTGCTGCGGCCCAGACCGAACATGCGGAACGTGCCACGCGGCCGCCCCGTCAGGGCGCAACGGCTGCGCTGACGCGTCGGGTAGGCATTGCGCGGAAGGCGCTGGAGCTCCAGGCGCGCGGCGTAGCGCTCTTCGTCGGACTTCTTCGCGTCGTTGGCTGCCGCCTTGAGCTCGTTGTACTTCTTCGCGTACTTCGCAGCCAGCTGCTCGCGCTTGAGCTCGCGTTGAATGAGGGATTGTTTGGCCATGGGGTGCCTCAGTTCTTGAACGGGAAGCGGAAGGCCGTCAGCAGGGCCTTGCACTCGTCATCGGTCTTCGCGCTGGTCGTGATGCTGATGTTCATGCCACGCAATGCGTCGACCTTGTCGTAATCGACCTCGGGGAAAATGATCTGTTCCTTGACACCGATGTTGTAGTTGCCACGGCCGTCGAACGAGCGGCCCGAGATGCCGCGGAAGTCGCGCACCCGCGGCAGCGCCACGGTGACGAAGCGATCGAGGAATTCGTACATGCGCACACCGCGCAGCGTGACCATGGCGCCGATCGGCACACCCGAGCGGATCTTGAAGCCGGCAATGTCCTTCTTGCTCTTGGTGACCACCGGCTTCTGGCCCGCGATCTTGGTCAGGTCGCCGACGGCGTTGTCCATGACCTTCTTGTCCGACACCGCCTCGCTGACACCCATGTTCAGCGTGATCTTGGTCAGACGCGGCACTTCCATCACCGACTTGTAGCCGAACTTGGCCATCAGGTCGGGCGTGACCTTGTCCTTGTAGAACGTCTGCAGGCGCGCCAACGGAATGGCGGATGCGGCAGAAGCGGCTGCAGCTTGTTTCTTTGCCATGTGTCTGCCCCTTAAGCCTTGATCTCTTCGCCGCTGGACTTGTAGACGCGCACGCCCTTGTCCTGCGTCTTGCGAGCCTTGCGGTCGGCCTCGCTCAGCAACTTGATACCCACGCGATCGGCCTTGCCGGTCTTGGGGTTGAAGATCGCCACATTCGATTGGTCGATCGGCATGACCTTGTCGACCACGCCGCCGGTGGTGCCCTTCATCGGGTTGGGCTTGACGTGCTTCTTGACCATGTTGACGCCATCGACCACCAGGTGGGTGTCGTCAACGCGGCGGGACACGGTGCCCTTCTTGCCTTTGTCGCGGCCGGTCAGAACGATGACCTGGTCGCCTTTGCGAATCTTGTTCATGGGTGGGTCCTTGCGGGCTGCACGCGTCAGAGCACTTCAGGCGCGAGCGAAACGATCTTCATGAAGCGCTCGGTACGCAGTTCACGCGTCACGGGGCCAAAGATGCGCGTGCCGATCGGCTCGAGCTTGGCATTGAGCAGCACGGCCGCATTGCCGTCGAACTTGACCAGCGAGCCGTCCTGGCGGCGAACACCCTTGGCAGTGCGCACCACGACGGCGCTGTAGATCTCGCCCTTCTTGACGCGACCGCGCGGCGCGGCCTCCTTGATGCTGACCTTGATCACGTCGCCGATGCCGGCGTAGCGGCGCTTGGAGCCGCCGAGCACCTTGATGCACATGACGGATTTCGCACCGGTGTTGTCCGCGACGTCGAGTCGCGACTGCATTTGGATCATGTTCTATACCCAACTTGAACCGCAGTGCCCCCATGGGAGTTTCCGCAGTCAGTCTTGGGCCCGTGGTGTGGGCTGAGACCGAAATCGCCGCCGGCGCGTTGCGCAAGCAGCCGATTTCGGCGAAGTCGCAGATTATGGCGCAAACGCGCGGCGTCTGTCAAACGCCGCGTGGACGGTTTCCTAGGCGCGGGCCCCTTGAGCTTGCCGCAGTAGGGTGGCGGCGTCGCTGACCTCGAACTTGCCCGGCGCTTCGACATTGAGTGCCTTGACGACGCCGTCGACGACGAGCATCGAGTAGCGCTCGCTGCGCAGGCCCATGCCCTTGGCCGTCAGGTCCAGGGTCAGGCCAGTTGCCTTGGTGAAGGCGGCACTGCCGTCGGCCATCATGCGCACCTTGCCAGCGGTCTTCTGATCGCGGCCCCAGGCCCCCATGACAAAGGCGTCGTTGACCGACACGCACCAGATCTCGTCGACGCCCGCAGCCTTGAACTCCGCAGCCTTCTCGACATAGCCCGGTACATGCTTGGCTGAACAGGTGGGCGTGAACGCGCCGGGCAGCGCAAAGATCGCAATCGTCTTACCGGCGGTGAGTTTGGACACGTCGAAGGCATTGGGGCCGATCGAGCAGCCGCCGCCTTCGACTTCGATGAATTCCTTCAGTTCGCCTGCGGGAAGCTTGTCGCCTACTTTGAGCATGGGTGTGTGTGTTCTCAAGTGCAATGAAAAACGGCCGGCCGCCAGTGTCAGGGCGTTCCGGCCATCGTGCCGATGGGCAGTCTGATGCCCTTAGACGATCGTCGCCTTCTGAACCAGGCGGGTCACGACCCAGGACTTGGTCTTGGAGATCGGCCGGCTTTCGGTGATCTCGACCACGTCTCCCATCTTGTACTCGCCCTTTTCGTCATGCGCGTGGTACTTGGTCGAGCGACCGATGATCTTGCCGTAGAGCTCGTGCTTGACGCGGCGCTCAACCAGGACCGTGATCGTCTTGGACCGCTTGTCGCTGACGACCTTGCCGACGAATGTTCGGGTGACCTTGGGCTTGGCCGGGGTTTGCACTTCGGCGGCGGTATTCATTTCGCGGCTCCCTTGTTCTTCTCGGCCAGTACGGTCTTGGCGCGAGCGATGTCGCGGCGGGTCTTGCCCAGCTGCGAATGGTTGGAGAGTTGTTGCGTCGCCTTTTGCATGCGCAGGCCGAAGTGGGCCTTGAGCAGGTCGGAGACTTCCTTCTCCAGCGCCGGCGTGTCCTTGGCGCGCAGTTCAGATGCTTTCATCATGGATTCCTTCAGCTCAGGCGCCGACCTGGCGGGCCACGAACGTACACGACAGCGGCAGCTTTGCCGCAGCCAACGTGAACGCTTCGCGAGCCAGCGCCTCGGGCACGCCGTTGAGTTCATAGAGCACCTTGCCCGGCTGGATCTCAGCCACGTAGTACTCGGGATTGCCCTTGCCGTTGCCCATGCGCACTTCGGCCGGCTTCTGTGAAATCGGCTTGTCGGGGAAGATGCGGATGAAGATGCGGCCACCGCGTTTGATATGGCGCGAAATGGCGCGACGGGCGGCTTCGATCTGACGCGCAGTCAGGCGGCCGCGTTCGGTCGCCTTGAGGCCGAAGTCGCCGAACGACACGGCGGCACCGCGCGTGGCGATACCTGTGTTGCGGCCCTTCTGCTCCTTGCGGTATTTCCGGCGTGAGGGTTGCAGCATGCTTATTCTCCTTTGGCGTCGCCACCGGCTGCTGGGGTGGCGGCGGGCTTGCGCACGCGCTTGACGGCGGGCTTCTTCGGGGCGGCGGGCGTGGGCGAGTCTGCGACAGGCGCAGCGACTGCGTCGGCCGGCTTTTCGGCGCCGGCGGCCGGCACGGTGACCGTCCGCGGCGCGCGCTCGGTGCGGCCTCTCGGCGCGCCAGCGGGGCCAGACGGGCCGCCGGGACGCGGACCGCGACGCGGACGGCGATCGTCGTCTCCTGCGTCGGGCTTGGCCGCCGGCGCTTCACCCGCGCCCAGCCGGTCGCCGCGGTAGACCCAGCACTTGACGCCAATGACGCCGTAGGTGGTCTTGGCTTCAGAGAAGCCGTAATCAATGTCGGCCTTCAAGGTGTGGAGCGGCACGCGACCTTCGCGGTACCACTCGCAGCGGGCAATCTCGATGCCGTTGAGGCGGCCCGACGACATCAGCTTGATGCCTTGAGCGCCCAGGCGCATGGCGTTCTGCATCGCGCGCTTCATCGCGCGGCGGAACATGATGCGCTTTTCGAGCTGTTGCGTGATACTGTCGGCGATCAACTGGGCATCGATTTCGGGCTTGCGCACCTCTTCGATGTTCACGGCCACCGGCACGCCCAGGCGCTTGGTCAATTCGGCCTTGAGGTTCTCGATGTCCTCGCCCTTCTTGCCGATCACGACGCCCGGACGCGCCGAGTAGATCGTGATGCGAGCGTTCTTGGCCGGGCGCTCGATCAGGATGCGCGAAACGGCCGCATTCTTCAGCTTGGCCTTCAGGTAGTCGCGCACCTGCAGGTCTTCGGCCAGCATGGTGGCGAAGTTGGCCTTGGTAGCGAACCAGCGTGAGGACCAGGCCCGCGTGACGGGTAGCCGGAAGCCGATCGGGTGGATCTTTTGTCCCATGTGTTCTTCCTCAGTTCCCGACAGTCACGTAGATATGGCAGGTGCCCTTGCTGATGCGGTTTCCCCGGCCCTTGGCGCGTGCGGAAAATCGCTTCAACGTGGTGCCTTGCTCGACGTAGATCGTCTTGACTTTCAGTTCGTCGATGTCGGCGCCGTCGTTGTGTTCGGCATTTGCAATGGCGCTCTCGAGCGCCTTCTTGATGATGCCGGCCGCCTTCTTCTGCGTGAAGGTCAGGATGTTGAGCGCCTGGTCGACTTTCTTGCCGCGGATCAGATCAGCCACCAACCGACCCTTGTCGGTTGACAGGCGAACGCCGCGGACGATTGCTTGGGTTTCCATGGTCGTGGCCATCCTTTACTTCCTCGCTGCCTTCTTGTCGGCCGGGTGGCCCTTGAAGGTGCGGGTCAGCGCAAACTCGCCGAGCTTGTGACCGACCATCTGGTCGCTCACATACACCGGCACATGCTGCTTGCCGTTGTGCACCGCGATCGTCAGGCCGATGAATTCGGGCAGGATGGTGCTGCGGCGCGACCAGGTCTTGATCGGCTTCTTGTCTTTGTTCGCAGACGCCTTCTCGACCTTGCCCAGCAGGTGGTGATCGACGAACGGGCCTTTTTTGAGTGAACGTGTCATGACGGCCTCTTACTTCTTGCGGCGCGAGACGATCATCGTCTGCGTGCGCTTGTTGCTGCGGGTGCGATAGCCCTTGGTCATCGTGTTCCACGGCGATACGGGCACCTGGCCCTCGCCGGTACGACCTTCGCCACCGCCGTGCGGGTGATCGACCGGGTTCATGGCCACGCCGCGTACGGTCGGGCGGATGCCCTTCCAGCGCTTGGCGCCGGCCTTGCCGTACTGGCGCAGGCTGTGTTCTTCGTTCGAGACCTCGCCGATGGTGGCGCGGCAGTCGATGTGGATCTTGCGAACTTCACCGGAGCGCAGGCGAACCTGCGCGTAGATGCCTTCGCGGGCCATCAGCGTCACCGAGGTGCCGGCCGAGCGCGCGATCTGCGCCCCCTTGCCCGGCAGCATCTCGACGGCGTGGATGATCGAGCCCACCGGAATGTTGCGGATCGGCAGCGTGTTGCCGGCCTTGATCGGGGCCTCGGCGCCGCTGACGATCGTGGCGCCTACCTCAAGCCCGCGCGGGGCGATGATGTAGCGGCGCTCGCCGTCGGCGTAGCACACCAATGCGATGTGCGCGGTGCGGTTCGGGTCGTATTCGACACGCTCGACCTTCGCCGGAATCGCGTCCTTGTTGCGCAGGAAGTCGATCACGCGGTAGTGGTGCTTGTGGCCGCCGCCCCTGTGCCGGATCGTGATGTGGCCGTTGTTGTTGCGGCCGGCGTTCTGCATCTGCGGCTCGAGCAGCGAAGCTTCGGGCTTGCCCTTGTGCAGATGCTTGTGAACCACCTTGACCACGGCGCGGCGGCCGGGCGATGTGGGTTTGACTTTGATCACAGCCATTACGCGGCCTCCCCGGTGAAGTTGAGCTCCTGGCCCTTCTTCAGCGACACATATGCCTTCTTGATGTGGTCACGGCGACCAATCGACTTGCCGAAGCGCTTTTCCTTGCCGCGCTGATTGATCGTGCGCACGGCCTCGACCTCGACCTTGAACATCAGCTCGACGGCGGCCTTGATCTCGGGTTTGCTGGCGTCGCGCAGCACCTTGAACAGCACCTGGTTGTGCTTCTCTGCGACAGCCGTTCCCTTCTCGGACACGATCGGCTCGACCAGCACCTGAGACAGCCGGCTCTCGTCGAACTTCTTGGGCATGTTGACGTTGCGGCTCATGCAAACATCTCCTTCAACTGCTCGATCGCGCCCTTGGTCACAAGGATCTTCTTGTAGAAGACCAGCGACAGCGGATCGGCGTAGCGCGGCTCAACAACCAGGACATTGGCCAGGTTGCGCGAGGCCATCATCAGGTTGTCGTCGACCAGGTCGGAAATGACCATCACCGACTCCAGCCCCATGGCCTTGAACTTGGCGGCCAACAGCTTGGTCTTGGGCGCCTCGATCGAAATCGAGTCGACCACGGCCAAGCGCCCGTCGCGTGCCAGCTGCGACAGGATCGCCGCCATACCAGCGCGGTACATCTTCTTGTTGACCTTCTGGCTGAAATTCTCGTCGGGCCGATTCGGAAAGATACGACCGCCCCCACGCCACAGCGGCGAAGAGGTCATGCCCGCGCGGGCGCGGCCGGTGCCCTTCTGGCGAAACGGCTTCTTGGTCGAGTGATGGACTTCGCCGCGGTCGAGCTGGGCACGGGTGCCCTGGCGCGCATTGGCCTGGAAAGCCACCACGATCTGGTGCACCAGCGCTTCGTTGTAATCGCGTGCAAACACGGTGTCGGGCGCGTCGACCTTCGAGGTCGCCTGGCCTTGATCATTGAGGAGCTCGAGTTGCATCACTTGGCTCCCTTGTTGGTCGCGCTCGGGCGCGTCTTGACAGCCGGGCGAACGACGACATGGCCGTTCTTCGAGCCGGGGACAGCGCCTTTGACCAGCAGCAGCTGGCGCGCTTCGTCGACACGCACCACGTCGAGATTCTGCGTCGTCGTCGTTGCGTCGCCGCGGTGGCCCGACATCTTCTTGCCCGGGAACACGCGGCCCGGGTCCTGCGCCATCGAGATCGAGCCAGGCACGTTGTGCGAACGGCTATTGCCGTGCGACGCGCGCTGCGACTTGAAGTTGTGGCGCTTGATGGTGCCCGTGAAGCCCTTGCCGATCGAGGTGCCCTGCACGTCGACCATCTGGCCGGCGGCGAACATCGTGACCGGCAGCGAACTGCCCGGCTTGAATTGTTCCGCCACATCGGCTGTGACGCGGAACTCCTTGAGGATTTCACCGGCCTCGACACCCGCCTTGGCGAGATGCCCGGCTGCAGGTTTGGACACGCGCGATGCCTTGCGTGCGCCGAAGGCCACCTGGATGGCGCTGTAGCCGTCAGTGGCTTCGGTCTTGACCTGGGTGACGCGGTTGTTCGACACGTCGAGCACCGTCACGGGAACGGCGTCGCCGTCATTCGTGAAGATGCGCATCATGCCCACCTTGCGCCCCAGCAAACCGAGCTGGTTGCTCAGACTCATATTGGCTCCAATGCCCCACATCGATTGGCAGGGCTGATGAGTTTTGGCAGCGCGTCCTGGCTTGGCCAAGGACATGCGCTGCCGGAAAAGCCTGCGATTCTACTGCAGCTTGATTTCGACGTCCACACCCGCCGGCAAATCGAGCTTCATCAACGCATCGACCGTCTTGTCGGTCGGATCGATGATGTCCATCAGTCGCTGGTGCGTGCGGATCTCGAACTGGTCGCGGCTGGTCTTGTTCACGTGCGGCGAGCGCAGGATGTCGAAGCGCTGCATGCGCGTGGGCAAAGGCACGGGCCCGCGGACGATGGCGCCCGTGCGCTTGGCGGTGTCGACGATCTCGATCGCGGATTGGTCGATCAGCTTGTAGTCGAACGCCTTCAGGCGGATGCGGATTTTCTGTTTGGTGGCCATGATCGCTCCTTATTCCAAGATCTTGGCCACGACGCCGGCGCCGACGGTGCGGCCGCCTTCGCGGATGGCGAAGCGCAGGCCCTCTTCCATGGCGATCGGGTTGATCAGCTTGACGGTGATGCTGACGTTGTCGCCCGGCATGACCATCTCCTTGTCCTTGGGCAGCTCCACCGCACCGGTCACGTCGGTGGTGCGGAAGTAGAACTGCGGACGGTAGTTGTTGAAGAACGGGGTGTGGCGCCCGCCCTCTTCCTTGCTCAGCACGTAGATCTCGGCCGTGAAGTGGGTGTGCGGCTTGACCGATCCGGGCTTGCACAGCACTTGGCCGCGCTGCACGTCTTCGCGCTTGGTGCCGCGCAGCAGGATGCCCACGTTGTCGCCGGCCTGACCCTGGTCGAGCAGCTTGCGGAACATTTCCACGCCGGTGCAGGTGGTCTTTTGCGTGGCGGAGATGCCCACGATCTCGATTTCCTCGCCCACCTTGACCACGCCGCGCTCGACCCGGCCCGTGACGACGGTGCCGCGACCCGAGATCGAGAACACGTCTTCGACGGGCATCAGGAAGGCGCCGTCCACCGCGCGCTCGGGCGTGGGGATGTAGCTGTCCAGCGCGTCGGCCAGCTTCATGATGGCCTGCTCGCCCAGCGGGCCCTTGTCGCCCTCCATGGCCAGCTTGGCGCTGCCGTGGATGATGGGGGTGTCGTCGCCGGGGAATTCGTACTTGTCCAGCAGCTCGCGCACTTCCATCTCGACGAGCTCGAGCAACTCGGCGTCGTCGACCATGTCGCACTTGTTGAGGAAGACGATGATGTAGGGCACGCCGACCTGGCGCGCCAGCAGGATGTGCTCGCGGGTCTGGGGCATGGGGCCGTCAGCGGCCGAGCACACCAGGATCGCGCCGTCCATCTGCGCAGCCCCCGTGATCATGTTCTTCACATAGTCGGCGTGGCCCGGGCAGTCCACATGCGCGTAGTGCCGGTTGGCCGTCTCGTACTCGACGTGCGCGGTGTTGATCGTGATGCCGCGCGCCTTCTCTTCGGGCGCCGCGTCGATCTGGTCGTAGGCCTTGGCCTCACCACCGAACTTCTGCGCCAGCACCGACGTGATCGCCGCCGTCAGCGTGGTCTTGCCATGGTCCACGTGACCAATCGTGCCCACGTTCACGTGCGGCTTGGTGCGCTCAAACTTGCCTTTTGCCATTTCAGTTTCTCCGTTGATTCAAAGAGCGTTGCCAGTGCGGGGTTAAGGTTTCCGGAGCCGGGTTGTTCGCCTGCCACTGGCAACAGGCGCCCGGGAACCGAAGACCAGCTTGGATTACTTCGCGCCGCGCGCGGTGATGATGGCGTCGGCGACGTTCTTCGGCGCCTCGCTGTAATGCTTGAACTCCATCGTGTAGGTGGCGCGACCTTGGCTCATGCTGCGCAGCGTGGTCGAGTAGCCAAACATCTCGGACAACGGCACTTCGGCCTTGATGACCTTGCCACCGCCAGGCATGTCGTCCATGCCCTGCACCATGCCGCGGCGTGACGACAAGTCGCCCATCACCGATCCGGCATAGTCTTCGGGGGTCTCGACTTCCACGGCCATCATCGGCTCCAGGATGACCGGGCTGGCCTTGCGGCAGCCGTCCTTGAAGCCGAACGAGGCCGCCATCTTGAAGGCGTTCTCGTTCGAGTCGACCTCGTGGTACGAGCCGAAGGTCAGCGTCACCTTGACGTCGACCACCGGATAGCCCGCCAGCACGCCGTTGGGCAGAGACTCCTCGACACCCTTCCTGACGGCCGGGATGAACTCCTTGGGGACGACACCGCCCTTGGTCGAGTCAACGAACTCGAAACCCTTGCCCGGCTCCTGCGGCTCGACCGTCAGGACGACATGGCCGTACTGGCCCTTGCCGCCGGACTGGCGCACGAACTTGCCTTCGACGTCGCTCACCGACTTGCGGATCGTTTCGCGGTAGGCGACCTGCGGCTTGCCGACGTTGGCTTCGACGCCGAACTCGCGCTTCATGCGGTCGACGATGATCTCCAGGTGCAACTCACCCATGCCGGAGATGATGGTCTGACCCGACTCTTCGTCGGTACGGACACGGAATGACGGGTCCTCCTGCGCCAGGCGCCCCAGGGCGATGCCCATCTTCTCCTGGTCGGGCTTGGTCTTGGGCTCGACGGCCTGCGAAATCACCGGCTCCGGGAAGACCATGCGCTCGAGCGTGATGAGCGCGTCCGGGTCGCACAGGGTCTCGCCGGTGGTCACGTCCTTCAGGCCAACGCAGGCAGCAATGTCACCCGCCAGAATTTCCTTGATTTCTTCACGCTGGTTGGCGTGCATCTGCAGGATGCGGCCGATGCGCTCCTTCTTGCCGCGGATCGGGTTGTAGACCGAGTCGCCCGACTTCAGGACGCCGGAATACACGCGCACGAATGTCAGCTGGCCGACGTAGGGGTCGGTCATCAGCTTGAATGCCAAGGCAGCGAACTTTTCGTCGTCGGAAGCCCGGCGCTCGGTCGGCTTCTCGTCGTCGTCCATGCCCGGCACCGGCGGAATGTCGATCGGCGACGGCATGAAATCGATGACGCCGTCGAGCATGCGCTGAACGCCCTTGTTCTTGAAGGCCGTGCCACAGAACATCGGCTGGATTTCAGCCGCGATGGTGCGCGTGCGAATGCCCTGAGTGACCTCGGCCTCGGTCAGCTCGCCCGACTCGAGGTACTTGTTCATCAACTCTTCGCTGGCCTCGGCCGCAGCCTCGACCATGTTCTCGCGCCACTTCTGCGCCTCGGCCTGCAACTCGGCTGGGATCTCGCGGTAGTCGAACTTCATGCCCTGGGACGCCTCGTCCCAGATGATGGCCTTCATCTTGATCAGGTCGATCACGCCGGTAAAGCCTTCCTCGGCGCCGATCGGAATCACGATCGGCACGGGATTGGCCTTCAGGCGCACCTTCATCTGCTCGAAGACCTTGTAGAAGTTGGCGCCGGTGCGGTCCATCTTGTTGACGAACGCCAAGCGCGGCACCTTGTACTTGTTGGCCTGGCGCCAGACGGTCTCGGACTGCGGCTGCACGCCGCCCACGGCGCAATAGACCATGCAGGCACCATCGAGCACGCGCATGCTGCGCTCGACTTCGATCGTGAAATCGACGTGGCCCGGGGTGTCGATGATGTTGATGCGGTGCTCGGGATAGGACAACTCCATGCCCTTCCAGAAACAGGTGGTCGCGGCCGACGTGATCGTGATGCCGCGCTCCTGCTCCTGCTCCATCCAGTCCATCGTGGCCGCACCGTCGTGCACCTCGCCGATCTTGTGGTTGACGCCCGTGTAGAACAGGATGCGCTCGGTCGTGGTGGTCTTGCCGGCATCAATGTGCGCGCTGATACCGATATTGCGGTAGCGCTCGATGGGGGTCTTGCGGGCCATGATCTTTTCTCCAAATGCAGGGGCCGCCGACGGGTTCAGGAAAACCCGAAGGCGGCCGCGGGAACAGGTGTTAGAAGCGGAAGTGCGAGAACGCCTTGTTGGCTTCGGCCATCCGGTGCACTTCGTCGCGCTTCTTCATCGCGCCGCCGCGGCCTTCGCTGGCCTCCAGCAACTCATTGGCCAGGCGCGCGGCCATCGACTTCTCGCCACGCTTGCGGGCCGACTCCTTCAGCCAACGCATGGCCAGCGCCACACGGCGAACAGGGCGAACTTCCACGGGAACTTGGTAGTTCGCACCGCCAACGCGGCGTGACTTGACTTCGACCATCGGCTTGATGTTGTTCAGCGCGACCATGAAGATCTCGAGCGGATCCTTGCCGGCCTTCTTCTCGACCTGCTCGAGTGCGCCGTAGATGATGCGCTCGGCGACGGCCTTCTTGCCGGACTCCATGATCACGTTCATGAACTTGGAGAGATCGACGCTGCCGAACTTGGGATCGGGCAGGATTTCGCGTTTGGGTACTTCGCGACGACGTGGCATGAAAATCTTCCTTCTGTGGTTTCAGTTGACGCGCGGCTCTCACCTTGCGCCGCGAAGGGCCAAGAGACCCTTCACTTACTTGCTTCGCTTGGCCGCCTTCGGCCCGACCTAAGTCAGCGAAGCGTCGATTAGGTCTTTTTCGGGCGCTTGGCGCCGTACTTCGAACGCGACTGCTTGCGATCCTTGACGCCCTGCAGGTCCAGCGAGCCGCGCACGATGTGGTAGCGCACGCCCGGCAGATCCTTCACGCGACCACCGCGCACGAGCACGACGCTGTGCTCCTGCAGGTTGTGGCCCTCGCCGCCGATGTACGAGATGATCTCGAACCCGTTGGTCAGGCGCACCTTGGCGACCTTGCGCAGCGCCGAGTTCGGCTTCTTGGGCGTTGTGGTGTAAACGCGGGTGCAGACGCCGCGACGCTGCGGGCCGCCCTGCAGCGCAGGCGACTTGGACTTCACGGTCTCGGTCTCGCGACCGTGACGCACGAGTTGGTTGATCGTTGGCATGATGAGTTGACTTGTTCCCGTTTGAAGTCAGACCAGTAGGAGCTTCAATTTCGGGAGACGCCGAGCGCTCCGCAATGTGGAGTGGGGCTCGAAACCGGCGCGCCGGCGAGGCGCATGGGCTGAGCCGCTCGACAAAGAGCGCAGCAGAATCTGCCGAAAAGCCTGCGATTATATTCGGCGCAATCCTTGGCCGCAAGGCGTCGCCAACGATTCGAGCCATTCCCCCAGTCACCCACGCAAATTAAGCAAATGCTCACATCCATGGTGGCGCCTTCGCCGCCGGTGATCGTGCTCGACACGAACGTCGTCCTTGATTGGTTGGTCTTCAGCGATCCTTCGGCTGAAGCATGGGCTGCCGCCATCAGTCGAAAACAGCTGCGCTGGGTCGCAACTGCCGCCATGCGCGGCGAACTGGTCGACGTGCTGCACCGCGGGCTGGCTGCAGCACGCGGGGCCGCCATCGTCGAAGTGCTTCGCACCTGGGACGCCTGCGTTGAACCTCGCGCCGAGCCCCCGGCCCAGCCGCAGGCGACGGCACTGAACTGCACAGACCCCGACGACCAGAAATTCCTGGACTTGGCGCTGGCCACCCGTGCTCGCTGGCTGCTCAGCCGGGACCGGGCGGTGCTGCGTCTCGCGCGACGCGCTGCGCTGCGGGGCACCACGATCTCGGTGCCCGAAGCCTGGGTCCCCGCAGTCTGACGCGTCCATAGGGCAGGTGGCGCGCCATTGGGGCGTCCACGCACCGCCCACACGCCGGAAAAGGAAAGGGCGGCCGAAGCCGCCCTTTCGCGCGCCGTCAAGGCGTACTGCGCTCAATCGGCCGTTGCGTCGCCGCCGGCGGCCGCCGGCGTGCCCGTCTCGGCGTCGATCGCCGCCAGTTGTGCAGACGCCAACTCCTCGGCCTCCTGCATCGCAATGGCGCGACGCTCGCTCTCGTCCATCTCTTCCTTGACCTTGCGTGCGGCATGGAACGCCATGCCGGTACCGGCCGGAATCAGACGACCGACGATGACGTTCTCCTTCAGGCCACGCAGGTCGTCGCGCTTGCCCATGATCGCCGCCTCGGTCAGCACGCGGGTGGTCTCCTGGAAGGAGGCCGCGGAGATGAACGAGTCGGTCGACAGGCTGGCCTTGGTGATGCCCAACAGCACATCGGCATGGGTTGCCGGCATCTTGCCCTCGGCACGCAGCGCGTCGTTCGTGTCCAGCAGTTCCGAACGCTCGATCTGTTCGCCACTGATGTACTTGCTGTCACCGGGGTTGGTGATCTGCACCCGCCGCAGCATCTGGCGAACGATGACTTCGATGTGCTTGTCGTTGATCTTGACGCCCTGCAGGCGATAGACGTCCTGCACCTCGTCGACGATGTAACGCGCCAACTCCTCGATGCCCAGCAGTCGCAGGATGTCCTGCGGATCGGCCGACCCGTCGACCACGAGCTCGCCGCGATTCACCACTTGGCCCTCGTGGACCAGGATGTTCTTCTCCTTGGCGACGAGTTCCTCATGGACGTTGCCTTCGGGGTCAGTGATTTGCAGTCGGTTCTTGCCCTTGGTCTCCTTGCCGAACGACACGGTGCCCGTGATCTCGGCCAGCGTGCCGACGTCCTTCGGCGAGCGCGCCTCGAACAGCTCGGCCACGCGAGGCAGACCGCCGGTGATGTCGCGCGTCTTCTGGCCTTCCATCGGGATGCGCGCCAGCACCTCACCCGGCGTCAGGTCCTGGCCGTCGCGCACCTGGATCAGCGCGCCGACCGGGAAGCCGATCGTCACGCTGTGGTCGGTGCCGGGGATCTTGACCTCATTGCCAGCGGCGTCGAGCAGCTTGATCTGCGGCCGCACGACCTTGGCGGCACCGCGCCGCTTCGGATCGATGACCACCAGCGTCGACAGACCGGTGACTTCGTCCATCTGCTTGGCCACCGTGACGCCTTCTTCGACGTTCTCGAACTTGGCCTTGCCGGCGAACTCGGTGATGATCGGACGCGTCAGCGGATCCCAGTTGGCCAGCACGGTGCCGGCCTTGATCTGCTGGTCTGACTTGACATTGAGCGTCGCGCCGTACGGCACCTTGTGACGCTCGCGCTCGCGACCATGCGGGTCGACGACGACGATTTCGCCGGAACGCGAGATCACGACCAACTCCTTCTTGCCGTTGGTCACGTAGCGCATCGTCGGGTTGAAGCTGATGTGCCCGTCCGACTTGGCCTCCACGTTGTTGGCGACGGCCGCACGAGATGCCGCGCCGCCGATGTGGAACGTGCGCATCGTCAGCTGCGTGCCCGGCTCACCGATCGACTGTGCGGCGATCACGCCGATCGCCTCGCCGGTATTGACCAGGCCGCCGCGACCCAGGTCACGCCCATAGCACTTGGCGCAGATACCGAAACGCGTGGCGCAAGTCAGCGGTGTGCGCACCTTGACTTCGTCGACGCCGGCCGCCTCGGTAATGTCCAAGGTGTCTTCGTCGAGCATCTCGCCCGCCGGCACCAGCGCCTGCTGTGACTCGGGATGCAACACGTCGACCGCAGCCATGCGGCCCAGGATGCGGTCGCGCAGACTCTCGATGACCTCGCCGCCTTCGACCAGCGCCCGCATGTTCATGCCGTTCTGGGTGCCGCAATCCTCCTCGATCACGACCAGATCCTGAGTCACGTCCACCAGGCGGCGCGTCAGGTAACCCGAGTTCGCGGTCTTCAACGCCGTGTCCGCCAGGCCCTTGCGGGCGCCGTGGGTGGAGATGAAGTACTGCAGCACGTTCAGGCCTTCACGGAAGTTGGCCGTGATCGGGGTCTCGATGATCGAGCCGTCCGGCTTGGCCATCAGGCCCCGCATGCCCGCGAGCTGGCGGATCTGCGCGGCCGAACCGCGCGCGCCCGAGTCGGCCATCATGTAGATCGAGTTGAACGACTCCTGCTCGACCTGCTTGCCATGGCGGTCGGTGACCTTCTCCTTGGCGAGCTGACCCATCATCACGCGGCCGACCTCGTCACCGGTCTTGCCCCAGATGTCGACCACCTTGTTGTAACGCTCGCCGGAAGTCACCAGACCCGAGACGTACTGCTGCTCGATTTCCTTGACTTCCTTTTCGGCGCGCTCGATCAGGCCCGGCTTCTCCTTTGGCACGAGCATGTCGTCGATGCCGATCGAGATGCCCGCGCGCGTGGCCAGGCGGAATCCCGCCTGCAGCAACTTGTCGGCCAGCACCACCGTCTCTTTCAAGCCGCACTTGCGGAACGAGACATTGATCAGCTTGCTGATCTCCTTCTTCTTCAGTGCCTTGTTGATGTGCGTGAAGGGCAACCCCTTGGGCAGGATCTCCGACAACAGCGCACGGCCCACGGTCGTGTCGACCAGGCGCGTCTGCGCCACGAACTCGCCGTTGGCGTCCTTCTGCCACTCGGTCAGTCGCACCGCCACCTTGGCGGTCACCTCGACCTGCGCGTTGTCCAGCGCGCGCTGCACCTCAAGAATGTCGGCGAAGATCATGCCTTCGCCCTTGGCGTTGACGCGGTCTCGCGTGGCGTAGTACAGCCCCAGCACCACGTCTTGCGACGGCACGATCGAGGGCTCGCCAGACGCCGGGAACAGCACGTTGTTGGAAGCGAGCATCAGCGTACGTGCTTCCATCTGCGCTTCGATCGACAGCGGCACGTGTACGGCCATCTGGTCGCCGTCGAAGTCGGCGTTGAAGGCCGCGCAAACCAGCGGATGCAGCTGGATGGCCTTGCCTTCGATCAGCACCGGCTCGAAGGCCTGGATGCCCAGGCGGTGCAGCGTCGGCGCGCGGTTCAACAGAACCGGGTGCTCCTTGATGACTTCCTCGAGGATGTCCCAGACCACCGGCGTGCCGCTTTCGACCTCTTTCTTCGCCGCCTTGATCGTCGTGGCGATGCCCATCGCCTCCAGGCGCGAGAAGATGAATGGCTTGAACAGTTCCAGCGCCATCAGCTTGGGTAGGCCGCATTGGTGCAGCTTCAGGGTCGGGCCGACCACGATGACCGAGCGGCCCGAGTAGTCGACGCGCTTGCCCAGCAGGTTCTGGCGGAAGCGGCCCGACTTGCCTTTGATCATGTCGGCCAGCGACTTCAGCGCGCGCTTGTTCGCACCCGTCATTGCCTTGCCGCGACGGCCGTTGTCGAGCAGCGAGTCCACCGCCTCCTGCAGCATGCGCTTTTCGTTGCGCACGATGATCTCCGGCGCCTTCAACTCGAGCAGCCGCGCCAGGCGATTGTTGCGGTTGATGACGCGGCGATAGAGGTCGTTCAGGTCGCTGGTCGCAAAGCGGCCACCGTCCAGCGGCACCAACGGACGCAGGTCCGGCGGCAGCACCGGCAGCACGTCCATCACCATCCAGTTCGGCTTGATGCCCGAGCGCTTGAAGGCCTCCATGACCTTCAGGCGCTTGGAGTTCTTCTTGATCTTCAGTTCGGAACCGGTCAGGTCGTTGCGGATCTTGTCGATCTCGACGTCCAGATCCATTTCCTCGAGCAGCTTCTTGACGCCTTCGGCGCCCATCAGCGCGATGAACTCGTCACCGTACTCGGTGCGCTTGGCATCGTGGTCGTCCTCGCTCATGATCGAGAACTTCTTCAGCGGCGTCATGCCCGGGTCGACGACGACATAGGCCTCGAAGTACAGCACGCGCTCGATGTCGCGCAGCGTCATGTCGAGCACCAGGCCCAGCCGGCTGGGAAGCGACTTCAGGAACCAGATGTGCGCGCAGGGTGCGGCCAGGTCGATGTGACCCATGCGGTCACGCCGCACCTTGGTCTGCGTGACTTCAACGCCGCACTTCTCGCAGATGACTCCGCGGTGCTTGAGGCGCTTGTACTTGCCGCACAGGCATTCATAGTCCTTGATCGGGCCAAAGATCTTGGCGCAGAAGAGACCATCGCGTTCCGGCTTGAAGGTCCGGTAGTTGATGGTCTCGGGCTTGCGCACTTCACCGAACGACCAGCTGCGGATCTTCTCCGGAGACGCCAGGCCGATCTTGATGGCATCGAAATGCTCATCCGGGGTGAACTGCTTGAAAAGGTCGAGTAGTCCCTTCATGCCTTTTCTCCTTTAGTTGCGCACCAGCTCGATATCGATACCGAGTGAGCGAATTTCCTTGATCAGCACGTTGAACGACTCCGGCATGCCGGCCTCGATCGCGTGCTCACCCTTGACGATGGACTCGTAGACCTTGGTCCGGCCGTTGACGTCGTCCGACTTGACCGTCAGCATTTCCTGCAGGATGTACGAGGCGCCATAGGCTTCCAGAGCCCAGACCTCCATCTCGCCGAAGCGCTGCCCGCCGAACTGCGCCTTGCCGCCCAGCGGTTGCTGCGTGACGAGCGAGTACGGACCGGTCGAGCGGGCGTGCATCTTGTCGTCCACCAGGTGGTGCAACTTGAGCACATGCATGTAGCCGACCGTGACCGGGCGCTCGAAGGCATCCCCGGTACGACCGTCATGCAATGTCGCCTGCGTCCGCGTGGCATTGAGGCCCTTGCGGGCGGCAATGTCGTCAGGGTAGGCCAGCATCAGCATGCCGCGGATCTCTTCCTCGGCCGCGCCATCGAACACCGGCGTGGCGAACGGCACACCCTTGGCCAGATTGCCGGCCATTTCGAGCACGTCGTCGTCGGACAGCTTGTCCAGCGACTCGGTCTTGCCGCCGCTCTTGTTGTAGAGCTCGTCGAACAATTTGCGCAACTCGGCCACCTTGGCCTGCTCCTGCAGCATGTCGCCGATGCGCTGGCCAATGCCCTTGGCCGCCCATCCCAGGTGCACTTCCAGCACCTGGCCGACGTTCATGCGCGAGGGCACACCGAGCGGATTGAGCACGATGTCGCACGGCGTGCCGTCGGTCATGTAGGGCATGTCTTCGACCGGAACGATCTTGGACACCACACCCTTGTTGCCATGCCGGCCGGCCATCTTGTCGCCGGGCTGCAGGCGGCGCTTGACGGCCAGGTAGACCTTGACCATCTTCAGCACGCCCGCAGGCAGTTCGTCGCCCTGCGTGAGCTTCTTGCGCTTCTCTTCGAACATCAGGTCGAAGCTGTGGCGCGTCTGCTCGAGCGAGTTCTTGATCGACTCGAGCTGATTGGCCAGGTCCTCGTCCGCGGGGCGGATGTCGAACCAGTGGTACTTCTCGACCGAGGCCAGGTAGTCCTTCGTGATCGTCGTGCCCTTGGCGATCTTCTGCGGGCCACCGTTGGCAGGCTTGCCGACCAGCAGCTTCGCGATCCGGTCGAACGCGTCGGCCTCGACGATGCGCAACTGGTCGTTCAGATCGAGGCGGAAGCGCTTGAGTTCATCGTCGATGATCTGCTGCGCCCGCTTGTCGCGCACGATGCCTTCACGGGTGAAGACCTGCACGTCGATCACGGTGCCATTGGTGCCCTGGTCCACGCGCAGCGAGGTGTCCTTCACGTCGGACGCCTTCTCGCCGAAGATCGCGCGTAGCAGCTTCTCTTCCGGCGTCAGCGTGGTCTCGCCCTTGGGCGTGACCTTGCCAACCAACACGTCGCCCGGGTTGACCTCGGCGCCGACGTAGACGATGCCGCTTTCATCCAGGCGCGCCAGTTGCTGCTCGCTCAGGTTGGGGATGTCGCGCGTGATCTCTTCGGACCCCAGCTTGGTGTCGCGCGCCATCACGACCAGCTCCTCGATATGGATCGAGGTGTAGCGGTCTTCCGAGACGACGCGCTCGCTGATCAGGATCGAGTCTTCGAAGTTGTAGCCGTTCCAGGGCATGAACGCGACCAGCATGTTCTGGCCCAGGGCCAGTTCGCCCAGGTCGGTCGACGCGCCGTCGGCGATCACGTCGCCGCCTGCCACCTTGTCACCGCGCTTGACGATCGGGCGCTGATGGATGTTGGTGTTCTGGTTCGAACGGTGGTACTTGATCAGGTTGTAGATGTCGACGCCGACTTCGCCGGCGACCGTCTCGTTGTCGTTGACGCGAATGACGATGCGATTCGTGTCGACGTAGTCAACGATGCCGCCGCGGCGCGACGCCACGACGGTGCCGCTGTCCTTGGCGGCCACGCGCTCGACGCCGGTGCCGACAAACGCCTTCTCGGGGCGCAGGACCGGCACGGCTTGGCGCTGCATGTTGGCGCCCATCAACGCGCGGTTGGCGTCGTCGTGCTCGAGGAACGGCACCAGCGATGCCGCCACCGACACGATCTGCGTCGGCGCGACGTCCATGTACTGGATGCGCTCGGCCGATGTCAGCACCGATTCGCCGTTCTCGCGCGCGCTGACCAACTCGTCGATCAGCTTGCCTTGCTCGTCCAGCGTGGCGCTGGCTTGCGCGATGACGTACTTGCCTTCCTGGATCGCCGACAGGTAGTCGATCTCCATCGTCACCTTGCCGTCGGCCACTCGCCGGTACGGCGTTTCGAGGAAACCGTACTCGTTGAGCTGCGCATACAGCGCCAGCGAGTTGATGAGGCCGATGTTCGGCCCTTCAGGCGTCTCGATCGGGCAGACCCGGCCATAGTGCGTCGGGTGTACATCGCGCACCTCGAAGCCGGCGCGCTCGCGCGTCAGGCCGCCCGGGCCCAGTGCCGAGACGCGCCGCTTGTGCGTGATCTCGGACAAGGGGTTGGTCTGGTCCATGAACTGCGACAGCTGGCTGGCCCCGAAGAACTCCTTTAGCGCCGCAGAGATCGGCTTGGAGTTGATCAGGTCGTGCGGCATCAGGGCCTCGGTCTCGGCCTGGCCCAGACGCTCCTTGACCGCCTTCTCGATGCGTGCCAAGCCCGAGCGGTACTGGTTCTCGGCCAGCTCACCCACGCAGCGCACGCGCCGGTTGCCCAGGTGGTCGATGTCGTCGACTTCGCCGCGGCCGTTGCGCAGTTCGACGAGGATCTTGACGACGTCAAGAATGTCCTCGTTGGACAGCGTCATCGAGCCTTCGGCCGAGTCACGGCCGACACGGGCATTGAACTTCATGCGCCCGACGCGCGACAGATCGTAGCTGTCGCCGTTGTAGAACAGGCGCTGGAACAGCGCCTGCACGGCGTCTTCGGTCGGCGGCTCGCCGGGGCGCATCATGCGGTAGATCGCCACACGCGCGGCCAGCTCGTCGGCCGTCTCGTCAGCTGCCAGGGTCTGGCTGATGTACGCGCCTTCGTCAAGTTCGTTGGTGTACAGGCATTGCATGTCCTTGATGCCTGCCGTGCGCAGCTTCTTCAGCAGCACGTCGGTCAACTCGTCATTGGCCTTGGCGACGATCTCGCCCGTCTCCGGGTCGACCATGTTGCGGGCAAGCGTGCGACCGGCCAGGAAATCTTCGGGCACGCTGATGAAGGTCGTGCCGGTCTGCTCCAGCGTGCGCAGGTGGCGCACCGTGATGCGCTTGTCCTTCTCGACAACCACATTGCCGGCCTTGTCGGTGATGTCGAAGCGCGCAATTTCGCCCTTCAGGCGCTCAGGCACGAACTCGAGCTGCGCACCGCTGTCCATCAACCGGAACTGGTCGAAGACGAAGAAGTTGGCCAGGATCGATTCCGGCGACAGGCCGATGGCCTTGAGCAGGATCGTGACCGGCATCTTGCGACGGCGGTCGACGCGGAAGTACAGGATGTCCTTGGGGTCGAACTCGAAGTCGAGCCACGAGCCGCGATAGGGGATGATGCGCGCGCTGAACAGCAGCTTGCCCGAGGAGTGGGTCTTGCCCTTGTCGTGCTCGAAGAATACGCCCGGCGAGCGATGCAGCTGGCTGACGATGACGCGCTCGGTGCCATTGATGATGAACGAGCCGTAGTTGGTCATGAGCGGCACTTCGCCCATGTACACCTCTTGCTCCTTGATCTCCTTGACCGTCTTGGCCTGCGCCGATTCACGGTCATAGATGATCATCTGCAGCTTGGCACGCACGGCCGCCGCATAGGTCAAGCCGCGTTGCTGACACTCGCGGGTGTCGAAGGCCGGCTTGGCCATGTTGAACTCGATGAACTTCATCTCGACGTAGCCGTTGTGCGACACGATCGGGAACGCGGAGAGGAAGGCCGCCTGCAAACCCTCGGGTTTGCGCTTGGCGGGTGGCACGTCCTTTTGGAGGAACGCGACATACGACTCCCGCTGCATCGTCAGCAGATAGGGAACGTTGAGAACACTCTTGCGCTTACCGAAGCTCTTGCGAATCCGCTTGCGCTCGGTGAAGCTGTAAGTAGAGGAGGATGCTTGCGCCATTGAACACTCCGTGGTCGAGAACGCGCGCCGGCCTAGCCCGCGTTCATCGGCGACTGGCTGCTCGAGCATTGCGCTCGATTGCTTGGTGGCAGGCCACTACCTGCCGCTGGCGGACAACCGAGGCATTGCACCTCGGCCCGACCAAACCCGTTCTCTGCAGTCGGATCAGAGAACACTTGCAAACGTCGCGCGCGGCGCTTGCAGGTGCCCCCAGGGGCGCCAACCCCTGGGAGAAGACCCTTGACTGCGCGATTACTTCACCGCCGCCTTGGCGCCAGCGTCGACCAGCTTCTTCAGCGCGGCTTCGGCGTCGGCCTTGGCTACACCTTCCTTGACGGGCTTGGGTGCGCCGTCGACCAGGTCCTTGGCTTCCTTCAGGCCCAGGCCCGTGAGTTCGCGCACGGCCTTGATGACCTGCACCTTGTTGGCGCCTGCCTCGAGCAGCATCACCGTGAACTCGGTCTGCTCTTCGGCCACCGCAGCAGCGCCACCGCCGCCAGCACCGGCCGGGGCCGCCATCGCGGCGGCGGACACGCCGAACTTCTCTTCAATGGCCTTGACCAGGTCATTGAGTTCCATCACGGACATGCTGTCCAGGGCGGTCATGAAAGCGTCTTTGTCGAATGCCATTTGGGTTTCCTCGATTCAGTAGATAGGTTTGAGACGTGATCGTTCAGGCGGCGGCGGGCGCCGCGTCGGCTGCGGCAGGCGCCTCTTCGGCACCGCCACCCTTCTTCTCGGCAATAGCAGCGACCACACGCGCAAAGCGCGAGATCGGCGACTGCATCAGGCCGAGCAACTGGGCCAGCAGGACTTCCTTGCTCGGGATGGCAGCCAGCGCCTTCACGCCGTTCGCGTCCAGGGCCTTGCCTGCGTAAACGCCTGCCTTGACGATCAGCTTGTCGTTGCCCTTGGCAAAGTCGGCCATGACTTTGGCCGCGGCGACAGCGTCTTCCGAAAAGCCGTAGATCAGCGGGCCGGACATGGCCTCCGCAGCGCACTCGAACGGTGTGCCTGCGACGGCGCGACGGGCCAGGGAGTTCTTCAGCACGTGAAGATAGACACCCTTGGCACGCGCGTCGACGCGCAGCTTGTTCATGTGTTCCACGGTGAGGCCACGGTACTCGGCCAGCGCCAGCGTCTGCGAGCGCGCGACTTGCGCGGCCACATCCGTGACGACGGCTGCTTTCTCGTTGCGATTGAGACTCAAGGTCTGCTCCTCACTCAAAACGTGCCGGCCGGGCCGCAAAGCCCATTTGGCACACCCAGCGACCTTGCCGCCTCAGAAAACCCAATGTTTTCTTCGACAGCGGGGACGCCATCTGCGCTGGCCTCGGACTTGCGTCCTCGTTTAGGGAGCTTTCGCTCCACCAGCGGTCTTTGACGGCCTGCGGCAAGTTGCCTCGCCTCAGCCCACCAACTCGTTCGGCGACGCGCCAGACAAGCGCGTCGCCTTTACTCAATTCACGCCTGGACGGGCGCGGCAATCGTTGACACGTCCACCCGGGCACCCACGCCCATGGTCGAGGACAGCGCCACCTTGCGCAGGTAGATGCCCTTGCTCGACGCCGGCTTGGACTTGTTCAGCGCGTCGATCAGCGCCTGCAGGTTGCCCTGCAGCTTGTCGCTGTCGAACGACCGACGACCGATCGTGGCATGCACGATGCCGGCCTTGTCGACGCGGAACTGGACCTGACCGGCCTTGGCGTTGCGCACGGCCTGTGCCACGTCGGCCGTCACGGTGCCGACCTTCGGGTTGGGCATCAGGCCGCGCGGGCCCAGGATCTGACCCAAGGTGCCGACGACGCGCATCGTGTCGGGCGAGGCAATGACGACATCGAAGTCCATCTTGCCGGCCTTGATGTCGGCGGCCAGGTCGTCCATGCCGACGATGTCGGCACCCGCGGCCTTGGCCTCTTCGGCCTTCGCGCCTTGCGCGAAGACGGCGACGCGCTTGGTCTTGCCGGTGCCGTTGGGCAGCACGACGGCGCCACGAACCACTTGGTCGGACTTCTTGGCGTCGATGCCAAGCTGCACGGCCACGTCGATCGACTCGTCGAACTTGGCCGTGGCGTACTGCTTGACCATCGCCAGCGCGTCGGCCATCGGGTACAGCTTCAGGCTGTCGACCTTGCCCACCAGGGTCTTGGCTTTCTTTGTCAGCTTGGTCATGGTCAGACTCCTTCCACCGTCACGCCCATCGAGCGGGCAGAGCCGGCGATGGTGCGCACCGCGGCATCCAGATTGGCGGCGGTCAGGTCTTTCATCTTGGTCTTGGCGATCTCTTCGATCTGCTCGCGCGTCAGCTTGCCGACCTTGTCCTGGTGCGGCTTGCCCGAGCCCTTCTCCAGCTTGATCGCCTTCTTGATCAGCACGGTGGCCGGCGGCGTCTTGAGGATGAATGTGAACGACTTGTCGGCGAAGGCCGTGATCACGACCGGCAGCATCAGGCCGGGCTCCATGGACTGCGTCTGGGCGTTGAACGCCTTGCAGAATTCCATGATGTTGAGGCCGCGCTGACCCAGCGCGGGGCCGACCGGCGGCGAAGGATTGGCCTTGCCTGCCGGAATCTGCAGCTTGATAAAGCCGACGATTTTCTTTGCCATGAATGGCTCCTATCGAGTTCAAACGCCGGTGGCTTGCCAGGCAAACCAGTCAGCTCCTCGTCAACTCAGCCCACTTGCTCAAACTGTCGACCCCGGGGCTGCGGCGGGGTCGACGTTCAGAAATTCAGATCTTCTCTACCTGCGCGAAGTCCAGCTCGACCGGCGTTGCACGGCCGAAGATCGTGACGCTCACACGCACCTTGGACTTCTCGTAGTTCACATCCTCGACCGCACCGTTGAAGTCGGTGAACGGGCCGTCCTTGACGCGCACCAATTCGCCCACGACCCACTCGACCTTGGGCTTGGGCTTCTCGATGCCTTCTTGCATCTGGTTGACGATCTTTGCGACCTCGGCTTCCGAGATCGGCGACGGCCGGTTCTTGGCCCCACCGACGAATCCCGTGACCTTGCTGGTGTGCTTCACCAGGTGCCAGGTCTCGTCGTCCATCTGCATTTCGACCAAGACGTAGCCTGGAAAGAAGCGGCGCTCGGAGACCGACTTCTTGCCGTTCTTCAGCTCCACCACTTCTTCGGTCGGCACCAGGATGCGGCCAAACTTGGCCTGCATGCCCGAGCGGTCGATACGCTCGCGCAGGTTGCGTTCGACAGCCTTCTCCATGCCCGAGTAGGCGTGCACCACATACCAGCGCAGCGCCGAGGCGGGCGTCGGAACGGCGGCGGGAGCTTCGGCTTGCATATCGCTCATGGACATCTTTCTCAGCGCTTCCAGCCCAGGATCAGGTCGTACAGCGCCCATTCCACCGTCTTGTCGGTCAGCCACAGGAACAGCGCCATCACGACGACGAAGGCGAATACATAGCCGGTCATCTGCGTGGCTTCCTTGCGGCTGGGCCAGACCACCTTCTGCGTCTCGCGCCAGGCGTCGCGGCCAAACGCGAGCAGTTGCTTACCCGACTCGGACGTGAAGAACGTGGCTGCCGCCGCGAGCAGCAGCACGCCCAGGGCGCTCCAGCGCATCCAGTCAGCCTGATTGATCAGGTAGTAGGCCGCCACAGCGCCCACGACCAGCAGCAGCGCAACGGCCAGCTTGGCCTTGTCCGCTGCCGGAGAGATCGTTTCGACTTCAGGGTTACCGGTACTCATCATCAATTCGCAAACTGCGCCATCCGGCGCGGGTGATTAACTTGAAACCGAAGCCCGTTGGCGGCTTTCGCCGCCTTCGGGCCCGTCTTGCAGTCGCCTAAGTCGCGTCTCTTTCGAATCGAAGAGTCAGCGCCTGGCAGGGGCAGAGGGTCTCGAACCCCCAACCTTCGGTTTTGGAGACCGACGCTCTGCCAATTGAGCTATGCCCCTGCAGCAACACACTCACCCTTATTCCAAGATCTTGGCCACGACGCCGGCGCCGACGGTGCGGCCGCCTTCGCGGATGGCGAAGCGCAGGCCCTCTTCCATGGCGATCGGGTTGATCAGCTTGACGGTGATGCTGACGTTGTCGCCCGGCATGACCATCTCCTTGTCCTTGGGCAGCTCCACCGCACCGGTCACGTCGGTGGTGCGGAAGTAGAACTGCGGACGGTAGTTGTTGAAGAACGGGGTGTGGCGCCCGCCCTCTTCCTTGCTCAGCACGTAGATCTCGGCCGTGAAGTGGGTGTGCGGCTTGACCGATCCGGGCTTGCACAGCACTTGGCCGCGCTGCACGTCTTCGCGCTTGGTGCCGCGCAGCAGGATGCCCACGTTGTCGCCGGCCTGACCCTGGTCGAGCAGCTTGCGGAACATTTCCACGCCGGTGCAGGTGGTCTTTTGCGTGGCGGAGATGCCGACGATCTCGATTTCCTCGCCCACCTTGACCACGCCGCGCTCGACCCGGCCCGTGACGACGGTGCCGCGACCCGAGATCGAGAACACGTCTTCGACGGGCATCAGGAAGGCGCCGTCGACCGCGCGCTCGGGCGTGGGGATGTAGCTGTCCAGCGCGTCGGCCAGCTTCATGATGGCCTGCTCGCCCAGCGGGCCCTTGTCGCCCTCCATGGCCAGCTTGGCGCTGCCGTGGATGATGGGGGTGTCGTCGCCGGGGAATTCGTACTTGTCCAGCAGCTCGCGCACTTCCATCTCGACGAGCTCGAGCAACTCGGCGTCGTCGACCATGTCGCACTTGTTGAGGAAGACGATGATGTAGGGCACGCCGACCTGGCGCGCCAGCAGGATGTGCTCGCGGGTCTGGGGCATGGGGCCGTCAGCGGCCGAGCACACCAGGATCGCGCCGTCCATCTGCGCAGCCCCCGTGATCATGTTCTTCACATAGTCGGCGTGGCCCGGGCAGTCCACGTGCGCGTAGTGCCGGTTGGCCGTCTCGTACTCGACGTGCGCGGTGTTGATCGTGATGCCGCGCGCCTTCTCTTCGGGCGCCGCGTCGATCTGGTCGTAGGCCTTGGCCTCACCACCGAACTTCTGCGCCAGCACCGACGTGATCGCCGCCGTCAGCGTGGTCTTGCCATGGTCCACGTGACCAATCGTGCCCACGTTCACGTGCGGCTTGGTGCGTTCAAACTTGCCTTTTGCCATGTGCGTATCTCCGACAATTAACCTAGAAAGGGCTCGCGAAGCGAGGCCCGCTGTCCCGTCCACATACTCCTGGTGCCCATGGCGCGGATCGAACGCGCGACCTCTCCCTTACCAAGGGAGTGCTCTACCACTGAGCCACATGGGCATCGACACAGGCTTGACGGCAGACAACACAGCCAAGCCTCTAGCGACCCACACGCAACCACGACACCCCACGCGACGCAATCGACAACGACAGTGGAGCGGGAGACGGGAATCGAACCCGCGTCATCAGCTTGGAAGGCTGGGGTTCTACCATTGAACTACTCCCGCCCGGGAGCCCAAGCCGCGCCAGCGTCACGCCGCGGCCGAGTCGACAACTACACAATCAAGAATTCGTTTTCGCCTGGTGGAGGAGGCTGGATTCGAACCAGCGTAGGCGTAAGCCAACAGATTTACAGTCTGCCCCCTTTAGCCACTCGGGCACCCCTCCAGGGCGAACCGCAGAATATAACACGGGATCGCGCGGGTATTGGCAGTGCGCGGACGCGCCGCCTCAGCGTTCCGGGCCACTCAAGTCCTTGATCCCCCAGTCGATCGGCGCCTGACCGTGGCAGGTCAGAAACCGGTTCGCGGCGCTGAAGTGACCGTTGCCCAGAAAGGGCGCTGCGCCACGCGCAGCCGACAACGGGGACGGATGGTTCGACTCCAGTACCAAGTGGCTGCCCGTGCGCCGCGCCAGCGGCGCCTTGCTGCGCGCATGACTGCCCCACAACATGAACACGCAAGGCCTCGATTCCTCAGCAATGGAGGCAATCACAGCGTCAGTGAGCGCTTCCCAGCCTTGTTTCGCGTGGGATCCGGGCCGACCGTCCTCGACAGTCAGGGCGGCGTTGACCAACAACACGCCCTGGCGCGCCCAGGCGCCCAGATGGCCATGCGACTGGTAGCGGCAGACCCAGGTCGCGGCGCTGCTCCTTGAAGATGTTGCGCAGGCTGGGCGGCACGCGCTGGCCGGCTGGCGTCGAGAACGCCAGCCCTTCCGCCTGGGCGGGCCCATGGTACGGATCCTGGCCCAGAATGACCACGCGCACGCGATCGCGCGGCGTCAGTTCGAACGCGCGCAGCACTTGCGCCGGATAGATCGTCGCGCCGGCGGCCTGGCGCGCGGCGATGAATGCCAGCAGGTTGCAGCCGGCATCCGACGCCCGCCAGGCCTCGACCAATGGCAGCCACGACGGTGGCGCCCTGTCCAGGACCTGCCCCAGCGGCTCGGTGAGCGCGTTCAATCGAACAGTTGAGCCAGCGCATGGCCCGGATCGGCCGCGCGCATGAAGGCCTCGCCGACCAGGAAGGCGGGTACGCCCGCGGCGCGCATGCGCTCGACATCGGCCCGGGTGAGGATGCCCGACTCGGTGACGACCAGCCGATCGTTGGGCACCTGCGGCAGCAGGGCCAGCGTCGTCTCGAGCGAGACCTCGAAGTTACGCAGGTTGCGGTTGTTGATGCCGATCAGCGGCGTTGCCAGACGCAATGCGCGATCGAGTTCGGCGGCATCGTGCACTTCGACCAACACCGACATCCTCAACGCCATCGCCTGGGCCTCGAGGTCAGTCATCTGCGCGTCATCGAGGCAGGCCGCGATCAGGAGAATGCAGTCCGCGCCGAGATCGCCCGCCTCGTACACCTGGTAGCTGTCGATCATGAAGTCCTTGCGCAGCACTGGCAGCTCACATGCGCCCCGCGCCTGCTGCAGGTACGCCGCGGCGCCTTGAAAGAAGCGCTCGTCGGTCAGGACCGAGAGGCAGGTCGCGCCGCCGCGCTCATAGCTGGCAGCAATCTCGGCAGGCACAAAATGTTCGCGCAGCACGCCCTTGCTCGGGCTGGCCTTCTTGACCTCGGCGATGACACCGGCCCGGTTGCCGGCCCGCCTGGCGCGCAAGGCCGCAGCGAAGTCGCGCTGGCCAGACCGAGCCTCGGCATCGCGACGCAATGACGCCTCATCGCGGCGCGCCTTGGCCTTGGCCACCTCCTCGTGCTTGACAGCGACGATGCGCTGCAGGATGTCACTCATTGCGCCGCAAGCTTCTTGGTCATATCGATGAACTCACTCATCTTGGCGCGCGCGGCTCCTGAAGCCAAGGCGTCGCGCGCCAGCGCGACGCCGTCGGCCATCGTCTTGGCGACATTGGCGGCATACAGCGCGACGCCGGCATTGAGCATGACGATATCGAGCGCCGGTCCGGGCTCGTTGTCCAGGACCGAGCGCATGAGTACGAGCGACTCGGCCGGGCTCTCGACCTTCAGTGCACGGCCCGACGCCATCGTCAGGCCGAAGTCTTCCGGGTGGATCTCGTATTCGGTGATGGCGCCGTCCTTGAGTTCACCGACCATCGTCGCGGCACCCAGCGAGACTTCGTCCATGCCGTCGCGGCCGTAGACGACCACCGCGTGCTCGGCCCCCAGGCGCTGCAATGCGCGCACCTGGATGCCGACCAGATCCGGGTGGAACACGCCCATCAGGATATTCGGCGCATCGGCCGGGTTGGTCAGCGGCCCGAGGATGTTGAAGATCGTGCGCACGCCGAGTTCCTTGCGCACCGGCCCGACGTTCTTCATCGCAGGGTGGTGATTCGGCGCAAACATGAAGCCGATGCCGGTCTGCTCGATGCAGCGGGCGATGGCTGCCGGCGGCAACGCCAGCACGACGCCCATTGCCTCCAGTACATCGGCACTGCCCGACTTGCTCGACACGCCCCGGTTGCCATGTTTTGACACGCGGGCGCCGCAGGCCGCGGCCACGAACATGCTGCAGGTGGAGATGTTGAATGTGTGCGAACCGTCGCCGCCCGTGCCGACGATATCGACCAGGTGCGCGCGGTCTGCAACCTCCACCTTGGTCGAGAACTCGCGCATGACCTGCGCCGCCGCGGTGATCTCGCCAATGGTTTCCTTCTTCACGCGCAATCCCACCAGCAGGGCGGCCATCATCACCGGCGACATTTCGCCGCCCATGATGCGGCGCACCAGGGCCAGCATTTCGTCGTGGAAAATCTCGCGGTGGTCGATGGTGCGCGTCAGCGCGTCGGTGTCGGCAATCGGCATGGGGGCTCCTAAAGGGTCTCGCGCAGGGCAAGGATGGCATGGTCGACGTCGTCGGCGTGCAGGTCCAGGTGCGTCACCAAGCGCAGGCGCGCCCCACCGATGACGAGCAGCCCGCGATCGCGCAGGCGCTCGGCCACGCCCGGCACACGCTCGGGCGCCAGTTCGACGAACACCATGTTCGTCTGCGGCGCGGCCACGTGACCCCGCGCAGATCCCTGCAATCCTTGCGCGAGCCGCTGCGCATGGGCATGGTCTTCGGCCAGGCGCAGCACATGGTGGTCGAGTGCGTACAGCGCGGCGGCGGCCAAGATGCCACTCTGGCGCATCGCGCCGCCGGCCATCTTGCGCCAGCGTTGCGCGCGAGCAATCAATTCGCGGCTGCCGACCAATGCCGACCCCGCCGGCGTGCCCAGGCCCTTGCTGAAGCACACCGACACGCTGTCGAAGTGGCGCGCGATCTCGCGCGCCGTCACGCCGCTGGCCACTGCGGCGTTGAACAGCCGCGCGCCGTCGAGGTGCGTGGCCAGTCCGCGCGAGCGCGCCAGTGCCGTGGCCGCCTCGATATAGGGCAATGGCAGCACCTGGCCGCCCCAGGTGTTCTCCAGCGTCAGCAGTCGTGTGCGCGCGAAGTGCGCGTCATCGGGCTTGATCGCTGCATCGATATCGGCCAGCGCCAGCGTGCCGTCGGGCTGATTCGTCAGGGGCTGTGGCTGGATGCTGCCCAGCACCGCTGCGCCGCCGCCTTCCCAACGGTAGGTGTGCGCCATCTGACCGACCAGGTACTCGTCGCCGCGCTGGCAATGGCTCATCAGGGCGCACAGGTTGCTCTGCGTGCCGGTGGGCATGAACAGCGCGGCCTCGAAGCCGAGGTCGGCGGCGATCCGCTGCTGCAAGGCGTTGACGGTCGGGTCGTCGCCGAACACATCGTCGCCGAGTTCAGCGGCTCGCATCGCGTCCCACATCGCCGGCCGTCGGCCGCGTGACCGTGTCGCTGCGCAAGTCGATGGTTTTCATGCGGGGTAGGCCTCCAGGAAATTGCGCAGCATCGCGTGGCCGTGCGAGGACAGCATCGACTCGGGATGGAACTGCACCCCCTCGATCGGCAGCGTGCGGTGCCGCACGCCCATGATCTCGCCGTCGTCCGTGCTCGACGTGACCACCAGATCAGCGGGCAACGACTCGCGCTTGATGGCCAGGGAGTGGTAGCGAATCACGGCGAAGCGCTCTGGCAGCCCGCGGTATACGCCCAGCCCGTCGGTCGTGATCTCGCTGGCCTTGCCGTGCATCAGCGTGCGCGCACGCACCACGTCGCCGCCGAGCGCGGCGCCGATCGACTGGTGACCCAGGCACACGCCGAGGATCGGCAGCTTGCCCGCGAAGTGACGGATCGCGTCGATGCACACCCCCGCCTCGGCCGGCGTGCAGGGCCCGGGCGACAGCACCAAACGCGCGGGCTTCAGCGCGGCAATGCCGGCGACGTCGACCTCGTCGTTGCGCAGCACGCGCACCTCTTCCCCCAGCTCACCGAAGTACTGCACCAGATTGAAGGTGAAGCTGTCGTAGTTGTCGATCATCAGCAACATGCGCGCTCTATCCTCATGAGTTCACCGGGTGACTGCTGTGGCTCCCGCCTCGCCGCTGGCGCTGCGGCCCGCAGTCTGTTCAATTGCCAAACCTGTGCGACGAGACCGGGAAAGTACCTGGTACGCCCGCGACCGCGCGACAGAGCGGTCAGTGCGGTGATCTGCGCCAACGCCGACGATCGAGCGCGGCCACGGTGATGGGTCGGGTGAACATGGCCTGCATTATCGGCCGACGACATGGGGCCCGGGCGTTACGGCACTCGCCGGCGACGGCATGGGTCGATGTGCAACCTCTTGCCTGGCGCCGTGGCCATCGGGGCCCATAGAATTTGCCCATGGCATGTGCGACGCTTGAGCGAGGATCTTCATCCCGGCCCGTGCCGACGCCTGGAGCACAGCCGCCATTGCGCAACCGGGGCGCCCGTCGCCGCGTTGGGATGCTGGCCCTGTCGGCGATGGCGGGCGCCGCACTCTGGGGCCTGCCCTGCCTGGCCGCAGGCTGGGTCACGTACGCGGTCGACGACTCGATGAGCCACACCCTGGCGTCTGCCGCACAGCTTCGTTGGCGCGACTCGCTGCCGTCGAGAAGCGCAGTCGACCTGCTCGACGCGACGATGGACGTGCGCATCGTGCTGAATGTCAGCCCGTGGGTCGGCCAGCCCGCGCGCATCTACATGGTGATGCCCGCGCTGGTGCAATCGAGCCTCACGGTTCACTGGACGACGACTGGCCTGCTGGCGCCGGGCCGCCTGACCAGCGGGCAGCGGCATCTCGTGTTCCAAGGCGTGGTGCCCGGCGCGCGCATCGAAGACACAATGCGCGTCGTCGCCGTGGCCGACGCGCGCGATGTCGCCACGCCGCAACGCGTGAATTTCACTTTCGAGATCGAGGTACCGGGCCGATGAGCATGTTCGCGTCTCCACTGCGCGTTGCGCGCCGACTGTGCAGCGCCGGCCTGGCCGGCTTGGCGCTGTGCGCGCCGGTTCACGCGCAGTTTTCGGCCGCCGTCACACCGCCGCGCTTCGAGATCGGTGTCGAGCCCGGGCAGGTCTCGCGCCAGGTGATGGAGATCACGCACGCCATTCCCGGCACCGGCGTCTACCGCGTCTACACCGCCGACTGGCACCTGGACGCCGCCGGCGCGCTCACCTTCTACGACGCGCTGCAGCCCGGCAGTTGCCGACCCTGGGTCGCGATCGAGCGAAGGGAAGTCAATGTCACGCAGGGGGCTCGGGTGCGGTACCGGTTCGAGGTCGCCGCGCCGGCCGACGCCGCGCCACGAGAGTGCCGCTTTGCGCTGATGATCGAGAGCCGGCCGCAGGAGGTGCAGGCTGACGCCTCGGCCTCGTTCCCGATGAGCGGGCGCATTGCCGTGATCGTCTACGCCCGCATCGGCGCGGCCAAGGCAGTGCTCGAGGCCGGCGAAACCTCGATTGCCGCATTCGACGGGCGGCCCACGCCAATGCTGACAGTCCGCAACACCGGCAATGCCACGGGTCGCCTGTCGGGCGTGCTCAAGGGCACCGACGCAAACGGGGCGACGATCGAGTTCACGCCCGAGAGCGTGCCGATCCTGCCCGATACCACGCGCCGCATCGCCTTGCAGGCCTATGAACCCGGCCCGCGCACGGCGACGTCGACCCCGCCGCCATTCAAGTGGCCGCTGACCCTGCGCGGTGTGCTCGAGTACGGCCCCGACGCAGCGGGCCGGATCGACGTGAGCCGCCAGATCGCCGAGCGCCCGGCGCAGTGAGCGTCGCGGCGGCTGCCATCGCCAACGCACGTCACGGGCGCCGCGCCGCAGTCGCTGCCCTGTGCGGCATCGTGGTGTCGAGCCCGACCGGCGCTGCCGAACCCGACAAACCCCAGCCCGAGCCGGCACCGGCGTATGTCGACCGGGTGATGGAAGGCGTATCGGCCCAGCCCGAACTCGTCAGCGACGGGGTGCCCAACTACGACCGCAGCGGCATGCCGCGCACGCTGCGCGGCGAGTTGCGCGCCCAATCCTCGTCCGATGACCGGGGCAGCAACTCCGCGCTGTGGGCCAACCTGCGCGGCAGCGTGGATACCGCCAACTACGGCGCGTTCTCATTCGATGCCTCGGGCCAGTTGCTCGATCGCCGCGCCGGGCAGCGCCAGGGAACGGGCCTGTCGTTCTCAATCTATCAGACCGCGATGCCCTTCGGTGGCGGCTGGCACGCGTCGCAAGCCCTGGGCGTGATCCAGACGCTCGGTACACGCCTCGGCGCACAGCAGGCCTCGTTCTTCGTGCCGACGCGGCTGGTGCAGGGTGCGTCGACGCAGTGGCGCAATGAGGCGCGCGGCGTCACCTGGCAGCTCAGCGGCGGCGAGACCGGCTCGTTCGCGTCGATCGGCCAGGGCTCGTTCTACGGTTCGGGCAACCGGGTCGCTGCGATCGGCGTGGAGCTGGGTGCCGCGCGACCCGGCGGCGCGTCCATGCTGCCCCCGGGCTGGGGTTACAGCGCCGTGGCCAGTCATGCCTCAGGCGCCGTACCACAGGTGGTCCCGGGCTTCGGCCTGCGCTCCGACGAGCCCGCGGGCAGCGGCCTGTTGCAGAGCCTGCGCTGGGAAACGCCGATCGCCTTCGTCCAGGGCAACCTGCTGGCCGGCCGCCATCAAGACGCCACAGGAGCGACGGCAAGTGCTGTGGGCGCGTCGAGCTCCAGCGTCGCGGGCTGGCTCGACGGCGCGCTCCGCTCGGCGGATATCACACACCGCTGGGGCGTGCATCACCTGGGGCAGGGTCTGCGATGGCAAGGCAGCGCACTTGGCGGCAACTCCCAGGGCGGTTACTACCGCTGGTCACGCACCGGCCTGCGCACGCAAGTCGAGGCGCAGGTCTCGAGTACCCAGCCGGTCGAGGTTGCCACCGGTGGCGCCACGCAGCACCGGGCCGGCGTTTCGCTGCGGCACCAGATTGACCAGCGCCTGGGCGTGGGCGGTGTGGTCCAGGCCAGCACGGGAACAACGAACGATCTGCAGTTGTCAGGCTATGCAGAACTGCGCCGGCCCTGGGCCGACCTGCGCCTGCACGCTGGCGTCGAGACGCGTGGCCGCACCGTTGTGGCGCGCCGTCTTTCGAGCGACCAGGCCTGGGCGCTGCCGCTGGGCCAGCGCCTGAGCACCTCGTTGGCGCTGAATTCGACCAGCGCCGACCCCGCCGACGCCGGCAGCAGCGCGAGCACCCAGTACGGCACGTTCTTCGAGATGGCGTTGACCGGTGGTGCCGATGTCGGCGACAACGTCTCGCTCGACCTCAGCCTGCGCGCCCTGCTGCCGCAAACGGCGCAGCTTGCACGTGCGTACAACCTCAGCGCCTCGGGCCAATGGCGCCTGACGCCGGCCTGGACCCTGGCGGGCGCGCTGAGCATGACGCGCTCGTCGAGCGTGGCCAACCCCGGGGCGATCAATCCGATCCCGGTCTTGCCGGGCAGCACCGCCTCGTTCATCTACCCCGGCACGCGATCGCGCGACCTGTGGCTGACGCTGCGCTACGATTTCCAGGCCGGTGCGCCAGTGGCGCCGATCGGCGCCGGCAGCCGCATCGGCGTGGGCGGCGGCAACATCGAAGGCGTGATTTACCTCGACGACAACCAGAACGGCCGCTTCGACGCGCTCGAGGCGCGCGCGGCCAATGTCACGGTCACGCTCGACGGCCGTTTTGCCACGCGCGCCGATGCGCAGGGGCGCTTCGAGTTTCCGTTCGTGGCCTCGGGCACGCATGTCATTGCCGTGGCTTCCGACACCTTGCCGCTGCCCTGGACGGCGCCCGCCAGCTCGCCAATGCGAGTCGAGGTGGTTCCGCGCGGCGTTGTCCGTGTCGAGATCGGCGCCACACGCGATAGAGCCGCGACGACCGAGCCGTAGCTTCCGGGCGCCCGGGCTCTCGCCTCAGGGCGAGGCGATCGTCACCACGCTGTTGGCCGGGATCGCTGCGCCCGGCAGCGTGGTATCGACCACGACATTGCGCGGCCGCAGTTGCTGGCTGCTGCTCGGTGCCGCGCCGTCGTCAATGCCACCGGAGCTGCTCTGCACGGTCAGCACGCCGGTGTTGCCGCGCACCTGCGCGCCCTGGGCCTGCATCGATAGCGAAAGTGAGGACAGCACGGTGACGCGGAAGTCGAGATGTGCTGAGGCGCTGAGGGGCGCACCGCCGGCTGGCGCGAATCGCAGCTGTGAGTCGGCCCGACAGGTCGATGCCGCCGCCGCGCCGATCAACAGCACGGTCAGTGCCATGCGCAGGTCGCCTCGCTGAATGGCCAGTGGCGCGTAGTGGTCGTTCTGCTTGCGCCTGTCGTTCATGGGTCGCTCCTGTGCGTTGCGCTGCGCACGTCGCCAGCGGGTCTTCAGGGCCCTGGGTTGCCTGCGCCTGACCGCGCACGATGCGCCGCGGGCCAGCGAAAACAATCCCTATCCCCCGGGCCTCGGGGGCTCATGGGGCGGCGCCCTGGCAACCCCGGCTTGCGCGCGGGCGTGACCTGGTCCATGGGCAGGCGCGTTGCCGCGCCCACCTGCAAGGTCTATCGACGCGTTAGCGCAGAACTTGAGCGTCGATCCGAAGAAAAGCGGCGCTTATCGGCCGGTCAACCCCGAACTTGAGGGTCGGTCTTCGGAGAAGACCCCGAAAAGCGGCCAGATCGCACGGGCCACGGTGCAACTACGTCACGGGCCACTTGGCGTTGCCGTTCTCACTGCCGGTTGCGATCGGATAATTTTTTCGTCGCGATCGGTGACCACTGATTGACCAGATCGGCCGACCGTCCATCAACACCAGGAGATCACTGAACATGAACAAGTTTGTCCTTCGCGCCGTCTGCGCTACCGCCAGCCTTGCCGCCCTCGGGCTGCCGATGGGCGCCCATGCCGAGTCGGCAGTCAACAGCGGCGCCGGCGCCTTGAGTGCCGCCGCGCGACTCGACTTCCGCGTCATCATTCCCAAGGTGCTGTTCCTGCAAGTCGGCACCGGGACCATGATGGCCACCAACACGGGCATCAACTTGATCGAATTCAACGTGCCAGCGGGCTCCGCTGGCAACGGCACGGCAATCGCCGCCTCCACGGGTGGCGACGTCAGCCCCGGTGTGGTTACTGCCAGGATTCGGAGCAACGGCGGCACCATCACGTTGGTCACGGCGACCACGGGCGCGCTCTCCAACGGCACCGATACCCTGGCGTTTAGCCAGATCGGCGCAAGTGCCGCGGCTGGCACGACCGGCAACTTGTTCGACGCGCCGGCGCTGACGAACGGCAGTGTGTCCGCGCCCGTACCGGTGACAGGGGGTAGCATCACGGACCGCGACGCCCTGTGGACCTTCTCCTACTTGAATGCTGCGCTCGTCCCTCCCGGCACCTACGGCGGCACCGCCACCAACGGCCGTGTCACCTACACCGCCAGCGTGCTCTGAGTCACGTTGCCGCCGCGTGCCGGCGCCTTGGCGCGCGGTCGTGGCGGGCTTGTTTGTCGTTGCGTCAACCCAGGCTTCGGCCTGGGTTTTGACTTTAACGGCCGGTCCCAAGCAGCTCTACCTGATGGTCGGCGTCGGCGCAGTCGCAGCCAACAACACCACCGTGAACACGGTCTCGGTGGCGGTGCCGGCAGCCAACGTAGGCAGCGGAGCGCCACAGGCCATGACCAGCGACAGCACGCAGTCGCGCAGCCCGTACGACAATTACGCCGTCTGCAACCCGCCGGCTCAGGTCTATGTCGGGGGTTCGTACCGGCAGCCGAGCTCATCCGCAGGGGCCGGATCGGCCACCTTGCAGGTCACAACGCCGGCAAACCTGACCAGCGGGCCAAACTCGATTCCGTTCTCGCAAATCAGCTGGACCAGCACGGCCAACGGTAACGCCGCGGCCGACATCCCGGCGGGCACGTTCAACGGCGGCACGATGCTGCTGCGAAACATCGCGCGCAACACCTTCGTCGAGAACTGCTTTACCTACGCCTACGCCAACACTGCCCTCGTGCCCGCAGGCACCTTCACCGGCCGCGCCGTGTTCACACTCTCGGTGCCCTGAGCGGCACCGCCGCTGCCTGCGGGCCTCTCAGAACCCGGCCTCGACCAGCTCCGCGGCACGCAGCAGTGCCCGCGCCTTCTGCTCCGTTTCGGCCCATTCCTTCTCGGGCACCGAGTCGGCAACGACGCCGGCCGCGGCCTGCACGTACAGGGTCTGGTCCTTGACAATGCCGGTGCGGATGGCGATGGCGACGTCCATGTCGCCGGCAAAGCTGAGGTAGCCGCAGGCGCCGCCATAGATGCCGCGCTGAACCGGTTCGAGCTCGTCGATGATTTCCATGGCCCGTACCTTGGGCGCGCCGCTGAGCGTGCCGGCCGGGAAGGTCGCGCGCAGCACGTCGAGCTGCCCCACTTCGGGCCGCAGCAGGCCCTCGACGTTGCTGACGATGTGCATCACATGCGAGTAGCGCTCGATCGCGAACGCATCGGTCACTTTCACGCTGCCGACGCGGGCGATGCGGCCGATATCGTTGCGCGCCAGGTCGATCAGCATCAGGTGCTCGGCACGCTCCTTCTCGTCGGCCTGCAGCTCGACTTCGAGCGCGGCGTCCTCCTCGGGCGTGGCGCCGCGCGGACGCGTGCCGGCCAGCGGGCGGATCGTGACCTTGCGCCCACCGCCGGCCGACTCGGGCAGGCGCTCCTCGCGCACCAGGATCTCGGGCGAAGCGCCGACGATCTGGAACTCGCCCATGTCGTAGAAGTACATGTAGGGGCTCGGGTTCAGCGAACGCAGCGCACGGTACAGGCTGAGCGGGCTGCCGGTATAGCGCTTCTTCAGGCGCTGGCCAATCACGACCTGCATGCAGTCGCCCGCGGCGATGTACTCCTTGGCGCGCTCGAAGGCCCGCATCAGGTCGGCCTTGGCGAAATCGCGCTCGACCGGGTGCGAAGGACCGCGCTTGACCGCCGGCGCGGTGACGCTGGACTGCAACTTCTCTGTCAATTCCACCAGTCGCTGCTGGGCCCGCGTATACGCCTCGGGCCGGGTCGGGTCGGCCCACACGATCAGGTACAGGCGGCCCGACAGGTTGTCGATGACGGCCACTTCCTCGGTCAGCAGCAGCAGCATGTCGGGCGTGCCCAGGCCGCCCGGCTTGAGCGTGTGGGCAAGCCTGGGCTCGATGCAGCGCACCGTGTCATAGCCGAAATAGCCCGCGAGGCCGCCGCAGAAGCGCGGCAGCCCCGCCAGGACGGCCGGGTTCAGGCGCTCCTGGAAGCGTTCGATGAAGACCAGCGGGTTGCCCTCGTGGCGCTCGACGACGGCGCCGTCGGTCACGACCTCGGTGACCTGGCCCGTGGCACGGACCAGCGTGCGCGCCGGCAGCCCGATGAACGAGTAGCGACCGAAGCGCTCGCCGCCGACCACCGATTCGAGCAGGAAGGTCAGGGGCTGGCCACCGACCAGTTTCAGGTACAGCGACAGCGGCGTCTCGAGGTCGGCCAAGGCTTCGCTGACCAGCGGGATGCGGTTGAAGCCCTGCGTCGCCTGGCTGTCGAATTCGGCTTGCGTGATCACGTCAAGATCCTACTTGCGCCCCGACACCGCGCGCCTGCAGGCCGGCATTGAACGAGTCCAGGTCGATCGCGTCGATACGCTCGACGATCGCGTCGGCGCCGACACCTTGGACCGGCTCGCCATGGTTGTAGCCGTAGCTCACCAGCACCACCGGACAGCCCGCCGCCCGCGCGGCCACCGCGTCGTTGGCCGAGTCGCCGACCATGAGTGTGCGCGCCGGCGTGCTGCCCAGCGCCGCCGCCGCGCGCTGCAGCGGCAGGGGGTCGGGCTTCTTGCGCTCGAAACTGTCGCCGCCGAAGATCTCGGCAAAGTAGCCGGCCAGGCCCTTGCGTTCGAGCAGCGTGACGGCGAACTCGCGCGGCTTGTTGGTCACGCAGGCCAACGCCAGTCCGGCTGCGCGCAGCCGCTCGAGCCCGGCCTGCGCGCCGGGGTAGACCGGCGCATGCCGGCCGTTGACGTCGCGGTAGTGGCGCTGGTAGTGCGCCCAGGCCGACTCGTACCGCGCAGCGTCACCGCCGACACGCGCCAGCGTCGTGCGCAGCAGATGTTCCGAGCCCTTGCCGACCGTGTTGGCAATGAAGGCGCGGTCGACCGGTGGCAACGCGAGGTCGGCCAGCGTGAGGTTGAGCGCGACCTCGAAGTCGCCGACGGTGTCGACCAGCGTGCCGTCCAGGTCGACGATCGCGGCCTCGATGCGGCGCGGCATCACCGGCGTAGCTCGGCGCGCATCGCGTCGATCACGGCCTTGTAGTCAGGCTTGCCGAAGATCGCGCTGCCGGCGACAAAGGTGTCGGCGCCGGCGTCGGCCACGCGGCGGATGTTGTCGACCTTGATGCCACCGTCGACCTCGAGGCGGATGTCGCGCCCGCTGGCGTCGATCACCTTGCGCAGGCGCTCGGTCTTGCGCAGTGCAGCGTCAATGAAGCTCTGGCCGCCAAAGCCCGGATTCACGCTCATCACGAGCACCAGGTCGACCTTGTCGATCACCCACTCGAGCACGTCGATCGGCGCGGCCGGGTTGAACACCAGGCCGGCCTGCTTGCCCTCGGCCTTGATCAGCTGCAGCGTGCGGTCGACATGCGCGCTGGCGTCGGGGTGAAAGCTCACCAGATCGGCGCCGGCGCGGCAGAAGGCCTGCGCCAGCGCATCGACCGGCTGCACCATCAAGTGCACGTCGATCGGCACCGTGGCGTGCTTGCGCAGCGCCTCGCAGACCATCGGGCCGAAGCTGAGGTTGGGCACGTAGTGGTTGTCCATCACGTCGAAGTGGATCCAGTCGGCGCCGGCGGCGACGACGGCCTTGACCTCGTCGCCCAGGCGGGCGAAATCGGCAGACAGGATGGAAGGGGCGATGCGGTAGGTGCTCATGCCGGGCGAGGGTCAAAGGCGTGGATTCTAGAATCGCCGTCATGGCCCATCCCCAGTTCACCTGCACCGTCGCGGTTGCCTACCTGCCCGAGCAGTCGCAGCCGCAGGCCGGCGTGCACGCCTTTGCCTACACCGTGACCATCGTCAACAGCGGCGACATCACGGCGCAGTTGGTGGCGCGGCAGTGGATCGTCGCCGACGCCAATGGCCACAAAGAGGAAGTGCGCGGTCTGGCCGTGGTCGGCCACCAGCCGCTGCTCAAACCCGGCGAAAAGTTCGAGTACACCAGCTGGACCCGCATCGCCACGCCACAGGGCACCATGCGGGGCATCTTCTTCTGCATGACCGAAGAGGCCCATCCGTTCGACGTGCCGGTGCCTGAGTTCGTGTTGACCCGGCCCGAGCAACTGCATTGACGCGTGCGCTCAGCGCCCGCCGGCCTCGTCATCGTCGTCATGCCGCTCCCCGCGGCGGCGACCCGAAAACATGGTCCACCAGACGATGAACAACAGGATCAGTAGCGCACCCAGCGCTTCGAGCAAGAGCAGCCACATGACCCGAGCTTACTGGCTGTCGCTGCTGATGCTGGCCGCTTGCAGCGCGCCGCCGCTGCAGGCGCCTGCGCCTGGACCCGCGCCGGTCGAACAACGCAGCGCCCCGACCGCGACCACTGCAACGCCCGCCGAGCCCCCCGCGTCGCTGCACCCGGGTTCGCGCTGGCAACCCGCGGCCTGGAGCGAACTGCCTGGCTGGCAAAGCGACCGCACGCGCGACGCCTGGCTGGCATTGCAACGCAGCTGCGAACGCCTCTCGCCTGCGCTGCAGCGCGACGCCCCTGCGTGGCTGGGCCTGTGCCAGGAAGCCCTGCGCCACCAGCCGGCCGACGACGCAGCCGCCCGCGCCTGGCTGATGCAGCGCTTTCTGCCCTACCGCGTGCTGCCGCTCGACGCTGCCGCCTCGGGCGAGGGCCTCGCCACGGGCTACTTCGAGCCCCTCATCGATGCCAGCCGCACGCCGCGCGGCGCAATGCGGGTGGCGCTGTACGCGCCGCCAGCCAATCTGGCAACGCGCAAGCCCTGGTACACGCGGGCCCAGATCGAATCGCTGCCCGCCGCGCGGGCCGCTCTGCGCGACCGCGAGATCGCCTATGTCGCCGACCCGCTGGACGCGCTGATGCTGCAAGTGCAGGGTAGCGGCCGGCTGCGCCTGATCGGTGCCGACGGTCGCGTGCAGATGGTTCGGCTGGCCTACGCCGGCCACAACGACCAGCCCTACCTTTCGATCGGCCGCTGGTTGATCGACCAGGGTGAGCTGCGGCCCGGCGAAGCCGCCTGGCCGGCAATCCGCGACTGGGCGCGCCGCAACCCGCGGCGGGTGGCGGAGCTTGTGAATGCCAATCCGCGGGTGGTGTTCTTCCACGAGGAAGCCCTGCCCGACGCCAACCTCGGCCCGCGCGGCGCCCAGGGCGTGGCCCTGGTGCCCGAGCGCTCGATCGCGGTGGACCCACGCAGCGTGCCCTACGGCGCACCGGTCTGGCTCGACACCACCGAGCCATTGAGCGCTACGCCGCTGCGCCAGCTGACCCTGGCACAGGACACCGGTTCGGCGATCGTCGGCGCCGTGCGCGCCGACTACTTCTGGGGCTGGGGCGACCGGGCCGAGCAGCAGGCCGGGCGCATGAAGCAGCCGTTGAAGATGTGGGTGCTGTGGCCCAAATGATCGCAGCACGCGCGATGCGTGCGGCAGTCAACGCACCAGGCGCGGCCAGAGCAGGTTCAATGCCAAGCCGCCGATGACGAGCGCGGCAGCGCCGAGCTTCCACGCCGGCAGCGGCTCGCCAAGGAACAAGGCCGACGCGGCGATGCCGAACACCGGTACCAGCAACGCCATCGGCGCGACCGTCGCGGCGGGGTGGCGCGCGAGCAACCAGGCCCAGGCGGCGTAGCCGAACAGCACATTGGCCAGCGACTGCCAGAGCACGGCAGCCCAGACGCTCGCGTTGGCGGCCGCCAGCCCCTGCGCGATGGCCTGCGGGCCCTCAAGCCAGAACGACAGCAGGGCCAGCGGCGGCACCGCAAACAGGCTCGACCAGACCATGAAGCCGAGCATGTTGACGCGGCCCGCGCGGCGGCCCACCAGGTTGCCCGCAGCCCAGGCCAACGCCGCCAGCAGCACCAGCGCCAGCCCTAGCGGCGTGGTGGCGGCGTCCAGGTGGGCGGCGATCACGGCCAGCCCCACCGCGGCCAGCGCCAGTGCGACGCCCTGGTGCCATTGCAGGCGCTCGCCGGCCAACAGCATCGCCAGTCCGATCGTGAAGAAGACCTGAACCTGGATCACGAGCGACGCCAGGCCCGGCGTGATGTCGGCGCGCATCGCGACGAACAGCAGGCCGAACTGTCCGGCTCCGATCAGCACGCCGTAAGTGGCCAGCGTGCGCCAAGGCACTTCGGGGCGCTTCGCGAACAGCGCGGCCGGCGCAAACGCGAGCGCAAAGCGCAGCGTCGCCAGCAGCAACGGCGGTAACGTGCCCAGCGCTGCTTTGATGACGACGAAATTGGTACCCCACACCGCCACCACGGCGAGCGCGAGCAGCAGGTGTCGCGCGGGCAGGTGGGTGTCGCTCACGACGCAACTGACTCGCCGCCGGCAACAACCGTGCGGTTGCGGCCCTCGGACTTGGCCGCGTACATCGCCTGGTCGGCGCGCGCCAGCGTCTGGCTGATTGCCTCGCCAGCGATGTGCTCGGCCAGGCCCACGGAAACCGTGACGCGCAGCGTCGGGTCGCTCTCGAGCAGGGTCGCCGCTGAGACGCGCTCGCGCAGGCGCTCGACCCCGCCGCGTGCCGGTGGCACGCGCGAGTCCGACAGCAGCAGCACGAACTCCTCGCCACCCCAGCGCGACACCACATCGCCGACCCGGACCGCACCGATCGCTTCCTGGGCAATGCGGCGCAATACGGTGTCGCCCGCCGCGTGACCATGGCGGTCGTTGATCGACTTGAAATGGTCGATGTCGATCATCGCCAGGCAGAAGAACCGGCCCGAGCGCGCGCAGCGCTGGCGCTCCTGCTCGAGCAGCTCAACCATGTGGCGGCGGTTGACCAGGCCGGTCAGTTCGTCGCGCGTGGCGAGTTCCTGAATGCGCTCCAAGGCGACGGCCAGGTCGTCACGCTGACTGCGATTGCGGTCGCGCATGCGCGAAAGCCGCGTCGCCAACACCGCAAACGCCGGCAGCATGGTGGCCAGCATCAGGAAGTGGACCCACTCGACTGCCGGCGCGTAGACCTGCGGTCGCTGCCACGCCATCAATGCCATTACGACGCCGAACAGGGTCAACGCGTAAAGTCCGACCAACTTCACCGCGCGCGGTCGCAGTTGGAACATGCCAAACATCATGATGACCAACAGCACTGGGAACACCGCACCGCGCATCGGCCCGGCCATGGCATACGCGGCAGCGCCACTGGCGACGGCGTAGACCACCTGCGGCAGGGTCATCGACGGGTCCGCGAGGCGGCGTGACCAGCCGCTGCGGATGGCAATGAATGACGCCAACAGCCCGCCCAGCGACAAGATCGCCCACAGCAGCACCGGTCCCAACGGCGTCTCGACACGTCGCGCAACGGCGATCAGGATCAGTGCCGAGAACGCCATCAGCAGCGTCGCCAGACCCGCCTGCGCGACGCGCAGGCGCTGCGTCGGTTCGGTGCCCAGGACGGCGTCGGTCAAGCGCTTTCGCAGTGAGGGTGGACGGGCTGGTTCGCTCATCGTGGCGCCCAGTGTCGCTCAGCTACGCGGCCGTCCCGGCGCAACGCCTGCGGCGCCCTGCAGGTGCGTCAGCGGCAGCGCGGCACCGGACTTGACCTCGCCGAGCGAGAAGCTGGTGTGGATGTCCTTGATGTTGGGCAGGTTCAGCAAGGTTCCGGTGGCAAAGCGCGAGAAGGCGTCGAGGTCGGTGGCCATGACCTGCAATTCGAAGGTGCCCGCGCCGCTGATGTAGTGGCAGGCCGTGACCTCGGGCAGGCTGCGGATCGCGTCCTCGAGCGACTTGATGGCGCTGCCGCTGCTGCGCTCGGTATCCACGCGGACGAAGGCGAAGACGCCCAAGCCGATGCGCCGGCGATCGAGCTCGGCCCGGTAGCCGGTAATGAAGCGTTGCTGCTCGAGCCACTTGACGCGGCGCCAGGTGGGCGCCGCCGACAGCCCGATGCGGCTGGCCAGTTCGGCATTGGACAGCCTTGCGTCGGCCTGCAACTCGGCAAGGATCGCAATGTCGTAGCGGTCCAGGCCGGGGGCGTGACCCGGGTCGGCATCGCTGGCACCCTGCGCTGGGCCCCGGGGCTTCCCTTGTTTGGCGGTTCTGGACGTCATCGTTTCGTCATTTCGGCAATGGACGAAAGAGTATTGCTCAGGGACGCCGATAGCAAGCAAACAAGGAAAACACTTGCCCAGCCAAGGCTCCTACACTGGCCGCTGCCCTTTTTGCCATGGAGACAGCGCATGAACGCCCCCCTGCCCGAGTCGATCCGCAAGGCGCTGGAAACCGTCACGCTGGACGACAAGTACGCGCTGGCCAGCGGCCGCGCCTTCATGAGCGGCGTGCAGGCGCTGGTGCGCCTGCCGATCCTGCAGCGCACGCGCGATGCGCTGTCGGGCCTGAATACCGCCGGCTTCGTCAGCGGCTACCGCGGCTCGCCGCTGGGCGGCTATGACCAGGCGCTGTGGGCGGCCAAGAAGCACCTCGCCGAGCACCACATCGTGTTCCAGCCCGGCGTGAACGAAGAGCTGGGTGCGACCGCGGTCTGGGGCACCCAGCAACTCGACCTCTACCCGGCGACGAAGAAGTACGACGGCGTGTTCGGCATCTGGTACGGCAAGGGCCCGGGCGTGGACCGCAGCGCAGATGTGTTCAAGCACGCCAACATGGCCGGCACGGCCAAGCACGGCGGCGTGATCGCGATCGCCGGCGACGACCATGTGAGCAAGAGCAGCACCGCGGCGCACCAGAGCGACCACATCTTCAAGGCCTGCGGCCTGCCGGTGTTTTTTCCCAGCAATGTGCAGGACATCCTCGACATGGGCCTGCACGCCTTTGCCATGAGCCGCTTCTCGGGCGTGTGGAGCGGCATGAAGACGATCCAGGAGGTGGTCGAATCCTCGGCCTCGGTGTCGATCGACCCCGACCGCGTGAAGATCGTGATGCCCGAGGATTTCGCGATGCCGCCGGGCGGCCTGCACATCCGCTGGCCCGACGCGCCGCTCGAGCAGGAAGCGCGGCTGATGGACTTCAAGTGGTACGCCGCGCTGGCCTATGTCCGCGCGAACAAGCTCAACCACAACGTCATCGAATCCAGCCACGACCGCTTTGGCATCATCGCCAGCGGCAAGGCCTTCAACGACACGCGCCAGGCCCTGGTCGACTTGGGCCTGGACGACGAAACCTGCCGTGCCTTGGGTATCCGGCTGCACAAGGTCAATGTGGTCTGGCCGCTCGAAGCCACGATCACGCGCGACTTTGCCCAGGGCCTGCAGGAGATCCTGGTCGTCGAAGAGAAGCGCCAGGTCATCGAGTACCAGATCAAGGAAGAGCTCTACAACTGGCGCGCCGACGTGCGTCCCCATGTGCTCGGCAAGTTCGACGAACCCGAGGGTGATTCGACCGGCGGCGAATGGTCGATGCCCAACCCGAGCGACAACTGGCTGCTGCGCGCCAAGGCAGACCTGACGCCGGCCATCGTCGCCAAGGCAATCGCCAAGCGGCTCAGGAAACTCGGCCTGGCCCCTGCGGGCAGCGACATCGCCGCCCGCATGGACCGGCGCATCGCCATCATCGAAGCGCGCGAGAAGTCTCTGGCCGAGATCAAGGTCGACACCGGCGAGCGCGCCCCGTGGTTCTGCTCGGGCTGCCCGCACAACACCAGCACGCGGGTGCCCGAGGGCTCGCGCGCCATGGCCGGCATCGGCTGCCATTACATGGCGGTGTGGATGGACCGCAGCACCAGCACCTTCTCGCAGATGGGCGGCGAAGGCGTGGCCTGGGTCGGGCAGGCGCCGTTCACGAAGGACCCGCATGTCTTTGCCAACCTGGGTGACGGCACCTATTTCCACAGCGGGCTGCTGGCCATCCGCCAGAGCATCGCGGCCGGCGTGAACATCACCTACAAGGTGCTCTACAACGACGCCGTGGCCATGACCGGCGGCCAGCAGGTCGGCGAGCGCCCGGAAGGCCACACGGTGCTGCAGATCATGAAGAGCCTGGTCGCCGAAGGCGTGGCCAAGCTCGTGATCGTGTCCGACCAGCCCGAGAAGTACGGCGGCGTGGCGCTCGAGCCCGGCGTGACCGTGCACCACCGCGACGAGCTCGACCGCATCCAGCGCGAGTTCCGCGAGTTGAAGGGCACGACCGTCATCCTCTACGACCAGACCTGCGCCACCGAGAAGCGCCGACGCAGGAAGCGCGGCAAGATGGTCGACCCTGAGAAACGGGTCGTGATCAATGAACTGGTCTGCGAAGGTTGCGGCGATTGCAGCGTGCAAAGCAACTGCCTGTCGGTCGAGCCGGTCGAGACCGAGTTCGGCCGCAAGCGCCGCATCAACCAGAACACCTGCAACAAGGACTACTCCTGCGTCAAGGGCTTCTGTCCGAGCTTCGTCACCGTCGAAGGCGGCCAGCTGAAGAAGGCCAAGAAGGAAAAGAAGGGTGACCTCGCTGCGATGCCGGCCCTGCCCGAGCCGAGCCTGCCGCTGGCCGAGGCCGCCTGGGGCATCGTGGTCGGCGGTGTCGGCGGCACCGGCGTCATCACCATCGGTCAGCTGCTGGGCATGGCCGCCCACCTCGAAGGCCGCGGCGTCGTCACCCAGGACGCCGGCGGTCTGGCGCAAAAGGGCGGCGCCACGTGGAGCCACATCCAGATCGCCAATCGCCAGGACGCGATCTTCACGACCAAGGTCGACACCGCCAAGGCCGACCTCGTGATCGCCTGCGACGCCATCGTCGGCGCGGCCAAGTACACGCTGGCCGTGATGCAGCAGGGCCGCACCTATGTCGCGCTCAACACCCACGGCACGCCGACGGCCGCGTTCGTGAAGAACGCCGACTGGCAGTTCCCGGGCGGTCATTGCGAGGCTGCCATCAAGGCCAGCGTCGGTGAGGCGTTGGTCGGCGCTTTCGATGCCGAACAGGTCGCGGTGCAATTGGTTGGCGACTCGATCTACACCAATCCGCTGCTGCTGGGCTACGCCTGGCAACAGGGCCGCGTGCCGCTGTCGCATGCCGCGCTGATGCGTGCCATCGAGCTCAACGCCGTGCAGGTCGAGAACAACAAGGCGGCATTCGCCTGGGGCCGCCATTGCGCCCGCGACCTGGCGTCGGTGCAGGCGCTGTTCAGGGCGGCGCAGGTGATCGAGTTCGTCAAGAAGCCCGGGC
>CAVUEP010000042.1:0-18726 GCA_963740395.1 uncultured beta proteobacterium
CTGCATCGGACCGAGACAGGTTCAGCGCGATCAGCTTGTTCCAGAGCTCGGGCGTGCCTTCGCAGAACGGCTGGGTCTTACCCCAGCCGGCGCCGTTGACCAGGATGTCGACCGGTGCCGTAGCGCTCCAGCACGGCCACGGGCGAAGGCCTCGATCAGCGCACGGTCGGTCATGTCGACCGCCATGAAGTCCGCTTTGTGACCCTCGTCGCGCAGCGCTTGGCGACCTCGGCGCCGTTCACGCTGTCGATGTCGGCCACCACCACATGCGCGCCGCTGCGCGCCAATACGCGTGCACAGGCCCGCCCGATGCCGGAGGCGGCCCCGGTGACGACGGCGATCTGGGTTCGGGCATTCATCATGGTTCCCCTCAATGGGCGTGCGGCTCGTTCGCCGGGACAGGAATGACTCCACCAGCTGGCGTGTCTGCGGGTGGTCGTAGAGCGCGCGCGTTTCGGTGATCTCCAGGGCGTATCCGTCGCCTGCGGTGTCAGTGGCAGCGCGATGCAGCGCTTGTTGGCGGCCAGTGCCGCCTTCGGTGCCCCGGCCAGACGGGTCGCGAGCGCGCGCGTCCAGGCGGCCAGCTGATCCTTGGGCAGGGCCCACTGCACGATGCCCAGCTCGCGCGCCTGGGCGCCGTCGATCACTTCCGCACCGAGGATCAGGCGCTTGGCCACGCCCGGGCCGCACAGGCGGGTCAGGCGCTGGGTCCCGCCGGCACCCGGCAACAACCCCAGGCCTGCCTCCGGCAGTCCGAGGTGGACGTCGCGCGCGGCGACGCGCAGGTCGCAGGCGAGCGCCAGTTCGAGCCCGCCGCCGAGCGCCGTCGCGCCGATCTCGGCCAGGGTCAGCAGCGGCGCGGCCTCGAGCCGTGCGTACAGGCGCTGCATCGCGCGCACGACGTCGGTCATCGCGTCCGGGCCCTCCGGCGTGGCGAAACAGGCCTGGATCAGCGCCAGGTCGGCACCGGCGCTGAACACCGGCAGGCTGCTGCGCAGGTGCAGGACCGCGACCCTGTCGTCCGCGATGGCCATGGTCGACCACGCCGTCGATGGCGGCGATCAACGGTCGTTGAGCGCATTGACTGGCGGACGGGCCAGGGTCGCGACCAGCACGCCGCCGATCCGTTCGACGCCGACGAGCGGAGTTGCCATGCGCTCAGACCTCGCCGCGGTGCAGTTCCTGCAGCCTGCGGCGCAGCAGCTTGCCGGTGGGGTCACGCGGCAGGGCTGGCACGGCGTGCAGCCAGCGCGGGCGCTGGTAGTGCGGCAGGTTCTGCGAACTGGCGTGCAGCGCGGCACTGGCCACGTCCGGGTTGGCTGCGCACGTAGAACAGTGCCACCGAGTCGACGCCATCGGCGTCGGGGACGCAGACGGCAGCGGCTTCAATGACGCCGCTCGCCTGCTGGAGCAGACGCTCCTCGAGTTCGACCAGGTTGACCCAGCGGCCGCCGATCTTGACCAGCGAGTCCTCGCGTCCACCGAAGGCCCAGCCGCCCGCCGCATTGCGCGCGAACAGGTCGGCGGGGCAGAAGGCGTCGTCGCGAAACGCTTCGGCCTGGGCCTGCGGCCGGTCGAGGTAGCCGAGCGCCAGCGTCGGGGCGCGGATCTTCAGGCGCGTCGGCAGCCCGGTGGCCAGATCGGCTCGAGCGGCTCGATGTCCACGCCCGGCGAGGGCTTGAAGCCGTCGGTGTCGTCGCGCCCCAGTCATCACCAGGACCAGGGTCTCGGAGGCGCCGTAGCCATTGACGATCGACAGCCCGCCGGTCTGCTCGGACCAGGCCTGCCGCAGCGAGTGCGGCAGCGCCTCGCCGGCCGACACGCACATGCGCACGCCGGCGTCGGCAATTCGCCCGCGCCACGCCTTCGTGCAGCAGGTTGCGGTACAGCGAGGGCACGCTGAACAGCACGCGTCGGGCGCTGCGCCGCCACGGTCTACGCGACCGATTGGCGGCATTCGGCCAGCTGCGGCTCCAGGATCACGGTGGCACCGAGCTTGAGGCCGGCAAACAGGCTGTTGGTCTGCGGATAGGAGAAGAACAGCTGCGAAGTCGCGAACAGCCGGTCGTCGGCGCGCGATGCCCGAGTCGCTCGTTGCGAGACCACGTTCGATCTCGCGCACGAAGCGCTGCGCGTGCACCACCGCCTTGGGCTTGCCCGAGGTGCCGGAGGAGTGGCACCAGAAGGCCGGCGTGTCTCGGCGACCATCGGATGCGGGTCGACCGGCTCGGCTGCACGACGCGCGTTGGCGCACCAGTCGGCGAGCAGGATGCACCCGCGCGCGCCAGGGCACGGGCGTGTCGGCGGCGGACTCGGCGAGGATCGACGTTGAACCCCGCCTCGTCGAGGATGTACTGCCATTCGGCGGCCGGAATGTGCGGGTTGACGGCGACCGCGATCGCGCCGGCCCAGATCGCACCGAGGTAGCCGACGACCCAGTCGATGCTGTCGTCAGCTTGATGGCCACCCGGTCACCGGGCCCGATGCCCTGTGCCCGCCAGACCGCCGCCGCGCAGAGCGACCGCTCGCGCAACTCGCCACGGCTCAGCGAGCGTGTGCCGCAGCACCAGCGCGGTGCGCGCCGGATCGAGCCCGCCGAGCAGGACCTCGGCAGCGTTGATCGTTGCCTCGGCGTCGACCGGCGCGCCCGACGGCAGGATCGGCGCGCCCAGGTGGTCGACGCTGAACAGCCCCGGCCGCGCCGGCCTGCCAACGTGCGTATTCGGCGCTCAGCAGGTCGGCGTGTTCACGCTCTTCGGCGGCGAGTTCGAGGAAGAGCTGCTGTTCGGCCGACGCCGGGGCCGCCAGTTCGGCCCGGCTGGCGAAGAACGTCGGCGGCCCGCTGCTCGCAGCGCGATCGCGATCCGGAACAGGTTGGCCGGATCCTGCGGGCCGGTTCTCGACGTCGGCGAAGATGGCCGCGCAGCTCGAGGCGGAAGTCGGCCGCCGGCGTCGGGCACGTCGACGTGGTAGCGGCGCGCACAGCGTCTCCATGTGTTCGCCCTCCATCACGGCGAAGCGGCCGAACAGCTCGCGGAGCACCGGGTCGCCGGTATCGGCGGCGGCGCGCTGGTAGAAGGCGCTGGCCGCCGAGCTCGATCTCGAAGGCCATGCGCACGGCGTCGAGGCCGTGGCCGATCGTCGAGCGTCGCCGCGGCCTCGAACACCTCGAGCTTGCCGCCGCACTGGGGGCATATGCCGTAGGGGAAGGCGAAGCCCTCGCTGACCTTGGCGCAGCCGGTGCAACGCCAGCGCAGGGTGGCGTGCGGCGCAGCAGATGTAGACGCCGTCGCTGTCGTCTTCCAGCGGTCGGTGGCACTTCGGACACAGCATGGCTCGCGACCTCAGTGGTGGGCCGGTTCGGCGTTCGGGATCGGGGCACGAAGGACTCGATCGCCTCGGCCGTGACCGGCCAGTGGCGCGCACGCGTCCTGCAGGTAGGCGCCGATCGCGCGCGCTGCGCGGCGGCCCGCGCCCATGGCCAGGATCACGGTGGCGCCGCCGGTGACGATGTCGCCGCCGGCAAACACGCCCGGCAGGTTGGTGGCCTGGGTCGCATCGTCGGCGACGATGTAGCCCCACTTGTTCAGCGCCAGACCCGGGGTCGACCTGGCTGACGATCGGGTTGGCCTTGGTGCCGAGCGCGTAGATCACGGTGTCGCAAGGCCAGTTCGACGAACTCGTCGAGCGGCACCGGCTGGCGGCGCCCCGCTGGCGTCGGGCTCGCCGAGCGTCATCTTCTGGACCTTGATCGCCACGCACGTCGCCGTCGTCGTCGATGCAGGATCTCGACCGGGCGCGTGCAGGAAGCGGAAGTCGATGCCTTCCTCCTTGGCGTGGCGCAGTTCCTCGACGCGCGCCGGGGCTTCGGCTTCGGAGCGGCGGTAGACACAGCGCACTTCGGCCGCGCCGACGCGCTTGGCCACGCGCAGGCAGTCCATCGCGGTGTTGCCGGCGCCGATCACGACCACGCTTGTCGCCGAGGCCGATCGGGGTGTCGCGGTAGGGGAACTGGTCGCCGCCCATCAGGTTCACGCGGGTCAGGAATTCGTTCGCCGAATAGACCTGGCCGGCGTTCTCGCCCGGGATGCCGAGAAAGCTCGGCGCGCCGGCGCCGGCGGCGACGAAGACCGCGTCGAAACCCATCGAACCGGTCAGCTTGGCGATCGAGAAGGTCTTGCCGATCACCTTGTTGGTCTCGAAGCGCACGCCGATGTCGCGCAGGCGGTTCACTTCGCGGTCGATGATCTCGCGCGGCAGGCGGAACGACGGAATGCCGTAGCGCAGCACGCCGCCGACCACGTGCAGGGCTTCGTAGACGGTGACCTCGGCCCCCATCTTGACCAGGTCGGCGGCGGCGGCCAGACCGCCCGGACCCGAGCCGACGATGGCGACCTGACCGAGCACCCGGTCAAACTTCGGCGGCACGGCCGGTGCGGCATGCGCGTGGTCGCCGACGAAACGCTCGAGGCGCCCGATCGCGACCGGCTCCATCTTGGCCTTGATCAGCACGCATTGCGCTTCGCACTGGCTCTCCTGCGGGCAGACACGCCCGCAGACCGACGGGAAGATGCTCGACTCGTGGATGGTCTTGACCGCCTCGTCGAGGTCGCGCACCAGCAGGTGGCGGATGAAGCGCGGAATGTCGATGCTGACCGGGCAGCCATCGATGCAGGTCGGCTTGATGCACTGGATGCAGCGCTCGGCCTCGCGCAATGCAGCGGCATGGCCGTAGCCGAGGTTGACCTCGGCAAAACTGTGCGAGCGCTCGTGCGGGTCGCGCTCGGGCATCTTGACCTGATGGCGTTCGAGCGCCGAGTACTTCTTGTAGGTCCGCTTGCCCTCCTTGATCAGTTTCTGCTCGAGGCTGCAGACATGCTCGGCATCGGCATTGGCGCGCGCCTCCTGCTCCTTGAAACGGCGCTGGCGTGCATGCAGTTCGGTGAAGTCGACCTGATGGCCGTCGAAGTCGGGGCCGTCGACACAGGCGAACCTGACCTCGCCACCGACCGTGACGCGGCAGGATCCGCACATGCCGGTGCCGTCGACCATGATGGTGTTGAGCGAGACCATGGTCTTGACGCCATGCGGGCGGCGTGGTCTCGGTGCAGGCCTGCATCATCGGCATCGGGCCGATGGCCACGATGAGGTCGGGTTTGGCGGTCGGCCGCTCGAGCACTTCGGCCAGCGCCGCGGTCACGAACCCCGGCCGGCCGGCGCTGCCGTCGTCGGTGCAGACGATCAGCTCGTCGCAGTATTCGGCCAGCTTGTCGGCCCAGAACACGAGATCCTGGCTGCGGAAGCCGACGATGCAGGTGGTGCGGTTGCCGGCCTGCTTGAACGCGCGCAGCTGCGGGAAGATCGGCGCCACGCCGAGACCGCCGCCGACCAGCACGACATGGCCGACCTGGCCGATGTGCTGCGGCAGGCCGAGCGGTCCGACGAAGTCGGCGAAGCGTGTCGCCTTCGGCGTAGTCGTCGCGCATCTCGCGCGTGGTCTTGCCCGAGCGCCTGGACGACCACCGTGACGGTGCCGCGCTCGCGGTCGTAGTCGGCGACCGTGAGCGGAATGCGCTCGCCGCCTTCGTGCAGGCGCAGCATGACGAAGTGGCCCGGGCTCGGCCGGCCGCGGCCACGTCGGGGGCCAGGATGTCCCACAGGAAGGCGTTCTCGGAGAACTGTTCGCGCCTGACGATTCGAAACATGGCGGGACTCCGCGGCGCCTTCAGGCGGCGCCACTCAACTCGCGCACCAGGCGTTGCGCGAGCGCAGCGGCAACCTGACGGCGATAGTTGGAGGGGGTCACCGTGCTGCGCATCGGGCTGACCTGCTTCTGCACGAGCTTGCCGAGCGATTGCAGGCTCTCGGCATCGGGTGCGCGTCCGATCAGGGCTTCGGTGCCGGCGAGCACGAAGGCGTTGGAGTTGGTGCCGGTGAGGGCGATACGCAGGTTGCAGATCCGACCGTCCTCGACCAGCAGGGCACAGCCGACGCCGGCCAGCGGGAAGTCCATCGCGCCGCGCACCCGCGCCTTGCGGTAGCCGCTGCGCAGGCCAGGCGGCGGCACGGGCAGGTGCACGCGCAACACCAGTTCACCCGGCTGCCAGCGTCAGGTGCGCGGCACCGTCGTCGCGGTAGAGCTCGGCCAGCGGCAGGCGCCGCGTGCCGCGCGCCGACCAGTTCGACCTCGGCGTCGAGCGCCAGCAGCGCCGGCGCCAGGTCGCCGCTGAAGGCGGCGTGGCAGCGCTCGCCCTGCGGCGCCACATGGCAGGTGTCGCCACCGCGCTTGAGGCAGTAGCCGTTCGCTGCGCGCCACCATGCGCTCTGGTTGTAGAAGACGCAGCGGGTGTCCTGGCACAGGTTGCCGCCCAGCGTGGCCACGCTGCGGTGGCCCGGGCCGGCGACCGACGCGCGCAGCCTCCGCCAGCGCCGGGAGGTGCGAGGCCAGATCGGCGTTCGCTGCCAGCTGGGCCAGCGTCACGCCGGCGCCGAGCAGCCAGCCGGTCTCGCCTTGCGTGAGCTCGGCGAACCCGGGCAGCGCGCACAGGTCGACGAGCCGCGGGCTGTTCCAGGCCGCGGCGCAGGTTGGGCACCAGGTCGGTGCCACCGGCCAGCGCCCGCGCGCCGGGCTCGGCGAGCAGCGCGAAGGCCTCGGCCAGGCTGGTCGGGCGTTGCAGATCGAAAGCGGGAAGCATCGACATGATCAGGATTCCTCGTCGGCCGTGGGGCTGGCGACGGTCTTCGGCCCATCGCGCCGCGCCTGCAGGCGCTGTGCGCGGCGCGCGTTGTGCAGCGCATCGAACACGCGGTCGGGCGTGGCCGGCAACTCGCGTCAGGCGCATGCCGATGGCGTCGAGGATCGCGTTCGTCAGGGCCGGCGGAAAGCCGTGCAGCGCGCCTTCGCTGGCCTCCTTGGCGCCGAAGGGGCCGAGCGGGTCCATGCTCTCGACCAGCGTGACTTCGATCGGCGGCGACTCGACGATGCGTCGGAATGCGGTAGTCGATCAGGTTGGGCCGCAGCCGGCAGGCCGTCGTGGTACCGCGTTTCCTCCGACAGGGCCTGGCCCATGCCCATCCACACCGCGCCCTGCACCTGGCCCTCGACCGCGAGCGGGTTGATCGCGAAGCCGCAGTCGTGCGCGACCCAGACCTGCTCGACGCGTCACCGCGCCGGTGTCCTCGTCGACGCTGACCTCGACCACCTGGGCCGCGTAGGAGAAGCCGGCGGTCGAGCCGACGGCGGCGCCGCGGAACTTGCCGCCCTGGGTCTCGGGCGGTGTCGACCAGCTGCCCTTGACGGTCAGCGTGCCGGCGTCGACCAGGGCCGCCTGGACGACATCTGGGCGAAGTCCAGTCGGCGGTCGGTGCCGGTGCGCCGACAGGATTCGCCGGCCCAGTCGATGTCGTCCGGGCTCGACCTCGAAGCGCTTGCGCGGCGGCCGTCGACCAGCACCCGCTTCAGCGCCTGCGCCGGCGCGCAGCGCCGCGTTGCCGACCATGAACGAGACGCGCGACGAATACGAGCCGTTGTCCTTGGGCGTCAGCGCGCTGTCGGTGGCGATGACGCGGATGCGCGCCATCGGCAGCAGCAGCACCTCGGCCACGACCTGGGTCAGCAGGGTCGACGAACCCTGGCCGATGTCGGCCGCGCCGGTCAGGATGGTGATGCCGCCGTCGAAGTCGAGCTTGAGGTTGATCACCGCATGCGGCTCGCCGCTCCAGTGCACCGGCTTGGCCGAACCCGACACGTAGTGCGAACAGGCCAGGCCCAGGCCGCGCCCGGGCGGCAGCGGCCGCGCCGCGCTGCTGCCAGCCCGACGCCTGCTCGACCCAGTCCAGGCAGTGCCGGCAGGCCGCAGGAGTTGACCTGCAGGTCGTTGAGCGTGCGGTACGGCGGCTCGATCAGGTTGGCGCGGCGCACCGCGAACGGGTCGAGGCCGAGCTCGCCCGCCAGTCTCGTCGAGCAGCGACTCGAACGCGATGGCGCACGTCGACCGCGCCATGGCCGCGCATCGCGCCGCAGGGCGGCAGGTTGGCGTAGACCCGGTAGCCGCGGTAGCGCACCGCGCCGACGCGGTACAGCGCGTGCAGCAGCGCGCCGGCGTACAGGATGGTCACCAGGCCGTAGCCGCCGTAGGCGCCGCCGCGCTGCACGACTTCGCAGTCGACCGCGGTGATCTCGCCGCTCGCGCTTGATGCCGATGCGCAGCCGGATCGTCGGTCGCCGGCCGACCGCGGTGGGTCAGGAAACCTCTTCGCGCGTCAGTTCGGTCTTCACCGTGCCGCCGGCGGCGCGCGCCAGCGCGGCGGTGACCATCTCGAAGTTCAGCGGCTCGACCCGGTGGCCGAAGCCGCCGCCGACGAAGGGCTTGACGACGCGGATGCGCGAGCTGTCCATGCCCAGGCATCTGCGCCAGCGTCAGGTGCAGGTAGTACGGCACCTGGGTCACCGAATGCGTCGTCAGCCGGTCGCGCTCGGGCTCGTACTGGGCGACCGCGGCATTGAGTTCGATCTGGCCGTGCGCGATCTCGGCGTAGTTGAAGCTGCGCTCGAGCACCAGGTCGGCGGCGGCGAAGCCGGCCATCGACGTCGCCGAAGTCCTGCTCGACCTGGCGCTCGAGGTTGCCGGGCTTGTTGTCGTGCAGCAGCGACGGCACCGTCGGCGCGCGCGTCGGCGGCGCTGAAGTAGGCCGGCAGCGCGTCGATGTCGAGCCACGATCGCGCGCAGCGCGGCCTCGGCGCTGGCCTCGTCGACCGCGGCCACCGCGACCAGCGGCTCGCCGCGGTAGCGCACCTTGTCCGCGCGCCAGCGGCCATTCGTTCTGCGCGATCGGAATCACGCCATAGGGCGCGGCGAAGTCCTCGCCGGTGATGACCGCGCGCACGCCGGGCATGGCCAGCGCGGCGCGAGGTGTCGATGGCGCGGATCACGCCGTGCGCGACCGGGCTGCGCAGGATGCGCCCGACCAGCGCGCTCGGAAAAGGCAGGTCGGCGGTGTAGCGCGCGCGGCCGGTGACCTTCTCGATGCCGTCGACCAGCGGCGTGCGCTGGCCGATCGAGCGCACCGGCGGCCGCTCGGCGTGCGCGTGTTCGCGGGGCCGCTCATGCTGCGCTCCCGGCGGCCGCCTGCACCGATTCGATGATCTTGACGTAGCCGGTGCAGCGGCACAGGTTGCCGGCCAGCGCGTCGCGGATCTGCGCCTCGCTCGGGTGCGGCGCGCGGCGCAGCAGGGCCTCGGCGGCCATGATCATGCCGGGCGTGCAGAAGCCGCACTGGGTGCCGAGCTTCTCGTGGAAGGCCTGCTGCAGCCGGCTCATGCGCCCTGCTGGCTCAGGGCTTCGATGGTCTCGATGGACTTGCCGGTGCAAGTGGCGGCCAGCGTGATGCAGGCCAGCGCGGCTCGCCGTCGACCAGCACCGTGCAGGCGCCACATTCGCCGCCGTCGCAGCCCTGCTTGGTGCCGCGTCAGGCCCAGGGTGTCGCGCAGCACGTCGACAGCAGCGACGAGTCGGCCACCGCGTGGTCGTTCGTGCGCCCGTTGACTTCGAGGGTCAGCAGTCGTTTGGCCATGGCTCAACCCGCCTTCGGCCGCAGGTCGCGCACGCGCACCGCCTTGCCCTGCGAGCGCGGGATCTCGCCCGGGTGCTTGACCGACACGTCGGTCGTGATGCCGATCAGCGACTTGATGTGGTGCGCGACATCGCCCGCGAGGCGGGCATGGTCGTCGGCCGGCACGCCCGGTTCGGCCTCGACTTCGACGCTCACATGGTCGAGCGTGCCGCGCCGCTCGACCACGAGCTGGTAGTGCGGCGCGATCGCCGGCAGGCCGACCAGCACCGCCTCGATCTGCGACGGGTAGACGTTGACGCCGCGGATGATCAGCATGTCGTCGTTGCGGCCGGTGATGCGCAGGATGCGCACATGGGTGCGGCCGCAGTCGCAGGGCTCGGTGGTCAGGCGCGTGATGTCGCGCGTGCGGTAGCGCAGCATCGGCAGCGCCTGCTTGGTCAGCGTGGTGATCACCAGTTCGCCGGCCTCGCCCTCGGGCAGCACCTGGCCGGTGTCGGGGTCGATGATCTCGAACAGGAAGTGGTCCTCCCAGCCGTGCAGGCCGACCTGTGCGTCGCACTCGCAGGCCACGCCCGGCCCCATGATCTCGGACAGGCCGTAGATGTCGACCGCCTTCAGCCCGAGGCGCGCCTCGATCTCGCTCGCGCATCGCCTGGCTCCAGGGCTCGGCGCCGAACAGGCCGACCTCGAGCGCGCTGGTGCGCAGGTCCACGCCCTGCGCCTCGGCCACCTCGGCAATCGCCAGCGCGTAGGACGGCGTCGCACACAGCACACGGGCGCCGAAGTCCATGATCAGCGCGACCTGGCGCTCGGTCGAGCCGCCGGACATCGGCACCACCGGTGCGCCCAGGCGCTCGGCGCCGTAGTGCGCGCCCAGCCCGCCGGTGAACAGGCCGTAGCCGTAGGCGTTGTGCACCACGTCGCCCGGGCGCGCGCCGGCCGCGGCCATCGAGCGCGCCATCAGGCCGGCCCAGGTTTCGATGTCCTCCTCGGTGTAGCCGACGACGGTCGGCTTGCCGGTCGTGCCCGACGAGGCATGCAGGCGCGCCAGCTCCGCCACCGGGCGCGCGAACATGCCGAACGGGTAGTGGTCGCGCAGATCGGTCTTGAGCGTGAAGGGCAGCCGCGCGACATCGGCCAGGGTGCGGATGTCGTCCGGCGTGACACCCGCCGCGTCGAGCCGTGACCGGTGCAGCGGCACGTGATCGTAGGCGTTGCGCACGGTGGCGCGCAGGCGCTGCAGCTGCAATGCGGCCAGCTCGGCGCGCGGAAGGGTTTCGGCATAGCGGTCGAACATCCAGCGCTCGCTGGGGGTGGCCGCGGCCTTGACTGGCGTGGAGGTGGCGGTCTGCATCGGATCTCCTTGCCCGCGAGGGGCAATCGTTCAGCGCCGGACCCCGCGCACCGGCAGGTGCACGAGAGCAAAGCCCTGGTTGAAGGCTGCGCGCGTGATGAGCGCGTACTTGAACTGCAGTCCGGCGGCCGCGACGAACAAGCCCGCGAGCGCGACCAGGATCGCGGTCGGCATGCTGGTGAGCGCGCCGGTTGCGCCCAGGGCCACGACGGTCAACGGCAGCACCGATCCGAGCCACAGCAGCTTGCGCCCAGAGCGATCGAGGACGCGGCGTGCGGGTGCCGTCGCGGGCTGGGCCAGGCGGGCAAGATAGACCGGCCACAGCAGCGCCCGCGCCAGGACCAGCAGCGCCACCAGCATCAGCGGGATCGGCTGGCGCAGGATCTGCAGCGGCTGCAGCAGCAGCCACAGGCCGGCGCCTTCGGCCAGCCCGGTGCTGACGATCAAGGGCACGATCATCGGCTCGCGCCAGGTCGGGATGCCCTTGGCGGCTTTCAGGATCCGGCTCTGGCAATAGACGAATCCGAGCGCGAGTGCCGCTGCGACCCAGCTCGCGCCGGCCACGCCGAGCGCTGCCGCGAGTGCTGCCGGCACGAGCGCGCTGGCGACGATCGCCTCGCGTGTCATCCACGACGTGCGCGGGTTGAAGAAGACGTTGATGGCACGCAGCGGGCGGCCGATCTCGACCCAGACACACAGCAGCCCGAGGCCGATCAGGGCCACCCCGCCGAGCATCGCGAGCACGAGGTGCAGGCCCTGCGCGCCGATCAGCGGCGCCAGTGCGATCAGCCCCGCACCCGCGCCACCGCACATGAAGTTGCCGGCGGCGCGCCAGTCCCAGTGGGTCTGCTGCCAGGGGTTGGGGCCGTAGCTCATTCGGGGCGCTCCTTGTCCCACAGGTAGTGCAAGCCGGGACCGGTGCCGAGTTCCTCGTGCATGCGGAACGACTGGTTCTCGGCGAGCAGCTGGAGACATTGCTCTCGGGGTCGTCGATGTCGCCGAAGGTCAGCGCCTGTGTGATGCAGGAATTGACGCAGGCAGGTGTTGCTTCGTGGTCGACACCGGGCACCAGCCCGGCGGCCAGGCCGTCGTCGATGCGTTCGACGCAGAAGGTGCACTTGGTGGCCACCGCCAGCCGCGCTGGGTCGTGGCGCTGGTCTTCGCTGGCCGTCGCCTTGCCATAGGCGAAGGTGGCACGCTCGGTCTTGTAGCGCGCCTGGTAGGGACAGGCCACCGCGCAGTAGGCACAGCCGATGCACAGGTCGTAGTCGATCGTGACGATGCCGTCGGCGCGCTTCTTGGTCGCCGTCGTCGGGCAGACGTCCAGGCAGGGCGGCTCGTCGCAGTGCTGGCAGCCGACCGGCACGAAGGCGCGTTGCACGTCGGGGTACTGGCCGAACTCCATGTCGAGCACGCGCCGCCACTGCACGCCGGGCGGCGTCGCGTTGGCATGCTTGCAGGCCGCGGTGCAGGTCTGGCAACCGACACAGCGACGCAGATCGGCGACCATCGCCCAGCGTGTCACGACGCCCTCCGGATCGCCACCCGCACGATGTCGGCGCCCGAGCCGGTGGCATCGGTCTGGTCCATCGACATCGTGGCCAGCGTGTTCAGGCTCGGCACGCCGAAGTCCTTGGCCAGCGGCGTGGCCCAGTGGTCGAACTGGCCGATCAGCAGCAGCGTGTCGGGCCGGATGCCCTGGCGCAGCACGGCGCGGCCGCGCACGCTGCGCTTGGGTGTCGCGATCTCGATCGGGTCGCCGTCGGCGATGCCCAGGCGTTCGGCGGCCTGCGGATTGACGATGACGCCGCGGTGGCCGGCGATGTTGTCGGCCACCTCCTTGATCATCTGCATGCCGACGTTGCCGCCCCAGGCGTACTGCATGCTGCGCGCGGTGAGCAGCCAGAACGGGATAGTCGGCCGCCTTGCCGCCGGCCTTCGTCAGCGATGGCTTCCCACATGCCGGGAAGTCCTTCCACATCGGCAGCGCCTGGTATTCCTCGAGCTGCTTGTCCCACCAGTGCATGTCGTTTTCGTGCAGCCGGCGGCCGAGTTCGGTGCCGACGCGCAGCAGCCGCTCCTGGTAGGGCAGCTCGAAGCGCAGGCCGCGTTCGACCAGGGTCGGCAGCAGGTACCAGTCGCGCGCGCGGGAACGGCTTGGTGGCCAGGCCGTGCTCCTTCCACCAGTCCAGGCCATGCGACTCGGCGCCGTCGCTCAGCTCGGCGCTGGCGGCGCGGCACACCGCGTCCCAGATCTGCTCGCGGTCGTGCGCGGACCTCGGGGTCGAGCGAGAAGTCGCCGTGCTCGCCCTTCAGCGGCACGCCGGCCGCGCCCTTGTTGATCGCGGCGTTGTACTTGCCGGTCAGAGCCGGTGCGCTGCGGCCAGTTCGGTCGCGATGTCGGTGAAGTCGCGCGCCTCGCCGCGCGTGGCCACCACCGGCTGGCGCAGCGCGAAGCCCTGGTGGTCCCAGAACTGCTCGACGTACTTGGTGCCGCCGATGCGGATCAGCTGCAGGCTCTCCAGGTCGGTGGCGTCGGGCAGCAGGACGTCGGCGAAATGGTTGGTCTCGTCGCGCGTGTAGGCGAAGGCGACGACGAACGGAAAGCGCGCCATCTTCTCGCCCAGCGCCTGCGTGTCCCAGAACGAGATCGCCGGGTTGGTGCGGTAGACGAACCAGACCTCGGGCAGCGTCACGCGCGGCAGGCCCTTGGGCGTCTCGTCGAGGAACATCCACGAGAAATGGGTCGGCCCCAGCGCCTGGCTCCAGGGCCCGTCGGCGGCCAGCGGCACCATCGTGCGGTAGGCGTTGCGGATGTTGGGCGAGGGCGACCAGTTCGCCTTGTCGGTCGGGTTCAGCGGGTAGTGCATGAAGCCGTCGGGACCGGGCTTGACGCTGTCCAGCCGCTCGGACATCGGCCGGGTCAGCCGCACCGTGGTGCCGAGCGTGCCGCCCGGCACTTCGAGCGCGCCGACCAGCGTGGCCAGCAGCGTGCGCGCCCAGCAGCATTCGAAGCCGCCCCAGCCGTTGTTGACGGTCTTGCCCAGCGTCACCGCCACCGGCCGGTAGGGCATCGTCTTGCCCTCGATCTCGATCGTCTCGCCGACGCAGGCGTGATCGACGAACTCGTTGGCGATGCGCCGCATGTGCTCGGCCGGCACGTCGCAGATCGCCGGCGCCCATTCGGGCGAGTACGGCTGCATGTGCTCGACCAGCTTGCGTGAAGGCGGTGGCGCCTTGCAGCAGGCCTTCGGCCAGCACGTCGTCGTCGGGGCCGATCTCGACCGCGTCGACCTCGAAGCGGCCCTCGAGCGCCTCCTGCGATGCCGGGCGTGTCGTGCGCGCACGGCGCCGGTCGCTGCGACAGGTCCCAGACCAGCGGCTTGCGCGCTGTCGCGGTCGCGCAGGTAGTAGCCGTGCGCGCCGACCAGGTAGGGCGACGCGGTGCGCTGCGCGCAGGAACGGCAGGTCCAGCCGCTCGCGCGGCACCTCGTGCAGCATCACGTGGATCAGCGCGTACAGGAAGGCCGGCATCGGTCTTGGGCTTGATCGGCACCCATTGCGCCGAGCAGGCGCCGGTGACCGACAGGTGCGGCTCGACCTGCACCCGCTTCATGCCGCGCACGCGCGCCTTCGGCGTGGCGCCAGACGCCGACCACGCCGCCCGAGGCCTCGATGTTGGAGCCGCAGGAGATCAGGTAATTGCACAGCGGCGTGTCGGGCGCGACGATGAAGGCGCGGTGCCAGAACTCGCCGTACAGGTGCTCGGAGTGATAGCACTTGACGCCCTGGCCGGAGCCGAAGCCCATGTCCATCGGCCCCCAGGCCGCGAGAAAGGCCGGGAAGGTGCCCATGTAGGACTGCGGCGTGCCGCCGCCGCCGAAGCTGGCCGCCACCCGCGGGTAGCCGGATTCGTCGAGCAAGCCCGGTCTCGCGGATCGCCGTTCAGCTTGGCGGCGATCAGGTCGAACGCCTCGTCCCAGGAGATCGGCACGAAGCCGGGGTCCTCGTCGCGCCCCTTCTTCGGGTTGCTGCGCTTCATCGGCGTCAGCACGCGGTTCGGGTTGTAGGTCTTCTGCACCAGGCCGAAGGCCTTGACGCAGACCTTGCCGCCGCCGGGGTGGACCTCGGCGGCGCAGAAGTTCGGCTCGACCTCGGTCGCCACGCCGTTGACCACCTTGACCGTCAGCAGGTCGGGGCCGGCGACGCACTGGTAGCAGTAGGTCGGGACCCGCTGCGTGACCGTGGTCGGGCTGGTCACGCGAGCCCCGCCTTCTGGGCCTTGGCGGCCAGGCGCTGGGCCGTCTTGGCCACGTCGACGATGAAGCGCGAGTGGCGACCGCGCGCGATCGGCTCGACGTTGTCCTTGGCCTCGATCTCGAACACGACGCCGCGCCCGTTGAGCTCGACCACCTTGACGCTGATGTCGACCCACATGCCCATCAGCGTGGCGCCGATGTGGTCGATCTCGACCCGCGTGCCGACCGAGTCCTCGCCTGCGTCCAGGTGCGCGAGCAGCAGCTCGCGGCAGGTGACTTCGATGTCGCGCACCAGCATCGGCGTGGCGTAGACACGTGCGTTCTCGCCCATGAAGTCGATCGTGCGGTCGCGGTCGATCTCGACCCGGCTGGTGACGGCGACGCCGGCTTTCAAAGTGTCTTTCATCGCGGGGTCCTTGGTTGAAGCGTTGGATCTGGCGGGTCCCGGCCGCGCCCTTGCGGTGTTGCCCGGTGCCCTCAGGTGGATCCGGCACCCGACCGCACACTGCGGGAATTGGGTAGACTGGAGCCTATAAAGCCATTCTGGTACCGGAATGCCGGTATTCGTTTGATCTAGTTCATGTTCGGAAGCCTCAAGTGACTCTCGAAAACCCGACCCTCACGCGCCGACCCGGACGCTCAATGCAATCGAACGAGGGGGTCGGTACAGTGCAGGTCCGTCCCGTGCGCCGGGCTGACCTGGATCAAGTCATCACGATCGACGCCACCGTGACCGGCCTGGAGAAACGCAAGTACTGGACCTCGGTCTTCCGCCGTTACGGCGCAGGAGGCGGCAACGAGCAGCAGTTCCTGGTTGCGCTGCTCGACGGGCGCGTGGTCGGCTTCGTCATCGGCGAGGTGCGCGACTGGGAGTTCGGATCGCCCCCCTGCGGCTGGGTGTTCGCCATCGACGTCGACCCCGGCGCCCGCCTGGGCGGCATCGGGACCCGGCTGCTCGAGGCGATCAGCGATGCCTTTCGTAACGTCGGCGTGACGACGCTGCGAACCTTGCTCGCGCGCGAGAACACGCTCATCCTGTCGTTCTTCAGGAGCCAGGGCATGATGGCCGGGCCCCTGATCTCGCTGGAGATGGACCTTGACCGCGACTGACCCTGGAGTGCCGTCGGCATGAGACTGCAGAAGAACTCCTCGCTTGCGCTGTACAGCGTCATCGAGTTCGCCGGCGCGCCGGAGCGCCACATTGCGGCGGCCGAGATCGCGGAGAAGTACGACGTCTCGCCGCACCACCTGGCCAAGGTGCTGGCCGAACTGGCGCGCAACGGCATCGTCGAGTCGGTGCGGGGTGCCGGTGGCGGCTATCGTTTCATCGGCAACGCCAGGCGCCTGACCTTGATGGACATCATCCAGCTGTTCGAGGAACTCGGGTCCACCGGCCAGCGCGCGCGACGCGGCGGCACCGAAGCCGGTCGACGCGGCACTTGGCGTGGTCTTGTCCGAGATCGACCAGAACGCCAAAGCGACCTTCAGCTCGATCACGCTGGCGACGATGCTTCGCCTGGTCGAACGCCAAGCGCGCGAGAGCACCGCGAGCGCACGCTGAACGGCGGGTCCTGCGGTCGCGGTGACGCCGCATGGTCAGTCCACGGTCTGGCCCGCGGCGGCACGCCGGCACAGTTTGATCCAACCCGCATCGACCTCGGCCTGCAGCGACTCGAGCTGATCCGGCGACAGGTGCCGATAGCGCCGCTGCAGCGCCAGGTAGTCGGCCACCGGGCGTGATGCGCTGCGCCTGGTTGATCGTGTAGCGCTCGCCGTCCTCGATCTCGTAGAGCGGGAAGGCGCCGCACTCGACCGGCATGGCGGGCCGCCGGCAGCGCGCCGTCGTCGGCCAGGCCCCAGCCGTCCAGGCAGGGGATCAGCAGCGTGATGAAGCGCAGGCCGCGCATCGCCTTGGCCTTGGCCACCTTGCGCTCCAGGTCGGCCAGGTGGCCGACGCTGGCGGTGGCGACATAGGGCATGCCGTGCGCGGCCATGATCTCGGACAGGTTCTTCTTGCGCGTGGTCTTGCCGGCCGGTGTCGAGCCGGTGCGCGCGATAGTGCGGCGTCGACGAGGACTTCTGCGCGCCGGTGTTCATGTAGCCCTCGTTGTCGAGGCAGAAGTAGAGGATGTTCTCGTTGCGCTCGGCGGCCGACGACAGGCACTGGAAGCCGATGTCGTAGGTGCCGCCGTCGCCGGCCAGCACGATGACCTGGGTGTCGTGCTGGCCCTGCGCGTCGAGCGCGCGGCGCAGGCCCGAGGCCGCCGCCGCGCTGGCTTCCAGCGTCGGCTGGTAGACCGGGATGCGCAGCGAGCTGAAAGGCTGCGGCCCGGCGATGATGGCCATGCACGAGGGCGGGATCACCGCCATCGTGTCGGGCCCGAGCACGTCGAGCAGGTGGCGCACCGACAGCGGCTCGACGCAGCCCGGGCAGGCGGCGTGGCCCGAGCAGATCAGGGGCGTCGTCGGGCGGACTGCTGGGCTATCTGGATGGTCTACATGCGGTTCACCTCACCCAGACCGACTCGGGCCGCGGTGCGCCGCGGCCAGCCGATCTGGCGCACGAAGCCGACGATCGCGTCCGGCGAGACGTTGACACCGCCGACCCCGGCCAGATAGCCGTGCACGCGCGGCGCATCGGGCCATGCCGTACAGCGCGGCGCGCAGTTCCTGGTGCAGCACGCCGCCATGGCCCGGGCGAGTGGTTGCGGTCGAGCACGACGACGTCGGGCACGCCGGCCAGCGCCGCGCGCAGCGCCGCCACCGGCAGCGGCCGGAACAGGCGCAGCTTGAGCAGGCCGACGGCCTGGCCCGTGCGGCGCGCAGCGCGTCGACCGCGTCGCGCGCGGTGCCGCACATGCTGCCCATGGCGACGATCACGGTGTCGGCGCCGTCGCAGCGGTAGCGCTCGATCACGCCGTGGCTGCGGCCGGTGCAGCTCGGCCCATTCGCGGTCGGCGTCGGCCAGCCAGCGCGGGCACGCGGCCCATCGCCGCCTCGATGTCCTGGCGGTGGCGGTAGAACATGTCCTGCGATGACCACGTTGCCCCAGGACTCGAGCCTAGCGCCGTGTCGAGCCGGTGCGGCGGCGTCGAACGGCGGCAGGTAGCGCGTCGACCAGGTCCTGCGCCGGCACGCTCGACCGGCTCGAGCGCATGCGAGACGTAGAACGCGTCGAGGTTGACCAGCATCGGCAGCAGCGCCTGCTCGGCGACGCGAAAGGCCTGGATCACGGTGTCGAGCGCCTCCTGCGCGCTTTCGCACGTAGAACTGGATCCAGCCGGTGTCGCGCTGCGCCAGGCTGTCGGTCTGGTCGGGCCAGAAGGCCCAGGGCGAGGCCACGGTGCGGTTGACGTTGGCCATCACGATCGGCGCGCGGGCGCCGGCGGCGTAGTGCAGCAGTTCGTGCATCAGCAGCAGGCCCTGCGAGGCGGTGGCGGTGAACACGCGCACGCCGGCCAGCGACGCCGGAATGCAGGCCGACATCACCGAATGCTCGGACTCGGGCGTGATGATCTCGGCGTCGAAGTCGCCCTCGGC
>CAVUEP010000043.1:0-37561 GCA_963740395.1 uncultured beta proteobacterium
CCTGGGCCATCCAGAAGGTGCGCCGCCCCGGCGGCGCCCGTGCTGGCCACTATCCCGGCGCCGACAAGATCGCGGGCCAGTTGGCCACCGGCGTGCAGATCAAACGTGTCGGCCTGGTTGGCCTGGAGCGCGTACCCGTGCGCGAAGGCGCCTTGCTCGTCGATGGCCTGGGACACAAGCTCGGCCATGTCACGAGCGGCACGCTGGCGCCGACCGTGAACCAGCCCATCGCGATGGCCTATCTGGCAGCCAACCACGCCATCCTCAACCACGAGGTCTACGCCGAGGTGCGCGGCAAGCGCCAGCCGATGCGCGTCACGCCCCTACCCTTCGTGCCCCCCGGCTACGTGCGCTAGTTCCACCGACCTATCACCCCACCCCAAGAGGAGAGCACCGATGACGACCATGTTCACGACCGACCATGAGTGGATCAACATCGAAGACCATGAAGCCGCCGTCGTCGGCATCACGCTGCATGCACAGGAAGCGCTCGGCGACGTGGTCTTCGTTGAATTGCCCGAGGTGGGCCGGACCTACAAGAAGGGCGAGACCGTTGGTGTGGTCGAGTCCGTCAAGGCCGCAGCCGACATGAACATGCCGGTCGAGGGCGAGGTGGTCGAGGTCAACGAGGCGCTGCGCAGCGACCCGTCGCTGGCCAACAGCGACCCGATGGGCAACGGCTGGTTCTTCAAGGTGCATGTCACGCACATGGAGCAGTTCGACCAGCTGCTCGATCCGCCGGGGTACGACGCCCTCCTGAAGACGCTCTGACCCCCTCCCGCCGACCAGGATTCGATTGCCATGTTGATGTCCGCCATGCAGCCGCTCGACGCGCTCGAGAACGCCAGCGAGTTCCAGTCCCGCCACATCGGGCCGACCAAGAGCGACGAGCAGCACATGCTGTCCGTGATCGGCGCCGGCGTTGCCAACTTCACGCGCCGCGCCCTGATCGAATCGGTGGTGCCGCGTTCGATTGCGCGCGCGCAGGCCATGGCGCTGCCGCCCCCGGCCAGCGAAACCGAGGCGCTGACCGAGTTGCGCGCCATTGCGGCCAAGAACCGCGTGATGAAGAGCTTCATCGGCCAGGGCTACCACGGCACGATCACGCCCGGCGTCATTGCCCGCAACATCCTGGAGAACCCGGCCTGGTACACCGCCTACACGCCCTACCAGGCGGAGATCTCGCAGGGGCGCATGGAGGCCCTGGTGAACTTCCAGACCATGGTCTGCGACCTCACCGGCATGGCCATCGCCAACGCGTCGATGCTCGACGAGGCCACCGCCGCGGCCGAGGCGATGACGCTGGCCAAGCGCAGTGTGAAGTCCAAGTCCGACACCATCATCGTCGCCGGCGACTGCCACCCGCAGACCATCGAAGTCATCCGCACCCGCGCCGCGCCCCTCGGGCTGCAGGTCGTGGTCGGATTCGCGCCGGCGCTGATGGAGCACCACGACTACTTCGCCGTCATCGCCCAGTACCCGTCGACCGACGGCATGGTGCACGACCTCAGGCCCTACGTCGAGCTCGCGCATGCCAAGGGCGCCGCGTTCATCGTCGCGGCCGACCTGCTGGCGCTCACGCTCCTGGTGCCACCGGGCGAGTTCAACGCCGACATCGTCGTCGGCAACTCGCAGCGCTTTGGCGTGCCCATGGGCGCCGGCGGCCCGCATGCCGCGTTCCTGGCCTGCCGTGACGCCTTCAAGCGCTCGATCCCGGGCCGGCTGGTGGGCGTGAGCGTCGACGTGCACGGCGCACCGGCCTACCGACTGGCACTGCAGACGCGCGAGCAGCACATCCGGCGCGAGAAAGCGACGTCCAACATCTGCACCGCGCAGGTGCTGCTGGCCGTGATCGCCAGCATGTACGCGGTCTACCACGGCCCGCTGGGCCTCAAGCGCATCGCCCAGCGCGTGGCCAGCTACACCGCGATCCTGTCGCAGGGCCTGCAGGCGATGGGCCTAAAGGTTCTGAACCCGCAGGCCTTCGACACCTTGACCGTCGAAACCGGTGAGCGCAGCGATGTCATCGCCTCGCTCGCCGTCGCCGCCGGCGCGAACCTGCGCCGCATCTCGCCGACCCACCTGAGCATCGCGCTGGACGAGACGACGACGCGCGCCGATGTCGAGGCGCTGTGGAGCTGGTTCGCACCGCAGGGTGCGACGCTGCCGTCGATGGACGAGCATGCCAAGGGCGTCGAGCCGCTGATCCCGCTGGCGCTGCGGCGTACCAGCGCCTACCTCACGCACCCGGTGTTCAACCGCCACCACAGCGAGACCGAAATGCTGCGCTACATCCGTGCGCTCTCGGACAAGGACCTGGCGCTGGACCGCTCGATGATCCCGCTGGGCTCTTGCACGATGAAGCTGAACGCGACCAACGAGATGGTTCCGATCAGCTGGCCCGAGTTCGCCCAGGTGCACCCCTTTGCGCCGAGCGACCAGCTGGCCGGTTATGCGCAGCTGAACGACCAACTCTGCGCCTGGCTCTGCCAGGCCACCGGCTACGCCGGCATCAGCCTGCAGCCCAACGCGGGCTCGCAGGGCGAGTACGCCGGCCTGCTCGCGATTCGCGGCTGGCATGCCGCCCGCAGCGAGGGCCACCGCAGCATCTGCCTGATCCCCGAATCGGCGCATGGCACCAACCCGGCGAGCGCACAGATGGCCGGCATGAGCGTGGTGGTGGTCAAGTGCGATGCGCTGGGCAATGTCGACATGACCGACCTGGGCGCCAAGTGCGAGCAGCACAGCGCCCAACTGGCCGCGATCATGATCACCTACCCGTCAACCTATGGGGTCTTCGACCCCCATGTGAAAGAGTTGTGCACGCTCGTCCACCACCACGGCGGACGCGTCTACGTCGACGGCGCGAACATGAACGCGCTGGTCGGCATTGCCGCGCCGGGCGAGTTCGGCGGTGACGTCAGCCATCTCAACTTGCACAAGACCTTCTGCATCCCTCATGGCGGCGGCGGTCCCGGCGTCGGGCCGGTCTGCGTGGTCGAAGACCTGGTGCCCTTCCTGCCGGGCCACCTGGCCGCGACCGGCCGCGAGACGCCGGTTGGCGCCGTGTCGGCCGCCCCGCTGGGCAACGCCTCGGTGCTGCCGATCAGCTGGATGTACGTGCGCATGATGGGTTCCGATGGATTGAGCGCGGCGACCGAAGTCGCGATCCTGTCGGCCAACTACGTGGCCGCGCGGCTGGCGGACCATTACGACATCCACTACAGCGGCGAGGTCGACGGCATCAAGGGCGGCGGCGTGGCGCACGAGTGCATCCTGGACCTGCGTCCCTTGAAGGACAGCTCGGGTGTCAGCGCCGAGGACGTCGCCAAGCGCCTGATCGACTACGGCTTTCACGCGCCGACGCTGAGCTTTCCCGTGGCCGGCACGCTGATGGTCGAACCCACCGAGAGTGAACCACTGGCCGAGCTCGACCGCTTCTGCGACGCCATGATCGCCATTCGCGACGAGATCCGGCAAGTCGCCAGCGGCACCTGGCCGCGCGAGGACAACCCGCTGAAGAACGCACCGCACACCGTCGACATGCTGCTCCAGGCCGACTGGTCGCACCCCTACACGCGCGAGCAGGCGGGCTTCCCCCTGCCCGGCCTGCGCCGCGGCAAGTACTGGGCCCCAGTGGGCCGCGTCGACAACGTCTATGGAGACCGCAACCTGGTCTGCAGCTGCCCGCCGATGTCGGACTACGCCTGATGGCGGTATCGGTCTTCGACCTCTTCAAGATCGGCATCGGCCCGAGCAGTTCGCACACCGTGGGCCCGATGCGCGCGGCGCGGCTGTTCGTGCTGCGCCTCGCGCACGACGGCCTGCTGCAACAGACCGCGCGGGTGCAGTCGCAGCTGTACGGCTCGCTCGGCGCCACCGGCAAGGGCCACGGCAGCGACAAGGCCGTCATGCTGGGCCTGGCCGGGCATGAGCCCGACACCGTCGACGTCGAGGCCATCCCCACCCTGCTCGAGGCCATGCGCACGCAGCAGAGCGCTGACGCTGGCCGGCGACCACGCGGTCGCGTTCGACGAGAAGGCCGACCTGGTCTTCCATCGTCGCGAGACGCTGCCCTTCCACGCCAACGGCATGCGCTTCATTGCCTTCGACGCCGCGGGCGCCGAAATCGCCAGCCGCGCCTACTACTCGGTCGGCGGCGGTTTCGTCGTCAGTGACGAGGTGGCCGCCGACGGCTCGAAGCAAAAGGTGATCGCCCCCGACACCACCGTGCTGGCGCACCCGTTCCGCAGCGGCGACGACCTGCTCGTCCTCGCGGCGCGCACCGGCAAGTCGATCGCGCAGCTGATGCGCGAGAACGAACACCATTGGCGCAACGACGCCGAGATCGACGCCGGCCTGCTGCGCATCTGGCGCGTGATGCAGGATTGCGTCGCTCGCGGCTGCCGCACCGAAGGCGTGCTGCCCGGCGGCTTCAAGGTGCGACGCCGCGCGGCGCCGCTGTACCGTGATTTGACGGCAGATCCGGGCCAGAGCCCCGGAGGCCGGCGCCTGCGCGACCCGCTGCAGGTGATGGACTGGGTCAACCTCTACGCGCTGGCGGTCAACGAGGAGAACGCCGCCGGCGGGCGCGTGGTCACGGCGCCGACCAACGGCGCGGCCGGCATCGTCCCGGCCGTGCTGCACTACTACACGCGCTTCGTCCATGGCAGCAGTGAGAGCGGCGTGATCGACTTCCTGCTCACCGCCGCCGCGATCGGCATCCTGTACAAGGAAAACGCCAGCATCAGCGGCGCCGAGGTCGGTTGCCAGGGCGAGGTCGGCGTGGCCTGCAGCATGGCGGCGGGCGCCTTGTGCGCAGTGATGGGCGGCACGCCCGAGCAGATCGAGAACGCCGCCGAGATCGGCATGGAGCACCACCTCGGCCTCACCTGCGACCCGGTCGGCGGGTTGGTGCAGATCCCGTGCATCGAACGCAACGCCATCGCTTCGGTCAAGGCCATCAATGCCGCGCGCATGGCGCTGCGCGGCGACGGCACGCACCATGTCTCGCTCGACAAGGTCATCAAGACCATGCGTGAGACCGGCGCCGACATGATGACCAAGTACAAGGAAACGGCGCGCGGCGGCTTGGCGGTGAACATCGTCGAATGCTGACCCGTTGACCCCGTGACCCGCGTCGCGGAGAACCCGGGAAAACGCTGAGTGCCCCTAGGCTCGAAGGCCACGCAAAGTGCGGGTTTGCATGTGCCACACTCCACCAACAACGTCGCAACAGGAGCCCCGCATGCAACGAGTTGTCTCGCAATCCCTGTCCGTTCTCGCACTCGCCGCAACGCTGGCTTGCAGCTCGGCGCGGGCCGGCGAACTCGAAGTGCTGCATTGGTGGACCAGCGGCGGCGAGGCCAAGGCGGCGGCAGCGCTGAAGTCCTCGATGCAGGCCAAGGGCCACACCTGGAAGGACTTCGCCGTCGCCGGCGGCGGTGGCGACGCGGCGATGACGGTGCTGAAGTCGCGCGTGGTCTCGGGCAACGCGCCTGCGGCAGCGCAGATCAAGGGCCCGTCGCTGCAGGAATGGGCTGCCGAAGGCGTGCTGGCCAACATCGACGCCGTGGCCAAGGCCGAGAAGTGGGACAGCCTGCTGCCCAAGGTCGTCTCCGACGTCATGAAATACAAGGGCAACTACATCGCCGTGCCGGTCAACGTGCACCGCGTCAACTGGCTGTGGGCCAGCCCGGCGGCGTTCCAGAAGGCCGGCGCCAAGGTGCCGACCAACTGGGACGAGTTCTTCGTCGCCGCCGAGGCGCTCAAGAAGGCCGGCCTGATCGCGGTCGCCCATGGCGGCCAGAACTGGCAGGACTTCACCACCTTCGAGTCCGTGGCGCTGGGTGTCGGCGGCGCCGACTTCTACAAGAAGGCGCTGGTGCAGCTCGACGCGGCCGCGCTGAGCAGCCCGACGATGGAGAAGGTGCTGACGACGTTCAAGCGCGTCAAGGACTACACCGACAAGAACGCCCCCGGCCGCGACTGGAACCTGGCCACCGCGATGGTCATCAAGGGCGAGGCCGGGATGCAGCTGATGGGCGACTGGGCCAAGGGCGAATTCATCGCCGCCGGCAAGGTGCCCGGCAAGGACTTCGTCTGCGTCGCCGCGCCGGGCACGGCCAAGGCCTACACCTTCAACGTCGACTCCTTCGCGATGTTCAAGCTCAAGGACGCGGCCAACGCCAAAGCCCAGAACGACCTCGCCGCGGCCATCATGGGCCCGGAGTTCCAGGAGGTGTTCAACCTCAACAAGGGTTCGATTCCCGTGCGTCTGGGCATGAAGATGGACAAGTTCGACGATTGCGCCAAGCTCTCGGCCAAGGACTTCGTCGACGACGCCAAGAGCGGCACCCTGGTGCCCTCGATCGCCCATGGCATGGCCGTGCCGTCGGCCGTCGAAGGCGCGATCAAGGACGTTGTCAGCCAGTACTGGAACACCGACGGCATGAGCGCCAAGGACGCGATGGCCAAGATCGCGGCGGCCGCGAAGACGAAGTAAGCCGCGCGCAGGCATGCGCGCGTCCTGGCTGCCCCGGCTCGTGGTGGCGCCCAGCTTCGTGCTGGCGTTGCTGTTCATCTACGGGCTGATCGCCTGGAACGGCTACCTGTCGGTGTCGGCGTCGCGGCTGCTGCCGAACTACGAGTTCGTCGGCTTCGAGCAGTACGTCAACCTGTTCGAGAGCGACCGCTTCCGCGTCGCGCTGACGAACATGGCGATCTTCGGCTTCCTGTTCATCGGCGGCGCGATGGCCATCGGCCTGCTGCTGGCGATCCTGCTGGACCAGAAGATCCGCGCCGAAGGCGTGCTGCGCACCATCTACCTGTACCCGATGGCGCTGTCGTTCATCGTCACCGGCACGGCCTGGAAGTGGATCCTCAACCCCGGCCTGGGCCTGGAGCACCTGGTGCGCAGTGGGGCTGGACCAGCTTCACCTTCGACTGGCTGGTGAACCCCGACAAGGCGATCTACTGCATCGCGATCGCCGGCGTCTGGCAGAGCGCGGGCTTCGTGATGGCGCTGTTCCTGGCCGGGCTGCGCGGCATCGACGACAGCATCATCAAGGCCGCGCAGGTCGACGGCGCCAGCCTGCCGCGCATCTACTGGCGCATCGTGATCCCGAGCCTGCGGCCGGTGTTCTTCTCGACGCTGATGGTGGTCAGCCACCTGGCGATCAAGAGCTTCGACCTGGTGATGGCGCTCACCGCCGGCGGCCCCGGCTACGCCACCGACCTGCCGGCCACCTTCATGTACGCGATGGCCTTCTCGCGCGGCCAGATCGGCCTGGGCGCGGCCAGCGCCACGGTGATGCTGGCCACGGTGGCGGCCATCGTCGTGCCCTACCTCTACTCCGAACTGAGGGTCAGGAAATGAGCGCGCCTGACGCTGCACCGTGTGCTGCTGTGGACCGTGCTGCTGCTGTTCGCAGCCTGGTTCCTGACGCCGCTGTACGTGATGCTGGCGACCTCGCTGAAGGACATGGAGCAGGTGCGCAGCGGCAACCTGCTGATCCTGCCGACCGACCCGACGTTCGACGCCTGGGCCAAGGCCTGGAGCAGCGCCTGCACCGGCATCGACTGCGGCGGCCTGCAAGCCCTTCTTCATGAACTCGCTGCTGATGGTGCTGCCGGCGGTGGCGATCTCGACCGCCATCGGTGCGCTCAACGGCTACGTGCTGAGCAAGTGGCGCTTTCGCGGCAGCGAGGTGCTGTTCGCGATGCTGCTGTTCGGCGTCTTCATGCCGATGCAGGTGGTGCTGCTGCCGATGAGCCAGGTGCTCGGCTGGCTCGGCATCGCCAGTTCGATCTGGGGCCTGATCCTGGTGCACGTGATCGCCGGCATCCCGAGCACCACCCTGTTCTTCCGCAACTACTACGTCGGCCTGCCCGACGAACTGATCAAGGCGGCGATGCTCGACGGCGCCGGCTTCTGGCGCATCTTCACGCGCATCGTGCTGCCGCTGTCGACGCCGATCCTGGTCGTCACGCTGATCTGGCAGTTCACCAACATCTGGAACGACTTTCTCTACGGCGTCGTGTTCTCGGGCGCCGACAGCAAGCCGATCACGGTCGGCCTGAACAACCTGGCCAACACCTCGAGCTCGGTCAAGGAATACAACGTCGACATGGCCGCGGCCATGATCGCCGCGCTGCCGACGCTGTTCGTCTACGTCGTGGCCGGCAAGTACTTCGTGCGCGGCCTCACCGCCGGCGCCGTCAAGGGATGACTCCACATGACTGCCGTATCGGTTCGCGACATCCGCCGGGTCTACGGCAAGAACACCGTGGTCCTGGACGACATCGACCTCGAGGTCGCCTCGGGCGAGTTCGTGATCCTGGTCGGCTCCTCGGGCTGCGGCAAGTCGACGCTGCTGAACATGATCGCCGGGCTGGACACGCCCACCGCCGGCAGCATCCACATCGGCGGCCGCGATGTGACGAACGTGCCGAGCAAGGACCGCGACATCGCGATGGTGTTCCAGAGCTACGCGCTGTACCCGAACATGAACGTCGCCGGCCAACATCGCCTTCGCGCTCGAGATGCGCAAGGTGCCCAAGGCCGAGCGCGACGCCGCGGTGAAGCGCGTGGCCACGATGCTGCAGATCGAGCACCTGCTCGACCGCAAGCCCGCGCGCCCTCTCGGGCGGCCAGCGCCAGCGCGTGGCGATGGGCCGGGCGCTCGCGCGCGACCCCAAGCTGTTCCTGTTCGACGAACCGCTATCGAACCTCGACGCCAAGCTGCGCGTCGAGATGCGCGCCGAGATCAAGCTGCTGCACCAGCGCACCAGCACCACCACGATCTACGTCACCCACGACCAGGTCGAGGCGATGACGCTGGGCGACCGCATCGCGGTGATGCGCGCCGGCCGCATCGAGCAGCTCGACACGCCGCAGGCGATCTACGAACGGCCCGCCACGCGCTTCGTCGCCGAGTTCATCGGTTCGCCGTCGATGAACATCTTCGAAGGCCAGCGCCATGGCGACGGCGTGCGCGCCGGCGGCATCGACCTGCCGCTGAACGAGGCGCAGCGCGCGGCGCATCGGCGCCAGCACCGGCCTGCTCTACGGCCTGCGCCCCGAGAACGTCACGCTCGCCGACGGCGGCGTGCCCGGCAAGGTGATCATGGTCGAGCCGACCGGCCCCGAGACCTACAGCCTGGTCGACACCGCGCTGGGCCACCTGCTGGCGCGTGCGCCGGGCCGCCTGACGCTGCGCAGCGGCGAGGCCGTCCACCTGGCGTGGCGACCCGAGGATGTGCATCTGTTCGACGCCAAGACCGAACGCAGACTCGCTTGAACGCTCGCGGCGGGCTGGCGGTGAACATCGTCGAGTGCTGACCGCCGCGGCAGGTGTCGCCGCGGCGTCCTGATCTACTGACCCATTGCGCCGGAGCCTGCGCAATGGGTCCGTTGCGGCACACCTGCCGGCTCTGGTTCTACGGGGCCGTGAGCACGCCACTCAGCGTCAGCGTTGTTGCGCCTGGCGCCATGAGTTCAGGCACCGAGACGCTCGTGAGCGTCACTTGATTGCCCGTGCGAACAATGCCGGGAATGCCACCGATATTGGTCCGGCTCCAGATCCTGCCCTGCGCCAGCGGCCGATAGACGTAGATCGTGTCGAAGGCCGTGGCCGACCCTGCGGTCTGCACCAGCAGGATCTCGACGTCGTCCGGCAAGTCGGCCCAGATGAGCTGCACGCCCGCCTCGATGCGGCTGCTGCTGACGTCGAAGCAGTCGGTCTGGAGGTGGGGCTGACCCGTACCACCAATGGTCACTGCGCACCCGACCGCGTTGACCGTCAGCGTCGCCGCGATGCTGGCGACGCCATTGACGGGGCTGCCGTTGACCAGGTTGCTGACCACCACCATGTAGCTGCCCGCGTTGCCAGTCTGCACATTGGTGAGCGTCAAGCTCGCAGCGGTCGCGCCGGGGATCGCGCCGGTGATACCGTTGAAGTACCACTGGTATACGAGGTCGGTGCCGTCGGCGACCACGCTGAACGTGGCGTTGCTACCGACGGTTGCGGTCGTGGCCTGTGGCTGGGTCGTGATCGTCGGCATGACGGTCCCCGCCGACACCGTCAGCGTCGCCGCGATGCTCGTGACGCTATTGATGTGGCTGCCGTTGACGAGGTTGCTGACCACCACCGTGTAGCTGCCCGCGTCGACAGTCTGCACATTCGTGAGTGTCAGGCTTGCGCTCGTTTGGCCGGCGATCGGCGTGCCGTTGAAGCGCCACTGGTATGCGAGGCTGGTGCCGGTGGCGACCACGCTGAACGTGGCGCTGCTACCAGCGTTTGCGCTCGTGGCCCGTGGTTGAGTCGTGATCGTAGGCGCAACAATCCCGGTCGTCACGGTCAGTGTCACTTCATTGCTGTTGATGGCGGGTTGCCCTTGTGTGTCGCTGATGACAACCCGGAAGCGCGCACCGTTGTCCGCTAGGGTTGTCGCCGCGGTGGTGTAGGTCGCGGTGGTGCCGCCGGTTCCTGTCTGCACAGGGCCCCAGGTCGCTGTGCCGACGTCGAAGCGTTCCCACTGCAAGGTCGGGGATACCCCCCCACTGCCCACGACAGTAAAGCTTGCCGTGGCCGGCGCGACAACAGTTGCGTTGATCGGTTGCTGATCGATAACCAGTGGGATCGTGCCTGTGGCCGTCCAGGAGAAGCTGCTCACCTGCGCCGTCAGGTTGCCGGCACTGACCGTGGCGTTGGCCACGAGCTCCCATTGGCTCTGCGCGTTGGTCTTGTAGAGCAGCGGCGTGCGGCCTGCAGGCACCATGCTTGGATCAAAGGGCACCGTGATCGTGACCGGCACCGCAAACGTCGTGCCATGCGGCGTGAAGGCATAGGTCTGGCCGAAGGCGGTGAAGCTGCCCGGCATGGCCGGCGCGCCGGCCGACGACTGCGTGACCGCAATCGTGACGTCGCTGGCCAATGCGCCTGCGGGTATCACGACCTGCGCGCCGTTGGGCCCGGTCACGGTGCCACCGGCGGCGCCGATCACGGTGCCAGCCTGCACGGGCAGCGGGTCGCCGCCGCCGCAGGCGGTCAGCGCTATCGCGGCCCAGAAGGCTGCGGTCATTGCAAGCGATCGAAGCGTGGATTTCATGAGCATGATGAACTCCGTTGGTCCGTAGTGAATTGACGTGGCGATGTCTTGTGGCTCGACGCTGGATCGGAGTGCCTAGCGGTCATTCCCATGGTCGTCCTCGGAATGCGCACGGGCTTGTGCGCCGACCCTCGACTCACGCGCCTGTTGTTCGAGGAAGGCAACGAGCTCGGCCGATGCATGAAAGACCCGCGGTGACTCACCGTCGACGCGCCGCACGCTGGCCCGGAAGCGGCCTGGACTGCTCCAGACGCGAACCACGAAGAGCGACGAATCGGCCAGTGGTGACTCCATGAGAACCACCTTAGGCGGCCGGCGTTTCGCCGGCGTTTCGCGGCCGTTGCGGCGCAGCGGTGTGCGCCGGTGCCTCGCGCGCAGCGCCTCAGGCGCCGGCGACCTTGAGCGCGGCGGGCGCGTGCTCGCGCAGCAGTTCGCGCGCCACCAGCATCAGGTCGGTCAGGTCAGTCTCCGTGCTGACTGCGGGGGGCGGCTGCGCGGGCAACGCCGCCAGTCGCCGCTGGGACTGGGTGCGCACCACGGCGGGTGTGGCATCGTGCCGCTGCACCAGCACATACAAGCGGGCTGCGCGCTCGGCCAGGCCCTGTGCCGCCAGCACGTCGGCCAGCGCCAGCACGCAGATCGCCTGCAGAGGCGGCACCTCGAGTTCGGTGGCCCGCCTGAGCCCTTCATGCGCGCGCAGATGGGCGGTGTCGATATGCCCACCGAGCAGGTCGAGTTGGGACAGCAGGGCCAGGGCCTCGACCGCGGCCTGCGGCTCACCCAGCGCGCCCCAATCGCCCAACGCCCGCTCGGCGAATGCGCGCGCCTTGTCGTGCTGGCCCAAGCCCAGATGGGCGCTGGCCAGGTTGAGCAGGAAGGACGACTGCATGACCGCCACGCCGACGTCAGTGCACAGCTGCAGGCCTTCTTCGAGCACCGGCAGGGCTTCGGCCGCGCGCTCGGCGATCACGAGCACTTGCCCCAGGTTGTTGAGCGTCGTCACGCGCATGCGCGCGTTGCCACTGCGCCGCGCGCTGCGCAGTGCCTCTCGAAAGTTTGTCTCGGCTGCGGCGTAGTCGCCCAGGTCTTGTTGCACCATGGCCAGCGAGCAGACAAAGACGCCGACCCCATGTTCATCGCCGTCGGCGCGCGCGAGTCGCAGCCCTTCATCGAACAGCGCGCGCGCGCTCGCCCAATCACCGCGCTGCCATTGGGCCAGCCCCAGGTTGAGCAGGCAGCCCTTGAGCGCACTGTGTGCACGATGCCGTCGCGCCAGTTCAATGCCGTGCGCGGCGCTCGCCTCGGCGCCGACCAGATCGCCTGCGCGGTACTGCAACGTCGAGATGGCTTGCGCCAATGTGGCCTGAGCCGGATCGTCGTCGCTGAAGGCCTGCTGCGCCGCCAGCAACAGCGCAAGGCCCTCGGCTCGCAGGCCCTTGGCCTCGAAGTAGTACATCAATGCGATGGCGGCACCGCTGACGAAACCCGCATCGTGGACCGCCAGCGCGTGACGCCAGGCGGCCGTGCAGTTGGGCAGTTCGAGGTCGATCGCCGACAGCACGCTGGCCTGCCCGGTGCCGCGCAGCGCAGTCTCGCGCTCGGCCAGCCAGCGCCCGTAGTAGGCCGCATGCTGCGCCGCGGTCGCAGCCTGCGCACCCGGCGACTGCAGGAGACGCTCGGCCGCGTACTGGCGCACCAGCGGATGCAGGCTGAAACGGCTGCGCTCGCCACCCGGCTCGCTGCGCAGCAGCGACTTGTCGACCAGCCCTGCGAGCAGGGGCACCGAGGCTTGGGCCACCGCGCGTGCCGCCGGCAGCGCAAAGCTGCCAGCGAACTGCGACAGCGCGGCGAGCAGCTGGGCTTCCGCCGGCGCCAACAGTCGCCAGGATTGATCGAAAGTGGCACGAACGCTGTGATGTTCGGGACGCTCGTCGCCCTCGTCGTCTTGCGCCAGCAACTCCAGCGACTGCTGCACCTCGTCGGCCAGCTCGGCCACCGGCAGCAGGCGCACCCAGTGGGCCGCGAGTTCGATGGCCAATGGCATGCCCCCCAACGCATGCACCAGTCGCGCCACGGCAGGCTGCTGACGCGCCAGGTTGAAGCCTGGCTGGGCTGCGCGCGCCCGTGCGGCGAACAGGCGCACCGCGTCACCGGGGTCGGACGCCGCATCCGCGCCCGGCATGCCCAGCCCTCCCACCGGCAGCAACCACTCACCCGGTAGGCCGGGGCGGGTGCGCGACGTGACCAGCAGCCTGACCGGCGTCTGCGCCAACAACCTGTCCAACAGGCTCGGCAGCAGTGGAAGGTGCTCGGCGTTGTCCAGCACCAGCAGCGCGTGTCGCGGCGCCAGTTGCTCGATCACCCGCTGCAACGGGTCGTCGCTGCCGGCCAGCGGGATCTCGAGCAACTGCGCTATACGCGGCGCGACCTGTGAAATGTCGGTCAAGTCGTCGAGCGGGATCCACCAGATGCCATCCTTGAAGTGCGGCTCCAAGGCGAGACAGTGCCGCCTTGGCCAGCCGGCTCTTGCCGATGCCGCCCGGCCCGGTCAGCGCGAGAAGGCGGCAGTCCGGGCGCAGCAGCAGGGTCCGAAGTTCCTGCAACTCGGTCGCACGCCCGACAAACAGGTTGGGCAACTCGACGAGCGTGCCGGCTGTGGCCAGGTCCTGCGTTTTCGCCATGAGCTGGCGCAGCGGGGCGGAAGGTTCGGTGCCATGCGCTTCGGCCAGGGCTTCCGCGAAGTGGCGGAAACTGCGCTGCGCATCGTGGGCGCGGTCAAGGCTCAGCAGGGCGCGAACTTTGGCGGCGAGCAAGTCCTCATCGAGGGGATCGTCTCTCAGCAACTGTTCCGCCAGCGCGAGCGCAGCGTCGGGCATCAGACCGGCAAGCTGCTTGAGCGCGGCGTCGCGGCGCCGGTCGACCCAACGCGCGCGCTCGAAGTCGAGCCACTCGGTCCAGCCGTGGCTGCCGCTGTCGTCCAGGCCCTCGAGCAGCGGGCCTCGACACCAGTTCAGGGCGTCGCCGGCACGCCCCTCGGCCAGGGCGCGGTCGGCCGCCTCGACATCGGTGGCGACGCACCAGCGCAGCTGGTCGTCTTGCGCCTCGAGTCCCTGCGCCCACGGCAAGGCATGCGCGTCATGCAGCACCTTGCGCAGGTTGCGGCGGGCCGAGGCCTCGTCATGCTCGGACCAGAACAGCGTCGCGAGCGCATCGCGGCCGACCCAGACGCGCCGCAGCGCGAGATAGGCCAGAAGTTGGAAGCGCCGCTCGGCGCGCAGCGGCGATGACGCGCCGTTGCCCGCAAATTCAGGTCTGCCGAACAGACGCAACACGATGTCCATCCCGCCCTCCCGTGTGGCTGTGGCGCAGCATGCGCCCAGGCGGGCCGTGTCGCAACTGGCGTTTGCGGGACGCTGCGCGCCCTCACCGCATCGAGAACCCCACATCCGGCTTCATTCCCGACAACGGCTCCAGCAGCGCCACCAGCGGCTGCAGTTCGCGGTAGCGCGTCGCCACCTTGGTGGCGTAGGCAAAGAAGCGCGGCAGGTCCTCGCTGTACTTGGGCTTGCCGTCGCGGTGCTTCAAGCGGCAGAAGATGCCCAGCACCTTGAGGTGGCGTTGCAGGCCGATCCACTCGAGATCGCGCCAGAAGTCGCCGAAGTCGGCGGCGACGGGCAAGGCGGCGCGGCGCGCGGCTTCCCAGTAGCGCACCGCCCAGTCGATCTCGCGCTCTTCCTCCCACGAGTGGAACGCGTCGCGCAGCAGCGAGGCCATGTCGTAGGCGATCGGGCCGGCGGCGGCGTCCTGGAAGTCGAGGATCGCCGGATTCGGGTCGGCGACCATCAGGTTGCGCGGCATCCAGTCGCGGTGCACCGCCACCACCGGCTGCGCCAGCGCGCTGGCCACGAGCGCGTCGCAGACCTGTTGCCAGGTCTGTTGTTCTGCGGCCGTCCAGGTGACGCTGAATTCGCGTGCCACGCACCAGTCGGGGAACAGGGCGAGCTCGCGCCGCAGCATGGCTTCGTCGTAGGGCGGCAGCGCGCTGGCCGGTACCTGCAACTGCCATTGCACGAGCGCGCGAATGGCGTCGCGCATCAGCGTGTCGGCCTGCGGTCGTGTGGCTTCCTTCAGCGCATCGAGGTAGAGCGCATGGCCCAGGTCGCTCAGCAGCAGGAAGCCGCGCTCGACATCGCTGGCCAGCACCTCGGGGCCATGCAGTCCGGCCGCCTGGATCAGCGCGGCGACATGCACGAACGGCCGCACGTCTTCCTGCGGCGGCGGCGCGTCCATCACGATCAGGCTCGGCCCTGCGGCCGCGTCGATGCGCAGGTAGCGCCGGAAGCTGGCGTCGGCCGAGGCCGGGCGCAGCGAGGCCGGGTCCAAGCCGTGGGACGCTGTCAACGGCGCGAGCCAATTCTCGAAGGCGGCTTGGCGCCCGGCATCGTGCCAGACGACGGCGGCATGCGCGGTGGCGACAGGGCGGGTGGGCGGGCTGGGGATCGTCATCGCTTTGGTCGCATTTCTCGGGGGTGGCCCGCGCGGCAGACCCTGTCATGGATAATTTTCATTCTACAAACCGTGCAAGCCGCGCCCCTGCGCGACTGTCCATGCCCCGTCTGCATCCCCTGGCGCTCGCCGCCGCCCTGCTGTTGTCGCATGCCGGCGCCAAGGCCCAGGGTGCGACCGCAGCCACCGCGCCGCGACCCGCCAGCAGTGCCAGCGCGGCTCAAGGCAACCTGCCGCTCACCGTGCAGGCGGACTCCTTGCGCGGGCGGCCGGACGTGGATGTCGTCGCCGAAGGCGATGTGCAGCTGCAGCGCGGCCGCATCACGATCCGCAGCGACCGTCTGACGTATGACAGCGTCGAGGACCGTGCCCGCGCGCAGGGCCATGTGCAGATCCTCACCAGCGATGGCGATCGGTTTGCCGGCCCCGAACTCAACCTCAGGCTGCAACGCTTCGAAGGCTACTTCCTGCAACCCGAATACTTCTTCGCGCGCACCGGCGCGGGCGGCCGCGCCACACGCATCGACTTCATCGACAGCGATCGCGCCGAGCTGACCGGCGCCACCTACACCAGTTGCACCGTCGAAGGCGGCGGCACGCCGGCCTGGATCCTGAACACCGACCGCGTCAAGCTCGACTTCGAAGCCAACGAAGGCATTGCCGAGGGCGCGGTATTGCGGTTTCTTGGCGTGCCGATCCTGGCCCTGCCAGCGCTGAGTTTCCCGCTCAGCGATGCGCGCAAGTCAGGCTGGCTGCCGCCCTCGATCAACATCGACAACAAGAGCGGCCTGGAACTGCAGGTGCCGTACTACTGGAACATCGCGCCGCAGCGTGACGCCACGCTGACGCCGCTGCTCTACTCACGCCGCGGCGTCGGCGTGGACGCCGAGTTCCGCTACCTCGAATCGCGCCACGAGGGGGAGGCGCGGGCCCATTGGCTCCCGAACGACCTGGTGTTTCGCGACAAACGCCTGGCCCTGCAGTGGCGCCAGCAGGGGCGCGCCTTCGGCGCAGGCGACGACGCGCTGCGCTGGAGCCATGCCGGCCTGCGGGTGTCGGACGACACCTACTGGAAGGACTTCCCACGCGTATTGAACTCCTTCACGCCGCGCCTGTTGCCGCTGGCCACGCAGGTCGAGCGTGACCTGAGCGTTGGCGGCGTGGGCACGCTGCTGTATGCGCGCACGCAGCATTGGCAGGTGTTGCAAGACGCCGATCCGCTGGCCCTGATCAGTGCGCCGTACAACCGCGCGCCACAGCTGGGCTGGCGCGGCGCAGGCCGGCTGCCGGGCTGGACGCAGGGGTTCCACTTCGACTTCGAGCTCGAAGCCAACCGCTTCGAGCTGACCGGTAACGATGCCGGGCCGCCGCGGCCCGAAGGCTGGCGCGCGCACGCCCTGGCCAGCATCAGCCGGACCTGGCACACACCCGGCAGCTGGCTCACGCCGCGACTGGCGCTGAATCTGGCCAACTACCGTACCGAACTGCCGATGAGCGATGGCCGTCGCAGCGCCTCACGCGCCATTCCCACACTCAGCGTCGACAGCGGCATGGTGTTCGAGCGCAGCACGCGTTGGTTCGGCCGCGAGTTCCTGCAGACCCTTGAACCGCGTGTCCTGTATGTGAACACGCCATTTCGAGATCAGTCCTCGCTGCCGCTGTTCGACAGCGCCGCCAAGGTGTTCAACACGGTCTCGCTCTTCAGCGACAACGCGTTCACGGGCATCGATCGCGTCTCGGATGCCCATCAGGTCACGGCCGGCGTCACCACCCGCATGCTCGAGCCCGCGACGGGCGTCGAGGCTCTGCGTCTGGGCGTGGCGCAGCGCTACCTGTTGCGCAACCAGCAGGTCACGCCCGACGGCGTGCCCCTGACGCAACGCTTCTCCGACCTGCTGCTGGTTGGCTCAGCCCAAGTTTCGTCGCGCTGGAACTTCGACGCAGCGTTGCAGTACAGCCCCGAACTCAAGCGCGCCACGCGCTCGGTGCTCAGTGCGCGCTACTCACCGGGGCCGCTGCGAACGATCGCCGCCAGCTACCGCCTGGCGCGCGGCGCCAGTGAACAGCTCGACGTCGGCTGGCAATGGCCGGTCTACAGCGGCCAGGCCAGCCGAGGGTCTTCCTGCAACGGCACGCTGTACAGCGTGGGCCGCATGAACTACTCGCTCAAGGACAGCCGCGTCACCGATTCGCTGGTCGGTTTCGAGTACGACACCGGCTGCTGGATCGGGCGCGTGGTGGCCGAGCGGGTGTCCACCGGCCGCACAGAGGCCACGACGAGGTTGTTGCTGCAACTCGAGCTGGTCGGCCTGTCGCGGCTGGGCTCGAACCCGCTGCAGGTCTTGAAGGACAATATCCCCGGCTACCAGCTGTTGCGCGAGAACCGCGCGGACCCGCCGCTGCGGGACTACACGCAATGACCCTGACGACCCGATGAAGACTGCTCTGAGAATCGTGGCCCTGGCCGGCTGTCACGCCCTCCTGCCCGCCCTGGCACAGTCGGCCCTGCCCAGCACGTCGGGGAGCAGCGCCCGCGTCACGGCGGCGACCGCGGCGTCGATTCGGCCCGGCGACCACATTGCCGCCGTCGTCAATCAGGAACTCGTCACCGCCTTCGAAGTCAGCCAACGGATGGCCCGTGCCCGCGTCGAGGCGCAGCGCAACAACCAGAAGCTGCCGGCCGATGCGGAGTTGCGCCGGCAGGTGCTCGAGTCGCTGATCGAAGACCGCGCCATGCTCAGTCACGCGCGCGACAGCGGCATCCGCGTCGACGACGCCGACCTGGACCGCGCGGTGGCCAGCATCGCGGCCCAGAACCAGATCACGTTGGCCCAGTTGCGCGACCAGCTGGCCCGCGAAGGCCAGGATCTGCCACGCTTTCGCGCCAACATCCGCGACCAGATGCTGATCGAGCGTGTGCGCGAACGCGAAGTGGCACAGCGCATTCGGATCACGGATAGCGACGTCGACGAATTCATCGAGAAGCAGCGCGGCGCGGCGGCGGCCGAGGTGCAATACAACATCGCCCAGGTGTTGGTGACGGTGCCCGAGAACGCCAGTCCCGCCGTGGTCGCGGAGCGCCAGGCGGTGGCCGCGAGCGTGCTGGCGCGCGTGCGCGGCGGCGAGGACTTCGCGACCGTGGCCAAGGCTGTTTCGGAGGATGCCAACAAGGCACAAGGCGGCGAGATCGGTCTCAAGCCCGCGGACCGCCTGCCCGATGTGTTCCTCGAGGTCGTTCGGCCGCTCGCCAGCGGCGAGATCGCCCCCGCGCTGCTGCGCAGTGGCGCCGGATTCCATGTGCTCAAGCTGATCGAACGCAGCGAGGGGGCGGCGTTTCGCATCACGCAGACCCACGCACGCCACATCCTGCTGCGCCCGTCGTCGCAACTCACCGTGCAGGCGGTCGAGGCCCGACTGAGCGAATACAAGCGCCAGGTCGAGACCGGTGCACGTCGCTTCGAAGACCTGGCGCGCGAACACTCACTGGACGGCAGCGCCAGCGCCGGCGGCGACCTCGGCTGGGCTGCGCCGGGCCAGTTCGTGCCCGAGTTCGAGGAGGCGATGAATGCGCTGGCGATCGGTGGCATTTCGCCGCCGGTGGCGTCGCGCTTCGGCCTGCACCTGATCCAGGTGATCGAACGCCGCAATGTCGCGCTGGACACCAAGCAGCTGCGCGAGCAGGCACGCGCTGCGTTGCGGGAGCAGAAGTTCGCCGAGGCCTACCGCGAATGGGTGCGCGAGGTGCGCGACCGCGCCTACGTTGAATTCCGCGAAGCCCCACTGTGAGTCTGGATCGCGCGACGTGAAACACCAGGCGCGCAAGCGCTTCGGCCAGCATTTCCTCGCCGACCCCGGCGTCATCGACGACATCGTCGCGGCCATCGACCCGCGGCCCGGCGAGGACCTGGTCGAGATCGGACCCGGCCTGGGCGCGCTGACGCTGCCCTTGCTCGAGCGCAGCCAGCAGCTGAGCGTCATCGAGCTCGACCGCGACCTGGCCGCAAAGTTGCGCCGCAATCCGGCGCTCGAGGTCATCGAGTCCGACGCGCTGAAGTTCGACTTCGCCGCCTTGGCGGCGAGTCGCGCGCACAAGCTGAGACTGGTCGGCAACCTGCCCTACAACATCTCGACGCCGCTCCTGTTCCACCTGCTGCCCGCGGCAGATGTCGTGCAGGACCAGCACTTCATGCTGCAGAAGGAAGTCGTCGACCGCATGGCGGCCGTGCCCGCCACCAAGGCCTACGGGCGCCTGAGCGTGATGCTGCAGTGGCGCTACCACATCGAGTCGCTGTTCGAGGTGCCGCCCCACGCCTTCGAGCCGCCGCCGCGGGTCGACTCGGCCGTCGTGCGCATGCTGCCCTGGCCCGAGCCCGCGCCGTTGAATGCGGGCCTGCTCGAGGAACTGGTGCAGGTCGCGTTCTCGCAGCGGCGCAAGTTGCTGCGCCACACCCTGGGCCGCTGGCTCGACGCCCGAGCCTGGGGCGGAGAGTTCGACGTGCAGCGGCGCGCCGAAGAAGTTCCGGTGGCCGAGTACGTGACGCTAGCGCAGGGCCTCGGGCGCGGCTGAGCGGGCCGTGCGGCGTGCCTTCCAGGCGCCGAAGATCGCGATCAGGCCGGGCACCAGGATCATGGCCCAGATGATCTTGTCCAGATTTTCCTTGACCCAGGGCAGGTTGCCGAACAGGTAGCCCGCCGTGATCAGGCTCACCACCCACAGCGTGCCGCCGGTGACGTCGTAGAAGGTGAAGCGGCTGCGCGTCATCTGCGCCACGCCGGCCACGAAGGGCGCAAAGGTGCGCAGGAACGGCATGAAACGCGCCAGCACGATCGTGATGCCGCCGTAGCGCTCGTAGAACTCGTGCGCCTGCTCGAACGCGCGCTTGTTGAAGAAGCGGCTCTGCTCCCACTGGAACACGCGCGGCCCGAAGTGGCGGCCGATGGCGTAGTTGGTCTGGTTGCCCAGCACCGCGGCCGCGATCAGCAGGCCCATCGACAGCGGCAGGTTCATCAGCCCGACACCGCACAGCGCACCGACCACGAACAGCAGCGAGTCGCCGGGCAGGAACGGCATCACGACGACACCGGTCTCGACGAAGATGATCAGGAACAGCAGCGCATAGACCCAGGCGCCGTAGGCCAGCACGAAGGTCTGCAGGTGCACGTCGACGTGCAGGATGAAGTCGAGCAGGAATTGAAGCGCTTCGGTCATGGGGCGGATTATCGAGGCGCCGGCAACGACGCCCGCGCACGCTGCGACAATCCCGCCGTGAGCTCCGCGCAATTTGCCCAGCCGATTCCGACCCGCCGACCGATCCGCGACCTGCCCGACGAGCTGGTGAGCCAGATCGCCGCCGGCGAGGTGGTCGAGCGCCCGGCTTCGGTGGTGCGCGAACTGGTCGACAACGCCCTGGATGCCGGTGCCTCGCAGGTGACGGTCAAGCTGATGGCCGGCGGGGTGCGCCAGATCCTGGTCGAGGACGACGGCATCGGCATTGCCAGGGACGAGCTCGCACTGGCCCTGCGCCGGCACGCCACCAGCAAGATCGCCAGCCTGGCCGACCTCGAGGGCGTGGCGACGATGGGTTTTCGCGGCGAGGCGCTCGCCGCCATCGCCTCGGTGTCGGAAATGTCGCTGGCCAGCCGCACGACCGACGCCGCCGCACGCCACGCGCCTGGACGCCAAGAGCGGCGAACTCGGCCCGCAGGCGCGCGCGGTCGGCACCAGCATCGAGGTGCGCGAACTCTTCTTCGCCACGCCGGCCAGGCGCAAGTTCCTCAAGACCGACGCCACCGAGCTGGCGCATTGCGTCGACGCCGTGCGCCGCCATGCCCTGGCGCGGCCCGATGTCGGCTTCGCGGTCTGGCATGAAGGCCGCCTGGTGGCGCAGTGGCGCGCGGCGCCCGACGCGCAGGCGCGGCTGGCCGACGTGATGGGCGCGGAGTTCATGGCCGCCAGCGTGGCCCTGCAGGCGCAGGCCGGCCCCTTGCGGCTGCACGGCCGCGTCGGCCTGCCCGACGCCGCGCGCGCCCGCGCCGACCAGCAGTACACCTATGTCAACGGCCGTTATGTGCGCGACCGCGGCGTGGCGCATGGCGTGCGCAGCGCCTTCGAGGATGTGCTGCACGGCGCGCGCCAGCCGGTCTACGTGTTGTTCATCGAGATCGACCCGCAGCGCGTCGACGTCAACGTGCACCCGACCAAGATCGAGGTGCGATTTCGCGACGCGCGTGAGGTGCACCAGGCCGTGCGCCATGCGGTCGAGAACGCGCTGGCCGCGCCACGGGCCGCGACCGCGGTGGCGTCTGTGCCGGCCGGCGCCTCGCTGTCATTGACCGCGGCGCCGTGGCGCCCTGCCGCCCCGGTCCAGGCCGGGCTGGCGCTGCAGCAGGCCGCGACCCTGTATGCCCGCGAAGCCACGGCGCCAATGTATGCCACCGCAGCCGCGCCGACGGTGGCGTCGAACACCGACTGGCCCCTGGGCCGTGCGCTGGCGCAGCTCTCGGGCGTCTACATCCTGGCCGAGAACACGCAGGGGCTCGTGATCGTCGACATGCATGCCGCGCACGAGCGCATCGTCTACGAACGGCTCAAGCGCCAGCTGGGCGCGGCCGCGCTCGAGTCGCAGCCGCTGCTGATCCCGGCCACTTTCGCGGCCACATTGGCCGAGATGGCCTGCGCCGAATCGCACGCGCCGACGCTGCAGGCCTTGGGACTGGATGTCGCGCCGCTGGCGGCCGCCACGCTGGCGGTGCGCTCGCGCCCGGCGGCGCTGGCCGACGCCGACCCGGTGGCGCTGACGCGCTCGGTGCTGGCCGAGCTGGCCCAGCATGACGCCAGCCGCGTGGTCGAGCGCGCACGCGACGAGCTGTTGTCGACGATGGCCTGCCACGCCGCGGTGCGCGCCAACCGGCGCCTGACCGAGGGCGAGATGAATGCGCTGTTGCGCGACATGGAAGCCACCGAGCGCAGCGACCAGTGCAACCATGGCCGGCCCACCTGGCGCCAGGTGACGCTGAAGGAACTCGACGCGCTGTTTCTTCGCGGGCGCTAGGGCTGCCCCCAAGACGCCTGCGGCGTCGGCCCCCTCGGACCGGCACGGGCCCCTGCGTGGCCCTTGGGGCGTCGCCCGCTCGGGGCGGCCCAGCGCGGGCTGCCGCGCCGCGTCACGCCACGCGCCGCAGGCCGGCGCGCCCGCGGCCCAGGGTGCCGCCGAACAGGTTCTTCGGGTCGTCGAGCTCAGGCACCAGGTCAATCTGCGAGCCAACCCCACGCTGATGGGCCAACAGTGCGTACAGGAAGCGCAGCGCCGAGTAGTCTTCGAGCGCGAAGCCCACCGAGTCGAAGATCGTCACGTCCGACGCCGTCACGCGGCCCGGCTGCTTGCCGCGCACGATGCTGGCGAATTCGACGACGGGGAAGTCCGGCGCGAGTTGCTGGATCTCGCCCTCGAGGCGCGACTGCGGCTCGTACTCGACGATCACGCGCGCGTCGCTGCGCAGCAGGATGTCGGCATGCAACTCGGTCTTGCCCGGGCAGTCGCCGCCGACGGCATTGATGTGCATGCCGGGCTCGATCATCGCCGGCTCGAGGATGACGGCGTTGCACTTGTCGGCCGTGACCGTGGTGACGATGTCGGCGCCGTGCACGGCATGCGCGGTGTCGACGCAGTGCACCACCGCCAGGTCGGCCAGTTCCGGCATGGCGCGCAGATTGCGTTCGAGCTTGGCGGAGGCTTCGCCGTCGACGTCATAGACGCGCAGCTCGCGGATACCCAGCATGCGGTGGAAGGCGATGGCCTGGAATTCGCTTTGTGAGCCGTTGCCGATCAGCGCCATCGAGCGGCTGCCGGGGCGCGCCAGGTGCTTGGCGGCCAGCGCCGACATCGCCGCGGTGCGCAGCGCGGTGGTCACGGTCAGCTCCGACAGCAGCAGCGGGTAGCCGGTGTCGACATCGGCCAGCACGCCGAAGGCGGTCACGGTGAGCAGCCCGGCCGCGGTGTTCTTCGGGTGGCCGTTGACGTACTTGAACGAGTAATAGCGGCCGTCGCTGGTGGGCATCAGCTCGATCACGCCGTCTTCCGAGTGGCTGGCCATGCGGGCCGACTTCTCGAATTCGGACCAGCGCGCATAGTCGGACTCGATCTCGCTGGCCAGGCGCTCGATGAAGCATGCCACGCCCTGGGCATGAACCAGGCGCTCGATGTCAGCCACGCCGATGTAGTCAACCACGGGAGACTCTCCAGAACTTCACTGACCGCATTTTCCGAGGGCTGGCAGCCAAAGAAAAGACAACATAGGGACCATATCGACACCTAAATTGATCATAATGTCAAGAGTTGTTGACACTTTGACCAATGGACGACACCGACCACCAACTCATTGCCCTGCTGCGCGCGAATGCACGTGCGCCGGTGGCGAGCTTGGCCAGGCAGCTCAAGGTGGCGCGCGGCACGGTGCAGAACCGCCTGGCCAAGCTCGAAGCCGCGGGCACCATCGCCGGCTACACGGTACGCCTGAAGCCGCAGGCCGAGGCGCATCGCATCCGTGCGCTGACGACGATCGCCGTCGAAGGCAACCGCGGCGACGCCGTGATGCGCACGCTGCGCGGCGACCCGGCCGTCGAAGCCTTGCATTCGACCAATGGACGCTGGGACATCGTGGCCGAACTGCGTGCCGAGAACCTCGCCGCCTTCGACCGCGTGCTCGGCCGCATTCGCCTCATCGAGGGCATCGCCAGCACCGAAACCAGCCTGCTGTTGTCGACCCACAAGCTGTGAGGGCATCGCCCCGCGCTGGCTTGTGCCAATATCGACGCCAATGAACCACGCCATGACCCGCACAAGATCGATCCGCCTGGCCCTGGCCGTAGCCACGTCGTTGCTGCTCACGCTGGCCGGCTGCGCCACGCTCGATGAGAAGCAGCGCGAATGGATCTTCCAGCCCAGCGACCGCACGTGGCGCGGCGGCGCGGCCGCCGCCGAGGGCATGAGCGACGTCTGGATCGAGTTCAAGGCAGATGGAGGCACCGCCGATGCGGCCCCCGTCAAACTGCACGGCCTGTGGCTTGGACAGGCGCGCACCGATGCGCCGGTGCTGCTCTACCTGCACGGCGCGCGCTGGGACGTACGCTCGAGCGCACACCGCATGCGCCGCATGCACGAACTCGGCTTTGCGGTCCTCGGCATCGACTACCGCGGTTTCGGCCAGAGCACGGCCGCCCTGCCCTCCGAAGTCATGGCCCATGAGGACGCCCGCGCCGCCTGGCAGTGGCTCGCCGCTCGCTACCCGCACGCCAAACGCTACCTCTTCGGCCACTCGCTCGGCGGCGCCATCGCAGTGCGCCTGGCCGGCGAGCTCGACGACGCCGCCGGCCTGATCGTCGAAGGCGCCTTCACCTCGATCCCCGACGTCGTGCAGTCGATGAAGTGGGGCTGGTTGCCGGTCGGGCCGCTGATCACGCAACGCTTTGACGCCGGCGCGCAGATCGAGCGCGTCAAGGCACCGCTGCTGGTGGTGCATGGCAGCGCCGACCGCCTGATCCAGCCCGCACTCGGCCGCGCGCTGTACGAGCGCGGGCGCGAGCCCAAACGCTTCCTGCTCGTCGACGGCGGCAGCCACCACAACACCAATGCGGTCGGTCACCTGGCCTACCGCGACGCCGTCGCCGAACTCTTCGGCGTGCGCGCCAATCCCTGACCATGGCCACCCTCAAACTGAAGAAAGACAAGCCACCGGCACGCGCCCGCAGCGAGCCGCGCGGCCCGCTGCGCGGCGTCGCCGCCCCGCGCAAGCAGGTGACGCTGGCGCAGGCGCAGGCCGAGCGCGCCGAGCGCTCCGCGCGCGCCGAGCCCCGACGCCGCCCCGCCGACGAAGCCGACCCACGCCGGGCGCCGCCGGCGCGGCACGCCGCGCGAGCGGACGCCCCCCGCGACGTGCGACCCGACCGCGCCGCGCGCGAAGCCCCGCCGCGTGGCCCGGCGCCACCGCGGCGACCGCGCGAGGCCCCCGCACGCGGCGCACCGCCGCCCCGGCGCGAGCCGCGGCCCGCGGCGGCACCGGCGCGTGAAGGCGACCGCCTGTCGAAGATCATGACCGCGCGCGGCGTGGCCTCGCGGCGCGAGGCCGACGACTGGATTGCAGCGGGCTGGGTGCGCGTCGACGGCAAGCTGGCCGTGCTGGGTCAGCGCGTTGGCCCCGACGCGCGCATCGACATCGACAAGCGCGCCCACACCGAACAGGCCCAGCAGGTGACGATCCTGCTGAACAAACCGATCGGCTATGTCAGCGGCCAGGCCGAGGACGGCCATGAGCCGGCCGTCGTGCTGGTCAAGCCCGAGAACCGCTGGCCCGAGGACCGCGGCATCAAGTTCCAGGGTGGCCACCTGCGCCACCTCGCGCCTGCCGGGCGCCTGGACATCGACTCCACCGGACTGCTGGTGCTGACGCAGGACGGGCGCGTCGCCAAGGCCCTGATCGGCGAGGACTCGCGCGTCGAGAAGGAGTACCTGGTGCGGGTGCGCCGCATCGAACCCGGCGCGGTGCCCGCCGAAGACATTGCGCGGCTCGAGCATGGCTTGGAGCTCGACGGCAAGGAGCTCAAACCCGCCAAGGTCAGCTGGGCCAACGAAGACCAGTTGCGCTTCGTGCTGCGCGAAGGCCGCAAACGGCAGATTCGCCGCATGTGCGAACTGGTCGGCCTCGAAGTGGTTGGCTTGAAGCGCGTGCGCATCGGCAGCGTCGTGCTCGGCAAGCTACCGCCGGGACAGTGGCGCTACCTGCGCAGCGACGAGTCGTTCGGCTGACTGCGGGCAGCGGCCCCGGGAAGCGGCGCACGCCCATGCGCAACCGCCCTCCTCAATGCGCCAGCTGGCGCTGCAAGGCTTCGCTGGCGGCGAGCCAGGCTGGCTCTTCGGCCCGCGCACGCGCGACCGCGCGGCCGGCAGCCATGCGCGCGGCGTCGCGCTGTCCCAGCCGCTGCCGCGTCATGGCCAGGTTGTGCCAGGCCGCCGCGCTGTCATGGCGTAGCGCCACGCGCTCGAAGGCCTGCGCGGCACCGCGCAAGTCACCGCTTGCGAAACGCGTGTTGCCCTGGCCCAGACCGGCGAGCGCGTTGTCGGGCCAGCGCGCCAGCACGCTGTCGTAGGCGCGCAGCGCCTGCGCCGGCGGCGCTGCGCGCTCGAAACCGATTGCCGCCTGCACCGCGTCGACCTCGCCCGCGCTCACCGGCAAGCGCCCCGGCGGCAGTGCCACGAAGGCCCAATGCGAGCCGCGCGCCCAGGTGCGCTCGAAGACCGCGAAACCCATCGTCAGGCGCTCGATGGTGCCGCTGCGCAGCACCAGTTCGCGCGCGACCAGGTCGTAGCCGACGACGACCGCGTAATGCCAGCGCGGCACGAACGCCAAGCCGAGGTTCTGCAGCACCAGCACCGGGTGGCCGGCGGCCAGTTCCTCGAGCACGGCACTCAATCGCGGCGGCAGCGGCACGGCCAACGCGCCGCCACGCCGTGCCGCGGCCAGCATCTCGGTTTGCAGCGCGCCTGCGCGCGCAGGCAGGAAGACGGCGTCGGCCAGGGACTCCGGCGTCGCCGGCAGCCCGCCATGCACCAGCACCGTGGCCAGCGCCGCCGGCCCGCAGTGGTACGGGGTCTGGGGATAGAACGGCACGTCGCGCAATTCGATGCGCAGCGGCAATCCGGGCGGCGCTGCCGCGGCCAGCGCCGCGCTCTGCGGCGGCTCGGCAAACACCGCACAGCCCGACGTCAGGCAGGCCGCCGAGGCGCCGAGCAGCCATGCTCGGCGGGCAATCACGGGCAAGAGATCAGCGGATCGCGCGCGTGAACGGGAACACCTTGGTGAAGCCCAGGATGTCCGTGACGAGCAGGACGATGAAGATGGTCAACAAGACGCCGAGCACGTCGCCGCCGGCCGGCGTCCTGGTCGATCTGCGCCGCCACATGCGCGGCCTCGGCGTCGGTCAGGGCAGCCACGCGCGCGCGCGCCGCATCGACGCTGACACCGCGCGCCTGCAGACCGGCGATCACGTCGGCGCGGGCCAGCGTCTGCTCGAGCAGGGCGCGTCCCGGCTGCGCCGCAGCGGCTTGTTCGGTCGTGATCAGCGTGGGCGCAGCGATTGCCACCGGTGCGGCGTGCACCATGCCCGCGAATGTCAGGCTCATCCCTACCAGCGTGGCCAGCGTGCGTTTCGTGCGTGTCGTCATGTGCGGGTCTCCAGGGTTGGTATGCGGGCATGGTAACGCTGGCGCGCGCCCGCGCGTGAACGAATGCAACCGGCTGGTACGCTCGCATGCATGAGTGAAGTCGCAGCCCGCAGCGGCGCCGAGCCGGCGGCCGCCAACGCCTTGCAAGCCGTCGCGCTGGCGCCGCATGTCGCCGCCCTGGCGCTGGCCTTGCTGCTGGGCCTGCAGCCGGTGATGACCGATCTGTACCTGCCGGCCCTGCCGCTGCTGGCGCGCGAACTGGCGGCACCGATGAGCGCGGTGCAGTTGACGATGTCGGCGCTGATCCTGGCCTTTGGCCTGTCGCAATTGGCCTGGGGACCGCTGGCGGATCGTTTCGGGCGCCGCCCGGTGCTGCTGGTCAGCCTGAGCCTGCTGGTGCTGGCCAGCATCGCCGCGGCCGCAGCGTCGCATATCGGCTGGCTGATCTTCTGGCGCGCGGCGCAGGGCGCGACGATGGCCGCCGCGGTGGTCTGCGCGCGGGCCATGGTACGCGACCTGTATGAGCCGCACGAGGGCGCACGGGTGATGTCGCTCGGGCTCTCGGGACTGGGCGTGCTGGCGGTCAGCGCGCCGCTGATCGGTGGCGTGCTGGCGATGGCCCTGGGCTGGCGCAGCGCGCTGGCCACCGTCGCGGTGTTTTCGCTCGTCGTGCTGCTGTTCGTCTGGCGCGCCCTGCCCGAAACCCTGGCCGTGCCCGACCCCCACGCGCTGCGTTGGCGCGCGCTGGCCGGCAATGCGCGGCGGGTCGTGGCGCATCCGACCTTTCGCGCCTGGGCACTGCTGATCTCGGCGACCTACGGCGGCCTGTTCACCCTGCTCGCAGCCTCTTCGTTCGCCTACATCGAGGTCCTCGGCCTGACGCCAGCGCAATATGGCCTGGCGATGGCCTCGGGCTCGCTGTCCTACCTCAGCGGCACCTTCGTCTGTCGCCGCTGGCTGCTGCGCCTGGGCCTGCTGGGCACGGTGCGGCGGGGTGCCGTGTTCTCGCTCGCCGGGGGCCTGGGCATGGCCTTCTGCGCCCTCTCGCCCTGGGCCAGCGTCCCGCTGGTGCTGGGCTCGCAATGGCTGTTCACCTTCGGCCACGGCATCCACCAGCCCTGCGGCCAGACCGGCGCAGTCGGTCCGTTCCCGCGCACGGCGGGTGTTGCCTCAGCGCTCGCCGGCTGCCTGTTGGCGCTGACCGCGTTCGTGGTCGGGTTGTGGCTCGGCCAGGCCCTCGACGGCACGCTGCGCCCGATGGGCCTGGGCGTGGCGTTCTGGGGCCTGGTCACGGCGGGGGTGGCCTGGTCGTTGGTGCAGCGGCATGGCGTGCCGGTCGCAGCGCCATGACGGCACCCCCATGGATCGGCCTGGCGGGCCCGACCGCCAGCGGCAAGAGCGCCGTCGCGATGGCGCTGGCCAAGCGCGTTCCGCTGGAGATCGTCAGCGTCGACTCCGCACTGGTCTACCGCGGCATGGACATCGGCACCGCCAAGCCCAGCGCGGCCGACCGGGCGACAGTGCCGCACCACCTGATCGACGTGATTGACGCGCGCGAGGCCTACTCGGCGGCACAGTTCGCAGCCGACGCAACGCGACTGATCGACGAGATCAACGCGCGCGGCCGCCTGCCCTTGCTGGTCGGCGGCACCATGCTGTACTTCAAGATCCTCAGCGACGGACTCGACGCATTGCCCGCCAGCAACCCGGAGGTCCGCGCCGCGTTGCAGGCCGAAGCCTTCGCGCGCGGCTGGCCGGCCCTGCACGCCGAGCTCGCGCGCGTCGACGCGGCCAGCGCGGCCAGACTGCCGCCCACCGATGCGCAGCGCATCGGACGCGCGCTCGAGGTCTTTCGCATCAGTGGCCGCACGCTGACGAGCTTTCATTCGGCGCCGCGCGCGGCGCAGCCACCCGCACTGATCGCGCTGGAGCCCGCGTCGCGCGCCTGGCTGCACGATCGCATCGCGGCGCGCTTCGACGCCATGCTCGATGGCGGCTTCCTCGACGAAGTGCGTGCCTTGCACGCGCGCGGCGACTTGCACGCCGACCTGCCGTCGATGCGCTGCGTCGGCTACCGCCAGGCCTGGGAGGCACTCGATGCCGGCCTGCGCAGCAGCGAGCTGCGACAACAGGTGCGCGAACGCAGCATCGCGGCCACGCGCCAGCTGGCCAAACGCCAACTGACCTGGCTGCGCGGCATGGCGCAGCGCGTCGTCGTCGCCGCCGACGCCGACGACGCTGCCGCCCAGGTGGCGGCCACAGTCGCGCGCTGGCGCTCGCCATGAGCGCCGCACCGCTGCTGCGCGTCGAGCAGCTGGCCAAGCGCTTCGGTGCGGCCCCCGTGTTCGAGCAGGTGTCGTTCGAGGTCGCGCCGGGCGACGTGGTGGCCGTGCTCGGCGAGTCGGGCGTGGGCAAGTCCACGCTGCTGAACGCGCTGGCGGGGCTCGAGTCGCCGAGCGCGGGCCGCATCGAGGTCGCCGGCCGCCCTTTGAACGGCATGAGCGAGACCGCGACGGCGCATTGGCGCCGCGCCCATGTCGGCTTCGTGTTCCAGGCCTTCCATGTGCTGCCGCACCTGACGGTGGCGCAGAACGTCGCGCTGCCCTTGCTCTTGCTCGGGCGGCCCGACGGCGCGCGCGTGACGCAGATGCTGGCCGCGGTCGGCCTCGCAGGCTTCGACGATCGCCTGCCGCGCACCCTGTCGGGCGGCCAGTTGCAGCGCGTGGCCATCGCACGCGCGCTGGTGCACCGGCCGCCGCTGGTATTGGCCGACGAGCCCACCGGCAACCTCGATCCCGAAACCGCCGAGCGCGTGATCGCGCTGCTGACGACGCAGGTGCGCGCCGAGGGCGCCGCCTGCGTGCTGGTCACGCATTCGCGCAGCGCGGCCGCGCACGCCGACCGCGTGCTGCGCCTCACGGCGCACGGCATCGAGAACGCATGACAAGCCTGGCACTGCTGCGTGCCTTGACGCTGCCCGAGTGGCGCGCCCATCCGTTGCGCCAGGCGCTGGCGTTGCTGGCCGTGGCGCTGGGCGTGGCGCTGGCGTTCTCGGTGCATCTGATCAACCAGTCGGCCCTGGGCGAGTTCGCCGCTGCGGTGCGCACGGTCAACGGCGAACCCGACGCGGTGCTCGCCTGTCGGCAGCGCGACGGCTGCGACGACGCGCTCTTCGACGCGCTGGCCGTGCAGCCTGCCATCGCGCTGGCCAGTCCGGTGCTCGAGATCGACAGCTACGCGCTGGCCCGCGATGGCCAGCGCATCGCACTCAAAGTGCTCGGCATCGACGCGCTGCAAGTGGCCACGGTGACGCCCGCGCTGTTGCCGCGCGCCACGGGCAACGGTGATCGGCTGGCCGCGCTCGACCCCGATGCCGTGTTCCTCAATGCCGCCGCGCAGCAGCGCCTGGGTCTGCGCGCTGGCGAGGCACTGCGCGTGCAACGCGGCGTGGCCACTCTGAGCCTGCGCGTGGCCGGCAGCGTGGCGGCGACGGGAGCGCCGCTGGCCGTGATCGACATCGCCGGCGCACAGACGCACTTCGGGCTCGAGGGCCGGCTCACGCGCATCGACCTGCGCCTGGCCGCGGGTGCGCGTGCAGACGATCTGCGCGAAGCGCTGCCCGCCACCTGGCGCCTGGCCGCGGCCGACGAGGCGGCGCAGCGCATGGCCAACGTCTCGCGCGCGTATCGCGTGAATCTCACCGTGCTGGCGCTGGTGGCGCTGTTCGTCGGCGCCTTCCTGGTGTTCTCGGTGCTGGCGCTTTCGGTCGCGCAGCGCACGCCGGGGCTGGCCCTGCTCGGCGTGCTCGGCCTCTCGGCCGCCGAGCGCGGCAGCCTGGTGCGCGCCGAATGCGCCTTGCTCGGCGTGGCCGGCAGCGTGATCGGCATCGCCGGCGGCACCCTGCTGGCGCAGGCCGCGCTGCACTGGCTGGCCGGCGACCTCGGTGGCGGCTACTTCCCCGGCATCGCACCCCGCCTGGCCTTCTCGTGGCCGGCGGCACTTGGTTTCATCGCCCTGGGCAGCGCCGCGGCCATGGTCGGCGGCTGGCTGCCCGCACGCCAGGCGGCGCAGCTGGCGCCGGCGCAGGCGCTGAAGGGTCTCGGCGGCACCGCGCGCAAGGCCGGCGGCGCCTGGCGCGGGCCGCTGCTGCTGGCGCTGGGCACCCTGCTGGCGTTCATGCCGCCGGTCGCAGGGCTGCCGATCGCGGCCTATGCCTCGGTGGCGCTGCTGCTGGTGGGCGGTATCGCCTGCGTACCCGCGCTGATCAACGCCCTGCTCGCGCGCATCGCACCACCTTCCTCGCCCTTGGGCCTGCTGGCGCTGCAGCGCGCGCGCCACGAGCGCGACACCGCCACCGTCGCGGTGGCTGGCGTGGTGGCGAGCCTGGCGCTGGCCGTGGCGCTGACCGTGATGGTGGCCAGCTTTCGCGACGGCGTCTCGCGCTGGCTCGACCAGGTGCTGCCGGCCGACCTGTATGTACGCAGCGCAGCCAGCAGCGCCGCGAGCGACCAGGCCTTCCTGCCACCGGGCTTTGTCGAGGCGGTTGCGACACTGCCCGGCGTGGCGCGTGTCGAGGCCTCGCGGGTGCGCGCCATGGCGCTCGACCCGGCGCAGCCGACCGTCAGCCTGGTCGCGCGGCCGCTGGCCGACCCTGCGCGCAGCCTGCCCCTGCTGGCGCCGCCCTTGCCCGCTGTGGCCGGCCTGCCCTCGGTGTATGTCAGCGAGGCCATGGCCGCGCTGTACGACGCGCCCGCGGGCAGCACCCTGCTGCTACCGATTGCCGGTGCGCCCACGCGCGTGGCGGTGCTCGGCGTCTGGCGCGACTACGCGCGCCAGTTCGGTGCCGTCGCGATCGACGCCGGGGTCTACGAACAACTCAGCGGCGATGTGCGGCGCAACGATCTGGCGCTGTGGCTCGCGCCGGATGCGCGCCTGGACGACGTGCAGCAGGCGCTGCAGGCGCTGGCCGGCGCGCCCACCCTGCTCGACTTCGCGCCGACGACACGGCTGCGCGCGATCTCGCTCTCGATCTTCGACCGCAGCTTTGCCGTCACGTACTACCTGCAGGCGGTGGCCGTCGCCATCGGCCTGGCCGGCATCGCCGCGAGCTTCTCGGCCCAGGTGCTGGCGCGGCGGCGCGAATTCGGCCTGCTGGTGCACCTGGGCCTGACGCGCACCCAGATCGTCGGCATCGTCGCCGGCGAAGGCGCGGCCTGGACCGCCGCCGGCGCGCTGGCCGGCCTGCTGCTCGGCCTGGCCGTGTCGGTGGTGCTGGTGCACGTGGTCAACCCGCAGAGCTTTCACTGGACGATGGAGATGCTGCTGCCCTGGGGCCGGCTGGCCGCGCTCGCCGCTGCGGTGCTCGTCGCCGGCAGCGCCACGGCCGCCATCAGCGCCCGCGCCGCGGCCTCGCAGGACGCGGTGGCCGCGGTCAAGGAAGACTGGTGATCGCGCGCCGCCACCTGCTCGCCTTGCTGGCCGCCGCGGCCTCGACGCGTGCGCGCAGGCCGTGACAGCCGCGCCGCTGGCCTTCCCGCGCGACTTCGGCGCCCACCCCGAGGCGCGCATCGAGTGGTGGTATGCCACCGGCTGGCTGCAGGCCGCCGAGGCGTCACCCGACACGCCGGCCTACGGCTTCCAGCTCACCTTCTTTCGCACCCGCACCGGCCTGGCGCAGCAACTGCCAAGCCGCTTCGCCGCACGCCAGTTGCTGTTCGCCCATGCCGCGCTGACCGATCTGGCTGGCCGGCGCCAGTTGCATGCGCAGCGCATCGCGCGCTGGAGCGGCGACGAGGCCGCGCCGCGTGCCGCGGCATCGAGCGCCGACACCCGCGTGCACCTGGGCGGCTGGCGGCTCGAGCGCGGCGCGGTCGCGGCGGCAGCGCCTACGCCGCAAGCATTGCCGACGACGCCGCCGGCTTCGCCGCCGACGCTGACGCTGAGCCCCACGCAGCCGCTGCTGCTGCAGGGCCAGGCGGGCTGGAGCCGCAAGGGCCCGGACGCCGCGCAGGCCAGCCACTACTACAGCCAGCCGCAACTGACCGCGGCCGGCGAACTGCGTGTCGCCGGCCGCACGCAAGCGGTGCGCGGCCAGGCCTGGCTCGACCATGAGTGGAGCGACAGCCTGCTCGACGCGCAGGCGGTCGGCTGGGACTGGATCGGCATCAACCTGCACGACGGCAGCGCCCTGACCGCCTTCGTGCTGCGCCGCGCCGACGGCAGCGCGCTGTGGGCCGGCGGCAGCCATCGCGCGCCCGGCGCGGCCGCGCGCATCTTCGGCCCCGACGAGGTGCGCTTCACGCCCGGCCGGCGCTGGACCAGCGCCGCCTCGCGCGCGGCGCTACCCGGTGCAGTGGACGGTCGAGACCCCATTGGGCCGGCATGGCGTGGAAGCCCTGCTCGACGCGCAGGAACTCGACAGCCGCGCCAGCACCGGCGCGTTCTACTGGGAAGGCCTGTCGGCGCTGCGCGATGCAGGCGGGCAGCGCATCGGCCTGGGCTACCTCGAGATGACCGGCTACGCCGCGCGGCTGAGGCTCTAGGCCGGCGCGCGTGTCAGCGCCGTGACCCGGCTAGCGCGGTGACGTGATCGAGGTGCTCGCGCCGTGGCGCCGCGCCGGCGGTGGTGGCATCGTGCGCACGCAGTTGCGGCCGGCGTCCTTGGCAGCGTAGAGCGCCTGGTCGGCATCCTGGATCAGCGCGGCGAACGCTTCGTGCGAGTTGTCGAGCGTGGCCACGCCGATGCTGACCGTCGTGCGCACCACCTGCTCCTTCCACTCCAGCGTCAGCAGCGCGACACATGCGCGGATGCGCTCGGCCGCGTCGAGCGCGCCCAGCGCGTCGGCATGCGGCAGGAAAACCACGAACTCCTCGCCGCCGAAGCGGCCGAACAGGTCGGGCTGGCGCAGGGTTTCGCCGGCCACGCGTGCGATCTCGCGCAGCATCAAGTCACCGGCCAGATGCCCATGCCGGTCGTTGATGTCCTTGAAGTGGTCGACGTCGATCATCAGCACCGCAGCGCCGGTGTCGTAGCGCCGGCAGCGCGACCACTCGCGGTCGGCCAGCACCAGGAACTGGCGGCGGTTGTGCACGCCGGTGAGTTCGTCGCGCGTGGCCAACACATCGAGGTGGGCCCGCTTGGCTTCGAGGTCGGCCAGCATCTGCATCAGCGGCCAGACCACCAGGGGCGTGATGACCACGGCACTGCCCAGCGCCACTGCCAGCAGGGGCCACAGCGGCAGTGCATCGAACAGCAGCCACAGCGCGGTGGCGACGCCGCCGGCCACGGCGACCGCGGCCAGCGTCAGCATCAGCGCACAGCGCAACGGGCCCATGGCCAGCGCCAGACGCAGCGCGTGATGTCGACGGGCGGAGCGAGCCATGGCGGAGTGCATATGGGGCGGGCGCGTTCGCAGCTAGCGGGGCTGTATTCGACCACAGCGGGCGCGTCCTGTCGGTAGCAATCGCATCGGCCAGGGCGCCCGAACGCGGGGGCCGTGATTAGCGCCCGCATAGACTGCATGCATGGCCAAAGAGAATTCAATGCGCGCCAGCGCCGCCAGCCCCCGCTCGCTGTCGGGCCTGGTGCCGTTTCTGCGCCCCTACCGGGGCCGCATCGCGCTGGCGATCCTGTTCCTGGTGCTGGCCGCGGCCAGCACCCTGGTGCTGCCGGTGGCGCTGAAGTCGCTGATCGACAGCGGCCTGGTGGCCAGCGACCCGGGCGAGCGCGTGATGGCGCTGCGCGGCCATTTCCTGGCGCTGTTCGCGGTCGGCGCCGCGCTGGGGCTGTTCTCGGCGGCGCGCTTCTACATGGTCAGCTGGCTCGGCGAGCGCGTCACGGCCGACCTGCGCAACGCCGTGTACTGCGCATGTGCTCGACCAGAGCCCCGAATTCTTCGAGACCACGCAGACCGGCGAGGTGCTGTCGCGCCTGACCACCGACACCACGTTGGTGCAGACCGTGGTCGGCTCGAGCCTGTCGATGGGCCTGCGCAATGTGGTGATGGGCATCGGCGCCATGGGCATGCTCGTCGTCACCAACCCCTATGTGATGACGCAGGTGCTGGGCATCCTGGTGCTGGTGGTGCTGCCCAGCGTGTACTTCGGCCGCCGCGTGCGCAAGCTCTCGCGCGCCAGCCAGGACCGCGTGGCCGATTCGAGCGCCATCGCCGCCGAGGTGCTCAATGCCATTCCGGTGGTGCAGAGCTACACCCAGGAGCAGCGCGAGTCGGCGCGCTTTGCGCTGGCCACGGAGCATGCGTTCGATACCGCACGCAAGCGCAGCCGCGTGCGCGCGCTGCTGGTGGCCTTCATCATCACGGCCACCTTCGGCGCCCTGCTGTGGGGCCTGTTCCAGGGCACGCAGGCCGTGATCGCGGGCACGGTCAGCGCCGGGCATCTGGGCCAGACCGTGGTCTATGTGGCGATCCTGGTGTCGAGCGTGGCCGTGCTGTCGGAAATCTACGGCGACCTGCTGCGCGCGGCCGGCGCCACCGAGCGCCTGATGGAACTGCTGGCCACCCAGTCGCCCGTGGTCGAGCCGGCGCAACCGCGCGCCCTGCCGCCGGCGCAGGGTGGCTCGTCGCTGAGGCTCCAGGGCGTGAGCTTCAACTACCCCTCGCGCCCGTTGCAGGCCGCGCTGCGCGACATCAACCTCGAGGTGCGCCCCGGCGAAACCGTGGCCCTGGTGGGGCCGAGCGGCGCGGGCAAGAGCACCGTGCTGCAACTGCTGCTGCGCTACTACGACGCACAGCACGGCACCGTGGCCATCGACGGCGTGCCGGTGCGCGATCTGTCGCTGGCCAGCCTGCGCCAGCGCGTGGGCATCGTGCCGCAGGACAGCGTGGTGTTCTCGACCAGCGCACTCGAGAACATCCGCTACGGCCGCCCCGACGCCAGCGACGCCGAGGTGCACGCCGCGGCCAAGGCCGCCTTTGCCCACGACTTCATCACCGCCCTGCCTGAGGGCTACGCCACCTTCCTGGGCGAGCGCGGCGTGCGCCTGTCGGGCGGGCAGCGCCAGCGCATCGCGATCGCCCGCGCGATGCTGAAGAACCCGCCGCTGCTGCTGCTCGACGAAGCCACCAGCGCGCTCGATGCCGAAAGCGAGCGCATGGTGCAGGCCGCGCTCGAAGCCGCGATGCACGGCCGCACCACGCTCGTGATCGCCCACCGCCTGGCCACGGTGCAGCGCGCCGACCGCATCGTCGTGCTCGACCATGGCCGCATCGACGACATCGGCAGCCATGCCGAGCTGGTGGCGCGCAACGGCCTCTATGCCCGGCTGGCGGCGATGCAGTTCGATCTGGAGCCCGCAACGCCCACGGCGTAGGAGATTTCCGACACCTGCAGTACCTGCCGGCCGATGGTAGGGTGTTCGGCGGCAACACAAGATGTTGTGTCGCGCAGGCAGTTCGCCCGCGCCACGTTCTGGAAGGGAACATCATGCACGAATCAATCGCTTCACGCGCCGCGCTGGGCAGCATTGCCGCGGCCGCCATTGCGCTGGCCGGCTGCGCCAACATGAGCGAGCGCGAACGCGGCACCGCCCAGGGCGCCGGCATCGGCGCGGTCGCCGGCGCGGTATTGGGCTCGGCCACCGGCGGCAAGGCCGGCACCGGCGCGGTCGTCGGCGGCGCCGTCGGCGCGGTGGTCGGCAACATCTGGTCCAAGCGCCAGGAAGAGCGCCGCATCGCGCTCGAGCAGGCCACGCGCGGCACCGGCGT
>CAVUEP010000044.1:0-11966 GCA_963740395.1 uncultured beta proteobacterium
CTTCAACACCCCGGCATCGTGCGCGTGTTGGGAGGCGGCAGCGCGGGCGGGCTGACCTATGTGGTGATGGAACTGCTGCCCGGCGCCGACCTGAGCCGATACACGCAGGCGTCGCGGCGCCTGCCCGAGCCGCTGGCGCTGGACATCGCCGCGCGCCTGGCCGAAGCCCTGGCCTACGCCCACCGCGAGGGCATGGTGCATCGCGACGTGAAGCCCGCCAATGTGATGTACGACCCGACGACCGACACCTTGAAGCTGACCGACTTCGGTCTGGCCCGCAGCGTCGACGCCGAGGCCACGCGCAGTGGCGTGCTGCTGGGCTCACCGGCCTACATGGCACCCGAACTGCTCGGCGGCGCGCGCGCCGATGCGCGCAGTGACCTCTATGCGTTGGGGGTCCTGCTGTTCGAACTGCTGACCGGGCACCTGCCCTTCGAGGGCGACTCGATGGGCGCCCTGCTGCGGGCGATGGCGACGCAGACGCCGCGCACGGTACGGGACCTGCGACCCGACCTGCCGGCGGCCCAGGCCGAGGCGCTTGACGCCCTGCTTGGGCCCGTGCGCGCGCGTACGCCGAGCGCACGCCTGGGGGACGGCGATGCCTGGGCCCGCGCCTTGCGCGCCGGGATCGCCCCCCCGAACGGGTAGCTGGCTGAGCGCGGCAAATCACACGCTAGAGTGGCTGCGCCCGTGGCGATTGCGGCGCCGAGACCCGCAGTCGTTGCACAATGGTCAATCCGTCACGTCGCCTCGCGCCAGCCCAGCTCTCTGCAGTTCATGACCCTCGAATACTTCAGCGCCACCGACACCGGGCGAGCGCGCTCCAACAACGAGGACTCGGTGGCGCTGGACCCCGCCAGCGCGTTGGCCGTATTGGCCGACGGCATGGGCGGCTACAACGCCGGCGAAGTCGCCAGCGGCATGGCCACCGGCTTCATCAAGACCGAGCTCGGGCGCTGGCTGCACGAGGCCGGCACCAATGCCGCCGACAGCGAAGTGCGGCGCGCCATGGACATCTGCGTCGACAACGCCAACCGCGCGATCTTCAATGCGGCCAATGCCAACCCGCAGTACGCCGGCATGGGCACCACGCTCGTGGTGGCCCTGTTTCGCGGCACGCGGGTGCTGGTTGGGCATGTCGGTGACTCGCGCGCCTACCGCATGCGCGGCGGGCGCCTGATGCAGATGACGCGCGACCATTCGTTGCTGCAGGAACAGATCGACGCCGGACTGATCACGCCCGAGCAGGCGTCGTTTTCGTCGAACAAGAACCTCGTGACGCGCGCCGTCGGCGTCGAAGACACGGTGCTGCTGGAGATCCACCAGCATGAGGTCCACCCCGGCGACCTGTACCTGCTGTGCTCGGACGGGCTGTCGGACATGCTCGACGACGAATCCCTGTCGCAGTTGCTGCAAGGCTACGACTCGCTCGACGAGACGGGCCAAGCGCTGATTGACGCGGCGAACGAGGCCGGCGGAAAGGATAATATCGCCGTCGTCCTGGTGCGCGCGCCAGGCACTCCGGCTGCGGCCTCGCGTTCCTGGTGGGCGCCGTTCCGTCGCTGAAAGCACTAGAAAGAGGCAAAGCATGGGCAAGCTGGTGGTGTCGCTCGACGGCGTCGTGATCAAGGAAGTACAGATCACGAAGGACAAGACCACGCTCGGTCGCCGTCCCTACAACGACATCGTGATCGACAACCTCGCCGTCAGCGGCGAGCATGCCGTGCTGCAGATGGTCGGCTCGGACGTCTTCATCGAAGACCTCAACAGCACCAACGGCACCTACATCAACGGCAAGGCCGTCAAGAAGCAGCTGCTCGCGCACAACGACACGGTCGAGATCGGCAAGTACAAGATCAAGTTCCTGGTCGAGGACGGCGTCGATTACGAGAAGACGATGATCATGAAGCCGGGCATGGCCGCGCCGGCCACGGCGTCTGCATCGGCCGACCGCGCCACCTTTGCGCACACCGCGCCGGCTAGCGTCAACTCGGGCTATGGCAGCCTCAACAGCACGCCCGGCGGCGCGGCGATCAAGGTGCTCAACGGCGCCGCCGCCGGCCGCGAAGTGATGCTGACCAAGGTCGTGACCACCGTGGGCAAGCCCGGCGTGCAAGTGGCATCGATCACGAAGCGCCCTGGCGGCTATGTGCTGGCCCATGTCGAGGGCGTGGCCAAGCCCACCGTCAACGGCTCGCAGCTGGCCGGCGACTCGGCCCATCTGCGCAATGGCGACGTGATCGAACTCGCCGGCACGCAGATGCAATTCATCCAGCTCTGAGCGCGGTGCCGCCGGCCGTTGCCGGCGTGCACTCGGTCACGGCGCCCGCCGCCCCGCGGCACGACAGCGCTCCATCCAGCCCGACAATGGCGGCCATGCAGATACGCGTCCTTGGTTGCTCGGGCTCGATTGCCGCGGGCAGCCGGACCACGTCGTTCCTGCTCGACAACGATGTCCTGATCGATGCCGGCACCGGCGTCGGCGACCTCACGCTCGATGAACTGGCCAGCGTCAACCACATCCTGGTCAGCCACTCGCACCTCGACCATGTGCTGGCCATCGGCTTGCTCGCCGACAGCGTGGCCCGGCGCCGCACCGGCCTGCCCCCGGTGCGCGTACACGCGCTGCCGGCCACCATCGAAGCGCTGCGCACGCACCTGTTCAACGGCATCATCTGGCCCGACTTCACCCGCCTGCCCAGCGCCGAGCACCCCGTGCTGGCCTTCGAGCCCTTCGCGGTGGGCCAGGAGCTCGACATCGGCGGCCGGCGCATCGAGGTGCTGCCTGCCTTGCACACGGTGCCTGCGGTCGGCTTTGCCGTCCTGCCCCGCAACGACGCCAGCGGCGCCTGGGTCTTCACCGGCGACACCGGTCCGAACCCGGCGCTGTGGCAGCGCCTGCGCAGCATGAACGTGGCGCACCTCGTGATCGAGACCGCCTTCAGCGACGAGGAGCTGGTGGTGGCCGAAATCTCGCGCCACCTGTGCCCGTCGCTGCTCGGCGACGAACTGGCTCAGCTGGGCGGCAGCGCACTGGTGCACATCACCCACATCAAACCCGGCGAGGTCGAGGCCGTGATGGCCCAGATCGAGGCGCTGCAGAGCCCGCACCGCGTGGCCGCGCTCGAGAGCGGCCAGTGCATGGAATTCGGTGGCGACGCGAAAGGGTGACCAAATGCGTCACCCGCAGCGCCGCACCTGACCCGGTTGGTCGGTCGGGCAGGCATTAATGCTCGAACTGCCCCCAGGAAACCCCCCGATTCACCTGGCACGGCCCCTGCATGCCACTACTCGCGAATTCCCCCATCCCTCAAGGAGACTCTACAAATGAAGCGCGTTCAACAAGGTTTCACCCTGATCGAATTGATGATCGTCGTGGCGATCATCGGCATCCTGGCCGCCGTGGCCCTGCCGGCGTACCAGACCTACACCATCAAGGCCAAGGTTTCGGAAGCCATCCTGGCGACCAGCCAGTGCCGTACCGCCGTGGCCGAGGTTTATCAGACCGGCTCGGCCGGCATTACCGTCGGCGCCAACGGCTGGGGCTGCGAGATGAACAGCGCTGGCGTCGTCGCGTCGCAGCCGACCAAGTACGTGTGGAGCGTGCTCACGACGGCCGATGGCCTGATCACCGTGACGACCTCGGCGAGCCCCGATCTGAAGGACGCCGCGAGCACGACGGTCACGCTGACGCCGATGACCAACGCCGGCGTTGCCCTGACCACGGCTGACATCCCGACCCAGGTCGGCCAGTTCCGCTGCCAGCCGGGCACGATGCCGTCGAAGTACCTGCCGGGTTCGTGCAAGTAATCACCTGACACAGGCTCACGCGAAGGGGCGCTGCAAGCGCCCCTTTTTCGTTCCTTCTTGATTGCTCCAGCCGGGAGTTGCTCGGCACGGAATGAGATTCACGTCATGACCCTGCTGCTCGGATTCGTCGTCATGTTCGCGGGGTGGCTCGCACCCGGGCACTTCAATCCCTGGATCAATTTCCAGAATGAACTGCTGGCGGGCATCGGGGCGCTACTGGTTGGCTTCGCGGCCTGCGGCGCTGCGCGCGGCAATGATGTGCCATGGCCACGGCTGGCCGTGGTCATGGCCGTTGCGGCGATGGTGCCGGTGCTGCAAACCCTGTCTGGACAGATTCGCTTCGTCTCGGACGGAGTCTTGGCTACAGCGTACGTCGCAGGGTTTGCAATGGCCATCGTCGCCGGCGCCGCGCTTGCGCATACGCGCCGCGATGAGTTCCTCGCTGGCCTGTTCATAACAACGCTGGCCGCCGGGCTGCTGTCCACCGGCATGGCGGCGCTGCAGTGGCTCGAAGTCGGGCCGATCGCCTACGTCGAAGCGATTCCCCGCGGCGGGCGCCCCGGCGCCAACCTGATTCAGGCAAACCATCTCGCGACCCTGCTCGGCCTGTCGCTGATTGGCGCACTGTGGTTGTTCGAAACAAGGCGAATCGGTGGCGCAGTGCTTGGGCTGTGCACAACTTGGCTGTGCCTTGGCATGGTGATGACGCGATCCCGCACGGCTTGGCTCTTCCTGGTGCTACTTGCACTGAGCTGGTTGTGGGTCCGCCGCCGCGCGGCCGTGCGCCTTGGTGCGAGTGCCCTCACGATCGCGTCGGGCCTGTTCGTTGCTGCGGTGATCGCCTTGGGACTGCTGAGCCGGCTGGTCGACGTCGCAGCGCCTGTGTCTGTGGCGGAACGGCTGCAGAGCGGCGGCGGGCGCCTGCGCTTCTGGCAGACCTTGCTCGACGCGCTCTGGGAGTCTCCGTGGGTCGGCTACGGCTGGGCGCAGGTGTCGAGAGCGGCGGTTGTCGGCTCGCAGCACCATTACACCGGTGAATCCATGCTGCGCAACAGCCACAACCTGGCCTTGGACCTGCTACTGTGGAACGGCATTCCCTTGGGGCTGCTGATAATCGGTGCGCTGGTTTGGTGGTTTGCTGCGCAGGTGCGCAAGTGCCGGGACAGCCAGCATTGGCTGCTGCTGCTGGGAACGGGTTTCATTTTCGTACATGGCCTGCTGGAGTACCCGCTCGAGTACCTGTACTTCCTGCTGACAGCTGGGCTGCTGATGGGCGCCGCCGAAGCGTTGGCGCCAAGCGCCCCCGCGTGGCGGGCTACACGTGCCGCCCTGCTGGCGCCACTGGTGATCGTGTCTACGTTGACTGCCTGGGTCGCCGTCGAGTACACGCGAATCGATGAGGCCTCGCGCCAGGGCCTGATGTTGATGGCCGGCTACGCGCGCGACGCGGCGCCGCCCCAGGTTTACTTGCTCGACGGGCCGCGCGAATACATCCGCCTGTGGAAGACGCAGGCCCATGCCGACATGAAGGCAGAGGAACTCGACTGGATGCAGGATGTTGTGTATCGCAACCCGTCACCACCGGCGATGCTGCGCCTAGCCTTGGCCACCGGGCTCAACGGCCGCCTGCAAGACGCAACCGATACATTGATACGCCTTTGCAACATGCACAAGCCTGAGCGCTGCGATGAAGGCCGCAGGTCGTGGGCGCAGCTTCAAGAGCGCTATCCGGCACTTCTCGCCGTCACTTACCCGGCAGCGCGCGGGTAGCCTTTCGCCGCGTCTGGCGTTATCGCAGGATCCCGAGCAGCAGCATTGCGGCCAGCGCGAGCTGGTCCCGCGGGCGCCGCCGGCAGTGGCGCGCGAAGCCGACAAGCCACAGCCTGTCGCGCCATGCCAGCCGACGCAGGCGCTCGGCCACCGCGCCGTGCTTGCCTGGCCACAGCGACGCGATTTGCAGGATCTGGCCCCGAAACCATCCTGTCGTGAGCCGGCCCCATCGCCGCCGCACTGCGGCCAGTCCAAAGTTGGCGCCGAGTTCGTTGTGGCCATGCTGCCGATAGAGCACGCCGGGCTCCCGGTCAATCACCCATCGGTAGCCATGCGTGCGAGCAAACGCATAGGTGAGCCAGTCGTGGTACCCGATGCCCTCGAATCGATGCGGCTCGTTGCGAAGTTCCTGCTGCAGGGCGCGCGCCAGCGCCACCGTGAGCACATAGGTGCAGCCCGGCCCCGCGGGTTCGAACAAGTAGTCGAACGCGCGCTGCGGGCCGGCCTTGCCGAGCAAGCGGCGGCGCCCACCGGGCCAGAAGGCCATTGCATCGGACGAGTAGCCGTCGGCGCCCTCTGGCCGCAACGCCTCGAGCGCCCGCGTCAAGCGCCCAGGCTGCCAGAGATCGTCCTGGTCGGACAGCGCGACGAAATCGGCTTCGTCCAGCGCGGCCTCACGCAGCAGCCTCAGGAAGTTGCCTGCCGCGCCAAGCCGGTGCGCCGCGGGCGGCAGTACGCGCGCTCGTGTCAAAGTTGCGGAAAGGTGAGCGAGGCGTTCCGGCGTCGAGTCGGTGGAGCCATCGTCCGCGAAAGTCCAGGCCAGCTGAACGCCGGCCTGCCCGACAATGCTGGCTACCTGTTCGTCGATCCACTGCGCGCCGTTGAACGTGGCCATCAAGACCAAGACCCGATTGGCGTTTTGCCCACCCTGGACATGCATCACTCGCGACCACCGCCTTTCATTGCGGCTGCAAGGCTAACCGACTTGACGCCAAGCCCGCGCGCGCCGATGGTCGACGCTGCATTGCGCTGCGAACTCCTGGGCGAGAATTTCGCGGGGGCTTCCCAACGCAACGACGGACCCGGCTGGAGATCGAAATGCTGTTGCGCTTGAAGGCCTTTGCCAAACAGTTCACCTTGCGCGCGATGCGGCGGCGAAGGCTCGCCGCGAAGTACCTGCATGGCGACGGGATTGAGATCGGAGCGCTGCATAACCCGCTGCGAACTGACGCTCGCGTCAAATATGTCGATCGCCTTTCGCGCGTCGACCTGCGCCGCCAGTACCCCGAACTCGCGGCGCTGCCGGTCGTCGACCCCGACATCGTGGACGACGGCGAGAAACTGCACAAGGTTACCGACGGCTCGCAGGACTTCATCATCGCAAACCACTTCATTGAGCATTGCGAGAACCCGATCGGTACGCTGCAGACGTTCGCCAACAAGCTGCGACCTCACGGCGTGATCTACCTGGCGGTTCCGGACAAGCGGCGCACGTTCGACAGGCGCCGCCCATCGACGACCTTCGAGCACCTCGTGACCGACCTCGGCGACAACGGAGCCGCCTCCCGTACGCAGCACTATTTCGAGTTCGCCAAGTTCGCCTGTTTTTCCGAGCCCGCCTCAGACGACGAGGCACTCAGGGTCGCCGCCAAGCAAATGGCCGACAATTACAGTATCCACTTCCATGTGTGGACGCGGGTCGAGTTCCAGGCCTTTCTCGAGCAAGCTCGCGCGCGCTTCTTCCCACAGTTGAGCGTGCTCGAGTCGGTCGACAACGGCGACGAGGGCATCTTCATCCTGCAGCGCCAGTGAAGACCGTGCCCGCGGCCGCCATGACGCGCCGACGCCGCCCGTGCATTGCATGTGTCCGATCAACCCGCGCCGAAAACTTGACGACGCCAGCCTCCCCCCCTAACGATCACGCGCTCCCGAGCGCCGTGGCCGTCTTGGTCGTGTTTGACTCACAAAGCGACCCCGCGCTACCGCTGCGAAGCGCGCTGCAGGCACTTGCGCATGTTGTTGTCGTCGACAACTCGGCCGTCGGGCACCCGGCGCTGGCGGCGTGGCGCAGCGATCCGTGCGTCACGATCATTCACCACAAGAACCGCGGCGGACTGGCTGGCGCGTACAACGCGGCCGTCGCGTGGCTGGCGGCAATGCGGCCATCGACAAGCCACGTGGTCTTCATCGACGAGGACTCGGACGCATCGGTGCTGCGGCCCTTCCTGGCCAACGCCGACGTCATGCGCGCGCTCTGCGACCCTGATACCGCCTGCGTCGCGCCAGCACACCGCGACCGCGCGACCGGGCTGCGTGCCAGGCACATTCTGCTGTCGCGCTGGCGCTGGCGATACCTGCCGCGCGAGGTTGGCGGCATGCAGCGTGTGGCGTTCGTGATCAATTCGATGTCGGTATGGCGAATGGAGGCCCTGGCTCGCCTCGGCGCGTACGACGAGTGGCTTGGCGTCGACCATGTGGATACCGAGTACTGCCTGCGCGCGCGCCGCAATCAGTTGGCTGTGTACATACACGGCGACTTTGAATTTGCTCAGTCGATTGGCAAGCGGCGCGCCTATCGCCTGCTAGGGCGCGAGTTGCAGAGCGGTGGACATGGTCCGACGCGTCGACACAGCATCGGCAGAAACACCGCAGGGCTCATGCGGCGCATGCTATTTGACGAGCCAGCGTTTGCCGCGTTGTGCTGTGCGAGGCTAGGTTACGAAGCAGTCGGAATATTGATCGCTGAAGACGACCGATGCGGGAAGCTTGCCGCCCTTGTACGTGGTGCTGCGCGAGGATTCCTGGCGTCAACGCATGTCCCTGCTGGGGACGTGAGTCGACCTTCCGCTCATTAGGCCCATATGGCACGCACTGTTCAGATCCTGCTTGCCACGTACAACGGCGAAGAATTCTTGCAGGAACAACTCGACTCTCTCTTTGGGCAGTCTTGTCAGGACTTCGAGGTCCTCGTAGGCGACGACGGTTCGATTGACAGCACGTTGGCCATCATCGACAAAGCAGTTTCAAGGCGGCCGCACCAGATCCGAGTTGTCTACCGTGCTGCCGTTGGTGGCGCGGCAAGAAACTTCATGCGACTGGTCGCGTCGGCTGATGCGCCGTACGTAATGTTCTGTGACCAGGATGATGTATGGCTCGCTGACAAGGTCTCGACATTGCTAGCGAAGATCAAGGAAGTTGAGGCTGCCTACCCCACTACCCCTGTGCTCGTACATTCGGATCTGGCAGTCGTTGACCAGCAACTGAGGCCGATACACCCATCCTTCTTTGACTATCAGCGCATTGATCCGGCGCGCAATGCATTTGCCGACGTGCTACTGCGCAATTGCGCGACCGGATGCGCCGCAATAGCGAACCGAAACCTGGTCACGCTCGTGAAAGACGATCCGGCTGACATGATGTACATGCACGATTGGTGGTTTGCAATTGCGGCAGCGGCTCGTGGGCGCGTCGCACATGTCGCGAAGGCAACGGTCCTTTACCGACAACACGAAAGCAACGCCATTGGCGCCAGACCATGGAACCAAGCTGTCAGGCACTTTTCAGCCCGGTTGATCGACCTCTTGCGCGGGTCAAGGCTGAACCGACCACTGAGGCGCGCCTCTCTGCAAGCGCAGCAATTTCTTGCGCAGCACGGCAACTCCCTATCACCCCGTGATGCCGAAACGGCACGACGATTCGGTTGTCTTGTGCAGCAGGGATTCTTGAAGCGCCGCTACACGCTGTTGCGCTACGGTCTACTTCGCCAAGGGGCGCTGCGCAACCTAGTCACACTTCTTCTTTTCTGAGTACTCGAGCAGTCGCATGAACGTTACGAGCTGGTGTCGACCTCTAAGACACCTCGATAAGGTGGGACAACAAATCGGGCATGTCATCGCGAGCGACGCCCCATCCGTCCACCAACCGCGCTGGGTCCAGGACTGCATCTTGTAGAAACAGGTCGACATGAAAGTCAGCGTCCTCGTCATCACGTACAACCATCGGAGATTCATCGAGCAGTCACTCGACAGTATCCTGCGCCAGCAGACCACATTCGACTTCGAGGTGGTGATCGGCGAGGACGGATCAACTGATGGCACACGCGACATCGTCCGCTCGTACCACCGGCGGCACGTCGACAAGATCAGGCTCCTGCTGCCTGAGAAGAATCTTGGGATGATGGCCAACTTCATCCAAACCTTCCAGGCCTGCCGTGGCGAGTACATCGCCATCTTGGAGGGCGACGACTACTGGACCGTGACGGGAAAGCTGCAACGGCAGGTCGACTTTCTGGACGCTCACCCCGAATGCTCGGAGTGCTTCCACGATGTCGAGGTAGTCGGCGAGGGCGCACCAGACGACACGAATCCATTCGCCCTTGCGAACAAGAAGCCGCTGTATTCGCTGGAAGACATTGCGGCGGGTAATTTCATCCCGACGTGTTCGATGATGATGCGAGCGCGGAGCTTCCCGGAATTTCCAGACTGGTACCTGGCGATGCCGATGGCGGACTGGCCCCTGCATGTCATGAATGCCGAGCGAGGGCCCATCGGCTACCTGCCGGAGCACATGGCCGCTTACCGCAGGCACGAAGGTGGCGTGTGGTCAAGCAACTCGCGCCTGGCAACGCTGAACAAGTCGCTCTTTGCGATAGCTCTGATCGAGCGCCACCTTGGACCGCGCTACCGGCACGTCACCCGCAAGACGACGGTCATGTGGGAGTGGGAGGCCATCCGGCTGCTGCTGGCACAGCGGCAATACCGCCGCTCGCTGAAGAGGGCGGGCAAGGCAGTGGTTCGCAGCCCGCAGATCATCGGTCGAATGCTCGTCAAGACATCTATTGACGCACTCGTGAGTGCAGCGAGGAGCATAAGCCGACTACACGGGCCAGGGTAGCAGTGGCGAGCGCACGTTCGCGCGAAAGGATTGGCTTATGGCCCGCGTGCCGCGCAACGCGTGCCGGCACAATTGTTCGTGCCCCGGCTGTTCGATCGCCGTTGAGCACAGTGGCCGCGTTCATAGCCTCTGATGCATTGCCGTCAATCGCTTGGTCAGCGCTCGAACACTTTCTGCGACCAGTTGTCGAGTCGATGGCGCCGCCGCGCAACAGCACACCCCTATCACGAAAAACACAACGACGGCCGTAAGCGCGATACCTATCCGACCGGCCGGCCACGTCACCCAATGGGAGAGCGCAAAGGCCGCCAACGCCCCCGGCGCCATGACACGGAGTACGTCGTGCAGCAACCAGCGCCAATGCAAGCCGGGGGCGCAGGCCCGATGAGCCATGGGTATCCACAGCAAGAGGTACATAGCCATACCCAGCAGCCACACCGCCCCTGCGCCGAGCGCGCCCTCGGAAGGGACGACGGCAATCATGGCGGGCACCAGACCGGCCGCGAGCAGTGTCGTGCCGGCCGCGTGAAGCCGTAATTTTCCGTACCCGTACTGTAGAAAGTAGGGTAAGGCCGCCAGCGCCAAGACCCCGTTGCCTGACGCATACAGCGTCAGAACTGGCGCCATTGCGACGGCCAACGCCTCGTCTCCCGTCCAGGCTCGCAATACATGCTCGGCGAAGAACGCCAGCGTAAAGGTCGCAGGCGCCACTACCACGCACAACACCTGCGTGGCGCGACGGTAGAGGCCCACCGCGTCCTCGTGGGCGCCTTCCGCCATGAGGCGCGCAAGCCTCGGCTGGATCGCCAGACCGATCGGTGCGGCCAGCGCCGTGACAGCCCCGGCCAAAGCCATGGTCACGGCGAAGTGTCCATAGGCCCCAAGGGACAGTGTCGACGACAAGAGCACCTTGTCGACTTGCGTCGCCAACATCCAGACGATTGTCGAGAAGCTCATCAGGAGTGACAGGCTCGCGACCTTGCGCAGCGGTGACCACCAAGTCCTTGGCTGTTCCGCGCCAAGCGCTCGCGGGAGCTGGCGGTATGCCGCGCCCGCGACCACGGCGAGTTCGACAAGGGCCATCGCGAGCAGGAGCCAGAAGAGCGCCAGTACCGACGTCGATACATAGACAAAGAGCACGATCACCAGCCCTGAGCGCAGCGTGGTCGCCAGGATGCTGAATCCGCTCAACCACGTCTGACGCTCAAAGCCGTAAATCAGGTTCGAGTAAAGCCCGGCAATCCAGCGGATCGGCAGGATCAGACCCATGAGCATCACCGCCTGTGCGGCGACCATGGTCGGCATCGCTTGAACCGTCAGCCAGCGCGTGACGACCCACCCGGACAAGGCAACGATCGCGAACGCTACCACCACCGCAACGACGATAAAGATGCGCTGGAGCGCGACGAACAGGTGGCGAAGCTCCTCGGCCGACACGGCCCCGGCACGAAACCGCGCAGTCTCGCGTGCCAACGTCGCCGCCATGCCCATGT
>CAVUEP010000045.1:0-41624 GCA_963740395.1 uncultured beta proteobacterium
CGACCGCCACATCCGCATCGGCGGCGTGATCCTCAACCGCGTCGGCGGCTCGCGCCACGAAGCCAAGCTGCGTGCCGCGATCGAGCATTACACCGACGTCCCGGTGCTGGGCGCGGTGGCCGAGGACGCGCGCCTGGCGTTGGCGGAACGCCACCTGGGCCTGATGCCCTGCGCCGAGCTCGACGATGCGCACGAGCGCGGGTGCACGCGATCGGCCGCCTCGTCGGCGCGCAGGTGGACTCTGGACCGCGTGCGCGCGCTGGCAGCATCGGCCGGGGCCGCTGCCGGTGCGACCTGGCCGAGCGCTGCCGCCGCGCGGCGCGCCGACCTGCGCATCGGCATCGCCCGCGACCGCGCCTTCGGCTTCTACTACCCCGACGACCTGGCCGCCTTGCGAAGCCGCCGGCGCCGAGCTGGTGCCCATCGACACCTTGCACGACAGCCGCCTGCCGGCGATCGACGGCCTGTTCATCGGCGGCGGTTTTCCCGAGGCCTGCATGGACGCGCTGGAGGCCAACGCCGCCCTGCGCGCCGCCCTGCGCGCGGCCATCGAGGCCGGCCTGCCGACCTACGCCGAATGCGGCGGCCTGATGTACCTGTCGCGCAGCATCACCTGGCAGGGCCGCCGGCGCAATGGTGGGCGTCATTCCCGGCGACGCCGTGATGCACGACCGCGCCGGTCGGCCGCGGCTACGTGCACCTGCAGGAAACCGCGGCGATGCCCTGGGCGCCGCTGGCGCGGCACCGATGCGCGGCCACGAATTCCACCACTCGAGCCTGCGACGACCTCGACCCGGACCTGCGCCTTCGCCTACCGCGTGCGACGCGGCCACGGCATCGACGGCGCGCACGACGGCGTCGTCCTGCACCACCTGCTCGCCTCCTACACCCACCTGCGCAGCGCCGCCGGCACGTATTGGGCACCGCGTTTCGTCGACTTCGTGCGCAGTCCCGCGTGCCGGCCGCAATGCCTGCCGCGGCGCTCGCCGCGTGAGTGCAGATCATGAACGATGACCGCCCTGCAGCGAGCGAGCGCCGTTGACGGCCGCGCCGTCGCGACCGACAGCGAGGGCTACTGCTCGATCTGAACGATTGGTCCGAGGACTTCGCACGCGCGCTGGCGCGCGAGGAGGGCCTGGCACTTACGCCGGAGCACTGGGAGGTCATCCACTTCCTTCGCGAGCACTTCCACGAGCGCGGCGTGCAGGCCCAGGTACGCGTGATGATCAAGCACTTCACGCAGGTCTGGGGCCCAGAGCGCGGCAGCAATCACCACCTGCACGACCTGTTTCCCAGAGGCGGACCACAGAAGCAAGGCAACCGCCTCGCCGGCCTGCTGCGCACCAAGGGTGAACACTAGAAAGGGAGATCATCATGTTCAACGTCACGACCGCCGCCGCCCAGGAAATCCTCGCCGCCGCTGCGCGCAGCGACGCCGCGGGCCTGGCCTTGCGCGTGGCCGCACGCCAGGTGGCCGACGGCTCGATCGAGTACGGCATGGGCTTCGATGAGCCGCGCGAAGGCGACATGCCTCTGCAGGTGCAGGGCGTGAATCTGCTGATCGCGCCGCCAAGCCAGCCGACGCTCGAGGATGTCGTGCTCGACTTCGTCGAGATCGAACCCGGCCAGTTCAACTTCATCTTCGCCGACCAGGAGACGGTCGGCACAGACAAGGCAGCCAAAGCCTGCGGCAACGGTGGCTGCAACGGCTGTGCGACCTGAATTGCGGGAGAAGACCATGAATTCGTTTGTCGACATGCCGGCCCTGCTGGCCACGTTTCGCGCCTCGATCGGCCGGGTCTACCTGGTCGGCGCCGGGCCGGGTGACCCGGAACTGCTGACGCTGCGCGCGGCGCGGCTGCTGGCGCAGGCCGATGTCGTCGTCTACGACCACCTGGTCGGCGACGGCGTGCTCGGCCTGGTCGGGACGCATGCCCAGCGCATCTATGTCGGCAAGGAGCGCAGCAACCACAGCATGCCGCAGGAGCAGATCAACGCCCTGCTGGTGCGCCACGCCAGCCAGGGCCGGCAGGTGGTGCGCCTCAAGGGTGGGGATCCGTTCGTGTTCGGCCGAGGTGGTGAGGAATTGCAGGCGTTGGCCGCCGAAGGCATTCCGTTCGAGGTGGTCCCGGGCATCACCGCCGCCTGCGGCGTCGCCAGCTATGCGGGCATTCCGCTGACCCACCGCGACTACGCGCAGTCCTGCCTCTTCGTCACCGGCCACCTGAAGGACGGTAGCTGCGATCTGGACTGGCCGGCGCTGACCCGACCGCGGCAGACCGTGGTGATCTACATGGGCCTGGGCGGCCTGGCGGAGATCTGCGCCCAACTCATCGCCCATGGGCATCCACCAAGCATGCCCGCGGCCGTGGTGCAACAGGGCACGACGCGGGCGCAACGCGTGGTCTGCGCCACGCTGGCCGATCTGCCCGCGCAGGTGGCCCAGGCAGGACTGCAGTCGCCCTGCCTGATCATCGTCGGCGAGGTCGTGCGCCTGCACGACCAGTTGGCCTGGTTCAAAGCCCGTGGTGAGGCCGCAGCGCCGGATACTGGAAGCTCCGCCGCAATGGCGTTGCCGGCCGACCGCTAGCGATCGCTCTCGTTGGTCGACCGGTTGTCGACTGCCACGCGTGCCTCGACGGCGAGAACCGCCGCTTCCACACGCGAGGTCAAGTTGAGCTTGGACAGGATATGCCGCACATGCAGCTTGACGGTGTCGTGGCTGATGTCCAGCGTGCGAGCAATCGCCTTGTTGCTCTCGCCGCGGGCCAGGTGGTCGAGAATCTGGCGCTCACGCTCGGTCAGCGCGGCCAGCGGGTCCTTGCGCTCGCCCTCCTTGAATCCCGACTGCAGCATCTGCGCCAGCTTGGCGGTCATGGACGGCGCAACGGTCAGTTCGCCACGCGCGGCGCGTTCGATCGCCGCAATCACCTCCTCGGGCCCCATGTCCTTGAGCAGATAGCCGCGCACGCCGGCGCGCAACGCGGCCGTCAGGTCGCTCTCGGCGTCGCTCATCGTCAGGATCAGCACCGGGGTGTCGCAGCCCTCGGCGCGCAGGCGGCGCAACAACGCCAGGCCGTCGATCGTGGGCATGCGCAGGTCGAGCACGAGCAGGTCGGGTTGCTCCTTTCGCAGCACGCCGGCCACGAGGTCGGGATCGCCCAGCGCCGCCACGACCGTGATCTGGCCGCGGTGGTGCAGCAGATCGGTCAAGCCGGTGCGGCACAAGGCATGGTCGTCGACCAGGACGACGCGCAGGTTCTTGGCCATCACTTGCTCGCCGCCGCGCCGGCCGCCACAGGGAACGACAGCTGCACCCGCATGCCGCCGCCCTCACGCGGTCCGATGTCGAGCCGACCACCCAGGCGGGCCGCACGCTCGCGCATGATGTCCAGGCCGAAGTGATGGGCGCCGCCGAGGTCGTCCTCATCGGGCGCGCCACAGCCATCGTCGTCGACCGTGACTTCGAGGCGCCCCCCCGCCAGACGAAGGCGCAGCCAAGCATGGCGCGCCGACGCGTGCTTGGCGATATTGGTGAGTGCTTCTTGCACGATATGAAAGACCTGTGACTCCTGGATCGCCGACAAGCTTACGTCAGGCGCCTGGTCGTCGAACTCCAGCGGCACGCGAGTGCGCTGAGAAAACATGAGGATACTGGATCGCAGGGCCCGCTTGAGACCCTGCGGCGCCACGGGAACGCGAAACTCGGTCAGCAATTGGCGCAGGTTCGTGTGTGCACTGCCGACGGCCTTGCGCACGTCCTCGCAGTAGCGCAACGCCGTGCCTGCGTCGCCACTGCCAATTGCGTCCTGCAGCAGGGGCATGCGCATCTTGACGAATGACAAGGTCTGGGCCAATGAGTCATGCACGTCCGCCGCCATCGCCTTGCGCTGGTCGGCGAACGCGGCTTCCAGAGACTCGCGATGGTTTGCCTCGTCAGCCAATGCAAGACCGATCAGCGAGCCCAGCCCTTCGATCAATGCCGACACGTCGGCATCGATCGCGCGCAGGTCGGCGAAGAAGAACGTCGCCACACCGGTGGCGCGGCCGCGATGCGTCAGCGGGACGGCCAAGATCCGCCGGCTGCTCTGGCCGAAGTACGCGTCGCGGGTGCGCCGCGCGCAATGCTGCAAATCATCGTCCGACGCCGGCTTGTGATGCGCCAGCGCCGCGCCGCAGGCGCCACAATCTGACGCCACCGATCGCTCCATCTCCAGCACGGTCGCGGGCAGGCCAAGTGAGGCGACGATCGACAACCGATCGCCCTGCGCTCCGAGCACGCGCACGACGGCCGCTTGTGCGCCGGCGAGCCGAATCAACGGCTCCAGGAACCGCTGCAACGGGAGTTCAATCTCCGCGCTACCGGTCGGCGGCGCATGGCCCTCATGGGTCGGCGACGTCGTCAGGTCAAGCTGCGAGGGGGGTGTGGATGTCATCTCGTGGGTGCGGCACCGGCCGGTTCAGCCGATGCCTCGCATTGAACGCCGAATTCCGCGGGCCAGCCACCGGATCTCACCCGGACTCCGGCTTCAAGAAAGGCCGGCCGTGACCCGCGGAGCGTTGCACAGCGAATACCCCAATTTGGGTATGGGATATCGCCCATGTTGGTAATGGCGCTCGATGGCAGCAACGCGCCCAATCATAGCGACGCTATCGGTTGCCATGTGTGTTGAGACGGAGTTCGGGTAATTGGCGTTGCCTGCCTCGTTCCATTTCTGAGCAAGCGCCTTCATGGCGTCACAGCCCCCTTGCATTGCGCAGGGCCGACCATTCAAGAGTTGATGGAAGATTGACACCATGCGATTGATCACTTTGCTGACACTGAGTGCCGCGCTGGTACCGGCGGCTTGGGCCGCCGACCCGGCCTGGATCGAGGATGCACGACGCGTCGCGACATCCGTACCGCCCAAGCTGCTCATCGTGCTGACCGACGAGATCGCACGGGGAGGCGCCGAGTCGGCCATCGGCGTGTGCCGTGACAAAGCGCCCGAACTTGCGAAGTCCGCCTCCGAGCAGACGGGCTGGGGGATTCGCCGCGTCAGCCTGCGCAACCGCAACCCCAAAGCCGTGCCCGACGCCTGGGAGCGCGCTGCGCTGGAGGATTTCGACCGCCGCGCTGCGGCCGGCGAATCGCCGGCAACGCTTGAAAAGGCCGAGCAGGTGACCGAAGGTGGACGCAGCGTCGCCCGCTACATGCGCGCGCTGCCGACGCAACAGCTGTGCCTGCAATGCCATGGCGCACCCGAGCAGCTGAGCGCTGCGGTCAAAGGGCAGCTCGCGGCGCTGTACCCGCAGGACAAGGCGATCGGCTATTCGCTCGGCCAGATTCGCGGTGCGATGACGATCAAGAAGCCCATGTGACGAACAGCTCGGGTGGGTCCAGCGCGTGAGACTGGCCGGCATCGGCACGCGAGCGCGTTTGCGAGTCAGCCCGCCATCGACGATAAGGGTCTGCTAGTCAGCATGCTGGCCGCCGATGGCTGCAGGGCGTAGTCGACCCCTGCAGTCGGGCCCGCGGACACGCGCATCAGACCTGGCGCCAGGGCAGCCCGTGCTTGCGCCAGCCGCCCAGATTGCCGCGGTGGTGCTCGGTGTCGAGCTCGCCTTCGAAGCCCTCGAGCACATTGCTCACGTTCGTGAAGCCGTGCTTTTCCAGCTCGGCCCCGGCATCCTTGGAGCGCTTACCGCTGCGACAGATCAGGATGATCGGCCGCTCGACGTTGCCGGCCATGCGCAGCACCTCGTCGGCGAAATGTGGGTTGACTTCGAAGTCCGGCGCGGTATTCCACTCGATGTTGATCGCGTCGGTCGGGTGGCCGACGAAGTAGAACTCGACCTCGGTGCGGCAGTCGATCAACAACGTGTTCGCGTTGGCTTGAACGATCTCGTAGGCTTGCTTGGGGTGCAGGTGGTCCATGGGGTTCTCCGTCCAGGCTCATTGTGCAGGCCGGCCCGGCGTCGCGAAACGACTGATTGCGCATATCGATATGGCCCACGCGCCCGGCACGCCAAACCGCACCCACCCTGGCCCTTGCGAAAAACCCCCAGCCAAACACGAAGGCGCCACGTGACCTATCCAGATTGGCCCCATTACCCGCATGGGTAGTCAACGCCTGCCCAAACCGACTATAGACGCCCCCCTGCGGGCATGCGCCTAATCGCCGACGAGTCAGGCCGCGCTGGTGCGCGCCTGCGCCCGTTGCCTTGAAGGCCCCAGCCCGAGCGATGCTGCACCGTCCATTGCACGACCCGATCGCCCCACAGCGGCTTGCCACGCCTCGCCGCGGGCGCCGCGGGTCGGCTCGCGTCCGTGCGCATGGGCCGTGGGTCGGCGCATGAACGCGACCCTCGCCGCCCGCACCCGTCTGGTACGGCTGTTTCCCTTCCTGTCCTGGTTCCCGATCGACGCCGTGACGGCGCGCGCCGACCTGATTGCCGGCGTATCGGGTGCCTTGGTGCTGGTGCCCAAGGCGATGGCCTACGCCCATCTTTCAGGTCTGCCGGTGCACTACGGGTTGTACGTGGCCTTCGTGCCCGCGATCCTGGGCGCACTCTGGGGCTCGTCGCGCCAGCTCGCCACCGGCCCTGTGGCGATCATTTCGCTCATGACGGCCGCGGCACTGACGCCGCTGGCCGTGCCGTTCTCGGAGAATTTCATCGCCCTGGCGCTGGCATTGGCGCTGATGGTCGGGTTGATCCAGTTCAGCATGGGGCTGCTCAAGTTGGGCAACATCGTGCACTTCGTTTCCCACCCGGTGATCCTCGGATTCATGAATGCCGCGGCGATCATCATTGCCCTGTCCCAGATCGATGTGCTGCTGGGTATTCCAAAGGGGCGTAGCGACTCGCTTTTGATGGACACCTGGGAAGTGCTGACGCATCTGCCCCTGACGCATTGGCCGACGTTGGCGATGTCGATCTTCGCGCTGGCGCTGATGCTGGCTCTGCGCCGCATTCCCGCGCTGGCCAAGGTGAGCGTGTTGACAGCGGTCGTGATCACGATGCTGGTCAGCGCGGCGACGGACTTCGAGCGTACGGCCCGGATTCCGATCGACAGGATCGAGGATTCGGCGACCCGCGAGCGCGTCACCGCCTTTGCGCAGGCCGACCAGCGCATCAAGGACCTGAACGCGGGACTGGCTGAGCGCGGTGCGCAGATGCGCGCGCAGCAACCGGTCGATGCACGCGCCGCCGCTGCGCTGCGGCATCAGATCCAGATCGATCAACTCGACCTGAAGGAGCTTGCTGCCGCCAACAAGGTGCGCATGCGCGAGATCTCGCGCCTGGCCTTCGTCGGCGCAGAAGGATCCGATGGTGCGGCGATGCGCCTGTTCGTCCAAGGCCAGGCGGCCGAGGACGTCGCGACGGACGGCCAACACTGGCGCATACGCAAGATCGACGGCGGCGAGGTAGGCCTGGTGGGCGGCGGCGAGGTCGTCGGCAGCATCCCCAGCGGCCTGCCCGCTTTCGCCTGGCCGACGATCACGTGGGATGCCTTGTTGTCCCTGCTGTCGGCGGCGGTCGTGATCGCGTTGGTGGGGTTCATGGAGTCGATCGCGATGGCCAAGGCCATGGCCGCGCAAACCAAGCAGCGCATCGACCCGAACCAGGAACTGATCGGTCAGGGCGTGGCCAACATCGGTGGTTCGTTCTTCCAGTCCTACCCCGCCTGCGGCTCGTTCACGGGCTCGGCGATCAACCTGCACGGGGGGGCCAAGACCGGCTTTGCGATGGTCTTCAACGGGCTCTTCGTGGTCGCCGTGCTGCTGCTGCTGACGCCCTACCTGTACCACCTGCCCAAGGCCACCTTGGCCGTGATCATCCTGCTGGCCGTGGGCACCTTGATCACGCCCAGTGCGATCAAGCAGGCCTGGCGTGCCAGCCGCCCCGACGGCCTGGTGGCGCTCACGACCTTCGCCGTGACCCTGCTTGCTGCGCCGCACCTCGACCAGGGCATCCTCATCGGTGCGGCACTGGCCATGCTCCTGTACCTGTACCGCAGCATGCGCCCGCGCGTCGCACTGCTCGGCCGCCACCCCGACGGCACGCTGCGTGATCTGCGCGTCTATCCCGACCTGCCCACCAGCCCGCATGTGCTGGCGCTGCGCTTCGACGAGTCGCTGTACTTCGCCAACGCATCGTTCTTCGAAGACGCGGTGCTGGAGGCCGTGGCCGACAAGCCCGAGGTGCGATACGTGCTGATCGTCGGCACCGGCATCAACCAGATCGATGCCTCCGGCGAGGGCGTGGTGCGTCAATTGGTCGAGGGCTTCCGGGGCAGCGGCGTGACCCTGGTGTTCGCCGGCCTGAAGAAACAGGTCCTGGACGTGATGCACCGCACCGGGCTGTACGAACTGATCGGACCGGCGCAATTCTTCCCCAGCGAGGAACAGGCCGTGGTGGCGATCAACCAGTGGCTCGGCGACGCCGGCAAGGGCGAGTTGTTGCCGCGACCCGCCGCCGCTCCGACCTCGCCGGCCCACCGCGAGACGCGCGCATGAAGCTCACTCGACAATCACGCCCCATGCGATTCCTTCCCAGCGAGAACCTGTCATGAGCGACGCCCTTTCCTACCTGCTCAAGGCCCGACCCGAGGCCATGGGTCATTACTTCAGCTTCCTCAAGGACGCCGGCAAGCATCTCGATCCCAAGACCCGTGACCTGATATCGGTCATCACCAAGGTGCATGTGCAGACCGAGCGCGGCTTCAAGCAGTACCTCGGGCGCGCGCTGCGCCAGGGCTGCACGCCGATGGAAGTGCTTGACGCGCTGCTGATGGCCTTCCCGGCGCTCGGGCTGGCCAAGATCGTCTGGGCCGTGGACATCATCCTGGCCATGGACATGCCCGAGTTCAGGCCCGAAGCGATGGGTGCGGGCGGGCAATGGCATGACGTGATGGCCGTCGTCGACGTGAAGGACGGCGAGGTGCAGCGCGTCGATTGCGGTGACCGCGGCTTGTTCGTGTACCGCGACGAGGACGGGATCCGCGTCTACGACAGCCGCTGTCCGCACCAGAGCACCAACATTCCGCATCTCGCGCTCGAGGGCAGCACGCTGACCTGCCCCAAGCATGAATGGGTTTTCGACGTCCCCAGCGGCGCCTGCATCAAGAAGGGCAACAGCCCGCTGCGGCGCTGGGAGTCCAAGGTCACTGACGGTCGCCTGATGGCGTTTTGGTAGGCGGCGCTGCCGCATCTGAGGTCCCTTTCACCCCCCCACTGACGGAGACAAGCATGAAACAGAATCGCACCCATAGCGCAGGCCAGCACCTCGCGCACTTCGCACTCACGCCGCTTTGCCTGCTGCTGGCCAGCACGGCCGCGCAGGCGACCAATGGCTACTTCCCGCATGGCTACGGCATCAAGGCCATGGGCATGGGCGGCGTTTCCGCGGCCATGGCGCATGACAGTGTCGGTGGCGCCACCAATCCCGCGAGCATGGTCTGGGTCGGCAATCGTGTCGACGTCGGTGCGAATGTCTTCATGCCCAAGCGCGATGCCGATCGCAGCGGGGCGGGCTTCCCGACCTTGAATGGAGGCGTCGACAGCGGGCGCACGGAGTTCCTCGTGCCCGAGTTCGGCTACAACCGCATGATGGGTAGCGACATGTCGCTCGGTGTCTCGGTGTATGGCAATGGCGGCATGAACACCAGCTATCCGCAGGGCAACTTCAATTGCGGCGGGCCGCCGGCCAACATGCTCTGCGGTGACGGCAAACTCGGCGTCGACCTGATGCAATTGATCATCGCGCCGACGTTGGCGTACAAGCTCAATGGCCAGCACGCCGTGGGCGTGTCGGTGTTGCTGGGTTATCAGCGCTTCAAGGCCTATGGCTTGCAGGCCTTCGACAACGCACCGGGCTTCCCCCCGTTCACGAGCGCACCGGGCAGCGTGACCAACAATGGCAACGACAGCAGCACCGGTGTCGGCGTGCGACTGGGCTACCAGGGCCGCCTCAGCGATGCCGTGACCATTGGTGCCTCGTACGCGCCCAAGATGAGCATGGGCAAGTTCGACAAGTACCGCGGCCTGTTTGCCGGCGCCGGTGGGTTCGACATCCCGGCACACTACAACATCGGCGTGGCATTCATGCCCACGCCGGCGCTGACGGTGGCGCTGGACTTCGGTCGCATCAACTACAGCGACGTGCCCTCGGTCGGCAACCCGAGTTCGATGCCGGCGCCCCTGGGCGCGGCCAACGGCCCGGGTTTCGGCTGGAAGGACATCGACGTCTTCAAGCTTGGCGTGGCCTGGCAGATGTCGAACTCGTTGACATTGCGCGCGGGCTACAACAAGGGTGACAACCCGATCACGGCGCCCGACGTGACCTTCAACATCCTGGCCCCCGGTGTAATGAAGGATCACTACACCGCCGGCTTCACCTACGCGCTGGACAAGGACAGCGAGGTCAGCGGGATGGTGATGATTGCGCCGCGCCAGACCGTGACCGGTTCATCGCTGTTCAACGCCGTCCTGGGCCCAGGTGCCGGTGGCAACGAGACGATCGGCATGAAGCAGACCAGCATCGGTCTGGCCTGGGGCCGCAAGTTCTGACACACCACGTCCGGATTACCCACATGGGCTACGGGCCATTACCCGTCGCGGTGATAGACAGAGTCGGGCTGCTCTAACGTAATAGCCGGATCACGCCGGGTGCTGCCGCAGGGTGCGGTGGCGCTCGGCCCTTCACCACGGCCCACACCCGGCGACCTTCAGTTCGCCATGGAGAACGCAATGAACTACGACAAGGAATTCGATGCCTCAGGGCTGGCCTGCCCGATGCCGATCGTGAAGACCAAGAAGGCGCTCGCCGACATGAGCTCGGGCCAGGTCTTGCGCGTGATCGCTACCGACCCGGGCTCGGTGGCCGACATGGCGGCATTCGCCGAGCAGACGGGCCACGCGCTCGTGTCCTCGGGCTCCGAGAACAGCAAGTACGTCTTCCTGCTCAAGAAGGCCTGACCGGCACGCGGTCGCAACAACACCCCAGGAGACACGATGGCTGCAAAGAAGATGGCGCTCATTTCAACCAAGGGCGCCCTGGACATGGCCTACCCGCCGTTCATCCTGGCGTCGACCGCGGCTGCGCTGGGCTGGGAGGTGCAGGTGTTCTTCACCTTCTACGGCCTGCAGTTGCTGCGCAAGGATTTGAGCGGCATCGCCATCAGCCCGCTGGCCAACCCGGCCATGCCGATGCCCGTGCCGATGCCCGTGGTCGTGCAGATGCTGCCGGGCATGGAGGCAATGGCCACGATGATGATGAAGGCCAAGATGAAGAAGAAGGGCGTGGCCTCGCTCGAGGAGTTGCGCTCGGTGTGTCAGGAATCCGATGTCAAGTTCATCGCCTGCCAGATGACGGTCGACCTGTTCGACTTCACGAAAGAAGACTTCATCGACGGCATCGAGTACGGCGGCGCGGCGACCTTCATGAAATTCGCCGGCGAGTCCGACGTCTGCCTCTTCATCTGACCTTCGGGAGACCGCAATGGCGCATGCAATCGTGCGGCGGTGGCTGGCTGCGGCGCTGCTGCTGGCCCTGGCCCCGCTGAGCTGGGCTCTGCCCCCCTATATGGCGGGCGCCAAGCAGGCGGCCGGCGACGTCAAGGCGCAGATCGAGCAGGTCGAGCGCAAGCTGCAGGCCGAGGGCTTCACCGTCGTCGGACGCCATCAGCCTGCGGGCCTGCCCCAGCATGGCAGCGTGATCGTCACCGACCGGGCTCTGCTCGATGCGGTGCGCAGCGTCGGTGGCGTGGCGATCGTCGGCGCGGGCCTGCGGGTGGGCGTGAAAAGCGATGGCAGCGTCTCCTACATGAACCCGGAGTACTGGTACCGCGCCTACCTGCGCAGCGGCTTCGATGCCGCCCTGCCCGCGGTGCGCTCGGCCCAGGAGCGCCTGGCCAAGGCGCTCGGGCCTGGCGCGGGGTTCGGCGGCGACGTGCCGGCAGCCGACCTCGCCGAGTACCGCTACATGTTCGGCATGGAGCGCCTCGATTCCTCGCGCAACGAGTTGCGCAGCTTCGCCAGCTTCGACGAGGCCCTGCGCACGGTGCAGGACAACCTGGCCAAGGGCGCGGGCGCCACGGCCAAAGTCTACGAGGTCGTGCTGCCGCAGAGTCGCCTGGCGGTCTTCGGCGTGGCGTTGAACGACGCGGAGAACGGCGAAGCCTGGTGGGCCGGCAAGATCGGGCCCGACCATGTCGCCGCCCTGCCCTACGAGGTCTACATCGTCGAGGGCAAGGTCTACTCGCTCTATGCACGCTACCGCATCGCCCTGTCGTGGCCGATGCTGGGTATGGGCCAGTTCATGGGCATCGTGCGCGCACCCGACGCGATCCAAACGACAATGGGGCGACTCGCCGGCGTGACCGGCCCCTGACGCCGACCCCGGCAGCAACGAGAGGACGAGACGATGGAGTTGACGGCCGCTACCGCGACGATGGTCGTGATCTGGGGCGGGTTCGCGCTGGCGTTCATCTTCGGCCTGGTGGCCAACAAGAGCAACTTCTGCGTCATGGGCGCGCTCTCGGACGTCGTCAACATGGGCCACTGGGGCCGCATGCGCATGTGGCTGCTGGCCATCGCCGTGGCCATGCTGGGTGCGGGACTGCTGGCCAACAGCGGACTGGTCGACCTGTCCAAGTCGATCACGCAGCGCCCCTCGATCTCCTGGCTGTCGTTGTTGCTCGGCGGGCTCTGTTTCGGCATCGGCATGACGCTCAGCGGCGGCTGCGCCAACAAGAACCTGGTGCGCGTGGGCGGCGGCAGCTTGCGCTCGGTGGTGGTCCTGGTGTTCCTGGCGATTGCGTCCTACATGACGCTCAAGGGCCTGTTCGGGCAGTGGCGTGCCACCGTGCTCGACCCGGTTTCGATCAACCTCGCAGGCCTGGGCTGGAAAGACCAGAGCTTGGCCACCGCGATGTCGCAGTGGACCGGCTTGAGCGCGGGCGCGGCACAAACGACGACCTTGGCCGTGCTGGCCCTTGCGCTGCTGGTATTCGTCTTCAAGGACAAGCGGTTTCGGGCCAACGGCGTGCAGATCGTGGGCGCGGTCGTGATCGGCGCCTTGGTCGCGGCCGGTTGGTACGTGACCGGGCACCTCGGATTCGGCGAGAACCCGGAGACGCTCGAGATCGGGTATTTCGCGACCAACTCGCGCACGCTCGAGTCGATGAGCTTCGTCGGCCCACTGGCCTTCGGCCTGGAGTTGCTGCTGCTGTGGACTGACCGGTCCCTGCACGTCACCTTCGGCATCGCCAGCGTGCTGGGTGTCGTGCTCGGCTCGGCCGCCTACGCCGTGAGCGCGCGCAAGTTCCGCTGGGAAGGGTTCGCCTCGCTGGCCGACCTGCGCAATCAGCTGGTGGGTGCCGTGCTGATGGGCTTCGGTGGCGTGACGGCGCTGGGCTGCACCGTGGGCCAGGGCATCACGGGGCTGTCGACCCTGGCCATTGGCTCGTTCATCGCCGTGGCCGGCATCTGCGCCGGCTCGGTGGCGACGCTGAAGTACATGCTCTGGCGCGAAGAGCGCAGCGACTGAGCACAAACGAAACACGGGCCTCGCGGCCCGTGTCGGTTTGCTTGCTGGCGGAGTCGGAGGGATTCGAACCCTCGATGCGCTTTTGGCACATACTCCCTTAGCAGGGGAGCACCTTCGGCCACTCGGTCACGACTCCAGTGCGGCGAATTCTAGCAGCGGCAGCCGCGCGAACGCGCGTCTGATTCAGGCCAGTGCCGGTGCGCCGTCGAGTTCGAACGCCCGATGCAGCGCGCGCACCGCCAGCTCCATGTACTTCTCGTCGATGACGACGCTGGTCTTGATCTCGCTGGTGGAGATCATCTGGATGTTGATGCCCTCCTCGCTCAGCGTGCGGAACATCTTGGCCGCGACGCCGACGTGGCTCTTCATGCCGATGCCGACGATCGACACCTTGCAGATGCGCGGATCGCCGCTGACTTCGGCGGCGCCGGTGGCCGGCGCCACATCGGTCTTGAGCAGGTCGATCGTGCGCTGGTAGTCGTTGCGGTGCACGGTGAACGAGAAGTCGGTCTTGCCCTCGTGCGAGACGTTCTGGATGATCACGTCGACGTCGATGTTGGCGTCGGCCACGGCGCCGAGGATGCGGTAGGCCACACCGGGCTTGTCGGGCACGCCCAACACGGTGACCTTGGCTTCGTCGCGATTGAAGGCGATGCCCGAGACAACGGCTTGTTCCATGTTGGCTTCTTCCTCGAAAGTGATCAGGGTGCCCGACGCGGCCTCTTCCTCGAGCGGGATGTCCCAGTCGGTAAAGCTCGAGAGTACGCGCAATGGCACGCGGTACTTGCCGGCGAACTCGACCGAGCGGATCTGCAGCACCTTGGAGCCCAGGCTGGCCATTTCGAGCATTTCCTCGAAGCTGACCGTGGCCAGTCGGCGCGCCTCGGGCACCACGCGCGGGTCGGTGGTGTAGACGCCATCGACGTCGGTGTAGATCAGGCATTCCGCCGCCTTCATCGCCGCCGCGATCGCCACGGCCGAGGTGTCGCTGCCGCCGCGGCCCAGCGTGGTCACGCGGCCATGGCCGTCGATGCCCTGGAATCCGGTGATGACGACGACGCGGCCCGCAGCCAGATCGGCGCGCACCTTGGTGTCGTCGATATGCTCGATGCGGGCCTTGGTGTAGGCCGAGTCGGTGAGGATCGGCACCTGCCAGCCGGCGTAGCTCACTGCGTCCAGGCCCTCGGCCATCAGTGCCATCACCAACAGGCCGACCGAGACCTGCTCGCCGGTGGCGGCAATGGTGTCGAGTTCGCGCATCGCGGCCGCGGTCATCGGCGCCGGCGAGAGTTCCTTGGCCAGGCCCAGCAGGCGGTTGGTCTCGCCGCTCATGGCCGAGGGCACGACCACGATCTGGTGGCCGGCGCGCACCCACTTGGCGACGCGCTTGGCCACGTTGCGGATGCGCTCGGTCGACCCCATCGAGGTGCCGCCGTACTTGTGAACGATAAGAGCCATGCTCAGTCGGGAGTTGGGCCGGGGAAAACCCGCAATTCTATCGGCGCGCACGCGAACGCCGGTGCGCGCGACCTCAATCGGGCTCCCAGGTCAGCGCGAACTGCGGCGCTCCCGCGACAGCCAGCGCGCGCGCATCGATGCCCAGGCCCGGGACGAAAAGCAGGCGACCCTCTGCGCTGAACAGCAGCGGTGCGGTGCGCTGCCAGGCGTCGACGCCTGCGGTCTGGAACTGTTTTTTCAGACTTCTCGGCGGCGTACCCGGTGCGCGTTGAAAGCGTTCGCCGCCGCAACGCGCGCGCCATTGGGCATGGCGCAGGGCGTCCAAAGCCACACCGCCGGCGCGCGTCGCCACCACGCGCAAGCAGCCGGGCTGCGCGTGCACGGGATACCTGCCCGCCGCATCGATCGCGGCCGGTTGCGGCAGTGATGCTGCGCACGCCGGCGCATCGCGCACGGACACGGCCGCCAAGCGCCCGCGGTAGCGCCGCAGCGTCATGCCCACCGCGGGCCACTCTGCGGCGCCGCTGCCCGGCAGCTCGCGCATCAGGCGTTCGATCAGGGATTGCGGTGCGCCACGACCCAAGGCCCGGCTCAACCACAGTCGCAACACATTGCGCCGTCGGGCTTGGCTGAGCGCACGCCAGGGCACGAGGCGCAAGGCGCCGGCCTCGCCGAGTGCGATCAGGTCGGCCTGGCCGATCTCGTCTTGCAGCGCCTGCGCCTCGGCGTTGCGCGCCGCCGAGTCGGCCAGGAGCGCTTCCGCGCCGGGGAAGGCCTGCCGCAGCGCCGGCAGCAACTGCACGCGCAGGCGGCTGCGCGCGAAGCGCGAGTCGGCATTGCTCGGGTCGGCGACGAAGCGCAGCCGGTGGCGCCGGGCGTAGGCCGCCACCACGTCCGCAGGTTGCCCCAGCCACGGGCGCGCCCACACGATGCCCTCACGCTCGACCTGCGACGGCATCGCCGCAAGACCCGCAGGCCCGGCCCCGCGCAGCGCTTGCAGCAAGAAGGTCTCGGCCTGGTCCTGCTGGTGGTGGGCCAGCAGCACGACACCCGCACCGGCCGCGCGCGCCATGCTCGCCAGCGCCCGGTAGCGGTCACGCCGCGCCCACGCTTCGACGCTGTCGCCCTTGGCAGGCTTGCCGTCCAGGCGTTGCATCTCGAATTGCACCGACCAGCGCCGGCAGGCCTGCTCGACCAGGCGCGCCCAGGCCTCGGCGTCTGGCTGCAAGCCGTGGTGCACATGCAGCGCGACGACGTCGATGCCCAGCGCGGCGGCTGCATGCGCTGTGCAATGCAGCAGCGCCATCGAATCGCGGCCGCCGCTGACGGCCACCGCGACGATTCGGTTGACCCCCAAGGCACTTCGTGCCGCCCCCCCGAGGGGGATCTCGCGCCTTGGGAGCGGCCCGGCGGCGCGGTTCACCGCTCTTTCGTGTCCCCAAAGCGACCGTAGGACTGCAGGCGCTGGTAGCGGCGCTCGAGCAGTTCCTTGGGCTTCAAGTCCACCACTTGCCGTAGCGCGTCGACGAGGGCGCGCTTGAGCGAGGCACACATCGCCTTGGGGTCACGGTGGGCGCCGCCGACCGGCTCGTTGACGATCTTGTCGACCAGGCCCAGGGCCTTCAGGCGGTGCGCCGTGATGCCCAGGGCCTCGGCGGCCTCGGCGGCACGCGCGGCCGACTTCCACAGGATCGAGGCACAGCCTTCGGGCGAAATCACCGAGTACACGGAGTACTGCAGCATCAGCAGCTGGTCGCCCACCGACAGCGCCAGCGCGCCACCTGAGCCGCCCTCGCCGATGATGGTGACGATGATGGGCACTTCCAGCTGTGCCATCTCGAAGATGTTGTGACCGATGGCTTCGCTCTGCCCGCGCTCCTCGGCGCCGATGCCAGGGTAGGCACCGGGCGTGTCGACAAAGGTGAACAGCGGCAGCTTGAACTTCTCGGCCAGGCGCATCAGGCGCAGGGCCTTGCGGTAGCCCTCGGGACGGCTCATGCCGAAGTTGCGCAGCCCGCGCTCCTTGGTGTCGCGCCCCTTCTGCTGCCCCAGCACCATGCAGGGCTGGCCGTTGAAACGCGCCAAGCCCCCGACGATGGACAAGTCGTCGGCAAATGCGCGGTCGCCGTGCAGTTCCGTGAAGTCGGTGAACAGCTCGTTGATGTAGTCGAGCGTGTAGGGCCGTTGCGGATGGCGCGCGATCTGCGTCACCTGCCAAGGCGAGAGGCTCGAGTAGATGTCCTTGGTGAGCTGCTGGCTCTTCTTGTCCAGGCGCTCGATCTCGTCCGAGATGTCGACGGCCGACTCGTTCTGCACATAGCGCAGTTCTTCGATCTTGGCGTCCAGCTCGGCGATCGGCTGCTCGAATTCGAGGAAGTGGCGTTTGCTCATGCGCAAGTTCTCCTCAAGTTCAATACTCGACCGGCAACGGGTCCAGGCTGCGCCACACGTACCAGGTGGCAACCGATTTGAATGGGGCCCAGGCCTCGCCGACCTCGCGCGCCTCGGCACGGCTCACCGGCTCGCCGCTGAAATAGTTCAGGCTGATGCCCTTGATCAACCCCAGGTCGTCGAGCGGCATCACGTTCGGGCGCATCAAGTGGAAGATCAGGTACATCTCGGCGGTCCAGCGGCCGATGCCACGGATCGCGACCAGCTCCTCGATGATGGCCTCGTCTTCCATCTGCTGCCACTGCTTGACATGCACCTGTCCGCTTTCGAAGTGGGCCGACAGATCCCGCAGGTACTCGCACTTGCGCGCCGACAGGCCGGCGTCGCGCATGTCCGAGACGTCCAGCGCCAGCACGGCCGGAGGCTGCAATCGCGTGGCCGGTGTCGGCAGCAGCGCGGTGAAGCGGTCCCACACCGACTGCGCGGCCTTGACCGAGATCTGCTGGCCGACGATCGAGCGGGCCAAGGTCGTGAACGCGTCGCCCCGGCTGCGCAACCGGGCTTCGCCAAACTTGGGGATCAGCTTCTTCATCACCCGGTCGCGCTTGGCCAGATGTGTACAGGCATCGTCCCAGTAGCCGGGGGTGACGATCGCAACGGGCGGCATCGTCAGGCCTTGACCCAGGTGGTGCCGTCGGGCGAGTCCTTCAGCAGCACGCCTTGGTCGGTGAGCTGCTGGCGGATGCGGTCGGCCTGCGCGAAGTCACGCGCCTGCTTGGCTGCAGCGCGGGCCGCGATCAGGGCCTCGACCGCGGCCTCGTCCACGATGCTGCCGCCCTGAAGATAGGCCCGGGCGTCCTGCTGCAGGATCCCCAGCGTGGCACCCAGCGATCGCAGCAATACGGCGGTCTGCGTCGAGCGGGTCCGGTTCAGCTCGCTGGCCAGGTCGAACAGCGCCGCCAGCGCCAGTGGCGTATTGAAGTCCTCGTTCATCGCGTCGCGGAACGACGCGGCCTGCGCCACCGACCAGTCGATCGGGCCGGCTTCCGAAGCCACGCCGTCGAGCGCGGTGTAGAGCCGACGCAGCGCGGTGCGTGCGTCGTCGACATGCGTGTCGCTGAAGTTGAACGGGCTGCGGTAATGCGTGCGCAGCATGAAGAATCGCAATGTCTCGCCGTCGTAGCGCTTCAGGACCTCGCGAATGGTGAAGAAGTTGCCCAGCGACTTGGACATCTTCTCGTTGTCGACGTTGAGGAATCCGTTGTGCAGCCAATAGCGCACGAAGGGCGCGCCGAGCGCGCCTTCGCTTTGGGCGATTTCGTTCTCGTGGTGCGGGAACGTCAGATCCATGCCGCCGCCGTGGATGTCGAAGGGCTGGCCCAGCGTCGCGTGGCTCATTGCCGAGCACTCGATATGCCAGCCCGGCCGGCCCGGTCCGTACTCGCTGGCGTACTTGGCATCCTCGGGTTCCTCGGCCTTGGCCGACTTCCAGAGCACGAAGTCGAGTGGATCGTGCTTGCCGTCGAGCACGGCCACGCGCTCGCCCGCGCGCAACTCGTCCAGCGACTTGCCCGAGAGCTTGCCGTAGCCGGGAAACTTGCGCACCGAGAAGTTCACGTCGCCATCGCGCGCGCGGTAGGCCAGGCCCTTGTCTTCGAGTTGCCGGATCAGGCCGACCATCTGCGGCACGTAGTCGGTGGCGCGAGGTTCCTGCGTCGGCGCCATGACGCCGACCGCACCGAGATCGGCGCGCATCGCCGCAATCATCTCGTCGGTCAGCTCGCGAATCGTGATCTTGCGCTCCAGCGCGCGCTTGATGATCTTGTCTTCGATGTCGGTGATGTTGCGCACATAGGTGACGTCGAACCCCAGTGCGCACAACCAGCGGTAGATGACGTCAAAGGCCATCATCATCCGCAGGTGACCCATGTGGCACAGATCGTAGATGGTCATGCCGCAAACGTACATGCCGACCTTGCCTGGACGCAGGGGACGGAACTCCTCGAGCGAACGGGTCAGGGTGTTGTGGATGCGCAGGGCCATCGGTACGTGAAAACTGGCAGCGGCCTCGATGCAGATCAGTGCAGGAGGCCGCTCGGTAGAATCGAAACCCAGTATAGCGGGCACGTTGCCCGCGAACGTGGAGCAAAACCCAATGAAAACCCGTCTTGCGATCGTCCTGTGCGCGGCGCTAGCTTGCGCGCCGGCGCTGGCTCAAAAGGTTCGCCTGGCTACCAGCCAGGGCGACATCATCGTCGAACTCGACGCGGCCAAGGCACCCAAGTCCGTCGAGAATTTCCTAACCTATGTCAAGGACGGTCACTACGACGGCACGATCTTCCACCGCGTGATCGACAACTTCATGATCCAGGGTGGCGGCATGAAGCCCGACATGAGCGAGAAGGCCACACGTGCGCCGATCCCGCTGGAGAGTCGCAACGGCCTGACCAATGTGCGCGGGACCTTGGCCATGGCGCGCACGCCGGCACCCAATTCAGCCACGGCGCAGTTCTTCATCAACCTCAAGGACAACGCCTTCCTCGACCAGGCCAATTCGCGTGACGGCAACGGCTATGCGGTGTTCGGCCGTGTCGTGTCCGGCATGGACGTGGTTGACAAGATCAAGGCCGTGCCGGTGGGCGACAAGGGGGGGCACCAGAACGTGCCGACGATGCCGGTGACAATCAACAAGGCCACATTGGAGAAGTGACATGAAGACCGTAGAAATGACCACCAGCGCCGGTGCCCTGCGCATCGAACTCGACGACGAAAAGGCCCCCGCCAGTGTGGCCAACTTCCTGGCCTATGTCGCCAAGGGGCATTACGACAACACCGTGTTCCACCGCGTCATCAAGGGCTTCATGGTCCAGGGTGGCGGCTTCGAGCCCGGCATGAAGCAAAAGCCCACCGACGCGCCGGTGGCCAACGAGGCCAACAACGGCTTGAAGAATGAGCATTACACGCTGGCGATGGCGCGCACCTCGGCGCCACACTCTGCCACGGCGCAGTTCTTCATCAACACCACCGACAACGGTTTCCTCGACTTCAAGAGCGAGTCGCCGCAGGGTTGGGGCTACGCGGTATTCGGCCGCGTCGTCTCGGGCATGGACGTGGTCGATGCCATTGCCGGCACCCCCACGGGGCGCAAGGGCGGGCATGACGATGTGCCGCTCGAGGACGTCGTGATTCAACGCGTGGTTGCCGTCTGAACGCCACCGGCGCGCCGCGGCATGGCATTGATGCATCCGCCGGCGCTGCCACCGCATCCTGAGCTCAGGGCCGACGACGCCTGGCGCTGCATCGAGTTCATCTCCGACCTGCACCTGAGCGAGCAGCAGCCGCGCACTGTGGCGGCATGGGCGAGCTACCTGCAGGGCAGCCAGGCTGACGCGATCTACATCCTCGGTGACTTGTTCGAGGTCTGGATCGGTGACGACGCCTGCCAACCCGGGCGCTTCGAGCACCAGGCGCGCGAGATTCTGACCGAGGCGGCGCACCGGCGCCCGATGGGCTTCATGGCCGGCAACCGCGACTTCCTCGTCGGCCCGCACCTGCTGCAGTTCTGCGGGATCGCGGCGTTGCCCGATCCCACACTCCTGGACGCCTGGGGCCGGCGCGTGCTGCTCACCCACGGCGACTCGCTCTGCCTGGCCGACACGGCCTATCAGGCCTTTCGCCGGCAGGTGCGAAGCGAGGCGTGGCAGTCCGAGTTCCTGGGCCAGCCTCTGCCCACGCGCGAGCGCCTGGCGCGGCAGATGCGCGACGCCAGCGAAGCCAACAAGCGCCAGACGACCATGGCCGATTGGGCCGACGTCGACACCGAGGCCGCGCTCGACTGGATGCGGGCCGCCCGCAGCGCCGACCTGGTGCATGGCCACACGCACCGCCCCGGCAGCCAAGCGCTGGCGCCCGGCATGGCGCGCCATGTGCTGAGCGACTGGGACTGCGACGGTGAGGCCACGCGCGCGCAGGTGCTGCGCCTGACGCGTGACGGCTTCAGCCGCGTCGACCTGGCACCGTGATCGCGCGATTCTGGCAGCGCTGGCGCCGCCTCGGCGAGCAACGCGCGCTGGCACGCCGCCCGATCTCCGACGCCCTGTGGCAGCAGACCCTGACGCAGTTGCCCTTCCTGGCCACGCGTTCGGCGCAGGATCTCGAACGACTGCGCCGCATGGCGAGTCTGTTTCTCGACCGCAAGGAGTTCAGCGGCGCTCGCGGCTTCGTCGTCGAGGACGCCATTGCCTTGTCGGTGGCGGTGCAGGCCTGCCTGCCCGTGCTCGAGTTGGGGCTGGATCAGTACGACGGCTTCGTCGGCATCGTCATGCATGCCGACGCCGTGGTGGCCGAACGCGAGGTCATCGACGACGTCGGTGTCGTGCACCACTATGACGAGGTGCTGGCCGGCGAGGCGATGGAGGGCGGCCCGCTGATGCTGAGCTGGGCCGATGTACAGGGCGGTGACGATCGCGATACCGGAACCAGCGCCTACAACGTCGTGATCCACGAGTTTGCGCATGTGCTGGACATGCGCGACGGCGAACCCGACGGGGTGCCGCTGCTGCCCAGCGCGCAAGCGCGCCAAGCCTGGCTGGCGGTTCTGCGGCCCGAGTACGACCGCTTCTGCGAGCGCGTGGTGTGCGGCTACGACACCGTGCTCGACGCCTATGCCGCCGAGGCCCCGGAGGAGTTCTTCGCCGTCGCCTCGGAGGCCTTCTTCGTCACGCCGCGCGAGTTGCAGGAAGAACAGCCGGCGCTGTACCGGCTGCTCGCTTCGTACTATCGCCAGGACCCCGCGGCGGTATGACAGCCCCAAGCTCGCTGCGCTCGCGTCCCCCGAGGGGAGCTCAGGCGGCTTGGGGCGGCCCGGCGCTCGCCTGAGGGATCAAGTCGTCGTCGCGGACTCGGCCTTGGGTTTGTCGCTCTTCTTCGACGGCTGGATATCCAGCACGGTTTCGCCGGCGTCGTCGGCGTCGACCGTCAGCCTGCCGCCGTCGACCAGGCGTCCGAACAGCAACTCGTCGGCCAGCGCCCGGCGCACGGTGTCCTGGATCAGGCGCTGCATCGGCCGCGCGCCCATCAACGGGTCGAAGCCCTTCTTGGCCAGCAGCGCACGCAGCTTGTCGGTGAACGTGACCTCGACCTTCTTCTCGGCCAGCTGAGCCTCGAGCTCGAGCAGGAACTTGTCGACCACGCGCATGATGATTTCTTCATCGAGCGCGCGGAAGCTGATCGTGGCGTCCAGCCGATTGCGGAACTCGGGCGTGAACAGGCGCTTCAGGTCGGCCATCTCGTCGCCCTGCTCGCGCTTGCTGGTGAAGCCGATGACCGACTTGTTCATCGTCTCCGCGCCGGCATTGGTGGTCATGATGATCACGATGTTGCGGAAGTCGGCCTTGCGGCCGTTGTTGTCGGTCAGCGTGCCATGGTCCATCACCTGCAGCAGCACGTTGAACACGTCCGGATGGGCTTTCTCGATCTCGTCGAGCAGCAGCACCGCATGCGGCTTCTTCGTGATCGCCTCGGTCAGCAGCCCGCCCTGGTCGAAACCGACGTAACCGGGCGGCGCGCCGATCAGGCGGCTGACCGCATGGCGCTCCATGTACTCGCTCATGTCGAAGCGGATCAGCTCGATGCCCATGATGAAGGCCAGCTGCTTGGCGACCTCGGTCTTGCCCACGCCCGTGGGGCCGCTGAACAGGAACGAGCCGATCGGCTTCTCGGGCCGACCCAGGCCCGAGCGCGCCATCTTGATCGCCGCGGCCAGCGCGTCGATCGCCGGCTCCTGGCCGAAGACCACGCTCTTCAGGTCGCGGTCCAGCGTCTTCAGCTTGCCGCGGTCGTCGCTCGAGACACTGGCCGGCGGAATGCGCGCGATCTTGGAGACGATCTCCTCGACCTCGCCGCGCGTGATGGTCTTCTTCTGCTTGTTCTTGGGCAGGATGCGTTGCGCCGCGCCGGCCTCGTCGATCACGTCGATGGCCTTGTCGGGCAAATGCCGGTCGTTGATGTACTTGGCCGACAACTCGGCCGCCGCCTGCAGCGCGCCCAGGGCGTACTTGACGTTGTGGTGCTCTTCGAAGCGCGACTTCAGGCCCTTGAGGATCTCGACGGTCTGTTCGACCGACGGCTCGTCGACATCGACCTTCTGGAAGCGCCGGGAGAGCGCCGCATCCTTTTCGAAGATGCCGCGGTATTCGGTGAACGTGGTCGCGCCGATGCACTTGATCTGTCCGTTGGACAGCGCGGGCTTGAGCAGGTTGCTCGCGTCCAGCGTGCCGCCCGAGGCCGCGCCGGCGCCGATCAGGGTGTGGATCTCGTCGATGAACAGGATCGCGCCCGGATGCTCCTTGAGCTGCTTGAGCACGCTCTTGAGCCGCTGCTCGAAGTCGCCGCGGTACTTGGTGCCGGCCAGCAACGCCCCCATGTCGAGCGAGTAGACGTTGGCGTCGCTCAGCACATCGGGCACCTCGCCTTGCGTGATGCGCCAGGCCAGGCCTTCGGCAATCGCCGTCTTGCCCACGCCGGCCTCGCCCACGAGGAGCGGATTGTTCTTGCGCCGCCGGCACAGGACCTGGATCACGCGCTCGACCTCGGCCTCACGGCCGATCAGCGGGTCGATGCGGCCATCACGCGCCAGCTGGTTCAGGTTCTGCGTGAACTGGTCGAGTGGCGATGTCTTGGCGTCGGCCGACTCTTCCTTCTCGCCTTCGCTGCCGCTGTTGTCGCTCGACTTGGCGGGCTCCGGCGGGTCGTTCTTCTTGATGCCATGGGCGATGAAGTTGACCACGTCCAGCCGCGTCACACCCTGCTGGTGCAGGTAATACACCGCGTGCGAATCCTTCTCGCCAAAGGTCGCGACCAGCACATTGGCGCCCGTCACTTCCTTCTTGCCGCTGCCGGTGGACTGCACGTGCATGATGGCGCGCTGGATCACGCGCTGGAATCCCAGCGTCGGCTGGGTGTCGACCTCGTCGTCGCCACCGACCGTGGGTGTGTTCTCCTTGATGAAGGCCGCCAGGCTCTTCCTCAGGTCTTCGATGTTGGCCGCACAGGCGCGCAGCACTTCGGCCGCCGACGGGTTGTCCAGCAGGGCCAGCAGCAAATGCTCGACGGTGATGAATTCGTGACGCTGCTGGCGCGCTTCGACGAACGCCATGTGCAGACTGACTTCCAACTCTTGCGCAATCATGCGGCCTCCATAATGCATTGCAACGGGTGCCCCGCCTGCTTGGCGGCGGCCTGCACCAGTTCGACCTTGGTCGCAGCGATGTCCTTGCTGTAGACGCCGCAGACGGCCCGGCCTTCGTGGTGGATTTTGAGCATGATTTGCGTGGCTGTGTCGATGTCGCGCAGGAAGTATTCCTGCAATACCAGCACCACGAACTCCATTGGCGTGAAATCGTCGTTGAGCATCAGCACCTGGAACAGCTTGGGCGGTTCGACACGCTGCTCCTGGCGCTCTGCCAGCACCGTCCCCTGGCCCTCGTCGCGGCCAGGCGCTGGCGACGACTCGGGCGCCTTGGGCGGAAGTTTCGGCGGGTCAGCGGGCATGGCCTGATTCTATCGAGTCGGCTTTTTCACGCAGGTCGCACGGTTATCGATGCGTGACGTGGCGACCGATGTGCCAACGCGGGCCCACGATCACGTCTTGACACACAACCGCCGTCCTCTTGACAATCGCCGTTGTAATGCGGGCCTGCGCACCGTGCCTGGAGTGGACTATGGCTTTTGGCAGTGTCAAGTGGTTCAACGACGCCAAGGGTTTCGGATTCATCGAGCCCGAGGCGGGCGGCGGCGACGTGTTCGCCCATTTCTCCGGCATCAAGATGGACGGCTTCAGGACCCTCAAGCAGGGCGCCCGGGTCTCCTTCGACGTGGTGCAGGGGCCCAAGGGCGACCAGGCCCAGAACATCTGCCCTGTCGACGCCCAGGGCGTTCCCCTGCCTGCGCCATCGAGCACCATCGCCTCCACCTGAGCACGCACACTCCACGGCGCGTGAATGCCGCGCTGGCGCTATGCGTGGCCGCCATCGGCCGCGGTCAATGCGACATCAACACCGGCACGGTCATCGACGCCAGCATCGTGCGCGTCACACCGCCGAGCAGGAATTCATAGGCGCGGGGGTGCCCGTACCCGCCCATGACGATCAGGTCGGCGTTCATGTCGGCCGCATGAGACAACAGCAGTTCCGCGATCGACGCATCGACCACGGTCGGTGTCAGCATGCGTTCGCCAATCGAGATCTCGCGCACTGCCTTGACCGCGCAGGTCGCGGACACGCCATGTGCATGCAGATAGGCAGCCACGGCGTCGAGTGGCTCGCCGACCTGCGAGTTGGCACCGATGCGCACGACCTCGACGCGCGCCGCGCGTTGCAGCACGGGCAAGGCGTCGTGCAGTGCGCGGGCGCTTTCCCGCGTGGCCGACCAAGCCACCAGCACGGCCGAGCCGCAACTCTTGACCGTACCGGCATGGGGTACAAGAAGCACAGGGCATCCCGCACCCACGAGCAACTGCGACGCCAAGCGCGGCGACGGCCCGTCGGCATCGTCCTCGTCGGGCTGGCCGACGACGACGAGGTCGGCCACGCGAGAACGGCTCGTCATGGTCGCCACCGGCTCGCCGCCATGACTCTCGAAGCTGATGCGCAGGCCGCTTGCCCGGTCGACTTCGAGCACGCGAGCGCGCGCCGCGGCCGCCCGGTTGCGCAAGGCCTCTTCGGTGAACTGGGCTGCGGCCATCGCGGTCTCCGGGCTGATGTACGCGCCCAGGTGCGGTGGCTGCATCGCATGTATCGCCGCCACGCTGGCCTCCTGTGCCGCAGCGATCGTTGCGGCGCAGTGCAGGACATTGCGGGAGCGCTCGCTGTCGCTGACATGCACCAGCACGTGACGGTAGTTCCTCATGACGGGCCTCCTTGGGGCGAGCTTCGATTCCGACGTCGTTTCAGGTTAGGTTGCCGGGGTTGTCACGAGATTGACTTGAATCAAGCTGCACCGCCCGTGACACCGATCGTAGCGTGGCGGTCCGAAGCCGCTTGCACACCATCAACTGGGCCAGCCGCATCGACGGGGATACTTGCGCCATGTCACGAGAGGCCGCTCGAAGATCCACGCCGCAGCAGGCAGCCCCTCTGCCGGCGATCGACGGCGCGCGCCCTGCCTTGCCCGAGGCCGGCGTGCAAGCATGGCATGGCCCCAGGCCGGGCCTGAGGCCATGAGCGCCGCGGTCGACTGGGCGCAATTTGCGGTCTGTGCGCTCGTGATCGGCTACGCCGGCGCGCGCCTGACGCGGCTGGCCGACGCCATCGGCGAAAAGACCGGCCTGTCGGGGTCCTGGATCGGCCTGTTGCTGCTGGCCACGGCCACCTCGCTGCCGGAAGTGGCGACCGGCATCAGCGCGGTCACGCTGGCCGAGGCCCCCAACCTGGCCATCGGCAACGCACTGGGCAGCACGATCTTCAATCTCGCGCTGCTGGTGCTGGTCGACTTTCTGCACCAACCCGATTCGATCTACACCCGTGCCAGCCACGGCCACATCCTCTCGGCGGCCTTCGGTGTGGTGGTGCTGGGCGTGGTCGGCGCCAGCTTGCTGCTCGAGCGCCTGGGCCTGTTGCCCACCATTGCCCATGTCGGCTTCTACACACCCCTGCTGCTGCTGCTGTACCTGGTGGCCATGCGCAGCGTCTACGACTATGAGCGCCGCCAGCCGGCGACGGAAGCGTCGTCGCTACCGGCGCGCTACAAGGCGCTCAGCCTGCGCCGGGCAACCTGGCAGTTCATCGGCTTCGCCCTGGTTGTCGCGGTCGTCGGCGCCTGGCTGCCGGTCGTGGGCGTGCGCATCGCCGACTCGATGGGCTGGTCGCGCAGTTTCGTCGGCACCCTGTTCATCACCGCGGTCACGTCGCTGCCCGAGATGGTGGTCACGATCTCGGCCTTGCGCCTGGGCGCCCTGGACATGGCGATTGCGAACCTGCTGGGCAGCAACCTGTTCAATATCGTCGTCGTGGTCTCGCTGGACGACCTCTTCTATACCGGCGGCGCGATCCTTGCGAACGTGGCCCCGGTGCATGCAGTGACGGCCTTCTCTGCCGCGATGATGAGCGGCGCCGTGATCATCGGCGTCCTCTACCGGCCCAAGCGTCGCTGGCTGCATGTACCGGGTGCCGTCAGCCTGGCGCTGGCCGCGGTGTACCTGGTCAACGTCTATGTGCTCTATGTCCACGGCGAGTGAGGCGCCCCGCGGCGCGTCATCGGGCCCGCGCGCGCTCTGGCATGCGCTCGAAGCACCGGCTGTGCTGGTACAGCTGGCCAGCGATGCCGAGGCCGGCCTGTCGTCGCAGGAAGCGGCGCAGCGCGCTGCCGCACAGGGCCCGAACACCCTGCCCGAGTCGGTGCGGCGCTCACTGCTCCAGATGCTGCTGCACCAGTTCAAGAGCCCGCTGATCTACATCCTCTTCGTCGCTGCAGTGCTGGCCGCGGGGATGGGCCACTGGGGCGACGCGGCCGTGATCCTCGCCGTGGTGGTGGTCAATGCGCTGATCGGGACCTACCAGGAGGGCCGCGCCGAGCGCTCGATGGCGGCCCTGCGGCAACTCTCTGCCCTGCAGGTGCGCGTGTTGCGCGACGGGCAGGAGCGCGCCATTGCGGCGCGCGAACTGGTGCCAGGCGATGTGCTGCTGCTGGGCGCAGGCGACGCCGTCGCAGCCGACGCGCGGTTGATCGAACAGGCCTCGCTGGCGGTGGCCGAGGCCGCGCTGACCGGCGAGTCCGTGCCGGTGAACAAGCGCCTGCCGGCGCTGCCGGAGGCGACCGGCCTGGCCGACCGCCGCAACATGGTGTTCTCGGGCACGCATGTCACGGCCGGCCGCGCGCGCGCGGTCGTCACCGCGATCGGCACGCACACCGAGGTCGGCGGCATCGCGCGCCTGACCGAAGGCGCCGAGGAGCCGAAAACGCCGCTCGAGCTGCGCATCACGCAATTCGGGCGCTACCTCGTGGCCGCCGCGCTGCTGCTGTTCGTGGTCGTGGTCGCGCTGGGCCTGCTGCGCGGGCTGCCGCTGGCCGACGTGGTGATGGTGGCGATCAGCCAGATGGTCTCGATGGTGCCCGAGGGCCTGCCGGTGGCGATGACGATCGCGCTGGCCGTGGGCATGCAGCGCATGGCCGCTCGCGGCGCCATCATCCGCCGCCTGTCCGCCGTCGAGACGCTGGGCTCGACCACCGTCATCTGCAGTGACAAGACCGGCACGCTGACACGCAATGAAATGACGGTCAGCGCGCTGTGGCTGCCGCCGGCGCGGCATATCGAGGTGTCCGGCGTCGGCTACGCGCCGCAAGGCGAGTTCGCCGAGGCCGACCGGGCGCTGGATCCGACCGATGGCGCGATGAACGCCCTGCTGCGCGCAGCCGCCCTGTGCAACGACGCCGAGTTGCAGCCACCAGAGGACGAGCAGGCGTCATGGAGCGTGCTCGGCGACCCGACCGAGGCCGCCCTGCTCGTGGCCGCGCGCAAGGCGGGCATTGATGTCGCCGCGCTGCGCCGCGAGGCGCCGCGCGAGGCCGAGCTGCCGTTCGACTCGGACTGCAAGATGATGGCCACGCGCCACGAGGGCTCCGGCGCACAGCGTCCGCTCTACATCAAGGGCGCCCCCGAGGCCGTGCTGCGGCTGTGCACCGGCGACGGCGCCGCGACCATCCGCGCCGCGCGTGAGTCGGCCGAGCAGATGGCGGGTCAGGCCCTGCGCGTGCTTGCCGTGGCCGTGGTCGCCGACGAACGCTTGGGCGCCGGCGAGGCGAGCCTGGCCGCGGGCTATGACGGCCTGGTGGGCCGCGCGACGCTGCTCGGCTTGATCGGTCAGATCGATCCGCCGCGCGAGGAGGTCAAGGTCGCGGTGGCGGAATGCCGCGCCGCAGGCATCCGCCCGATCATGGTCACGGGCGACCACAAGCTGACCGGCCTGGCGATTGCCCGCGCCCTGGGCATCGCGCGCGATGGCGACCGCGCCGTCGACGGCAGCGAGCTCGAGCGCATGAACGAGGCCGAACTGCTCGAGGCGCTGGACCGCATCGCGGTGTTCGCGCGCGTGCATCCGGCGCAGAAGCTGCGCATCGTCGAAGCGCTGCAGTCCCGCGGCGACGTGGTGGCCATGACCGGCGACGGTGTCAACGACGCGCCGGCGCTGGCGCGTGCCGATGTCGGCGTGGCCATGGGCATCACCGGCACCGAGGTCGCCAAGAGCGCAGCCAAGATCGTGATCACGGACGACAACTTCGCCACCATCGTCGGCGCGGTCGAGCAGGGCCGCGTGGTCTACGGCAACCTGAAGAAGGTGGTGCTGTACCTGTTCGCGACCTCGATGGCCGAGGTGCTGGTGCTGTTGCTGGCCCTGGTGCTGGGCTATCGGCTGCCGCTGGCGGCGGTGCAGATTCTCTGGATCAACATCGTCACCGAGGGCACCGTGACCGTGAACCTCGTGATGGACCCACCCGACGGCGACGAGATGCAGCGCGCGCCCGTGCCGCGCGACGACCGCCTGCTCAGCGCCGAAGTCCTGTGGCGCGTGGCCCTGATGACGCCCGTCATCGCCCTGGCCAGCTTCGGTTGGTTCGTCTGGCGCCAGGCTGAGGGCGTGCCCTATGAGATGGTGCGCACCGAGACGTTCACGGTGCTGGCGGTGTGCCAATGGTTCAACGTGCTGAACTGCCAGTCGGCCACGCGGTCCGCGTTGAGCCTGGGCATCTTTCGCAACCGTTGGCTGCTCGGCGGGCTCGTGCTGGGCATTGCGCTGCAGGGTGCGGTGCTCTACTGGGCGCCGCTGAACGAGTTGTTCCACACCCTGCCGATCCCGCCCGCCGACCTGCTGCCGATCGTGGCCGTGGCCAGCGCGGTGCTGTGGGTCGAAGAGCTGCGCAAGTTCATCGTTCGTCGCCGCACTGCGCGCGGCTGAGCGTTTGCCGCGCTGTCAGCCGTGCTTGACGATCGTCACCGGCACCTTGGAGACATGCAGCACCGCCTGCGACACCGAGCCGAGCAGCGTGCTGCGCAAGGCTCCGAGGCCACGGGCGCCCATCACGATCGCATCGCAGCCGTGGCGCTCGGCCACCTCGATCAGGGTGTTCGCCGCGAAGCCTGAAGCGATCTCGCGCTCGAAGGGCTCCCCCGCGGCCTTGAACAGCGCTTCGGCGCCTTGCAGTGCACGCGAGCCGACGGCACCGGTGACATGCTCCAGCACCTCGGCATCCGGCGCCAGCATCATCTCGTAGGCGTAGGTCGGCTCCTGTACCGTGGCCAGCACGAAGCTGGCCTTCAGGCCCTCGCGCTTGAGCTTGAGTGCGTGGCGCACGGCCTCCAGCGCGGGCTCGGAGCCGTCGACGGGAATGAGGATCTTCATGGTGGGGTCCTGATCGGGTTCTAGGGCGGGGTCGGGACAGGCCGCATTCGGCCACGTCGCTCAGCGCCGCGGCCTGCCCGGCCCCAGCTTGCCATCCGCGCGCGCCGACAGGTAGGCGTAGAGGTCGAGCACATGCGGGCTGACGGCCGGATTGTCATCCCAGGCCGGCATGGCGATCACGGACCGCGGGCTGCGCTCGCGGCGCAGCACCTCCTCGATCAGGGCGTCGAGCGCAGCGCTGCGGTCGGCGGCACTCGAGGCGTCGGCCGGCTGCACGATGCGGTAGCTGGTCAGCACCTTGGCCGCAAATGCGCGCGGGGTCAGCTCCTTGATGCGCTCAACGAGGTTGGGCGCCAGGTCGGTGCCCACCCCACCGACTCCGTGGCAGCCGTAGCAGGCGGTGTGAAAGAGGCGCCACCCGGTGTAGGTGCCTCGATCGACCTTGCCGCCGACGATGCGGTAGTCGCCGGGCACCGGCTCGACGCTGGGTTGTGCGGCCAGCGCCGGCGCGACCAACGCGCCCAGCAGCGCGACCCACCGGAGGGAGCAGCGAAGCGCTGAAGCATGGGATGTCGTCAAGGATGAACTTTCGCGGCGCAGTGATTGCCGCCATGTTGGCGTCCTGCTCGCATGCCGCCTTGAGCGAGATCAACGCAGCGTCGGAAGCGGCGACGCAGGCTCTGCAGGTTGCACCAATCCGCTGCAATGGCCACCATACGACCCGATTTGCTTCTTTGCAGCGCCTGCACCATGGGGAGAAGACTGAAGTCCGTCCCATCACGCTGACCCAACGGATGGGCGGCGGCACTCGGCAAGACAGCAAGCACAATCGTCGCATCAAGCGTCCGGCGGTCGAGCGTGACACCGCAGCGCTCCGGGGCAAAGAGCATGAAGCACGATCACACACCGCAATGGCAGCGCCGCGCCGTCGTGGCCGGCCTGCTGGGTGGCCTGCTGCTGGTCGGCTTCGTCGTCGTGCGCCCGTTCCTGGCAGCCATCGCGTGGGCCGCGATCCTGAGCTACGTGTCCTGGCCGCTGCACGTGCGCCTGCAGGCGCGACTCGGCGGGCACCGATCCTGGGCCGCCCTGGCCATGACCGTCCTCTTGACCTTGGTGCTGGGGGGCGTGCTGCTGTGGATGGGACTGTTGCTGCGCAACGAGCTGACCACGGCCGTGCGCGACGTCGTCGCATTGCTGCAGGCCAGCGCGGTCCTGCCCGAGCCGCTGCTGCGCATCCCGTGGCTCGGCCCGTGGCTGCAGGAGCGACTGCTCGAACTCGGTGCCGACCGCGCCGCGTGGGGACGGCAAATCTCGGCGCTGGCTGAACAATGGGGCGTCGACGTGATGCGCATCGTCGGCGACGTCGGCGTCAATGCCTTGCGCTTCGCCGTGGCCCTGCTGACCTCGTTCTTCCTCTTTCGCGACGGCGACCGGCTGATCGCGCAGCTGCGCAGCGTCCTGCATGGCCTGCTTGGCGACCGCGTCGAAGGCTATTTCGCGGCCGTCGGCGACACGACGCGCGCGGTCGTCTATGGCCTGCTGCTGGCGGCGGTCGCCCAAGGCCTGATGGCGGGCCTGGGCTACTGGGCCGCCGGCGTGAAGGCGCCCGCATTCTGGGGCGCGACCACAGCCTTGGTGGCCCTTGTCCCATTCGGCGCGCCGCTGATCTGGGGTTCGATCGGGGTCTGGCTGCTGCTGCAGGGCCAGGTCGCCGCGGGCATCGGGCTGTTGCTGTGGGGCACGCTGGCCGTCAGCTGGATCGACAACCTGGTGCGACCCTGGGTCATCAGCGGGGTGGCCAAGATTCCGTTCCTGCTGGTGCTGTTCGGCGTCCTGGGGGGCCTGGCAGCCTTTGGCCTCATCGGCCTGTTCGTCGGGCCGGTGATCCTGGCGGTGCTGTTGGCACTGTGGCGAGAGTGGACGGCCGAGAACGCCGAGCGCCCCTCGGATCGGGAGACCTGACACCGCTCCCACGACGGGGCACAAGGGCTCTGGCGCGAGCCCGCGGACCGGGCCATGAAAAAGCCCGCCGGCGGCGGGCCTTCACGGTCCGCAGCGACCGGCTTACATGTGGTCGATCATGACCTGGCCAAAGCCCGAGCACGAGACCTGGGTCGCACCCTGCATCAGGCGGGCGAAGTCATAGGTGACCTTCTTGCTCAGGATCGACTTCTCCATCGAGCTGATGATCAGGTCAGCAGCTTCCTTCCAGCCCATGTGGCGCAGCATCATTTCGGCCGAGAGGATCTCGGAACCCGGGTTGACGTAGTCCTTGCCGGCGTACTTGGGCGCCGTGCCGTGGGTGGCTTCGAACATCGCCACCGTGTCGTTCATGTTGGCGCCCGGGGCGATGCCGATGCCGCCGACCTGCGCCGCCAGCGCGTCAGACACATAGTCGCCGTTCAGGTTGGGCGTGGCGATCACTGAGTATTCGGCCGGACGCAGCAGGATCTGCTGCAGGAAGGCATCGGCGATCATGTCCTTGACGATGATCTCCTTGCCCGTCTTCGGGTTCTTGAACTTGCACCACGGGCCGCCGTCGATCAGCTGCGCGCCGAACTCCTTCTGGGCCAGGGCGTAGCCCCAGTCACGGAAGCCGCCTTCGGTGAACTTCATGATGTTGCCCTTGTGCACCAGGGTCACACTGGGCTTGTCGTTGTCGATGGCGTACTGGAAGGCCTTGCGCACCAGGCGCTCGGTACCCTCGCTGGAGATCGGCTTGATGCCGATGCTCGAGGTGTCGGGAAAGCGGATCTTGGTCACGCCCATTTCCTCTCGCAGGAACTTGATCAGCTTCTTGGCCTTGTCAGTTCCGGCTTCGTACTCGATGCCGGCGTAGATGTCCTCCGAGTTCTCTCGGAAGATGACCATGTTGGTCTTTTCCGGCTCCTTGACCGGGCTGGGCACGCCCTTGAAGTACTGGATCGGGCGCAGGCAGACGTACAGGTCGAGTTCCTGGCGCAAGGCCACGTTCAGGCTTCGGATGCCACCGCCGACCGGGGTCGTCAGGGGGCCCTTGATCGAGACGATGTACTCGCGCACCGCAGCCAGGGTTTCCTCGGGCATCCAGACGTCGGGACCGTAGATCTTGGTCGACTTCTCGCCGGCGTAGACCTCCATCCAGTGGATCTTCTTCTTGCCGCCGTAGGCCTTGGCAACCGCGGCGTCGACCACCTTGAGCATCACTGGCGTGATGTCCAGGCCGGTGCCGTCGCCCTCGATGTACGGAATGATGGGCTGGTCAGGTACGTTGAGCGAGTAGTCCTTGTTGACGCTGATCTTTTGGCCGCCGGCCGGGACTTTGATGTGCTGGTACATGGTGGACGCGGGCTCCGGGCAGGGTGTCTGGTGCTTCAAATTGGAACTCGAAATTCTAATTCACGGGTTCTGTCAACCGGCTCTCGACCGACCGCGTTGGCCGCTCGCCTCACCGTTGGGAGGGGTGTACTCAAACTCTAGCTAGAAAGACCGTTTCCATGAACAAGCTCCTGGTTGCCCTGTTTGCCACCGCCTTCGCCACCGCCGGCTTCGCTGCCGACGCCAAGAAGGACGAGAAGAAGGCAGACGCCAAGCCCGCCGCTGCCGCTCCGGCCGCGAAGAAGGAAGAAGCCAAGCCGGCTGCTGCTGCTGCTTCGGCCGCTCCCGCCGCCAAGAAAGAAGAAATGAAGGCTGCCGCCCCGGCCGCCAAGAAAGAAGAAGCCAAGAAGTAATCAGGCTTGCCTGAGACGAAGACGCCCGGCAGCGCCGGGCGTTTTTCATGGCGGCACCGGTTGCCGCGCTGGCACCCGTCAGGTCTTGCGTTGCTTCTTGTAGCGCAGCCGGCGCGCCTCCTTCGGGTCAACCCTGAGTTGCCGGTAGACCTCGACACGGTCGCCGTCGCGCAACGGCTCGTCCAGGGCGTGCACCTTGCCCCAGACACCGCATTTCAAGCTGTCGAGTGCCAGGCCATGCTGCTCGAGCCACCCGCTGGCGCGCAACGCATCGGCCAGCGTGCTCCCCGCGGGCAGCGCCAATTGCGCGGTCCGTACCTGGCGCGGCGCCGGGCTGAAGGCCAGCTCGACGCGCAGCGTCGCGTCAGCGGGGCCCATGGACTTGCTCGGCCCTTTGCACGAAGGAGTCGACAAAGGTATTGGCGACGCGGTCGAACACCGGGCTGACCACGGCTTCGAGCGCCTTGCTGGCGAATGTGTAGCTCAGGTCGAGTTCGATCCGGCAGGCACGCGGGGCGTCGCCGGGATCGGCCGCGGGACGGCCGATCGGCACGAACTGCCAGATACCGGCCAGGTGCGAGAACGGCCCGTCGACCAGTTCAATGTGCACCTCGGCATCGGGTTTGTGCAGGTTGCGCGTGGTGAACGCATGGCGGACGCCGCCCTTGGCCAGGGTCAGTCGGACCGTCGCGCCGGCGTCGTCTTGCTGCAGTACCTCAGCCTTGGCACACCATGGCAGGAACGCCGGGTAGTTCTCCACCGCCGTCACCAACTCGTACATCTCGCGCGGCGAGTACCACAGCAGGACCGACTTCTTGACGTGCTTCATACAATGACCAGATTCTAGAAGCCCACTTCATGTCGATTGCCGAGAACCGCCGCGCCCGTTTCGAGTACCACATCGACGAGACCTATGAGGCCGGCATGGTGCTCGCCGGCTGGGAGATCAAGGCCATCCGCGCCGGCCAGGTGCAGCTGACCGACGGCTACGTTGTCATCCGCGACGGTGAGCTGTACCTGATCGGCTGCCGCATCAACGCGCTGCGCTCGGCCTCGACGCACGTGAGCCCCGAGGCCGACCGCACCAAGAAGCTGCTGATGCGCAAGGAAGAGATCAAGCGCCTGGTCGGCAAGATCGAGCAGAAGGGTTTCACGCTGGTGCCGCTGGACCTGCACTACAAGGGTGGCCGGGTCAAGGTGACCGTCGCGCTGGCCAAGGGCAAGGCCGAGCACGACAAGCGCAACACCGAGAAGAAGCGCGATTGGGAGAGGGAGAAGGGCCGCATGATGCGGCACAAGGTCAGCTCGAAAGCCTGATCGTCAGGCGCGCAGCGCCGACAGGGCCTGCGCGCAGTCGGCGATCAAGTCATCGACCGCCTCGAAGCCGAGCGAGAAGCGCACGATCGTGCCGCGCCAGGCCGGCCGCTCGCGCATCTGGGCCAGGTCGTAGGGCATCACCAGGCTCACCGGTCCGGCCCACGACGTGCCGATGCGAAACAGTTTCAAGGCGTCGACAAACGCATCGACCTGCGCCGTCGGGTAGCGCTCGTTGAAGATGACCGAGAACAGCCCGGCGGCGCCGCTGCAGGTGCTCTGCCAATGGGCGTGTCCCGGCGAGTCCGGCAGGGCCGGGTGCAACACATGCTCGACCTCGGAGCGACCCGTCCACCATTGCGCCAGCGCCCTGCCCGCCTGGTCCTGCGCAGCGTAGCGCACATGGATCGACGGCAGCGAACGCAGCACCAGCTCGACGTCATTGCCCGACACGCCCCAGCCCATGCGCATGTGCGTGTACTTGAGTTGGAGGTGCAGCGCCTCGTCGCGTGTCGTCACCGACCCCATCAGCACGTCGCCGCCCCCCGAGGGGTATTTGGTCAGCGACTGCACCACGACGTCGGCACCGAGCCCGTCGCCAACGTCGAAGCCGTTGAAGGCGATGCCCGCACCCCAGGTCAGGTCGATCGCGGTCAGCACGCCGCGCGCCCTGGCGGCCGCCAGCAGGCCGCGCAGGTCCGGAAACTCCATCGTCACCGAGCCTGCAGCCTCGAGCCAGATGAGCTTCGTGGCCGGCGTGATCATCTGTGCCAGTGCAGCGGCGTCCAGCGGGTCGTACATGCGGTGCGTGATGCCCCAGCCCGCGAGTTCGCCCAGTGCCAGCGCCTTGTTGGGCGCATAGGCGTTGTCCGGGATCAGCACCTCGTCGCCGGTCTTCAGCAGCGACATATCGACCAGGGCGATGCTGGCCAGACCGCTGGGCACGAGCAGGGTCTGCAGGCCACCCTCGAGCGTGGCGATGCGCTCCTCGAGCAGGAACGTGGTCGGAGTGCCGTGCAGGCCGTAGGTGTAGCCGGCCTTGGACTTCCAGTCGCGCGCGCGCATGGCGGCGCAGTTCGGGAAGTACACCGTCGAGGCCTTGTAGACCGGCGGCTGCGGCGAATCGAATCCTGCCGGCGGGCGGTAGGGGTGGTGGATCAGCGTCGTGCGCGGGTCATGCTTGGTCATCGTCACACCGGTTGGGCAATCAGGTCGTGGCCTTCAGCGGCAACGATTCGGGCAGATGTGAACTCGCCGACCTTCAGCGTCTTGCTGGCCTTTTCGGGCGCCAACAATCGCACCGTGCCGTCGATCTCGGGTGCGTCGGCGTAGCTGCGCCCGACACCGCCCTTGCGACCCAGCGCCGGCGCCTTGTCGACCAGCACCTGCATCGTGGCACCCACGCGCCGCTGCAGCCGTGCCGCTGACGCACGCTCGGCCACGGCCATGAAGCGGGCCCGACGCTCTTCGCGCAGCTCGACCGGCAAGGCGCCGGGCAGCTCGTTGGCCGCCGCACCCTGCACCGGCGAATAGGCGAAGCAGCCGGCGCGATCGATGCCGGCCTCGGCCGCAAACTGCAGCAGGTGCTCGAACTCGGCCTCGGTCTCGCCGGGAAAGCCGGCAATGAAGGTGCTGCGCACCACCAGCTCGGGGCACAGCTCGCGCCAGCGCGCCAGGCGCTCGAGATTCTTCTCGCCGCTGGCCGGGCGCTTCATGCGCTTGAGAACGTCGGGGTGCGAGTGCTGGAACGGCACGTCCAGGTAGGGCAGCACGCGCCCGGCGGCCATCAGCGGCAGCACCTCGTCGACATGCGGATACGGGTACACGTAATGCAGCCGCACCCAGGCGCCATGCACCTCGGCGAGGTCGCCGAGCTTCTCGCACAGATCGAGCATGCGGGCCTTGACCGGCTTGCCGTCCCAGAAACCGGTGCGGTACTTGACGTCGACACCGTAGGCGCTGGTGTCCTGGCTCACCACCAGCAGCTCCTTGACGCCGGATTCGAACAGACGCTGCGCCTCGCCCAGCACATCGCCGATGGGCCGCGACACCAGGTCGCCGCGCATCGACGGGATGATGCAGAAGGTGCAGCGGTGGTTGCAGCCCTCGCTGATCTTCAGGTAGGCGTAGTGCCGCGGGGTGAGCTTGATGCCCTGCGGTGGCACCAGGTCGACGAAGGGATCGTGCGGCTTGGGCAGGTGCCGGTGCACCGCGTCCATCACCTCCTGCGTCGCGTGCGGCCCGGTCACGGCCAGCACCTTCGGGTGCACCTGGCGCACCAGGTTACCGGCCCCGCCCTCGCCTGCCTTGGCGCCCAGGCAGCCGGTGACGATGACCTTGCCGTTCTCGGCCAGCGCTTCGCCGATCGTGTCCAGGCTTTCCTTGACCGCTTCGTCGATGAAGCCGCAGGTGTTGACGATCACGAGGTCGGCGCCGGCAAAGCTCTTGCTCGTCGCGTAGCCCTCGGCGCTGAGCTGCGTCAGGATCAGTTCGGAATCGGTCAGGGCCTTGGGGCAGCCCAGGGAAACGAAGCCGACCTTAGGCGGCGCGGTGGCAATGTCTTGGCTCATGGGAGCAGATTGTCCCGCAAGCCGTCCGAGGCCCTCGATCTGCTGCGGCAGCATTGAGAATCAGGACCGTGTGCCCGGCAGTGGCCTGCCTGATCGTGGTCCGGTGCTGCTCAGGTCACGGATCGGACAACAAGGCCGAGGTCACGATGAGGGCGTTCCCGACGGTGGAAGCGGCCGCAGTCTTGTGCGTCGAATGGTCCTCTTAAACATCAAACTCGGTCCTTGCCCTCGCGCGACGATCGCGCGCCGTCGACACGCAGACTCTGACGTGACCTCGTCAGGGCCCGGCGAGCGCGACCGCAGCCTCAAGCACGACGACGACGACGGGCCCGACAGGTTCGACGCGACTCACCGAGAACAGCCTGTCCCCTTGGGGATGGATGCGCAGCCAGTGCAGCCCGGCATGCGGGAGCACGACATCATGATCGTAAATGCCGGCGAATCGCTGGGCGGGTCCGGGGGCCGCGTCGACGAATGTCCCGGTTCTCGAGAGATCGAGCTTGCCTGTCACTCGGCACGGACGGTCGGCATAGATCAAGACCAGCGCGTCGCCTGCCCCTCGATCGACAAAGGTGGTGAGCGAATTGAGCCCATAGCTGGCAAAACCGATCGGTTCGACGGCACCCAACAGCAATCTGGCGATTCTGGATTGCGCAGGATTCACCGTGAATTCGATGTCTTCGGGCTGCGCGACATAGCTCTGCGCGACACGAGACAGGGCACGCTCGAGCACCCCGAGGTTGATTGCAAAGTCCTCTTGCGTGTGGGGCTCGAATACAGTTCCCCGCGTCCTTTTCAAGTGCAGCGAGTCGATCGCGCTCGCCGCAGGACGGCCTGCCAGCCTGCCGCCGACGTACCCGAGGCGCAGCACGACAGGATCCGGGAACCTTGCGCCCGGATACGCCGCACGTCGCGTCGAAGGCGACGCGAGCATGTCGTCACGAATCGGTTGCAACGTCTTGTCAACGAATTCCAGCCGTGTGCGCAGGACAGGATCAGACGGACCGAGCCTTGCATCGCTGGTTGCGCAACCGCTCGCGACCTGAAGCAGCACTGCCGCCGCAACGACTACCCGCGCGCGACGCCATGGGGTGGATGTCCCTCGCGCGACACGGACGATGCGCACCCTGTCTGGCCCAGCGCAGTTCGTGGCTCGATGGTCGTTGCAGGGCATACGTATCGCGTGCGCAACTCCTCGTCGCGACGACGCGCTTCACGTGATCGGCAGATGATTGTTCGCCAAGCAGGCAGGCTTGGCAAGCCGACTTCGCGGCGCCGATCCCACTGCCAAAGGACACCCGCGCGCAGGGCGCGGCGTCGCGGGGATGCCCGAAGGCGTGCTTGGCAGGTGGGAGGCCGCGCGGTCGTATGGGATCGACGCTGCGCGCTACTTCTTGGTCGGCGTCAGCCCCGGAAACAGCGCCTCGGCCTGCTTGGCGGCCTGCTCCTGCATCTGCTCGAACAGGCTCTTCGATTGCTCGAGGTAGTTGCCCATCAGGCCCTGCGTCATCGGCGTCTGGCCGCTCATCAGTTTCGTCCAGGCTTCGGGCGTGAAGTTCTTCGGGTCGTACACGCCCTGCGTCTGCTCGGCAATGCGCTTCTGGGCGTCGGTAAACACCTGCAGGTTCTGTTCGAGGAAGCTGCCCATCACACCCTGCATCGCGTGACCGTAGTAGCGGATGATCTGCTCGAGCGCCTGGGTCGAGAACATCGGTGCGCCCGCACTTTCCTCTTCGAGGATGATCTGCAGCAGGATGCTGCGTGTCAGGTCTTCGCTGTTCTTGGCGTCGCGGACTTCGAAGTCCTGGCCGTCGAGCACCATCTGCTTGACATCGGCCAGCGTGATGTAGCTGCTGGTCTGGGTGTCATAGAGGCGCCGGTTCGGGTACTTCTTCAGCACCCGCACGCCAGGGGCCGTCGTGCTGTCACTGCCTTTGGGCGGGCTGGTGCGGCTGCGGCGGGCGGTCGGCATCGAGTGTGGCTCCGGGGTCGAGGTCTGACGACCATTCTAGAAGCGCGTTCCTCGCGCACTTCGGCGGGGTTTACCCGCTCGCGCAGACCTGCATCACGGGCGAGTGCACATGCGGGGCCTTGGCGTGAACCTCGATCGCTGCACGCAGCGTCAGGGCCGCGGCCGCAGCATCGTCGGCGCTGCGCGCATGCACGCGCGCCAAAGGCTGCCCCGCTTCCACGCGCGCGCCGATAGCCAGACAGTCGGACAGGCCTACGCTGGCGTCGATGGCCTCATCGCTGCGCTGGCGGCCACCGCCGAGCGCGACCACGGCCAGGCCGATCGCGCGCGTGTCCATGGCGCCAACGAAACCTGCGCTTGGTGCGGCCACGTCGGCGACGAACGGAGCCTGCGCCATCGCCGCACCACCCGCCGCGAGCACGTCGCGCGGACCACCGAGTGCGGCGACCATGCGCGCAAAGCGCTCCGCGGCATGGCCCTGCTCGAGCGCGTTGCGGGCACGCTGCTCGCCTGCTTCGACGCTTGAGGCCAGGCCGCTGAGTTCGAGCAGGTGCGCGGCCAGCGCCAGCGTCACGGCCAGCAGGCGCGGCTCGCGCTCGCGGCCCGTGAGGAAGTCGATGGCTTCGCGGGTCTCGAGCGCATTGCCTGCCGTGCGGCCCAGCACCTGGTTCATGTCCGTGATCACGGCGCGCGTGGGCAGACCCGCGCCTTGCGCCACCTCGACCAGGCTCGACGCCAGTGCCTGTGCCTGCGCCAGCGTCGGCGAGAACGCGCCATTGCCGACCTTGACGTCCATCACCAGCGCCTGCAAGCCCGCGGCAAGCTTCTTGGACAGGATGCTGGCCGTGATCAGCGGCACCGACTCGACCGTGGCCGTGACGTCACGGATGGCATAGAGCCGGCGGTCGGCCGGCGCGACGCGCCGACTCGCGCCGACGATGGCGCAGCCGGCGTCACGCAGCGCGGCCAGTACCTTGTCGTTCGACGGCGTGCACTGGTAGCCGGGCAAGGCCTCGAGCTTGTCGAGCGTGCCCCCGGTGTGGCCCAGGCCGCGGCCGCTGATCATGGGCACCACGCCGCCGCAGGCGGCCACGATGGGCGCCAGCATCAGGCTGACCTTGTCGCCCACGCCACCGGTGGAATGCTTGTCGACGATCGGGCCCGTCAGGCCGCTACCGCCCCAGTCGAGCACGTCGCCCGAATGCGTCATGGCATGGGTCAGGGCCACGGTCTCCGCAGGCGCCATGCCCCGCAGCAGAATCGCCATGGCCAGCGCCGCCAC
>CAVUEP010000046.1:0-60580 GCA_963740395.1 uncultured beta proteobacterium
GCTGCCGCTGACGCTGCCGGCGATGTTCGCCACCTGGCCCATGGCTGCCGGCGCCGTGCGGCCCGGGGCCTGGGTCGGCTTCGGCTACGTCACGTTGTTCTCGATGTGGCTCGGCTTCTTCGCCTGGTACCGGGGCCTGGCGCTGGGCGGCGTGATGCGGGTGAGCCAGGTGCAGCTGCTGCAGCCGTTCCTGGCGCTGCTGTTCGCCGTGCCGGTGCTCGGCGAGCGGCTCGACGCGACGACGGTGGTCTTTGCCCTGCTCGTCGTGGCCGTCGTGTTCATCGGCAAGCGCATGCCGGTCGAGATGCCTGTCGTCCTTCAGCGAGAACCACTGCGATGACTCCTGCCTGCCAACCCTTCACGCTGGCGCGCCGCGCCGAGCGCATGAACCCTTCGATCATCCGCGAGATCCTCAAGGTCACCGAGCGGCCCGACATCGTCTCGCTGGCCGGCGGCCTGCCGTCGGCCGATACCTTTCCCATCCAGGCTGTGCGCGACGCCACCGAGAAGGTGCTGCGCGAGGCGCCGCGCGAAGCCCTGCAGTACGCGGCCAGCGAGGGCTTCGCGCCGTTGCGAGAGTGGGTGGCTGCGCACCTGGCGCAGCAGCATGGCATGCGCGTGAGCGCCGGGCAGGTGCTGATCACGAACGGCTCGCAACAGGGCTTGGACCTGGCCGCCAAGGTGCTGGTCGACGCCGGCTCGCGCGTGCTGGTCGAGACGCCGACCTACCTCGGGGCGCTGCAGGCTTTCGCGCCCTACGAAGCGCAGGTGGAGTCGCTGGCGTCCGACCACGAAGGCCCGTTGCCCGAGGCGTTGAGCGCCGCGGCGGCGGGCGCGCGCTTTGCCTACCTGCTGCCGAACTTCCAGAACCCGACCGGGCATGTCTACACCGAAGAGCGCCGGGCCGCGCTGGTGGCGGCGGCGCGCGCCGCCGGCCTGCCGCTGCTCGAAGACAACCCCTACGGCGACCTCTGGTACGACGCCCCGCCGCCGCCGCCACTGGCCGCGCGCTGGCCCGAGGGCGTGATCTACCTCGGCTCGTTCTCGAAGGTGCTGTCACCTGGCCTGCGCCTGGGCTACGTGGTCGCGCCGCCGGCGCTGTATCCCGAAGCTGCTGCAGGCCAAGCAGGCGGCCGACCTGCACACCGCGATCTTCAACCAGCGGTGGTCTACGAGGTGCTGCGCAGTGGCCTGCTCGAGACCCATGTGCCACTGATTCGCGCACGCTACAAGCTGCAGCGCGACGCGATGGAAGTGGCGCTGCAGCGCCATCTGTCGGGCCTGGCGCAGTGGCAGCGGCCGGTGGGCGGCATGTTCTTCTGGCTGGAGCTGCCCGCGGGCCTGGACGCGATGGCGCTGCTGCCGCAGGCGGTCGAAGCCGGCATGGCCTTCGTGCCCGGCGAGCCTTTCTATGCCTCGGCGCCGCAGCGCAATACCTTGCGCCTGAGCTTCGTCACCGTCGCGGCGGAGAAGATCGACGCCGGCATTGCGGCCCTGGCCGGCGTGCTGCACGAGGCGACGCAGGCGGTGTCGTGATCGCCGCGAATACCTTGAGGGGCCGATGAGCACCACGCACCGCTTCACGCAACTCGACGTCTTCACCGACCGGGCCCTGCTCGGCAATGCGCTGGCGGTGGTGCATGCGGCCGACGACTTGAGCGACGCGCGCATGGCGGCGTTTGCGCGCTGGACCAATCTGTCCGAAACCACCTTCCTGCTCGCGCCCACCGACCCGGCGGCCGACTACCGCGTGCGCATCTTCACGCCGCGCCAGCGAGCTGCCCTTCGCCGGCCACCCGACGCTGGGCAGTTGCCGGGCCTGGCTCGACGCCGGGGGCGTGGCGCGCGACACGCGCGTGGTGGTGCAGCAGTGCGGCGTGGGGCTGGTGCGGGTGCGTCGCGACGGCGAACGGCTGGCGTTTGCGGCGCCGCCGTTGCGGCGCAGCGGGCCGCTCGACGCGGCGACGCAGGTGCAGATCGTTGCGGCGCTGGGCATCGAGGCGGGCGACGTGCTGCACCACCAATGGGTCGACAACGGCCCCGGCTGGTGCGCGGTGATGCTGCGCTCGGCCGCGCAGGTGTTGGCGCTCGTGCCCGACATGCGCGCAGTGGGCGACCTCAAGCTGGGCGTGGTCGGCGCGCACGCCGCCGGCAGCGAGGTGCAGTTCGAGGTGCGCGCCTTCATCCCGAGCGACGCCGTGGCCGAAGACCCGGTCACGGGCAGCCTCAATGCCGGCCTGGCGCAGTGGCTGATCGGTGCCGGGCTGGCGCCGCCGCGCTATGTGGCCGCACAGGGGGCGGCGCTCGGCCGTGCCGGTCGGATATTTGTCGAGCACGATGGCGCGGATGTCTGGGTCGGCGGCCATGTCAGCGACTGCATCGAAGGCACGGTGCGGCTGTGAGCAAGCTTTGCGAAGTCGACCATCTGGTAGTGGCCGCCGCCACGCTCGAGGCGGGCGCGCGCTGGTGCGAGGCCACGCTGGGCATCGTGCCCGGGCCGGGCGGCAAGCATCCCGTGATGGGCACGCACAACCGCCTGTTCAGCATCGCCAGCGCGGCGTTCCCGCGCACTTACTTTGAGATCATCGCCATCGACCCCGCCGCGCCGCCGCCCACGCGCGCGCGATGGTTCGGCCTGGACACGCTTGACCTCGACGACGGCCCGCGGCTGGTCCACTTTGTTGCCCGCGCGGCGGCGCTCGACGCCCGGTGCGAGGCGCTGCGCGCCGCGGGTCTGGAAACCGGCCCGGCCATCGCTGCGTCGCGCGACACGCCGCAAGGCCAGCTCGCCTGGCGCATCGCGGTGCGCGACGACGGCAGCCTGCTCGCCGGCGGCGCGCTGCCGACGCTGATCGAATGGGGTCCGCGGCACCCGACCGAGGCAATGCCCGACTCCGGTGTGACACTGCAGAGCTTGGCGCTGCGGGGATTGCCGGCCGCCGCGGCGGGCGTGCTGCAACTTCGCGGCGTCGAGCTCATCCCGGGCGCGGGTCCGGCGCTCACGGCCACGCTCGACACGCCGCGTGGCACCATCCGCATCACATCGACATGACCGACGAACTGTTTCGAGAAGACGCGAACCTGCGCGAGTGCAGCGCCACGGTGCTCGCGCTCGCCGAAGGCGGCGTGATCCTCGACCGCACCGTGTTCTACCCGCTGGGAGGCGGCCAGGCGGGCGACCGGGGCGAACTGGTCGGACCCGACGGCCAGCGCATCGCGATCATCGATGCGCGCAAGAGCAAGGCGCATCCGGGCGGCGTGCTGCACCTGCTGGCGAGCGGACGCGGACACCTCGGCACTGCAGCCGGGCGCGGCGGTCACGGCGCAGATCGATTGGGCGCGGCGCCAGCGCCACATGCGCTTTCACACCAGCACGCACCTGCTGTGCGCGCTGGTGCCGCACCCGGTGGACGGCTGCTCGATCACGGCCGACTACGCGCGGCTGGACTTCCACATGACCGAGCCGCTCGACAAGGAGACCTTGAGCGCCGGCATCGCGCGGCTCGTGGCCGAGGCGCACGCCGTGCGGCACCGCTGGATCAGCGAGGCCGAACTCGACGCCAACCCGGGCCTGGTGCGCAGCATGAGCGTGCAGCCGCCGCGCGGCCTGGGCCGCGTGCGCGTGCTCGAGATCGAGGGCGTCGACCTGCAGCCCTGCGGCGGCACGCATGTCGGCAACACCGCCGAGATCGGCCCCGTCGTCGTCACGAAGATCGAGAAGAAGTCAGCCATGACCCGCAGGGTCGTGCTCGGCTTTGCCGAGCCGGCCGCAGGCCGGAGCTGATTGCCTTCGGGGAGCGCTCATGTCCGCGCAGCGGACGTGATGGGCTCACCAAGAAGAGCGCCGATGACCCGCAGGGTCGTGCTCGGCTTCGCCGACTGAGGCGCGCACTTGAAAAGACCCGCGAAAGCGGGCCTGGACTGCCGGCGATTCGGTGGCTCCTACTGCGGCTTCTGGTAGGCGTCGTGGCAGGCCTTGCAGCTCTGACCCACGGCGCCCGCAGCCGTCTTGATCTGGTCGAGGTTGCCCGACTTGCCGGCGGCTGCCAGCTTGTTGACATCGTCCTGGCTCTTGTTGATCGCCGCGGTGAACTTGGCCTTTTCGGTCCAGATCTCGGGTTTGGCGCGGGTGTTGCCCTTGTCGCTGCCATCGATGAACGCCGCGAACTGCAGGCGGTTGAGCGTGGCAATGATCTCGGTCTGTTCCGCGGCGACCTTGGCGTCGAAGGGCACGTCGCCCTTGATCATGGCGAAGATGCGCGCCAGGTGATTGCCCTGCAGCGACATGGCGCTCTGCCGGTACTTGATCGCGGCGTCGGCGTTGCGGTACTGCGCCGCGGCGGGCAGGGCCGTCAATCCGCCAACGACGGCGAACAGGACGGCGGCGAGGGCGGGGCGGTACTTCATCGACTGCATGCGAGTGGCTCCTTCGGGTGGTTGAACGCTCCCGCACCGTCAGCAACGTGGCCGGGGCAGGCGCATTCAGTGTACGCAGGCGGTGCGCAGGTCCTTGCACTTTGCGGGTAAGCCCTGGTATCGAACTGCACATGTGTCGCCGTCGCGCGCTATCGTTGCATCCTGCCCGGCTTCCCCTTGCGCCCGCCCCATGAGTCCTGAGTCGTACGAGCCCCCGCGACAACGCGTTCGTGTGTGGGACTTGCCAACGCGGTTGTTCCATTGGATTCTGGCGCTGACCGTGATCGGTTCCGTCGTCACCGGCCAGATCGGCGGCAATGCCATGGTCTGGCATACGCGACTGGGCTTGCTCGTGCTGGCATTGCTCGTGTTCCGCGTGGCCTGGGGATTTCTCGGCGGCTACTGGTCGCGCTTCGCGTCGTTCATGTACGGGCCGCGCAGCCTGATCGCCTACCTGCGCGGCGCCAGCGGCCCGGGCGGGCGCTACGACATTGGCCACAGCCCTCTCGGAGCCCTGTCGGTGTGGGCGCTGTTGGGCCTGTTGATGGTGCAAGTGGCCACCGGTCTGGTCGCCGACGACGAAATCGCGACCACCGGCCCGCTGAACCGCTTTGTCTCGGGTGCCACGGCCATCGCGGCCAGCGCATGGCACACCGAGATCGGCAAGGTCGTGCTGATCGTGCTCGTGATCGTCCACGTGGTCGCGGTGCTGTACTACCTCTGGCGCAAACGCAAGAACCTGGTCGCACCCATGATCCATGGCGACATGACGTTGCCCGAGGGCACGACGCCTTCGGCGGACGGCGCCGGTCGGCGCGTCGGGGCACTGGCACTGGTGCTTGCCGCCGCGGCGCTCGCCTGGTGGATCGGCAGCCTGGGCAGGCCATGAGTGACGCGCCGGCGATCGAATTGGTGACACCGGGCACGCCGGCGCACTTCGAGGCTACACGCGAGATCTTTCGCGAGTACGAGGCCAGTCTGGGCGTCGACCTGTGCTTCCAGGACTTCGATGCCGAATTGGCCGCGCTGCCGGGCGAATACGCGCCGCCCCTGGGCACGCTGTTGTTGGCGACCGTGGACGGCGATCTGGCGGGCTGCGGCGCGCTGCGGCCGCTGGTCGACGTCGACTACGCCAACGCCTGCGAGATGAAGCGCCTGTATGTCCGCCCGGCGTTTCGCCGGTTCGGGCTGGGGCGTCTGCTGGCGCAGGCGCTGATGGATCATGCGCGCCAGGCTGGCTTTTCCGCTGTCCTGCTGGATACGCTCGACGAGATGGAATCCGCGCGGGAGTTGTATGCCAGCCTGGGGTTCGAGGAAGTACCACCGTACTATTTCAACCCGATTGCCGGCGCGCATTACCTCAAGGCAGACCTCGGCTGAATGAAAAAGGGTGGCCGCAGCCACCCTCTTGCGTCATGCCTGAGGTGACCTCAGGCCGCGTTCTGCCACATGGCGGTATCGAACGCGCTGCTCATCAGCGGCATGTTGACGCCGAAGTTGGCGCTGGCCGTGGCGGCCTTGGCTGCAGCGTTCTTCGCCTTGCTGCCGCTTGTGCTGGTGTTGCTCGTGGGGGCCATTTCCGTAGCCCGCTCCCATGACCCGATATCTTGGGAGCGGGCTACTGAAAAGAATAGAAGCACCTGAAGGGTATTTTTCGCTCCGCCCAGAAGTCAGCGGCATCTCGAAACGCGTCGAGCAGTTGCTCGCGTGTTTCGCGATCGAAACGCGGGTTGTCAGGCAGCTGCTCCAGCACGACCACGAAACCAGGTTGCGCACCCGACTTCTGCACGGTGTCGGTGATGCAGTCATACAGGGCGTCGAGGTTCTTGCCGAAGTGCGACGGGAAGGCGAAGGCCTCCGCGATGCCTTCGAGCACCTCTTGCTTGGACTGCGCGGTGGCCAGACTCGCGTAGAGGAAATGCTGGCCGGCGTCGCGCGCCGCCTGCATCAGGTCCTCGACGCGGTAGGCGCGGATTGACTGAACGATGTTTGGACGGACTGTCTGCAAGAGCATGGTCGCGTACCTCCTGTGGTCAAAGAAAGAAAACGAATCCAGATCCGGAACCGGGTCACTGCACGATGCGCTTGAAGCTCGCATAGTGGTCGGCGGTGTAATAGCAAGCCTTGGGAGCGGTCACTTCGTGGCCGCCGCAAACGATGCGGCGTGCGCCCCGCGAGCGTGCGCCGGGCGTCTTGACGGTGTATTCGCGGTAGTAACCTCGGTTCTCCTGAGGCAGCAATCGCTCGCGATTGCCAAAAATCGTTCCGTCCTTGGCATAGGCGAACGGGCCGCCGCTTCGGATCAATTGCTCGGTCTGGCGGGCCTCTGCAGGGAGGCTGGTCAAGGGCACATCGCCCACTTCATGACCCGTGCGATGCGCGTGCGCCGTACCGGTCAAGCCAATGGCCAGAACCAGAGCGAGCCCTAACTTATGAAGTGGCCGCGGGGGCAATGTGCGGCTTGCCGAGCCTGTGATTGCGCCTGCGAACAGCACGGGTTAACCCTGAAAATTCAAACGCGCATGGTAGCGGAACGGCAAAAAAAGCTCAAGCCATTGCCCACAATTGGGGCCGGCCCGCTACCGGGATGGCGGGCGCACACTCCTCAAACTGGCTAGTGCCAGTAACGATCCGAGCTCAGTCTGCACGGGTCCTGGGAGGCCCGTCGGTCAACGCTGCGCTGCACCAATCAGCGTGAGGCATTGGCGTCGGCGACGGTCAATGCGGTCATGTTGACGATGCGACGCACGGTGGCCGACGCGGTCAGCACATGCACGGGCCTGTCTGTGCCGAGCAGCACGGGGCCGACGGCAATTCCGCCCCCCGCGGCGGTCTTCAGCAGGTTGTAGGCGATGTTGGCGGCATCGATATTGGGCAGGACAAGCAGGTTGGCGTTGCCCTGCAAGGTGCTGCGGGGCATGACCGCCGCCCGCGCCGCACCGTCGAGCGCCACGTCGCCATGCATTTCGCCGTCGACCTCGAGCCAGGGGGCCTGCTCGCGCAGCAGCGCCAAGGTACGTCGCATCTTCTGCGCGCTGGGCAACTCGCTGCTGCCGAAATTGGAGTGAGACAAGAGGGCGGCCTTGGGCTGGATGCCAAAGCGCAGCATTTCCTCGGCGGCCATCACCGTGATCTCGCACAGTTCCTCGGCCGTCGGGTCGGCATTGACATGGGTGTCGACGAGGAAGACCTGCCGCCCCGGCAGCATCAGCGCATTCATGCAGGCGTAGACCTGCACGTCCTGCGGCGTGCTCGGGCTGCCGCCTTCACGCTTGCCGATGACCTGGTCGATGTAGTGCAGGTGCGCGTGCGTTGTGCCCCAGGTGCCGCAGAGCATGCCGTCTACCTCGCCCTTGTGCAGCAGCATGGCGGCAATCAGGGTCAAGCGTCGACGCATCTCGATCTTGGCCATCTGGGCCGTGACGCCCAGGCGCTCGGTCATGGCGTGGTAGGTCTGCCAGAAGTCGCGATAGCGGTCGTCATGCTCGACGTTGACGACGTCGTAGTCGGTGCCCTCGCGCAGGCGAAGGCCGAAGCGCTCGATGCGTTGCGCGATCACGGCCGGCCGGCCAATCAGTGTCGGCCGCGCCAACCCCTCGTCGACCACGATCTGGACGGCGCGCAGCACGCGCTCTTCCTCGCCTTCAGCGTAGGCCACGCGCTTGGCCTGGGCATGCTTGGCCAGGGCGAAGATCGGCCGCATCATCGTGCCCGAGGCGTAGACGAAGCTCTGCAGCCGATCGACGTAGGCGGCCATGTCCTCGATCGGACGCAGCGCCACCCCGGACTCGGCTGCAGCCCGGGCCACCGCGGGCGCGATCTTGATCATCAGTCGCGGGTCGAAGGGCTTGGGTATCAGGTACTCGGCACCGAACGACAGGTTCACACCGGCGTAGGCCGCGGCCACCACCTCGCTCTGTTCGGCGCGCGCGAGTTCGGCGATCGCGCGCACGGCGGCGATCTCCATTTCGTCCGTGATCGTCGTCGCCCCGCAGTCGAGCGCGCCGCGGAAGATGTAGGGGAAGCACAGGACGTTGTTGACCTGGTTCGGGTAGTCGGTGCGGCCGGTGGCCATGATGGCGTCATCGCGCACGGCCTTGACCTCGTCGGGCGCAATCTCCGGCGTCGGGTTGGCCAGGGCGAAGATGACAGGCTTGGCCGCCATGGCCTTGACCATGTCGGGCTTGAGCACGCCCGCGGCCGACAGGCCGAGGAAGACGTCGGCGCCGACGATCGCTTCGGCCAACGTGCGATGTTTCGTCTCCTGTGCGAATTCGGCCTTGTCGGGGTCCATCAGCTCCGTGCGCCCCTTCCAGACCACGCCGGCCAGGTCGGTGGCGACGATGTTCTGGCGCGGCACGCCGAGCTTGAGCAACAGATTCAGGCAGGCAATCGCGGCGGCGCCCGCACCCGAGGTCACGAGCTTGATCTTCGTGATGTCCTTGCCGGCGACCTTCAGGCCATTGAGCAAGGCCGCGCCAACGACGATGGCGGTGCCGTGCTGGTCATCGTGGAAGACGGGGATCTTCATGCGCTCGCGCAATTTGCGCTCGACGTAGAAGCAATCGGGCGCCTTGATGTCTTCGAGGTTGACGCCGCCGAAGGTGGGCTCGAGCGCGGCGATCAGGTCGACGAGCTTGTCCAGGTTGTTCTCGTTGACTTCGAGGTCGAAGACGTCGATGCCGGCGAACTTCTTGAACAGGACCGCCTTGCCTTCCATCACCGGCTTGGCCGCCAGCGGGCCGATGTTGCCCAGGCCCAGCACGGCCGTACCGTTCGTGACAACGGCCACCAGATTGCCGCGCGCAGTGAAGCGGTGCGCGTTGCGCTCGTCGGCGGCGATCTCCTCGCAGGCTGCCGCCACGCCGGGCGAGTAGGCCAGCGACAGGTCGTGCTGGTTGATCAGTTGCTTGGTGGCCGCGATCGCGATCTTTCCCGGTGTCGGGAACTCGTGATACTCCAACGCAGCTTGGCGCAGTTCCGCACGTTTGGCTTCTTGAGTTGACATGGTGGGTTGCTTGCGAGTGGCTGAGGGATGCAGACAGTGGTTGATGATGCCGCATCGACGTAGCCTGCACCATAGCCGCTTCGCGGCACCGAACCCATGCGCGAAAGTGCGTACCGGCGTGGCATCGCGCTGCGCAATACTGGTGCGCAGCATGAATCCCGCCGCCCCCTCCACTGAACCGGCACCGGTCCTGCGAACGGGTCACCGCGGGCGCCGCGCGTTGCTGTGGAGCCTGCTGGTCGTGTTGCTGGCCGTCGCCCAGACGCTCCTGGTGCTGTTGGCCCTGAACTACGAAACGACGCGCTTGCAGGATCGCACCGACGCCATCGCGGCTGCGGCGTCGGCACATCTGCGACAGGGCCTGACACGCAACCTGCAAAGCATCCAGGCCTTGCTGTGGAACGATCCTGCGCCGGGGCAGTGGCGCAGCGACGCGGGCGCCATGCTGCGCACGCGGCGCGAACTGCTGCGCATCGAGCGCCGCGACGCCTCGTTTCGAATCCTGGACGTCGTCCGCACGCCGTACCAGGCGAACCTGTTCGAGTCGATTCCGCGTGAGGCACAGAGCCTGGAGGCCGAGTTCGCCTGCAGCGCTGCACGGCGCGCCGGCGCGCCCACGCACTCGCGCAGCTATTTCGTACCCTTGCCAGGGGGCTTGGGGATCGAGGTCATCGACCTGTGCGTGCCGCTGTCGTCGAACGGCGCAGGGGTTGGCAGCCTGGTGGCAACGTTCTCGCTGCCTGCGCTGCTCGACGAGGCGCTCGCGGCCGACCCGTCGAACACGCACGAGTTGAGCTTCGTCGAGGGCGACGGCGCGCGCCTTGCACGTGCCGGCACGGTGCGCGGCGCGGGCATCTACCGCGCCGAGCGTGCGGTTGACGTGCATGGCGCGGCACTGACCGTACGTGCCGACAGTGTCGAGGGTCGCCCGCACCTGATTCCCAACCTCAGCCTGGCCCTGGTGGTCGGTCTGTCGATTGCGCTGTTTGCCTTGGTCATGTTGCTGGCGCGCGATGTGCGTCGTCGTGCGGCGGCCGAGGAGCGCCTGGGCGAGGCGCTGGCGTTTCGCAAGGCGATGGAGGATTCCCTGCTGACCGGGTTGCGCGCGCGCGACCTGAGCGGACGCATCACGTACGTGAATCCCGCCTTTTGTCGCATGGTCGGATTCGACGCCGAAGAGTTGCAGCGCGGCGGCACGCCGCCGTACTGGCCACCCGAGCGCGTGGCTGAGTACACCGCGCGCCAGCAGCAGCGCATGGCGCCAGGGGCGCGCACCGGCGACGCGCGGGTCGGGTACGAGACGGTCTTCATCCGCAAGAGCGGTGAGCGCTTCCCGGTCATGATCTACGACGCACCGCTGGTCGACAGCGCCGGCCGCCACAGCGGCTGGATGACCGCCGTGCTCGACCTGACCGACCAGCGGCGGGTCGAGGACCTGTCGCGCCAGCAGCAGGAGCGTCTGCAGGCCACGGCCCGGCTGGCCACGGTGGGCGAGATGGCATCGCTGCTCAGCCACGAGCTGAATCAGCCGCTGACGGCGATCGCCAGCTACGCCAGCGGCTCGCTGAACATGCTCGACGATGCCGAAGTCGAGCATGGCGCGTCGGCCGGGCGGAACAGCGAGATGCAGTCGATGATGCGACAGACCCTGCTGCGCATCGCCGAGCAGGCCGAGCGCGCCGGGCGCACGATCAAGAGCGTGCATGACTTCGTGCGCCGTCGCGAGCAGGCCCGCGAGGCGATGTCGGCGGCGGTCCTGATCGAAGCCGTGCTTCCGCTGATTCGCTTGCAGGCTCGCAAGAGCGGCGCGCGCGTCGAGGTCGACATGCCGGCGCAGCCACCCCGTGTGTGGGCCGACCGCACCATGGTCGAGCAGGTGCTGCTCAATCTGACGCGCAATGCGATCCAGGCGATGGAGAGCGAGGCCACGCCGCTGTCGGAGCGCAGACTGAAGATCGTGGTGCGCCCGGCAGACAGCGACGACAAGGAAAGCTGGGTCGAGTTCCTCGTCGGCGATGTCGGGCCCGGGATCGCTGCGGAAGTCGCCGAGCGGCTTTTCACGCCCTTTTTCACCACGCGCAGCGAGGGCATGGGGTTGGGGCTCTCGTTGTGCCGCACCGTGATCGAGCAGCACGGTGGCGTGCTCGATTACGACACCGGCCCGACCGGTACCACGTTCCGCTTTACGCTGCGCGCCGCGGCGTGATAGACAGCGGCCATGCGATCCACTTCAAATGCCCTGCTGGGTCTGTCGATGGTCTACCTCGTCGACGATGAGGAAGTGCTGCGAGACGCGCTGGCCTGGCTGCTGCGCTCGCGGCGCCTGTTGTCGGAGGCGTTTGCCAGCGCCGAGGCCTTCGAGGCCATGGTCGAGACTCGCCTGACCCAGCATGGCGGCGCCTGGCCCACGTCGCCCTCCGCGGTGCTGCTCGATGTCCGCATGCCTGGCATGAGCGGCCTGGCGATGTTCGAGCGGTTGCACGCGCGCAATCTGCTGGCGGCGATGCCGGTGATCTTTCTCACCGGCCACGGGGACGTGCCGACCGCCGTCTCGGCGGTCAAACGGGGGGCCTTCGACTTCGTCGAGAAGCCCTTTTCAGACAATGCGCTGGTGGATCGCATCGAGCAGGCGCTGGACGCCAGCCGCGTGTTCCTGGAGTCGCAACGGACTCAGGGCGGCGTGTCGCGCGCGGTGGCCGAATTGACCGACCGCGAGCGCGAAGTCATGCGGCTCGTGATCGAGGGCATGCCCAACAAGGTGATCGCGGACAGCCTGAACATCAGCGTGCGCACCGTGGAAGTTCATCGCGCGCGCGTGTTCGACAAGATGAGCGTGAAGTCCGCCGTCGAGCTCGCCAACCTGTTGCGCGGCGCGGGTTAACCTGCCCCCGTGAGGCCGTCGGCGTCTGGCGCAGGGTAGGTCACGGCGACGATCCCGATGCGTTCCGGGCCGTGCGGCGTGGCCAAGGTGACCTCGTCGCCTTCCCGCGCCTTCAGCAGCGCGCGCGCGATCGGAGAAATCCAGCTCACCTCGCCAGCCAGGTGGTCGACCTCGTCGACGCCCTTGATCGTGACCGTGCGTTCGTCGCCCTGCGCATTGGCGAAGCGCACGGTGGCGCCGAAGAAAACCTGATCGCTGCCGTGATGGCGCGACGGGTCGGCGACTTCGGCAATGTCCAGACGTCGGGTCAGGAAGCGGATTCGGCGGTCGATCTCGCGCAGGCGCTTCTTGCCATACAGGTAGTCGCCGTTCTCGGATCGGTCACCGTTCTTGGCGGCCCATGACACGACCTCGACCACCTTGGGCCGTTCGTCATCGAGCAGGGCCAGCAGTTCGGCGCGCAGTCGGGCGTAACCGGCCGGTGTGAGGTAGTTCTTCGCGCCCGCGGGCAAAGGCGGCGCGGACGCCGTGTCACCGTCGTCCTCGTCCCCGTCGTCACTTTCCTTGGTGAAGGCCTTGTTCACGGTCATCGACGCCAAAGGAGAACGGGCCACGCGATTGCTCGTGTGACCCGTTGATCGGAATGGTGCGGCTGGCAGGATTCGAACCCACGACCCCTTGGTTCGTAGCCAAGTACTCTATCCAACTGAGCTACAGCCGCGAAGCCGCGAAGTATATCAGCGGCGCGGTACCTGCCTGCCTGATCGCGGCGGCAAGCGCGCGCGGGCGTGCGGTGCATCGCGCTTGCATTACACGATCGCGGCGGCGGCCTCGAAACAGCGTGCAGCGCGGGGCTCATCGCCTTCAGCGCGGGCCAGCGCCGCGAGTCGGCGCCACGCAGCACGGCGCGTCCCGCCTTCGAGCAAGGGCGACGTCGCGGCCCGCTCCAGCGGCGCACGCGCCTTGCCCCACAACTGGCGCTCGGCGTAGGCGCTGCCCACGGCTGCCTGTACGGCAGCGTCGCCCGGCAGCGCGCGCTCGGCGGCCTCCAGGCTGGGCAACCAATCGGCTGACAGGCCGGGCAGGTTGTCGATCAGCGCCAGCGAAACGGCGTCGCGCTGGTCGCGCTCGAGCTTGGCCAGGTCCTGCCAGCGCGGCAGCAGCCACGCCCGTCCGCGGTCCGGGACGCCCAGGTGTGCCGCACATCGCGCGGCGCGCGCGGCCACGTGGGGGTCGGCGCGGTCGGCGGGGTCGAGCGCCTTCCAGGCGCGCTCGAGCTGTGTCGCATCACGTGCCGCGGCCAGCGACTCGGCTGCCAATGAGCGCAGCAGGCTCTGCGCGGCGCTGCGAGAGAACGCCTGGTGCTTGGCCAGCAGGCGCGCCGTGCGCAACGCGTCGTCGGTGGCACCGGCCAACCGCTGCGCCTGCAACTTCAAGCGCAGGGCGTGGGTGCGGCGCGCGACGCCGGCTGGCAACTCGCTCAGCAGGGCGAGTGCCCGCGTTGCGTCGCGGTCGTCGAGCGCCCACTCCGCGGCCAGCAGCGCAACGCCGGCCTCGTCGCCCCGCAGGAGGCGGCCGGAGCGGCGACGCAGGCGCTGCATCAGGGCCAATTGGTGGTCGCGTTGGGGTCGGTCTTGCAGGCGGTGCAGGCTGGCACCCCAGAGCAAGTGGGCCAGCGTCCGGGTCTGCAGGTCGCTGACGAGTACGGGCGTGGCATTGTGGATGGCCACGACCCGTTCCGCGGCCTTGCGGGCCCGGCTGTAGCGGGCGCCGAAGTACTCGGACAGCGCCTCGCGCAGCGCGGCCTGCGCGGCGCGCTCGCGGCGTTGCATGCGCCACTCGCGTGCACGCGCGGGCAGCGTGGTCAGCGACTGCAGTGCGCGCAGCGCAAACAGCAGCACCAGACAGGTCAGCACCAGAGCGATGACGAACAGGTTCAGCGAGACGTCCAGACGCCAGCCGCTCCAGTACAGGCTGACCAGTCCGTCGTTGCTGCCCAGCATCGTCGCCGCGACGATCGCGGCCACAAACAGCAACACGAGCCAGATCACGGCGCGCATGACAAACCCTCAGCGACCGGCCGCCGCGGTGGCCAGGGCGGCCAGAGTCTCGTCCGGTCGCGGCACGCTGGTCTGGCGGGCCTGCGTGGAGACCTGGCGCAAGAGCTCGCTGACGGCGGCCACGCGCTTGGAACCGCGATCGAAGTAGCGGTTCAGCACGGCCTGTGCGTCGCGGATGTCGGACTGTGCGATCTCGAACTGTCGCGACAGCAGCGCCAGGCGCGCATTGAGCAAGCGCAGCTTCAGGTTCTCGCGCAGGAAGAATTGCTGATCGGGCGCGACGAGCATCGCCTCCGGTTGGTCAATCCGCGTCACCCGGACCAGCGCACGGACCTCGTCGCCGACCTGGCTGCGGGCCTGTTGCCACCATTGCGCGGTGCGCCCGCGCCAATCCGAGGCCGGCGCGGACGTGACCGCAGCGGGCGCACTGGCCGCGCGCGGCGCGGGGGCGACCTTGCCGCGGGGTTCGGCAGCTGCCAACAGCGGCAACTCGTCGACCAGACGCACCGCCTCGTCCAGGCGCACGCTGAGGCTCGCGATGTCGACCGCACCCAGCGCCTTGACGCGATCGAGGTCGCGGTTCACGGCGCGTCGCACGCGCTCCAGGCGCGGCTGGTTGTAGCGGGCCAGGCGCTCGTCGGCCTGCTTGAGCGTGGCCACCAACGGCTCCGTGCTCCCGGTGAGTGCGCTCTGCTGCAGTGCCACGCGCAGGGCAGCCTCGACGTCGGCGACCACGTTCTCGTCGCGCGAACGTGACACCGACTGCAGCAACTCCTCGATTTGGGAGCGCTGCATCGTGTTCGCCGCGATGCGGGCTTCGAGCAGCGCCGCCTTGGCCGCGGCGTCGCGCGCCACTTCATTGGCCTCGCGCGCCAGGACGCGCGCTTCGGCAGCCTGCGACTGGCTGTCGGCCTGGCGCCCGACCAGTTCGCGCTCGAGCGTCATCACACGACGTTGCGTGTGCCAGGCCAGCGCGAGCGCAGCGACCGTCAGCAGCAGCGCCACAGCAGCCAGAATCATCGGCCAGCGGGCGCCGGACGGACGGGAAAGGGGCAGGGCGGCGGCGTGGGTCTGAGGGTTCGCGGCGTCGCTGGCGGCAGGCGTGTTCAAGGTGGCGACGATTGTAGGCAGGCGTCGATCTGCGCCAGGCTGGCACGCACGGCGTCGAGCGTCGGTGAGGCCTCGAAAACCCGCCCGAACCCGAGCTCGCGCGCGCGCTCGGCAATGCGCGGGTGCGAGGCCAGGGCCTGGGATGCGCTCCAGTCGGCGCCGACGGCAAGTTGCGGCAAGTACCCGACCGCCTCGGCGCTGGACAGCCACCAAAGGTGCGACACGGGCTCGGCAATGGCTCGCTCCAGCCGGGCCTGTTCGACCGCATTGGGCTGCGCCGGGCCGCGGTGGTAGGCCTGCGTGAAGTGCACCGCGGCGCCCGCAGCACGCAGGTCGACGGCGAATTCGTCGCGGCCGCCATCCCCGCGCAGCACCAGGACTTCACGGCCGCTCCAGGACTCGCTGCGCAGCAGAGCCCACAGGGCGGCGGAATCAAAGCGCGGCGCGTCCGCGGGCGGCGCCACGCACAGCGCAGCCGGCACGCCCGCCATCTGCAAGGCCTGCAGCGTGCCTGGTCCGGTGGCGGCCGCGCGCGTGTTGGCGGGCCAGCCTTGTGCGGACAACTCGGCCGGCCGCGCGGCGAAGAAGTGACTGACTGCGTTCGGGCTCACGAACATCGCCAGCGCGTAGCGCGGCAGGTCATGCCAGGCCGCGTGCAGCGCGCTCAGGTCGACCACGGAGCTGATCTCCAGCAGGGGCAGCGCCTGCGCGTCGATGCCGTCCGCGCGCAGCCGTTCGACCCAGGCATCGGCCTGGGGTTGCGGGCGCGTGACGAGCAGGCGAAGTGGCATGTTCGCCGATCAAGCGTGGAGGTAGCTGCCCGCGCCGGATGCGTGCAATGCGGCGACCGCCTGCGCGCCGAGCGCTTCGGCCGCGGCGGCGTCCGCGACGGCGCCGCTGGCGCGGGCGGTCAACAACGGCCGCGCCGGTTCGTCGGCGTCGCCCAGCGCCGCGGCAAGGTGCAGGGTGGTGCCGTCCCAGCGGGCGTGCGCGGCCAGCGGCATCGAGCAACTGCCGCCCAGGCCGCGCGAGACCGCACGCTCGGCGTGCACGGCCAGCCAGGTCGGCATGTGAATGAGCCCGGCCAGCGCGGCGCGCAATCCGGCGTCGTCGACGCGCACTTCGATACCGAGCGCGCCCTGGCCGGCAGCGGGCAGCATCACGCCCGGCTCGAAACGCATGCGAATGCGCTCGGCCAGGCCCAGCCGCATCAGGCCGGCGGCGGCCAGCACGATGGCGTCATGCTCGCCGGCATCGAGCTTGCGCAAGCGCGTGTCGAGGTTGCCGCGCAGCGGCTCGATGCGCAGGTCGGGGCGCTGCGACGCCAGTTGCGAGACCCGGCGCAGGCTCGACGTGCCGACACGCGCGCCCTGGGGCAGGTCGGTCAGGCTCGCATAGCGTGGCGAGACCCACGCGTCACGCGGGTCCTCGCGTTCGAGCACCGCGGCCAACGCAAAGCCGGCAGGCAGCTCCATCGGCATGTCCTTGAGCGAATGCACCGCGAGGTCGGCGCGACGCTCCTCGAGTGCGGTCTCCAGCTCCTTGACGAACAGGCCCTTGCCGCCGACCTTGGACAGCGTGCGGTCGAGGATCTGGTCGCCGCGCGTGGTCATGCCGAGCAGGCGCACCTCGACGCCAAGGCGGGCCACCAGCAGGTCGCGCACATGCTCGGCCTGCCACAGGGCCAGGCGGCTCTCGCGCGTGGCGATGGTCAGGACGCGTGGGGCGAGCGAGGTCATGCCAGGATTATCACCAGCGCCGAATGCTGCACTGCGCCGCGGCGCACCGAAGGGAGCGATCGAACTTGATAACATCCAATTCCGTAACTGGATTACACATTGAATCGCCCGCAGGAGCTTGTCATGGCCCGACCGAAACGTGACCTCCGCAGCGCCGCCGCAGAAAGCACTGACGACGCTGCCGCCAAGAACCGGCCGCTGGTCGACGACATCCGCCTGCTCGGGCGCATCCTCGGCGACGTGATTCGCGAGCAGGAAGGTGCCGAGGCCTTCGAGCTGATCGAGCGCGTGCGCCAGCTCTCGGTGGGCTATCGGCTGAAGAAAGACGCGTCGGCCGGGCGCGTGCTGGATCGCCTGCTGAAGAATCTCTCGGGCGACCAGACCGTGAGCGTGATCCGCGCCTTCAGCTACTTCTCAGCCACCTGGCCAACATCGCCGAAGACCGCCACCATGTGCGCCGCCGCGAACACCACGAGAGCCAAGGGCATCTGCAGGAGGGCTCGTTGGCCATGGCCTTCGAGCGCTTGGCCGACGCCGACATCCGCGCCGACGAGATCGCGCAGATGCTGGCGCAGGCCTATGTCGTCGCCGGTGCTCACCGCGCACCCGACCGAGGTGCAGCGCAAGAGCATCCTCGACGCCGAGCGCGCGATCGCCGAGCTGGTCGGGCAGCGCGACGATCTGCACACCGGGCGCGAGCGTCGCGACAACGAGGCGCTGCTGAGCGCGCGCGTGACGCAGCTGTGGCAGACGCGGATGTTGCGCACCGCCAAGCTGACGGTGGCCGACGAGATCGAGAACGCGCTGACGTACTACCAGTCCACCTTCCTGCGCCAGTTGCCGCGCCTGTACCGCGACCTCGAGCAGGCCCTGCCGGGGCGCGAGGTGGCGCCGTTCCTGCGCATGGGGCAGTGGATCGGCGGCGACCGCGACGGCAATCCGAACGTCGGCGCGCCGACCTTGAAGCTCGCGTTCGCGCGCCAGGCCGAGGTGGCGCTGCGCTTCTACCTCACCGAGGTGCACGAACTCGGCGGCCAACTGTCGATCTCGCAGACCCTGGCGCCGGTGACGCCGGCGATGCGCGAGCTGGCCAAGCGCTCGCCCGACCGCAATCCGCACCGCGAGGACGAGCCGTACCGCCGGGCGCTTGATCGGCGTCTACGCGCGGCTGGCCGCGACGCTGCACGCCCTGACCGGCACCGAGGCGCTGCGCCATGCGGTGGCGCCGCAGGACCCCTATGCGGCCAGCGAAGACTTCCTGGCCGACCTGCGAACGATCGAGGCGTCACTGCGTCACCATCACGCGCAGGCACTGATCGCGCCGCGCCTGGCGCCCCTGATGCGGGCGGTGCAGGTCTTCGGCTGGCATCTGGCGACGGTGGACCTGCGCCAGAGCTCCGACCAGCATGCCGGCGTGGTCGCGGAGTTGCTGCGCGTGGCGCGCATCGAGCCCGACTACCTGGCGCTTGACGAAGCGGCGCGCCGCGCGCTCCTGATGCGGCTGCTCAACGAGGCGCGTCCGCTGCGCGTCGTGGGCCATACGTACAGCCAGCGCACGCAGGGCGAGCTCGCGGTGTTCGACGCGGCGCGCGAGGCGCTGCTGCGCTACGGCCGCCACGCGCTGCGGCACTACATCATCTCGCACACCGAGGACGTGAGCGACCTGCTCGAGGTGCTGCTGCTGCAGAAGGAATGCGGCCTGCTGACCGGCACGCTCGACGCCGATGCCCACGCCGCGCTGATCGTCTCGCCGCTGTTCGAGACCATCGCCGACCTGCGCAACGCCGAGCCGATCATGCGCGACTACTACGCGCTGCCCGGCATGCTCGAGATGGTCCTGCGCAGCAAGGTCGGCGCGCACGCCGAGCAGGACATCATGCTCGGCTACAGCGACAGCAACAAGGACGGCGGTTTCTTCGCCAGCAATTGGGAGCTGTACCGCGCCGAGACCGCGCTGGTGTCCTTGTTCGAGCCCTTGCGGCGCGACCATGGGCTCCTGCTGCGCCTGTTCCACGGCCGCGGCGGCACGGTCGGCCGCGGCGGCGGCCCGAGCTACCAGGCCATCCTGGCGCAACCGCCCAGGCACCGTGAACGGGCAGATCCGCCTGACCGAGCAAGGTGAGGTGATCGCGTCGAAGTATTCGCATCCGGAGATCGGCCGCCGCAACCTCGAGACCCTGGTGGCGGCCACGCTCGAGGCCACGCTGTTGCACCCGACCAAGAGTGCGCCCAAGGCCTTTCTCGAGGCCGCCGCCGAGATCAGTGCGCTGAGCTTCGAGGCTTACCGCAAGCTGGTCTACGACACGCCGGGGTTCAACGAGTACTTCTTCGCCGCGACACCGATCCGCGAGATCGCCGAACTCAACATCGGCTCGCGCCCGGCGTTGCGGCCCAAGGAGGGACAGCCGCGTCGCAATATCGAAGACCTGCGCGCGATTCCGTGGAGCTTCAGCTGGGGTCAATGCCGCGTCGCGCTGCCCGGGTGGGCCGGCTTCGGCAGCGCCATCGAGGCCTGGCTCGGCGACTCGAGCGCCAGCCAGCGCAAGTCGCGCCTGGCGCTGCTGCAGAAGATGCACCGCCAGTGGCCGTTCTTTCGCACCCTGTTGTCGAACCTGGACATGGTGCTGGCCAAGAGCGACCTGCGCATCGCGGCGCGCTATGTCGAACTGGTCGAAGACAAGAAGCTGGCCAAGCGCATCTTCAACGCCATCCAGGCCGAATGGGCGCGTTGCGACGCCATGCTGTCGCTGATCACGGGCGAATCGCAGCGCCTGGCGTCCAATGCCGCGCTGGCGCGCTCGATCGAACACCGCTTCCCCTACCTCGACCCGCTGAACCATCTGCAGGTCGAACTGATGCGCCGTTACCGGCAGCGCAAGGAAGGCGACCCTTCGATTGCGCGCGTGCAGCGCGGCATCCACATCTCGATCAACGGCATCGCCGCGGGCTTGCGCAACACCGGCTAGTGCCTGCCCCCAAGCCGCCTGCGGCGTCGGCCCCCCAAGGGGGCGTCGCCCGCTTGGGGCGGCCCGGCGCGGGCTAGCGCGCACACGCAAGCTCAGTGGCCGCTCGCGGCCAGCGCCTCGCGCACGGCGGTGAGCTGGCGGCGCGACACCGCCAGCCATTCCTCCACGGGCCCGACCTGCACGGCCCAGCCGATCTCGTTGCTGGCGCCCTCGTCGTCATGGTCGGCCATGCGCCGGCGCTCGAGCAGGCGCACCGCATCGCGCGCGACCAGGGCGTTGCGGTGCACGCGCAGGAAGCGTTCGCCCAGGCGTTGCTCGAGGTCGGACAGCGAATCGTCGAGGACCCAGGTGTGGCTGGCGGTGCGCAACGTGACGTACTTCAACTCGGCCTTGAGGTACAGCACATCGGCCAGCGGCACGCGCGCGACGCGGCCACGTTCGCTGACCACCAGCACCGGCTCCTGCACCGCGGCACCACTGGCGTCGCGTGCCGGCGCACGGCGTGCGGCGCGTTCCAGCGCAGCAGCCAGGCGCTCGCGCTTGACCGGCTTGGTCAGGTAGTCGGCGGCGTCGAGATCGAAGGCCGCCAGCGCGTGCTCGCCGTGCGCGGTGACGAACACCAACGCCGGCGGCTGCGCCATGCGCTGCAACTCGGCGGCCAGGGCGGTACCGAGCTGGCCGGGCATCTGGATGTCGAGCAGCACCACGTCGGCCTCGTTGGCCTCCAGCCACCGACGCGCCTCTTCGGCGTGGCCGCATTGGCCGACGACCGTGCAGCGCGGCTCCGCGCATTCGCCGACGAGCAGCGCCAGGCGCGCGCGCGCCAGCGCTTCGTCGTCGACGATCAACACGCGAAGCCCCGGCGCGGGTGCGTTCATGCGTTGCCCGTCAGCGGCACGACGATCCGGACCCGGAACAGGCCGTCGCGCTCGCGCACTTCGAATTGGGCGTCGAGGTCGTAGAGCAGGTGCAGGCGTTCGCGCACATTGGCCAGCGCCAGGCCGTGGCCCGGGCGCGAGGCCGTCGTGCCCACGGTGTTGTCGATCGTGATCTCGACGCGCCCGAGGCGGCTGCGCGTGCGCACGCGCACCAAGCCGCCCGCTGTCGGCCGGCTCGATGCCGTGGCGCACCGCGTTCTCGAGCAGCGGCTGCAGCACCAGCGGGGGCAGGCGGGCGGCGTCCACGGCCGGGTCGAGTTGCCACTCCAGGCGCAGTCGCTCGCCGAAACGCAGCTGCTCGATGGCCAGGTAGCGCCGTGCCAGTTCGATCTCGCTGCCCAGGCTCACCGATCCGCTGCTGTCGCTATTGGCCAGTGCCACGCGGAACAGTTCGGCCAGGTCTTCGAGCACCGCTTCCGCGCGCACCGGGTCGATGCGCACCAGCGAGATCGCGGTGTTGAGGGTGTTGAAGAGGAAGTGCGGCCGGATGCGCGACTGCAGTTCGGCCAGCCGCGCGCGCGCGTCCGCGGGCCGGCGCTGGGCCTCGCGCCATTGCAGCCACAGGGCCATCACGAGCGCCAGCGCGGCGCCGATCAGTGGCAGCGCGAGCAGGCGCAGCGGCCGCGGCTCGAGCAGCTCGAGCCAGAACAGCGGCACGCAGGACAGCGGCGCGAGCAAGGCGCCGAGTGCGACCAGTGCACCGCCGCGGGGTAGCGGCGCCAATCGCACCAAGGGCTCGCGCAGGGCACACACGATCGCCAGCCAGGCGACGGTGCCCAGCAGCGCCGCCGTCACGGCCGGGCCGAGCGCGGCCAGCGCCTGCTCGGCGTTGTGGGCGCCGACCAGCACCGCCAGCAGGACCGCGCCGTTGACGGCCAGCAGGGTGCGCAGGGCCAGTGCGCCGCGACAGACGTCGAATGCCGCGCCGCTGACCTTGGCGTCGGCGCCGGCCAGCGTCGACGCCGGCCACAGCGTCGCCGCCTCGCTGGGGCTCAGCGAGGCCGGGGCGGTGTCGGGCAAGCTCGGCATGCGGGAGGAGGCGCGTCGATAGAATCGATTGCACCGCGGCGGGCGGCTGCCGTCATTGTGTCCCAGCCTGTTTCACTTCGGACACCGCCAGCGCGGTGACGACCTCATGTCCTCGAACCCCCTCGACAACAAGTCACAAGCCTGGTCGGCGCTGTTCTCCGAGCCGATGAGCGAACTGGTGCAGCGCTACACCGCCAGCGTCGGTTTTGATCAGCGCCTGGCTGCGGCCGACATCGCAGGCAGCCTGGCGCATGCCGAGATGCTTGCCGCGCAAGGCGTGATCTCGGCCGACGACCACGCGGCCATCCAGCGCGGCATGGGCCAGATCTCGGCCGACATCGCCGCCGGGCGCTTCGAGTGGAAGCTCGAGCTCGAGGACGTGCACCTGAACATCGAGGCGCGGCTGACCCAACTGGTGGGCGACGCGGGCAAGCGGTTGCACACCGGGCGCTCGCGCAACGACCAGGTGGCCACCGACGTGCGGCTGTGGCTGCGCGGCGAGATCGACCGCCTGGCGCTGCTGCTGCAGGGCATGCAGCGCGCCCTGGTGGTTGCGGCGGAACCGCACACGCAGACCATCCTGCCCGGCTTCACGCACCTGCAGGTGGCGCAGCCGGTGAGCTTCGCGCCACCACCTGCTGGCCTATGTCGAGATGTTCGCGCGCGACGCCGAGCGGCTGGCCGACGTGCGCAAGCGCGTGAATCGCCTGCCGCTGGGCGCGGCCGCGCTGGCCGGCACCAGCTACCCGCTCGACCGCGAGCGCGTGGCACGCACGCTGGGCTTCGACGGCGTGTGCGCCAACAGCCTGGACGCCGTCAGCGACCGCGACTTCGCGATCGAGTTCACGGCCTGGGCCGCGATCACGATGATGCATGTCTCGCGCCTGGCCGAGGAGATCGTGCTGTGGATGAGCCAGAACTTCGGCTTCATCGACCTGGCCGACCGCTACTGCACCGGCTCGTCGATCATGCCGCAGAAGCGCAACCCCGACGTCGCCGAACTCGCGCGCGGCAAGACCGGCCGCGTCTACGGTCACCTGACCAGCCTGCTGACCCTGATGAAGGGCCAGCCGCTGACCTACAACAAGGACAACCAGGAAGACAAGGAGCCGCTTGTTCGACAGCGTCGACACGCTGGCCGCGACGCTGCGCATCATGGCCGAGATGGTCGCTGGCATCGTCGTCAAGCCCGAGGCCATGCAGGCCGCGGCGCAGCGGGGCTATGCCACCGCGACCGACCTGGCCGACTACCTGGTGAAGAAGGGCCTGCCGTTCCGCGACGCCCACGAGGTGGTCGCGCATGCGGTGAAGTGCGCAATCGAGCGCGGTCAGGATCTGGCCGACCTGCCCCTGGACACGCTGCAGGGATTCCACGCCGCGATCGAGGACGATGTCTACGCGGTGCTGTCGCTGCGCGGTTCGCTCGAAGCGCGCAATGTGCAAGGGGGTACGGCACCCGAGCGGGTGCGCGAGCAGATCGCCGCGCACAAGGTGCGCCTGCGCACGACCTGATCCGTCACGTTACGTCCAGCTGCCGATGACCGCGACCGACCTCGGCGAGTTCGATCTCATCGCGCGTTACTTCACGCGCGCGCCGCGGCGTGCCGTGCTCGGCGTCGGCGACGATTGCGCGTTGCTCGCGCCTGCGGCAGGCCAGCACCTTGCGGTCTCGTGCGACATGCTGGTCGAGGGCCGCCATTTCCTGTCGACGGTGGCGCCGGAGCGGCTTGGCCACAAGGCGCTGGCGGTGAATTTGTCGGATCTGGCGGCCTGTGGCGCCGAGCCCGTCGCCTTCACGCTGGCGCTGGCGCTGCCGCGGGTCGACGAGGCCTTTCTCGCGGGCTTTGCGCGCGGCATGTTCGCGCTGGCTGACGTGCATGGCATCGAACTCGTCGGCGGCGACACCACGGCCGGGCCGCTCAACATCTGCATCACCGCATTCGGCTCGGTGCCACAGGGCCAGGCGCTGCTGCGCTCGGGTGCGCGCGCGGGCGATGCACTATGGGTCAGCCACCCTGTGGGCGGCGGGCTGGGCGACGCGCGCCTCGCGCTCGAAGCGTTCCGCGGCCGCGTGACGCTGGAGGCCGGCGCATTCGATGCCGCGCGTGCGCGCATGGAGCGCCCCGAGCCCCGTGTCGCACTCGGCCTGACGTTGCGCGGCCTGGCCAGCAGCGCGATCGACCTCAGCGACGGGCTGGTCGGCGACCTCGGCCATGTGCTGGCGCGCTCCGGGGTCGGCGCCACGGTCGATGCCGAGGCGCTGCCGATGAGCCCGGTCCTGGCCATGCAGCCGCGCGCGTTGCAGCTGGAATGCCTGCTGGCCGGCGGTGACGACTACGAGCTGCTGTTCACGGCCGCCGCGGGTGCCGGCGCCGAGGTGCTGGCGGCCGCGGCCCGCGCCGGCGTGGCCGCCACGCGCATCGGCCGCATCGAGCCGACGCCCGGTTTGCGCCTTGTCGACGCCCGCGGCGACGCGCTGACGAATTCGTTCGCGGCCTTCGATCACTTTCGCAGCACGGCATGAGCCCGCCCGACATCGTCGACGCCAAGATCCTGCGTGGCGACGCCAGATCGGCCGCAGGGCCACAGCGCGCGACCGTTCGCTTTCATGCGACCGCATCCGGCGCACTGGATTGCGCTGGGCTTTGGCAGTGGCCTGGCGCCCTGGGCGCCCGGCACGGTGGGCACGATGTGGGCCTGGGCGACGTTCCTGGTCCTGGACCGCTGGCTGGACAGCCTGGGCTGGGGCCTGCTGCTGCTGGCATCGGTGTTGATCGGCATCTGGGCCTGCACGCGCACGGCAGAGCATCTCGGCGCCGGCGACCCGGGCTCGATAGTCTGGGACGAGGTGATCGGGTTCTGGCTCGTGCTGTGGTTGGTGATGCCGACGGGGCTGCTCGGCCAGGCGGCGGCGTTCGCGCTGTTCCGCTTCTTCGATGCCGCCAAGCCGGCACCCGTGCGCTGGGCCGATCGCCTGTTCAAGGATGCCCGCGGGTGGCGCCAGGGCTGGGGCATTCTCTTTGACGACCTGGTGGCTGCGCTGTGCACGCTGCTGGTGATTGCGCTGTGGCGTTTCGCGTGGGCCGCATGAGCGACGACGAAGCCATCGCAGGGGTCGCAGGATTGGCCGATGTCTTGCGGGCCAGGGGCTGGCGCTTGGCTGCGGCCGAAAGCTGCACGGGGGGTCTGTTCGCCGCGGCCTGCACCTCGCTGGCCGGTTCGTCGGACTGGTTCGAGCGCGGCTTCGTCACCTACAGCAATGAGGCCAAGACCGAACAGCTCGGTGTCGACAGCGCGCTGATCGCCGCGCAGGGTGCGGTCAGCGCTGAGGTCGCGCGGGCCATGGTCGTGGGCGCATTGGCGCACTCGCCGGCCGACGTGGCCGTGGCGGTCACGGGCATCGCCGGCCCGGGCGGCGCCGTGCCCGGCAAGCCTGTGGGCACCGTCTGGCTGGCGCTGATGCAGCGCGGCAGCGAGCCCGTCGTCGAGCGGCTGCAGCTCCAGGGCGATCGCACCCATGTGCGCACGCAGACGGTGACCATCGCCTTGCAGCGCCTGCAAGCGCTGTGCGAGAGCTGACAACCATGCCGATCCTGGACATCGACCTTGTTCAGCCCGACGGCGCCGCGCCGCCTGCCGCCGCGCTGACCCAGGCGCTCGCTGACGCCGCGGGCCATGTGTTCGGCAGTGTGCCTGGCCGCACCTGGGTGCGCCTGCGCACATTGCCTAGGTCGCAGTACGCCGAGAACGATGCCGTGCTTGCGTCCGACGCGGGGCCGGTGTTCGTGACAGTGCTGCATGCGCGGCCGCCGCATGACGATGCGCTGGCCCGCGAAGTGGCGGCGCTCACGCGCGCGCTGTCCGCGGCGCTCGGCCGCGCGCAGGAGCATGTGCATGTTCAGTACGCGCCGGCGGCGACGGGACGCCAGGCCTTCGGCGGTAACCTTGTCCGATGAGCACGCGCCCCTCGATGGACATCCTGCTGACCGGGCGCATGGCCGCCTCCGAGCGAGATCGATGGTTGCAGGCCCTGCGCGGGGCCGTGCCCGGCTGTTCCTGGTGGTCCGACAACGACGCTGACCTCCCGACCGAGGCGATCACGGTCGCTGTGGTCGCCAACCCCGCCCCTGGCGTGCTGGCCGCGCTGCCCCGGTTGCGCCTGGTGCAATCACTGTGGGCGGGCGTCGAGGCCTTGCTTGCCGACACCACGCTGCCGGCGCAGGTGCCGCTGGCGCGCATGGTTGATCCGATGATGAACGCGGCCATGGCCGAGACCGCGTTGTGGGCGGTGCTGTCGCTGCACCGCGGCTACTTCGACTACGCCGCGCAGCAGCATGAGGCGCACTGGCGCCAGCTGGCGCAACGGCGAGCCAGTGAGGTGTCGGTGCTGGTCCTGGGTTGCGGTCACATGGGCGCGGCGGTCGCCTCGTGCCTGGCGGCGCAGGGCTACGGCGTCAGCGCCTGGCGCGCGACGGCCAGCGATCGGCCGGCACCGGCAGGCATTGCCGTGCATGCGGGCGCCGACGCGCTGGCGGAGTTGCTGCCGGCGACGAGGATCGTCGTCAACCTGTTGCCGCTGACCACGGCAACGCGCGGCCTGCTCGATGCGCGACTTTTTGCCGCCCTGCCGCGCGGCGCGAGCGTCGTCAACCTCGCGCGTGGCGCGCATGTCGTTGACGCCGACCTGCTGTCAGCGCTCGACAGCGGACAGGTGCACCGCGCCGTGCTGGATGTCTTTCACGAAGAGCCGCTGGCGAGCGGACATGCCTACTGGCAGCACCCCCACGTGACCGTGCTGCCGCATGTGGCCGCATTGACCGACATCGACAGTGCGGCCCGGGTGGTCGCAGCCAACGTGCAGGCCCTGCGCGAGGGAGCGCCGCTGGCCCACTTGGTCGATCGCGCGCGCGGCTACTAGCCTTCACGCGGCCGTCGGTGCATGCGAGCGCGCGGGCTAGGCCTGCAGCGCCAACTGCAGGCGCGGCGCGGGCGCTGGACCGCGCGCCGCGGGGCTCGCCGCCGACGCCACCTGCTGCAGCGTCAGCAGCATCAACCGCTTGAGTGCGGCCCAGGCGTCGGTCGGCCATTCCGGGTGCTTGAGCCCCTTGATGACGCCGTCGCAGATGCTTGCGGCCTCCACGAGGTGCGCCAGCTGGTGCTCGGCCAATGCCGGCAACACGCGTTCGTAGAGCCGCTCCTTGGCGCCCCAGGCGCGCGCCTCGCGCAGGGCCATCGGCATCGGCTTGCCATCGGCCAGCGCGTCCTTGACGCGCTTGAGCGCGCGAATGTCCTCCGTCAGCGTCCAATGCACCAGCACGGCGGCTTCGCCCTCGGCCTGCAGGCCGTCGAGCATCTTCAATGCCCGGCTCACCTGGCCTGCCAGCACCGCCTCGCCGAGCTTGAAGACGTCGTAGCGCGCGACATTGAGGACGGCGGCCTCGATCTGATCGAAGCTCAAGGCACCCTGCGGGTACAGGAGCGCCAGCTTTTGCAGTTCCTGGTGGGCGGCGAGCAAATTGCCTTCGACGCGGTCGGCAAAGAACGCCAGGCTGCGCTGCCCGGCCGGCCCCTCTTGGACCGCCTGGCCCTGCGCGACCAGGCGCTTGGCGATCCAGGTCGGCAGCTCGCGGCGATCGACGGGCTCGACCCGCAACATCACGCCGGCGGCATCGAGGGCATTGAACCAACCGCTCTTCTGCTGCTGGAAGTCGAGCTTGGGCAGCTGCACCAGCGTCAGCACCTCGTCCGCGGCCAGAGCCTCGCAATAGCGTTGCAGGGCCTCGGAGCCCTCCTTGCCCGGCTTGCCCGAGGGAATTCGCAACTCGATCAGTTGCCGCTCGGCAAACAGGCTCATCGCCTGCGAGGCGCCGATCAGCGCGGCCCAGTCGAAGTGGTTCGGGTTGCCGACCGTGAACACCTTGCGCTCGCCAAAGCCCGCGGCGCGCGCGGCGGCGCGGATGGCGTCACCGGCCTCCTGCGCCAGCAGCGGCTCATCACCGTACACCGTGTACAACGGGCGCAGGCCCTTGGCAAGGTGCGCGGCGAGCTGTTCGGCCTTGACGTGCATGGCGCTCAGATTGTCGGCGGAATCGCCGCCAGGCGGCGCATCACCTGGCCGACGATGTCCTCGTCCATGGCGCGGTACAGCAGCGCTTCTTCCTGGGCCTTGGCCAGGGCCGCCGTCTCGCTGTAGCTCATGTCGCGGCTCAGCAGCAGTTCGTCGGCCGCCAGCAACTGCTTGCCCGACGGCGTCGCGACGCGAAAACGCAGCCGCACACGCAACTGCACTTCGCGCACCTGGCCGGCAGAGGTCGAGGCAACGACACTTCGCTCGCGCGCGTCGGTCAGGGCCTCGAAGACGACCTGTGCCGACGCGGGCGCCTCCAGCAGTTGCACCTGGCTGTCACGCAGTTGCACGCGCAATGCGTCCGCCAATGCCGACTGTGGCGCAAAGCCGACCAGGGCCACGCTGCGAAACGGCAAGCTTCGGCGCCTGGCGCAACTGGAATCCGCAGCCGACCAGCGCTGCGGCGGCGAGCGGGAGCAGGTGTCGTCGTCGCATCAGACGACGACGTTGACCAGCCGACCCGGCACGACAATGATCTTCCGTGCCGCCTTGCCGTCGGCGAACTTGTGGAACTCGGGCGCGGCGAGTGCGGCGGCTTCGATGGCGGCCTTGTCGGCGGCCGCGGGTACGCGGATCGCGCCGCGCGTCTTGCCTGCGATTTGCAGCACGAACTCGATCTCGTCCTGCACCAGCGCGGCCTCGTCGACCTGCGGCCAGGGCGCGTCGATCAGCTCGCCGAGCCGGGCGGCAAAGCCGAGCTCGTTCCAGAGCCCGAACGCGATATGCGGGCACACCGGGTACAGCGTGCGCAACAGCACCGACAGGCCCTCGCGCATTGCAGCGCTGGACGCCGCGCTGCCATCACTGACGAAGTCCTCCAAGGCGTTGAGAAGCTTCATCGCGCCCGACGCCACGGTGTTGTATTGCAGCCGGTCGTAGTCGTGGCGAATCTGCTTGAGCAGCAGATGGACCTCACGGCGCAGTGCCTTGGCGGCGTTGCCACAGGCGCTGAAATCCTCCCCCGCATCGCGCACGGCGTCTGCGTGCTTGACACCGAAGGCCCACAGGCGGCGCAGGTAGCGGGACGCGCCCTCGGCGCCTGAGTCGGACCAGGCCGCACTCTGGTCGGGCGGGCCGGCGAACATGGTGAACAGACGCGCGGTGTCGGCGCCGAATCTGCCGATGAACTCGCGCGGCTCGACCACGTTGTTCTTCGACTTGCTCATCTTCTCCACGCCGCCGAGCATCAAGGGCAGGCCATCCTCCTTGGCTGTGGCACCGATCGGACTGCCGCGCTCGTCGTGCAGCACGTTGACTTCGGCCGGGTAGTACCAGCGCTTCTTGCCGCTGGCATCTTCGCGGTAGAACGACTCGTTGAGGAGCATGCCCTGGGTGAACAGCTTCGTGAAAGGTTCGTCGAACTTCACCAGGCCGATGTCGCGCATGGCCTTGGTCCAGAAGCGCGCGTAGAGCAGGTGCAACACGGCATGTTCGATGCCGCCGATGTACTGGTCCATCGGCATCCAGTAGTCGTTGCGTGCATCGACCATCGCGTCCTTGGCGTCGGGGCAGGCGTAGCGCATGTAGTACCAGGCCGAATCGACGAAGGTGTCCATCGTGTCGGTTTCGCGCTGTGCGGGCTGGCCGCAGGTCGGGCAGGCAACGTTGAGAAACGCGGCGCAATTGCGCAGCGGACTGCCGCTGCCGTCGGGCACAAGGTCTTCGGGCAGCAACACGGGCAGGTCCTTTTCCGGCACCGGCACTTCGCCGCAGGCGGCGCAATGAATGATCGGGATCGGCGTGCCCCAGTAGCGTTGGCGGCTGATGCCCCAGTCGCGCAAGCGCCAGGTGGTCTGCTTCTCGCCCAGGCCTTGCAGGGCCAGCAGGTCGGCGACCTTGTCGACCGCCTCGGTGTAGGCCATGCCGTCGAGCACGCCCGAAGCGACGCAGCGCCCGCGCTGTTTGTCGGCATACCAATCCTGCCAGCCGGCGATCGAGTAGGGCTTGCCATCGACGTCGATCACGGGCTTGATGCGCAGGTGGTACTTGCGTGCGAAGGCGAAGTCGCGCTCGTCGTGTGCCGGCACGCCCATCACGGCGCCGTCGCCGTAGCCCATCAGGACGTAGTTGCCGACCCAGACATCGACCGCTTCGCCCGTGATCGGGTGCTTGACCGTGAGCCCGGTCGGCACGCCTTCCTTGTCCTTGGTCGCCAGTTCAGCCTCGGTGGTGCCGCCCTTGAGGCAGGTCTCGATGAAGGCCGCGACTTCGGGCCGCGTCTTGGCAGCATGCGTGGCCAGCGGGTGTTCGGGGGCCACGGCACAGAACGTCACGCCCATGATGGTGTCTGCGCGCGTGGTGAACACGTACATCCGGCCGTCACCGATGAGTTGCTGCCGGTCGTCGCGAATCTCGTGCGGAAACGCGAATCGCAGGCCCTCGCTCTTGCCGATCCAATGCTCCTGCATCAGGCGCACGCGCTCGGGCCAGCCATGCAGGTAGCCCGGGCACGCCGGGTCGGCCACGTTGGCCAGCAGCTCGTCGGCGTACTTCGTGATGGCGAAGTAGTAGCCGGGAATCTCGCGCTTCTCGACCAGCGCGTCGGAGCGCCAGCCGCGACCGTCAACGACCTGCTCGTTGGCGAGCACGGTCTGGTCCACCGGATCCCAGTTGACGATCTGGGTCTTGCGGTAGGCGACGCCCTTCTCGAGCATCTTCAGGAAGAACCACTGGTTCCATCGGTAGTAGTCAGGGTCGCAGGTGGCGATCTCGCGTGTCCAGTCGATGGCCATGCCCAGCGGCTGCATCTGTGCCTTCATCTCGGCAATGTTGGTTCGCGTCCAGGCGGCCGGCGGGACCTTGTTCTCCATCGCCGCGTTCTCGGCGGGCAGCCCGAATGCGTCCCATCCCATCGGCATCAGCACGTTCATGCCCTGCATGCGCAGCGAGCGGGTCAGCATGTCGTTGATGGTGTAGTTGCGCACATGCCCCATGTGCAGCTTGCCACTCGGGTAGGGCAGCATCGAGCAGGCGTAGAACTTGGGCCTCTTGGGGTCTTCGACGACGCGGTAGGCGTCGTGCGCCTGCCAATGCGCCTGCGCGGCGGCTTCGACTTCGGCGGGGACGTATTTCTCGTTCATCCGCCGATTGTAGAAGTGGCAACTGCCTACTTCTGCGCTTCGGTGATGAAGCCGATGCGGTTCAGACCCGCCTTCTGGATCATGGCCAGCATCTCGGCGACCTGGCCGTAAGGCACCTTCTGGTCCGCACGCAATTGCACCTCGAGCTGAGGATTGGCCTGGGCGGCGGCGCTCACGCGTGCGGCCAGGGCGTCGCGCGACAGCGGCTCGTCGCCGTAGAACAGCCGGCCCTCGGCATCGATCGCCAGCGCAATGAACGCAGGCGCGCTACTGGGCGTCGCGGTGTCGGTCTTGGGCAGGTCGAGCTTCAGGCTCGACGTCATCAAGGGTGCGGTGATGATGAAGATCACCAGCAGCACCAGCATCACGTCGATCAGCGGCGTCATGTTGATGTCGCTCATCGGCGCTGCGCGCGGCGAGCGTTCGAGGCGGCCGAAGCTCACCCGTCAGCCTCCCGGCGCACGTTGCTGGTCCAGGCGCATCTCGCGCAGGTCATGTGCAAAGCCCTCGAGTTCGGCCTCGGCGGCGCCGACCCACTTGCCGAACAGGTTGTAGGCCAGTACTGCGGGAATCGCAACGGCCAGCCCGGCGGCAGTCATGATCAAGGCTTCGCCGACGGGCCCTGCGACGCGGTCGATCGTGATCGTGCCGGCAGCCGCAATGCTCGCCAGCGCATGGTAGATGCCCCACACGGTGCCGAACAACCCGACGAAGGGTGCGGTGCTGCCGATCGACGCCAGCATCACCTGACCGAACTGCAGGTGCGCCAGCCCGCGGTGCAGGGCGTCGCGAAGCCGGCGCGTGAGTTGCGAGTCGAGGTGCGCGCCGGTGTCGAGCGTCCCGGGCAGGGGCGCGGCGGTGGCGGCGTCAAGCAAAGGCAGCAGCACCTGTTCGCGGTCGAGCGCGGCCAGCCGTTCACGCCCCTCGGTCAAGCCGGGCGCGGCCCAGAACGCAGGTACCGCGCGCGTCACGTCGTGGCGCGCGCGCTGCAGCACCCAGACCTTCCACAGAATCGTCACCCAGGCGCTGATCGACATCGCCAACAGCAACAGCGCGACCGCGCGGCCGACGCCGTCGCTTGCCTGCCAGAAAGTGTCGAAGCCGTCCATGTGGTGCTCTTGTTCAAGTCAGGCCGAGGACATGCTCCATGCCGAACAGCCCGTTGGGCTTGTCGGCGAGGAACCGCGCCGCGCGCAGACTGCCCTGCGCGTAATTGCTGCGGCTGGAGCTCTTGTGGGTGATCTCGATGCGCTCGCCGGCGCCGCAGAACATCACCGTGTGGTCGCCGACGATGTCGCCACCGCGTAAGCTGGCAAAGCCAATGCTGCCGGGGCGCCGCTCGCCGGTGGTGCCCTCGCGGGCGTAGACCGCACAGTCCTGCAACTTGCGACCAAGCGCACCGGCCACGACTTCGCCCATCTTCAAGGCGGTGCCGCTGGGCGCGTCGATCTTGTGACGGTGGTGGGCTTCGACAACTTCAACGTCATAGCCATCGGCCAGCGCGCGCGCAGCCATGTCGAGCAGCTTGAAGGTGACATTGACGCCGACGCTCATGTTCGGTGCCAGCACGATGGCGATGTCGCTGGCGTGCGCCGTGATCGCGGCCTTCTGTGCGTCGCTGAAGCCGGTCGTGCCGATCACGGCCTTGACGCCGAGTTCGCGGCAGACTGCCAAGTGCGCCAGGGTGCCCTCGGGCCGCGTGAAGTCGATCAATACCTGCGCCTGGGCCAGGCTGGCCCGCAGGTCCGCGCCAATGTCGAACGTGCCTGCCAGCGTGCAATCCGGGGCGGCGCCTACGGCCTCGATCAGCATCCGGCCCATGCGGCCCGACGATCCAGCGACGGCGACCCGCAGCGGCGGCAGGTTCATTGCGCCTCGAGCGGCGGGTACGGACGGTTGGCGCCCAGCGGCTGGGCGGTGGCGGTGGTCTCGCCCTTGACGGGGGGCGGCAGTGCCTTGCGCTGGTCTTCAGTGAGCGCCAGCACCGGCTCGGCACCGCTGGCGTTCGATGCCCGGATCGAGGTCACGAATTCCTTCTCGGTGGGCAATTCCGGAGTTTCGAGGCGCTCAAGCACATCGCCCTTGAAGTAGGCGACGACGCTACGGCGCTGCGGCGGCACGCCCTGGCGCCGCATCGTGAACACATAGTCCCAACGGTCGCCGTGGAAGGCGCTGGTCAGCAGCGGCGAGCCGAGCAGGTCGCGCACCTGGTCACGATTCATGCCGGGCTTGACACGTTCGGCAAGCTCCTGCGTGATCACGTTGCCCTGCATCACGTCGACGCGATAGGGGGTGATGGCGCCGAGCCAGCGATCGGCTTGGGTCGAACTGCAGCCGGCGCTGGCCATGGCCAGCGCCGCAAGGGCACACAGGCCAGCATGATCGAAGCGGCGGGAAGGTCGGGTGCGGAACATGGACAAACGCCTGGCGAATGCGGTCGCAGCGCTGCTCTGGCTATGATGCGACGCATTCTAGCGGCCCGACCGTCACCGATGACCCATGCCGACGAACTCAAGAGCAGCGGGCTGAAAGCAACGCTGCCGCGCATCAAGATCCTGGAGGTCTTTCAGCGCACGGAACAGCGGCACATGACGGCAGAGGACGTATTCAAGGCGCTGCTGGTCGATGGCGCCGATGTCGGACTGGCGACGGTCTACCGTGTATTGATGCAGTTTGAGCAGGCCGGGCTTCTGACGCGCAGCCACTTCGAGAGCGGCAAGTCGGTGTTCGAACTGAACGAAGGGCAGCACCACGATCACCTGGTGTGCCTGACCTGCGGGCGGGTCGAGGAGTTCTTCGACGCCGAGATCGAAGCGCGCCAGCGCGCCGTGGCCCAGGTGCGCGGGTTCGCACTGCAGGACCATTCGCTGGCCCTCTACGGTGCCTGCACCAAGCGCGATTGCGCGTACCGACCCAAGTAGTTCCCTCAGACAGGGTCTTGTGGTTCGCCCAGGGCCTTCTGGTGCCTGCGCACGAACTCGGCGTAGGTGTCGATGCCACGCAACTGCAGCACCGTGTTGCGCACGGCGGCCTCGACCAGCACAGCCAAGTTGCGTCCTGCGTCGACGGCGATCACGACCTTTCGCACCGCCAACCCGAGGATGTCCTCGTACATCGGCTCCGACGGCAGGCGCTCGAACTCGCGCTCCAAGGTTTCCTTGCGTACCAGGTGCACCAACAAGTTCAGCCGCATCTTCCTGCGCACCGCGGTTTCGCCAAAGATCGCCTTGATGTCGAGCAGGCCGATTCCCCGCACCTCGAGCAAATTGAGCAGCAGCTCCGGGCAGCGGCCTTCCAGTGTCGTCTGCGACGTGCGGTACAGGTCCACCGCGTCGTCGGCAACCAGACCGTGACCGCGCGAAATCAGCTCGAGGCCGAGCTCGCTCTTGCCCAGCCCTGACTCGCCCGTCAGCAGCACGCCCAGCCCCAGGATGTCCATGAAGACGCCGTGGCGCGTGGTGCGCTCGGCGAACAGGTGACCGAGGTAGGCGCGCACGAGGTCGATGACATGGCCCGCCGACGAGGCCGTCACGAACAGCGGGATATCGGCCCGGTCGCACATCGCGACCAGCCGGTCGGGCGGCACCTGGGCGTCGGCGACGATGATCATCGGCGGCTCGAGCGCCACGATGCGCGCGACGCGGCGTTCGATCACCTCATCGATCGCCTCGCTGAGATAGGCGACCTCGCGCCGGCCGACGATCTGTACGCGGTAAGGGTGGATGTAGTTCAGGTAGCCGACGAGGTCGGCGGCCGACTGGGCGTCGCGCACGGCGGCCTCATCGAACCGACGCTCGGGATGCGCATGGCCCGCCACCCATTCCCACTGAAGGGCTCTGCGGTGCTTTTCGAACAGCGCCTCAGCGCTGATGGAGCTGGGCTTCACGTCAGCGAGCCCCGCAACGCGATCACGCCACCGACTTCAGCGGCTCCCAATCGGCTATCAGCTTGTGCAGCGCCGCCACGGTGGGTTCGGTCTTCATGCGTTCGCGCAGTGCGCGGTCAGACAGCATTTCGGCGATCTCGGACAGGATGTCCAGGTGCCGCTGCGTCGCTGCTTCGGGTACCAGCAGAAATATCAATAGCGACACCGGCTCGTCGTCCGGGGCGTCGAACGCGATCGGCTGCTGCAGACGCAGGACGGCCGCCAGCGGATTCTTCAAGCCCTTGATCCGGCCATGCGGGATGGCCACACCATGCCCCAGCCCGGTCGAGCCCAGCCGCTCGCGCGCGAAGAGGTTGTCTGACACCGTGGCGCGAGCGATCGCATGCTGGTTTTCGAACAGCACGCCAGCCTGCTCGAATGCACGCTTCTTGCTGGTCGCTTCAACGTCGACCATGACGTTGGAAACGGTCAGGATGGAGGCGAGTCGGTTCATCGTTGGGAATCCTTCCGCAATGCACAACGCGCGACGGGGCGCATGGCTGACGGCGGATGCTGTGACAAGGCGCCGAATTATAGGAACGGGCGCCGGCCCGTCGACGCTTCTCGACAAGACCCGCCGTGGGTTGTTGCGATTTTGCTGCGCCGCCGCAGGGCGCGTGTCCGCAGACCGGCCGGGACTCGCCCCTGTTCCCTTATAAGCGTATGCTTACTATCGCTCATGCGCTCTCTTCCAGACGCTTGGGCGAGTCGTGGTGATGGTCCTGCATGCGGCCCTTGTGGCGCATGACTTGGCGGTCCAGCTTGTCCATCAGGGCGTCGATCGCCGCATACAGATCCTCGCTGGCGTGCTCAACGTAGATGTCGCGCCCCTTCACATGCAGGGTGACTTCCGCTTTCTGCCGGCGTTCCTTCTCCTTCATCTTCTCGACGGTCAGCAGCACATTGACATCTACCACCTGATCAAAGTGTCGAGTGACTCGGTCTAGTTTCGTCAAGACATATTCGCGCAGGGCCGGGGTCACTTCGAGGTGGTGTCCGCTGATCGTCAGGTTCATCAGATCCTCCTAGGGGATGGTCGTGGGGTTGGGGGGGGGGGGCTGCGCAGCGCGAGTGCGCGGAGCCAGATGGCAGCATGTTCAGTGTGCCGTTGGCCGCGTCTCGCGACAAGGTGACATCCAGACCATACAGGCACTTGCGTGTCGCATTGGTGAAAGATCGCCCCCCGCATGCTGGTCATGGTGACATCAAATCAGCCGATGTTGCAGTGCCATAATCGATCGTCTCAGTCCGGTGAGATGTTCGGACCGGCGCCTTCCGGGGTGACCACCCGCTCAAGTGCTTCGCCGGCGTCCGAGTAGCGGCAGGTTTCATGGGTGGCACGGTCCGACGATCGTTCATCGCCCCGCTTGATGCGCACTGGAGCCGTTTTCCATGCTCAACGTGTTTTCGCTGGTCAACGGCCGGCTTGTTCAGGAAGAGATCAGCAGCCCCGATGCACTTGCCGACGCGCATCCGGTGTGGGTCGACCTGGAGTCGCCTGAGCCTGGCGAGAAGGAATGGATTCGCGGCCGCTTCGGCATCAGCATTCCGGACAACATCCTCGATGACGATCTCGAGGAGTCTGCGCGCTTCTACGAAGAAGACAACGGCGAGTTGCATATCCGTTCGGACTTCCTGATTGACGACGATGTGACGCCGCGCAACGTGCGTGTGGCGTTCATCCTGCACCGGCAGGTGCTGTTCTCGGTGCACGCCGAGGATCTGCCGGTATTTCGGCTGTTGCGACTGCGCGCGCGTCGCACCCCGGCGCTGATCGAGGACGCAAAGGACGTCCTGCTCAATCTCTACGACGCCGACGCCGAGTACAGCGCCGACGCGCTCGAGGGAATCTATGACGCGCTCGAAGCCGTGGGCGCCAGCGTGCTCAAGAAGGACGTCGACGACCAGGCCGCCGGCGCGTCGCTGGCGGCGATCGCCAAGGAAGAGGACCTCAACGGCCGCATCCGCCGCAATGTCATGGACACCCGCCGCGCGGTGAGTTTCATGATGCGCAGCCGCATGCTCAACGCCGAGCAATTCGAGGTGGCGCGGCAGATCCTGCGCGACATCGACTCACTGGACAGCCACACCGCGTTCCTGTTCGACAAGATCAACTTCTTGCTCGACGCGACCGTCGGTTTCATCAACATCAACCAGAACAAGATCATCAAGATCTTCTCGGTGGCCAGTGTCGCATTGCTGCCGCCGACCCTGATTGCCAGCCTGTACGGCATGAACTTCCGTCACATGCCAGAGCTAGATTGGAGCTATGGCTACGCCTACGCGCTGGCATTGATGCTCGCCTCCGTGGCCGCGCCGATCCTGTACTTCAGGCGCAAGGGCTGGCTACGTTGAGCGTGGCCATCGCGTAACGAAACGAAAGGCGAGGATGGCGTGCGGTTGCGCACACCCATGTAGACGGGCTCGTGCCTAGACTGGCCGCTGTGAAAAATCATCCTCTCGCAGCGGTCGGCGCATTGGTCCTGGCGGGGCTGTTGGCGTCGACACCCGCCTGCGCGCAGTTCAAGACGACGCCCGCCGTCGCCGGTGCATTCAAGCGCCCCTCGACCGCGGAAACGCCACTCGAGTACCGCAACGACGGCGCCCGGCACCTGTACGCTGCCTACGGCCGCCACATACACAAGGGCATGATGCCGCCACTGCTGTATGGCATCGCCATCATCGAAACCGAGATCGACGCCCAGGGCGCGGTGCGTAGCGTGCGCGTCGTCCGCCAGCCGGCTGCGGCCGAGGTTGGGCCCTGGGCCGTCGAGATGATCAAGAAAGCCAGCCCGTTTCCAGCGCCCCAGAAGATGGGTGCGGTGAAGTACACGGAGATCTGGCTTGTCGACAAGAGCGGCCGCTTCCAGCTCGACACGCTCACCGAAGGCCAGCGCTAGACGCGAGCGCCACCGCTTGGCGCCGCCGTTGACCTGTCACGAGCAGGGGCCGCAATGTGCGGCAGCGCACGGTGTAAAGATTGCTGCGCGGTGCCCCAGAGCGAAGGAGGGAGGGAGGAGGAGGAGAAACGCTCTGGGATTGCGGCCAGATCAACTGGAAGACCGCGCGGCAATGAAAACTGTTGTCTTGCACATGGATCGCCCGGTCGCCACAAAGTTCCGCTGCACGTTCACGGCTTGGGGCGCGCCGCTGCCAAAGACCGCTCTTGATCCGCCTTGCGGTCGCCATCCACACGCTGTGCCGACGGGCGTTGCCCGATCAACTTGGCATATCCCTTCCAGTCGATGCCTTGCGTCGCGAGCAGGTCTTCGCCACAAACCGACTTGGTTGCCAGCGCCACCAGCGGCAGTGACACATAGGCGCCGCAGTCGGCCAGCGTAAAGGTTTCGCCGGCGACGTACGGCGCAAACTTCGCCAGCCGCTTGAATCCGGCGATGTTCTTTTCAAGCAGCTTTCGCACGCGGGCCTGTTGCGCGTCACTGACGCTGCCACCGAAGAAGGCCTGCGGATACAGCTCGCGCGCCACCAGCTCCAGGTGCAGATCGATGAACAGCGCCAGCTCGCGCACCTTGGCCGCGGCCCAGGGGTCGGTCGGCAGCAAGGCCGGTGTGGGGGCCAAGGCCTCAAGGTATTCGACGATCGCCGCGCTCTCAGACAAGGTGCCCTGCGCAGTCCGGATGAATGGCACCTTGCCCAGCGGGGAGGCGAGCAGCAGGTCTTCGGGCTTGTGGCCCGGTGCGACGCGCTCCTCGTCGAATGCCAGGCCTTTCTCCAGCAGCACCAGCTTGACCTTGTTGACGTAGTTCGACAGGCTGAATCCGCACAGCGTGATCGTCATCGTTGTTCCCCTCAGGCTTTGAAATCAAGGGCGCACCGGCGCATCCGCCTGACGCGCCGCCATGAACTGCGCAGTCGCGCCGCACACCAGACCGCTGACCGCGCCGCTGACGTGACCCAGCGGCGCGATCGGAATGTCCCAGCCCGGCGCCGCTTGAGTGGGCCCGGTCCAAGGCGCCTCGAGCATCAGCTTCAGTGCCAGGCCAGCCAACACGCCCCAGCCGATCGCCTGGCGCCGCCCGCGCGCGCACCAGACGAGGTGCAGCGCGCCGATGGCCACGCCCGCATGCAAGACGCCCGACAGGCCGCTGTAATGGCTTAGCTGGGGCTGCAGCATCAGGGAGGCATGTGTCAAGGGCCAGGCGACCAGCCAGGCCCAGGCGGCGTGGCGGGGCAGGCGCGCCGCCACGCCGAAGGCCGCTACCGCGGCGCAACCCAGCAGGTTGGCTTGCAGGTGCAGCGGGCTCAGGTGCGCGAAAGCCGCGCTCCAGATCCGCCAGGGCTCGGAGAGGGCCAGGCGGGGCTGCCAGTCGATCGCGGTGCCCGGGGTGGTCCATAGCAAGACTGCTCCCAGGGCCAGGCCGGTGGCAATGGCGGCCCATGCGCGCGGAGCCGGGGGCGTTTCGAGCGCCATGACGGATCAGGACGTGAAGACACATTTCCACAGCGCGAGCACGGCGTCGCGTTCGGCCGTCAATGTCTCGGCGGGGAACTGTGTCGGCCGCTCATCAAGGCGCGCGCGGTGCTGGGCCCGGCGCAACTCGCGGTAGGCGTTGGCCGCCGCGTCCCCAACCGGCGCGGGCAGGAGCCCGCAGGCCTGCGCGCGCTGCAGCAGGGCGATGTTGCCGACATTGTCGAGCAGCTCCGCATGCTGCGCCGCATGTGCCAGGACCAGGAATTGCACGGCAAACTCGGCATCCATCATGCCGCCCGCGCTGTGCTTGACGTCGAACAGTCCCGCCTTGACCGGCCGCGCCTCACGCACCTTGTCGCGCATCGCCTGCACTTCATGGCGCAGCGCGGCCTGATCGCGCGGCGTGGCCAGCAACTCGCGACGCACGCGCTCGAAGCGTTCGGCCAGCGCCGGCAGGCCCGCACAGCAGCGCGCCCGCGTCAGGGCCTGGTGTTCCCAGGTCCAGGCGGTGTTGCTGCCGCGGCCACGCTGGTACTGCTCAAATGCCGAGACGGACGTCACCAGCAGGCCGGAATTGCCGTTGGGGCGCAATGCCGTATCGATGTCGAACAATTCGCCGGCCGCGGTGCGCAGCGTCAGCCACGTGATCAACTTGCGCACAAAGGCGGCGTAGATCGCAACCACCTTGTCGGTGTCGGGCTCGTCCTGATCGTCGAACAGGAAGACCACATCCAGGTCGCTGCCGTAACCCAACTCCTTGCCGCCCAACTTGCCGTAGGCGATGACAGCGACCTGCGGGGCGTCCCGATGGCGCTGGCGCAGATGCGCCCAGGCCCAGCGCAGCGTGCACTCGAGCACGGCATCGGCAAGGGCCGACAGGTCGTCTGCCACCTGCTCGACCGTGATCTCGCGCTCGACGTCGCGCACCAGGATGCGAAAGACCTCGGCATGATGGGCGCGGCGCAAGGTATCGAGCAGCGCCTCCTCGCTGGCTTCGCCCGATCGGTGCCAGGCCGCGTGCCGCTGCTCCAGCTCGGCAATGAACGCGGCGCGATCGAAGCGCCCACGCAGCAGGCGTGCATCGGCCAGCTCGTCGATCACGCCCGGGTGCTGCATCAGGTAGCGCATCGGCCAGCGCGCCAAACCCAGCAAGCCCAGCAGGCGCTCCTGAACCTCGGGGCGCTCGACCAGCATGGCCAGGTAACTTTCGCGGCGCAGCAGTGGCTCCATCCAGTCGATGAATCGCAGGGCTGCGTCGCTGCTGCAGCGCTCGGCTGCGATGCAGTCCGCAGCACGCTGCACCAGGCGCGCCAGCCGTTGCTTGCTGCTGTCGCGCAGCGCGTGCACGCGCGGCTGCGCCGCCCAAGCGCGCACGCGATCGGCCAGCTCGACAGGCAGCCGCTCAAGGAACCTCTCGTCATCGATCAGCAGCGAGTCCGTGCCACAGGTCTTGCACGACCCCTTGGCGCCGTTGGGGGCCTGCGGCTCACGGCCGTCGTGCAACAGCGCATCGAATTCCGTGGCCACCAGCTCCCGCACCTGGCCCAGGCGGTCCAGCAACTCGCAGGCGTCGGCGCTGCAGGTCAGCCCCATCGATTGCGCAATCCAGGCCAGATCGGCATCGGCCTCGGGAAGCAGGTGGGTCTGGCAGTCGTCGAGGTACTGAATGCGGTGCTCGATGCGGCGCAGGAAGGTGTAGGCGTCGGCCAGCGCATCGGCTGCGGCGGGCTTCATCAACCCGCGCATCGTCAGGCGTTGCAGTGCACGCAAGGTCGAGCGCGTGCGCATCTCCGGAAACTGCCCGCCACGGACCACCAGCAGCAACTGCACGATGAATTCGACCTCGCGGATCCCGCCTCGCGACAGCTTCACATCGATACTCCGATCGGGTCGACCCGCGGCCCGGCGCTGGGCTTCCTCGCGCACCTTGGCGTGCAATTGGCGCAGGCCCTCGAAGACCCCGTAGTCAAGGTAGCGCCGGTAGACAAAGGGCGTGACGAGTGAGCGCAGGGCCAGGGCGCGACCGCTGCTGACCGCCGCGCGCGGCGCGACCACACGGCTCTTGAGCCAGGCGAACCGTTCCCACTCACGGCCTTGCACCTGCAGGTACTCCTCGAGCATCGCCAGGCTGACGACCGGCGGGCCGGAGTTGCCGTTGGGCCGCAAAGCCAGGTCGACGCGAAAGACAAAGCCGTCGTCGGTGGTCTCACCGATCAGCGCATACAGGTTCCGGGCCACCTTGGAGAAGTACTCATGGGCAGAAATGGAGCCCCTCCCGCTTTGCTGCGGCGCGCCCCCGGCTGAGGTCTCGCTCTCGTGGCGCGGCTCAGCGCCCGTGCTCTGACGTGGTGCGCCGTCGGTCTGTCCATCCTCTTCGTAGACATAGATCAGGTCGATGTCCGACGACACGTTCAATTCGCGCGCGCCGAGCTTGCCCATCCCGACGATCCAGAACTCGATGCGCTGGCCATTCGCGGCCCGCGGCGCGCCATGCCGTGCGTCGACGTCGGCCTGCGCCTGAGCCAGCGCCATTTCCAGCGTCGCCTCCGCGAGGGCGGTCATGGTTGCCGTGACGTCATCCAGCGAGGCACCCTCTTCAATGTCGAGCACGGCCAGGCGTTCGAGCACCAACAGGCGTGCGATTCTCAATGCGGCGGCCAAGCTGTGGCTCTGCTCCTGCAGCCGCGCAACCAAGGCCGTGATCGCTTCGCCGTCAGGCAGCCCGGGCGCCAGCAGCGCCAATTCCGCACCCAGGCGGCGACGCACACGCTGCACGAAACGGCTGTGGTCAGCCGCGGCGAGTGGGGTGTCGGTCGAGGGGGCAGGTGAACCCATGGCGCGCTTTGGTGTCGGGTCAACAACCCTGTGCTAGATTGGCTCGCCCCGGCGCGCAAGGCAGCGTTGTCGGCACGTAGGCGCACTCAGCCGTTGCAATGAGCGCCGGCGCTTGTCGCGCGGCCGATCAGTGTCGGCTGCCATGCCACCCATCACGCCCATTGTGTCCACTGCGCCTGTCAACACCGCTGCAACCCCCGCCATCGATCGACGTCGGCACCCCGCGCTGCGCTGGTCATGGCGCATTGCCTTCGGCTTGCTGTTTGGCGCCTGGAGCTTGTTGCTGCTGGCATGGCTGACGCTGCATTGGGGCATTCTGCCTCGCATCGAGCAGTGGCGCCCGCAGATCGAGGAGCGGGCCACCCAGGCGCTGGGCGTGCCCGTGTCGATCGGCGCCATCCGCGTGCGCTCCAGCGGCTGGGTGCCGGCGTTGGAGATGAGCGACGTGGTGCTGAAGGACTCACAGCACCGCGAAGCATTGCGGCTGCCCAAGGTCAGCGCTGCGCTGTCTGCACATTCGTTGCTGGCGTTCGAACTGCGTCTGGAGCAGCTGCACATCGACGGGGCGACGCTCGAACTGCGCCGCGACCGCGCCGGTCGCGTCTTTGTCGCCGGCATCGAGATCGCGCCCAGCGGTGCCGCTGCCAACAGCAACGCGATCGACTGGTTCTTCTCGCAGCGCGAGATCGTCATTCGCAATGGCAGCCTGCGTTGGATCGACGAAACACGCGATGCGCCTGCGCTCGAGCTCGAAAGCGTCGACCTGGTGGCGCGCAACGGCCTGCGCAGCCACGACATTCGCCTCGATGCCACGCCGCCGGCGGGTTGGGGTGAACGCTTTTCACTGCAAGGCCGATTCACGCAATCACTGCTCGACGCCAGCGGCAACTGGCGGCGCTGGAACGGCACCTTGCACGCAGCGCTGCCGTACACGGACGTGGCTGAGTTGCGTCGCCACGTCGCACTGCCGTTCGAGCTCACACAGGGTGAGGGCGCCGTGCGGGCCTGGGTCGAACTGCGCCGAGGTGAGCCGCAGGCGGCGACCGTCGACCTCGCGCTGCGTGCGGTCACGCTGCGGCTGGTGCCGAACGCGCCGCCCCTGGCGATCGAGCAGTTGCAAGGGCGCTTCAGTGCCGAACGTACTGACAGCCAGCTCAAGCTGGCCGCCGACGGGTTGGCGTTCGCCACGGCCGCAGGCGTCGTCTGGCCGCGCAGCAACCTGACGCTGGCACTGCGCCGGCAGGTGGGTGGCACGGGCGCCGCCTGGATCGGCGGCGAATTCAGTGCCGACCACTTCGAACTCGATGTGATGGCGCAAGTGGCCGCGCGCGTTCCGATCGGCGCGCCCATGGCCAATCTGCTGGCTGAGCTGGCGCCGACCGGCCGCGTCAGCGGGCTGAGTGCACGCTGGGATGGCGCGATCGACGCGCCCTCGCGCTTCCAGACCAAGGGCGCCATTGCCGGGCTCAGCATTGCGGCCGCGCCTTCGCCTGAGGCGGGTGGCATCGGCCGGCCTGGTTGGCGCAATGCCGCGATCGAGTTCGACGCCAGCGAGGTGGGGGGCAAGGCCCGACTCGTTCTCGACAAGGGCGCGCTGGTCCTGCCTGGCGTGTTCGAGCAACCCGAGATCGAGCTCGACCAGTTTTCGACCCAACTGGCGTGGCGCGTCCGAGCCGCGGCCGCGGCCGGTGCGCCCCCCGCGCTCGAGGTCTCGCTGACCGGGACGCGCTTTGCCAACGCCGACGCTCAGGGCGAGTTGAGCCTGGCACGCTGGCAGACGGGTAGTGGCACTCGCACGGTCCGCAGCGGTGTCAGCGGCGACCCGGGTCGCGGGGCGCGGCTGCCCGGCCAGATCGAATTGGTGGGCAGCCTGTCGCGGGGCCGTGCCGCAGCCGTGGCGCGCTATTTGCCGCTGGGCGTGAACGAGGCCGCGCGCCACTATGTGCAGCAGGCGGTGCTCGACGGCCGCGTGACCCAGGCCAGCTTCAAGGTCAAGGGCGACTTGTCGGACTTCCCGTTCGCGGCGGCCGCAGGCAAGAGCACTAGTCCCAGCGGCGAGTTCCGCATCGCTGCGCGCGCCGAAGAGGTGTCCCTGGCCTATGTGCCGAGCGCGGTGGATGGGGTCTCGCCGTGGCCGGCCTTCACGCGCGTCAGCGGCGACCTCGTCTTCGATCGCAGCGCCATGGACATCCGCAACGCCACGGCACGAATGTTCGGTGTCGAACTGACCCGGGTCACGGGCGCGATCCGCGACTTGACCCAGCCCGTCCTGCGCATTGAGGGCCAGGCGCGCGGGCCGCTGAACGACCTGCTGCGCTATGTCAACGTGACACCGATCGGCGGTTGGATCGGCAACGTCCTGCGCGAGTCCAATGCCAGCGGCAATGCCGACCTGAACCTCAAGCTCGAGATCCCGATCGACGCGCCGCAGCGCACCACGGTGCAGGGCCGTGTCGCGCTGGCTGGCAACGATGTGCGGCTTGCGCCTGGCGTGCCGCTGATGACAGGCGCCAAGGGTCGGGTCGACTTCAGCCAGCGCGGCTTTTCGATCGTTGGCGCCGGGGCCCGCGTGTTGGGAGGCGACACCACCGTCGAAGGCGGCACGCAGCCCGACGGCAGCCTGCGTGTGGTGGCTCAGGGCGTGGTCAGCGCCGACAGCGTACGACGCGCTCCCGGGTTGGGTGTTGCATCCAGCCTGGCGAGTTACGCGACCGGCCAGACGTCCTACCGCCTGTTGCTGGGCAGCGTGCGCGGGCAGACCGAGTTCACGTTGACCAGCCCCCTGACTGGGTTGGCGCTGGACTTTCCCGCGCCGCTGAAGAAAGCTGCCGAGGCCTCCTGGCCCCTGCGTGTCGAGTCGCGACTGCTCCCTCCCGTGCCGGGCGAGTCGCCGCGGGACATGTTGCGGGTCGAACTCGGCAGCCTGGTCCAGGCCCAGTTCCAACGTGATCTCTCGCGTGACGCGCCGCAAGTCCAGCGCGGCGCCGTGGCCGTCCTTGACGTGCTACCGCCCCTGCCCCAGCGCGGCGTGCATGCCCTGCTCAACCTGCCGGCCGTCGACGCCGACGCCTGGCAAGCCGTTGCCGACCGGCTGCAGACGCCTCCCGGCGCGCGGCCCGACGCCGCTGCATCCGTCGATGACGGCTACCTGCCGCGCACTGTGGCGCTGCGTGCGCAGGCCGTCAATTCGGGTGGGCGCAAGCTGACGGGACTGGTGGCGGGCATCAGCCACGACGCGACCGATGCCACCTGGCGCGGCAGCCTCGATGCGGACCAGTTGGGCGGCTACGTCGAGTACCGCGCTGCGCAGGGCAACGCCAACCCGGGTCGTGTCTATGCACGACTGGCCCGCCTGGCCTTGCCGCCGGCCGATGTCGACTCGGTCGAGAGCCTGCTGGTGCAGGCGCCCGGCAGCGTGCCCGCGCTCGACATCGTGATCGATGACTTCGAGTTGCGTGGCAAGAAGTTTGGCCGCGTCGAGATCGAGGCGGTCAACCGCGCCGCCGATGCCGGCGGACGTGAGTGGCGGTTGAACCGCTTCGCGGTCAGCAACGCCGACGCCGTGCTCACGGGCACGGGCCAGTGGCATCCCGGCGCAGTGGGCGCGGCTCGCCAGCGCATGGTGATGGACTTCAAGCTCGACCTCGCCAACAGTGGCGCGGCATTGGACCGCCTGGGATTCGGCGGCACCCTGCGCGGCGGCAAGGGGCGCATGCATGGGCAGCTGTCGTGGGCCGGCTCGCCGCTGTCCTTGCACGTACCCAGCCTGAACGGGCACATCAACCTCGCGCTGGACGCGGGCCAATTCCTCAAGGCCGGGCCCGGGGCCGGGCGCCTGCTCTCGGTGCTCAATCTGCAGGCCCTGCCGCGCCGCCTGCTGCTCGACTTCCGCGATGTGTTCCAGGAAGGCTTCGCCTTTGACAACGTCACGGGTGACGTGAACATCGACGCGGGCGTGGCCAGCACCAACAACCTGCGCATGCGCGGTGTGCAGGCTGTCGTGTTGATGGAAGGCCAGGCCGACATCGCCCGCGAGACGCAGGAACTGCGCGTGCTGGTGGTGCCCGAGATCAACGCCGGCACGGCGTCCCTGGCCTATGCCGTGATCAACCCGGCCGTGGGACTGGGCAGTTTCCTGGCGCAGATGTTCCTGCGCCGGCCGCTGATGGCCGCCAGCACCCGCGAATTCACGGTGCAGGGCTCGTGGGCTGACCCGAAGGTCGAGCGGGTCGAGCGCAGATTCGATGCGCCACTGCCCGACCTGGACGCGCCCGCGGCGGCGTCGGCGCCGAAGGCGGGATCATGACCGCCGTGGAATTGCGCAGGGCCCCGGCGACATGCAAGCAGGTCACGGTCCCGGAACCCATGCCGTTGCTGACAGGGAGAACAAGATGAAGATCGCCGCACTGCAGACGGTCGCCACACCGGATGTCGACCGCAATCTCGACGCCGCTGCGCGCCTGATCGGGCTGGCCGCGCGCGACGGTGCCGAACTGGTCGCGCTGCCCGAGTATTTCTGTCTGATGGCCAGGCGCGACGAGGACAAGCTGGCGGTTGCGGAGACGCCCGGGCAGGGGCCGATCCAGGCCTTCCTGGCCGCGCAGGCCCGGCAGCATGGCCTGTGGCTGATCGGGGGTACCTTGCCCCTGCGCAGCGACGATCCACTGCACGCGCGCAACACCTGCTGCGCCTTTGCCCCCGACGGCAGCTTGGCCGCACGCTACGACAAGATCCACCTCTTCTGCTACGACAACGGCCGCGAGCACTATGACGAGGCGCGGGTGCTGGAGGCGGGGAGCGAGCCCGTGACGGTGCAGGCCGGGACGCTGCGGGTCGGCCTGTCGATCTGCTACGACCTGCGGTTCCCCGAGTTGTACCGCCGCCTGTGCACACCGCCCTGCGACCTGCTGAGCGTGCCCGCGGCCTTCACCTACCCGACGGGCCGCGCGCATTGGGAGCTGTTGCTGCGCGCCCGCGCGGTCGAGAACCAGTGTTACGTCATCGCAGCGGCGCAGGGCGGCACGCATGAAAACGGCCGCCGCACCTGGGGCCACAGCATGGTCGTCGACCCCTGGGGCGAGGTGCTCGCGGTGCGGCCCGAAGGTGAAGGGGTCGTGCTGGCCGAGGTGGACCCGTCACGCATCGCGTCGGTGCGGCAGCAGATGCCGGCTCTGGCGCACCGCCGACTCTAGTCCTGCGAGCCGCTCGATCGATCAACGGCTGCCGAACATCATGCGCCGAGCCAGGGCGTTCTTCAGCGGCGGCAAGCGGTCGATCAGGGCCATCCCGGCCCCGCGCAAAGTGGAAATACCGGGCAGTTGCCAGGTGAAACTGCGGGCCAGGAAATCGGTCGCGGCGATCATCGCCCAACGATCCGGTGCTCGCTGCCAGGCCACACGTGCCAGGGCGCGGTCGAGGTCGGGCGCGGCGCGGTTGACGTCGACCGCGTCGCGCAGCGCCGTGGCCAGCGCAAACGCATCGCGCAGGCCGAGATTGAGCCCCTGGCCCGCCACCGGGTGCAGGGTCTGGGCCGCATTGCCGATCCGAACCTGGCGGCCGCGCACGAGCGTGCGCTGCGCGGCCAGGCCGAGCTGAAAGCACTTCAATGGCGAGACACCGGTGAGTCGGCCCACGCGCTCGCCGAAGACAGTGTTCAATACGGCCAACCGCTGGGCTGCATCGAGGTCGCGCACCGGATCATCGCCGCGCGGCACGCACCAGACGAGCGAGGCTTGCTGCGTGCCGTCAGCGCTGCGTGGCAAGGGCAGCAGCGCGGCAGGGCCGTACCGTGTGAAGCGCTCGACTGCGAGTCCCGGGGTTCCCCCAGCCAGCGCGGCTTTGCCGACCCAGGCGTCCTGCTGGTAATCGTGGCGCACGTCGGCCAGCATGCCGGCGCCGAAGACCCCGCCTTCGGCCACCACCGCCACATCGAAGCGTTCGGCCACCCCGGCGTCCACCTCGACGCCGTCGGCAAGGTCCTTCAACCCGGCCACGGGCGCACCGAAGCGGGTGTGCAAGCGCGCCGGCTCGGCGGCAGCAAGCGTGTCCCACGCGCGCTGCATCGGCGCCACGAGGGCGCCGTAGCCGAGTACGGCGCCAAGCATCGGCACACCCACCTCGGCAGCCGACAGCCGCACTTCGGGCGTCCCGAGCCAGCCAGGCACGGCCAACGCGGGGGCCTGCTGCGAGACCCAGACCTCGAGGATCGGCTCGGCGACCTGAGCGTTCCAGGCGCCCACCCGCTCGAGCAACTGCAGGCTGCCCAGCGACAAGGCCAAGGTGCGCGCATCACCCGACATGTCCCGGTCTGCCGGCCGCGCGTCAAACAGACTCACCTGCGCATGCGGCAGCGCACGGGCAGCCAGCAGGGCCAGCGCCAGTCCGACCGGACCGGCGCCGATGACGGCGATCGAGAGGGGCTTCATGACGTAGGCCATCCTAGCTGCCCTTGGGGCTGCGGCGAGCGATCGACTAGAATCCGCCGCCTTGCGCACGCCCGCTGACGCGGGCGCCGATGCAGGTTTTCCCGGCCTTGGACTCCAGGGCCAAAGCCGCATCTGCTGCGGCTCATCTTCACCAGGATTGACGACGTGTTCATCTCCCAAGCCATTGCCCAGACCGCCCCCGCCCCCGCCGGCGGCGCGGGTGCCGAATCCACCCTGTTCAGCCTGCTGCCGCTGGTGCTGATGTTCGTGGTGCTGTACTTCATCATGATTCGCCCCCAGATGAAACGGCAGAAGGAGCACAAGGCCATGGTCGAGGCGATCGCCAAGGGCGACGAGGTCGTCTTCGGCGGCGGCATGTTGGGCCGTGTGTCCAAGGTCGGCGAGAGCTATATCTCGGTCGAGATCGCTGCCAACGTGGAAGTTCAAGTGCAGCGTGCCGCGGTTGTCCAGGTGCTGCCCAAGGGCACGATCAAGTAATCGCCTGCGGCGCCAGCGGCGCCTGTTTCGTGCTGTGAAGGTTGTTGCTCCATGAACCGCTACCCTTGGTGGAAGTACGCGATGCTCGTGATCGCGTTGCTGGTCGGCGTGCTGTACACGGCGCCGAACTTCTTCGGCGAGGCGCCTGCCGTCCAGATCTCCTCGGGCAAGGCCACGGTCAAGGTCGAGCCCGCCCTGGTGGCGCGCGTGCAGGAGGCTCTCAAACAGGCCTCGGTGAACGCCGACTTCGTGGCCCTCGAGGGCACCTCGGTGAGAGCGCGCTTCACCGACACCGACACGCAACTCAAGGCCAAGGACGCGATCGCCCGGGCTCTGAACCCCGACGCTGACGACCCGCAGTACATCGTGGCGCTGAACCTGATCTCGCGCTCGCCGCAGTGGCTGGCCAAGTTGCGCGCGCTGCCGATGTACCTGGGGCTTGACCTGCGCGGTGGCGTTCACTTCCTGATGCAGGTCGACATGAAGGCGGCGCTGACGAAGAAGGCCGAAGCGCTGACCGGTGACATGCGCACGCTGCTGCGCGACAAGAACATCCGCCATGCGGGCATCTCGCGCGACGGCAACACGGTCGAGGTTCGCTTTCGCGACAAGCCCACGCTCGATGCCGCGAAGAGCTTCTTGACGGACCAGCTGCCCGACCTTTTGTGGGTCGACAGCGCCGAAGGCGATGGCTTCAAGCTCCTCGGCAGCCTCAAGCCCGAGGCGGCGCGCGCCGTGCAGGACCAGGCGCTGAAGCAGAACATCACGACCCTGCACAACCGTGTCAATGAGCTGGGTGTGGCCGAGCCCGTGATCCAGCAGCAAGGCGCCGACCGCGTCGTCGTGCAACTGCCCGGCGTGCAGGACACGGCCAAGGCCAAGGACATCATCGGCCGCACGGCGACGCTCGAATTGCGCATGGTCGACGACAGTGCCGAGGCCGCGGCCGCGGCCGTGGGCAGCGGGCCGGTGCCCTTCGGCACCGAGCGCTTCGTCGAGCGCGGCGGCGCGCCGCTGATCGTCAAGCGCCAGGTCATCCTGACCGGCGATAGTCTCTCCGACGCCCAGGCCGGCTTCGACGGTCAGAACGCCAGCGAGCCGGCGGTGCACCTGACGGTGGATGCCAAGGGCGCGCGGATCATGCGCGACGTGTCGCGCGAGAACATCGGCAAGCGCATGGCGATCCTGTTGTTCGAGAAGGGCAAGGGTGAAGTGATCACGGCGCCCGTGATCCGCGGCGAGCTGGGCGCGAGGTTCCAGATCTCCGGACGCATGAACACGATCGAGGCCGCCGACACCGCCCTGCTGCTGCGGGCCGGCTCGTTGGCTGCGCCGATGGAGATCATCGAGGAGCGCACGATCGGTCCGAGCCTGGGCGCGGAGAACATCCAGATCGGCTTCAACAGCGTGATCTACGGCTTCGCGGCGATCGCCGTGTTCATGTGCGCCTACTACATGCTGTTCGGTGTGTTCTCGAGCATTGCCCTGGGCTTCAACCTGTTGTTGCTGGTGGCGGTGCTGTCGATGCTGCAGGCGACGCTGACCCTGCCGGGCATGGCGGCGATCGCGTTGGCGCTCGGCATGGCCATCGACTCCAACGTGCTGATCAACGAACGCGTGCGCGAGGAATTGCGTGCCGGCGCCAGCCCGCAGATGGCGATCGCCACCGGCTACGAGCGCGCCTGGGGCACGATCGTCGACTCCAACATCACGACGCTGATCGCCGGCCTGGCGCTGCTGGCCTTCGGGTCGGGCCCGGTGCGCGGTTTCGCGGTCGTGCACTGCTTGGGCATCCTGACCTCGATGTTCTCGTCAGTGGTCTTCTCGCGCGGCCTCGTGAACCTGTGGTACGGCCGGCAGAAGAAGCTCAAGGACATGTCGATCGGACAGGTCTGGCGCCCTGACGGCGGCAAGCCGGCCGCGGAATCCTGAACAGGCGCTGAGACCATGGAATTCTTCCGGATACACCGTGACATCCCGTTCATGCGCCATGCGCTGGTGCTGAACGCGATTTCGCTGGCCACCTTCCTGGCCGCCGTGTTCTTCATCGCCACGCGGGGCCTGCACCTGTCGATCGAATTCACGGGCGGCACCGTGATGCAGGTCGAGTACGCAGCCGCCGCCGACCTGCCCAAGACGCGCGCGACGATCGACCGGCTGGGGCTGGGCGAGGTCCAGGTGCAGAATTTCGGCACCTCGCGCGACGTGCTGATCCGCCTACCGTTGCGCGGCGAGGCCAAGCTGAGTGAACTGGCTGGCAATGTCTTCGAGCAGCTGTGCCAGGCGGAATCAGGCCGCGTCGCGAGCCGGCAGACGACCACGCCGCAGGGTGAGCAGCTCAGTCGCTCGTCATGCACCACGGCGGCCGGCGACGAACCGCTGAAACTCTCGCGCACGGAGTTCGTCGGCCCTTCAGTCGGTGCCGAGCTGGCCACGAACGGCGCCTGGGCGCTGATCGTGACGATCGTGGGCATCATGATCTACTTGGCGATACGCTTCGAGTGGAAGTTCTCGGTCGCCGGCATCGTCGCCAACCTGCACGACGTCGTCATCATCGTCGGCTTCTTTGCCTTCTTCCAGTGGGAGTTTTCGCTGGCCGTGCTGGCCGCGGTGCTGGCGGTGTTGGGCTACTCCGTCAACGAGTCGGTTGTCATCTTCGACCGCGTGCGTGAGACCTTCCGCAAGTTCCGCAAACTCGAGACGCGGGAGGTCATCGACCATGCCATCACGAGCACCATCAGCCGCACCATCATCACCCACGGCAGTACGCTGATGATGGTGGTCTCGATGCTGGTTTTCGGTGGCGAGACACTGCATTACTTTGCGCTGGCCCTGACCATTGGCATCCTGTTCGGCATCTACTCGTCGGTGTTCGTGGCAGCGGCGATCGTGATGTGGCTGGGGGTCAAGCGCGAGGACCTCGTGAAACTGTCCGCGAAGGACGGCGATCCGAACGATCCGAACGCTGGCGCCGTGGTCTGAACGCACGGGCCGTGGTGTAGAGTCTGCCGACCAACCCCAGCACGAGAGCCCCCGATCCCCATGGAGACTGTCGGCGACCAAGCCAGTCTGGCCTACCAGGCCCGTCGTCTCTATACGGAAGAGCTGGTCAAGGGCTTGCCGGCGCTGGTCAGTGCGGTCGAGATCTGGGCCGTGGCACCCGAGCGCATCACCGCCGTCGCGACCGACCCAGGCGTCGTCGGGCGACTGCGCGACACGGCCATTGCACTCAAGCAGCATGGCCCCGACTGGCTCAACGGCATGGTGGCTGCGCTGCAGGAAGCGCTCAAGCATGGTGCCGCAGCCTCGCGCACGGGCGACTACGGCGGGACCACGCGCAAGCTGTCGCTGGTCGATGACGAAACCATCGAGCGCGAGATCATCACGTCGCGGCTGGCGCTGGCCATCATGGATCGCGCCACCTGGGAGTTCAACGACCTGCGGACCCGCGTGGCCCTGCTCGAGCGCCGCGAAGAGCTCGATCCCCATGACCTGCTGCGCACGCATGTGCTGGCGCGGATCGTGACCCGGGCCTGGGCCGAGGCCGGAATGGTCGATGTCGCGATCCGTGACCTGCAACCGGTGCTGCACGAGGAGTTCGGTGTCCTGGTGCAGGAGGCGTTCCACGGCGCCAACGAGTGGCTGGTGTCCAAGCGTGTGCTGCCCGACATCGACCTTCGGCCGCTGATCCGGCGCTCGCGCGGGGGCGGGGGCACCACCGGCTATGCCGGCCAGGTGCACGAAGAGACGCGGATGATGACGCGCTCGGGCGTGCCGAGTGGCCACGCGCAGGGCGGTGACAACGCCATGGCGGTGCTGGCGCGCCTGAACCGCATGATCGAGCAGCAGGTGCCGGCATTTGCCGAGACGGCCCACGCCGGCGTGCATCGCACGGTGTCGCCCGCGCTGGCCGCCGCCATCGGCCAGGCCCAGCAGGGCATGCAGCGGCGCATCGATCGCCACGATGTCGCTTCGGCAGCCGCGACGGTCTCGCCGGCCCTGCTCGAGGAGCTCAACCTGCGCAAGCAGGCGCTCAAGCGTGCCGCCGAGACACCGGTCGAACGCGCCACCATCGAAATCGTGGCCCTGCTGTTCCAGAGCATCCTGACCGAGGAACGCATCCCGTCGGCCGTGCGCGTCTGGTTTGCGCGGCTGCAGATGCCGGTGCTGCGCGTGGCGGTCGGCGAGCCGGACTTCTTCGCCACGGTCGACCATCCCGCGCGCCGTCTGATCGACCGCATGGGCGCCTGCGTGATGGGCTTTGACTCCACGGCCAACGTCGTGGGTGACGCGCTGGAAGGCGAGATCAAGCGGGTCGTGCAGGTCGTCGAGGCCTACCCGGATACCGGACGCCGTGTCTTCCAGACCGTGCTGACCGAGTTCGAGCGCTTCATCGAGCATTATTTCAAGAGCGCCAACAAGGCCACCGTGCGCGGCGTTTCGCTGGCACAGCAGGTCGAGCAGCGCGAGACGCTGGCGATCCAGTACACGATCGAATTGCGCAAGATGTTGAACGAGGTGCCGGTGCAGGAGGGCGTGCGCCAGTTCCTGTTTCACGTCTGGGCCGATGTGCTGGCGATGGCGGCTGTGCGCCATGGCGCCCAAGGTGAGGCGACCAAGGCATTGCGAAAGGCGGCCACGGATCTGATCTGGTCGGCCGGGGCCAAGGTTTCACGCGAGGAGCGCGCCGACGTGATCCGGCGTCTGCCGCCCTTGCTGAAGCAATTGCGCGACGGCATGGAGTCGGCCGGCGTGCCGGCGGCCAAGCGCGACGAACATGTGCGCGCGATCAACGACTCGCTGGCGGCGGCGTTCAGCGCCAAGGCTGCCGCCATTCCGGCCGAGCGATTCGAGGAATTGCGCGAGCGCCTCGAGGCGCTGGAGGAATTGCTGCCCGACGCCAGCGATGTGGAACTCGACCAGACGCTGATGCTCGACATCTCGGGCGACGACAGTGGCGACCTCGAAGTCGTCGGCGAGGGGGGCTCGATGCCGACGCCAGCCATGCTGTCGTGGGCACGCGAGTTGCAGGTCGGCAGCTGGTACATGCTGGAGTACAGCGACCGCAACGAAGCCGTGCAACTGGCCTGGCAGGGCATGCGCCGGCATCTCTCGCTGTTTGTCACGGCCGGGGGCCGCTGCCTGCTGTTCGAGCAGCACCGCCTGGCGTCCTACCTGCAGGCGGGTTTGTTGCTGCCGGCGCAGGACGAATCCCTGACCGTGCGGGCCACGCGCACGGCGATGGCAAAGATCGACAACGATCCGACGAGATTGTTGAATTGAACGACAGTGGGCCTGACGGCCCTTGCCGCGTTGGGCCCTTGGCCCTGCGCCTCAGTGGATGAGGCGCTCTTCGGGGGCGACGAAGAGTTCGTCGAGGATCAACGCGTCGGGCTCCTCGCCCAGACTCCAGAAGACCATCAGCACGATGACCTTGAGGTCGTCGAGGTCGATCGGCGTGGCGCCGATGGCGGTGGCGCGGTCGATCACCATCTCGCGCATGGGTGGCGGCAATACGCCGGCCGATTCGAGGAAGCTGACGAAGCCGATCGACTCCTCGCCGAGCAGTTCCTGTTCCGCCGGCGAGTAGACGCGCATCGCGTTGGCGCTTTGCTGGCCGCTGTAGGCCTCGGCCGTGCTGGCCAGTCCATCGAGCCAGGACAAGGCTTCCTGAATCTCGTCGCTTTCGAATCCCACCGCCGACAGTTTTCGTGTCAGCTTGGCGTGGTCCGGACAGGCATCCGGGCGCCAGTAGTTTTCGTACAAATACACCAGCACGTCAAACATGGATTGACTATACCGCAGCGATCTTCATGACTGCCCGCGTCGCTGGTAGAGGCCCCCGGGCAGGCGTGCGACGTGGCCGTCGAGCTCGAGTTCGAGCAGGCGAGCGCTGAGCGCGGCGGCTGATTCGCCGGTGCGCGTGAGCAGCGCGTCGAGCGTGACCGGATCGTGACCGAGGGCTGCAAGGAGTGGGTCGCCGTCGTCGGCCAGCGCAGCCTGGCCTGGCGCTGGCGCAGCGGCTGACCAGTTCAGCTCGCTCAGGATGTCGTCGGCCGAGTCGACCAGCTTGGCGCCCTGCTTGATCAAGGCGTGACAGCCGCGCGACTGCGGTGAGTGGATCGAGCCCGGAATCGCGAACACGTCGCGCCCCGCCTCCAGGGCCTGCCGCGCCGTGATCAGCGAGCCCGATTGCAGTGCGGCCTCAACCACCAGCGTGCCGCGCGACAGCCCGGCAATCAAGCGGTTGCGTTGCGGAAAATGCTCTGGCAGCGGAGGCGTGCCAAGCTCCAACTCCGACAGCAGCAGGCCCTGGCTGGCGATTCGATGCGCCAGCGCGCGATGGCGCGCGGGGTAGATCCGGTCCAACCCGGTGCCGACCACGGCAATCGTGCTGCCGTGGCCGTCGAGACCGCCTTCATGGGCTGCGCCATCGACACCCAGGGCCATGCCCGAAACGATGGTCACGCCGGCGCGGCTCAGGTGCTGCGCGAATGCCCTGGCGTTGTCCTTGCCCTGCGGTGTCGGGTTGCGGCTGCCGACGATCGCCAGTGCCGGCGCGCTCAGCAATTCGAGGCGGCCCTGGGCATACAGCAGCAGCGGCGGGTCGACGGTCTCGAGCAGGGCCGCCGGATACCTTGTATCGCCCAGCGTCAGAACATGGTGCGTGGGGTCGGCGGTGAGCCAGGTCTCGGTGGCCGCGAGTTGCTCAGCGTGCCCTGCGGGCAGCGTGGCCAGGGCGCTGGCCACAGCGGGGCTGACGATCTCGCGCAGCGTCGCGGTGCGCGTGGTGAACACGCCATCGGGTGATCCGCAGGCAGCAAGCAGGCGCCGTGCAGACTCGCGGCCGACACCCGCGGTGCGCAGCAGGCGCAGCCAGGTGGCGAGGTCGTCAGGGCGGGCCACCGCACGCCGGGTTCGGGTCGGCGTCGGCGGGCGAGCGCGTCAGGGCTGGGTGAAGCGGTCGCCGGCGACCACGGGCCGCTGCACCTGCAGCACCAGACCGTAGGACACGCGGTCGAAGACACGGAACACGAACAGCAGACCATGACGCTCGTCGGGAAGCTTGATCTGCGTCGGCCGCTCGACCGTGCGGTCGGTCACCTGCGCGCCATCGCTGAGCAAGGCCAGAATGTGGCCACGCTCCATGCCGTCCTGGGCCCCGCGGTTGATCGCCACGACCTGGTTCTGGCCCGCGATCAGGGCTTCGCCGTAGACGGAAATGATCTGGCCGGTGACGGGCTTGGCCGGTGCGTGCGGCATGTAGTTGCTGTAGTCGCGCGGCGGGACGGGTGCCAGGCGGTCACCGACGCCGACCTCTTCCTTGACGCTGGCCAACTCGAACGTCGCCGGGACGGCCAGCGTTGATTTGCCGTCGGCCGTGGCTGTGCTGCCACCCTCGCGCGTGTAGGTGGCGGTGCCAAGGAAACGGGCCTCGTAGCCGAGGATCTCGTTGGTCGTCGGATCGCGCAGCGGCGTGGCTTGGCGGAAGACGCGCCAATCGCGCATGCCCGCCAGATCGCCCAGTACGTAGGCCTTGTCGCCACGGCCCATCATCACGCGGCCTTCCGGTGCGGCAACGATGCGTGGGGCGCGTTCGAGTTCATTGGCGCTGAAGACGACGCCTTCGTTGAGGAAGGGCGCAATCAGGTGCATCGGCACGGACGGCACGCCGTTGTCGCCCAGCGCTTCGCTGCGCACGCGCGGGCTCAGCTTGACCGTATTCTCCGGGTCGCCCTGCGCCAGGGTCAGGCGCGCGCGCCCACCCGACTTGTCGAGCACCAGCACCTGGCCTGGATAGATCAGGTGCGGGTTGCGGATCTGGTCGACGTTCATGCCCCACAGCTCGGGCCAGCGCCAGGGGCTCTTCAGGAACAGCTTGGAGATGTCCCACAGCGTGTCACCGCGCTTGACTGTGTGCGAGTCGGGCGCGTTGGGCGCCAATTCGGACAGCGGCACACCGGCCTGCGCCACTTGCTGTGCGGTACCTCGTTGCTCCGGCGTGACAGGCCACCGCTGCTGCGGTGACTGAGCGCTTGCGCTGCCGAAGGCCAGCAGCATGGCGCTGGCAGCGGCGGTGGAGGCAAGGCGGCTGGCGTGGCTTCGAATCATGAAATGAGTCTCCCCGGGCCGCTGCCGGCGTCGGCAGCGATGAGAAAATGGCGCCGTTGTCAGGTTTTTGAGGTCTTCGAGCTTCGCGCCAGCGGCCCTCGGCCAAGCCAGCGAAAATGCTCATACGGTTTCGCAGATTCTGCCTCTAAACCCTTGATATCGCAATGAAAGTGCCGCGCGCTACTGCCCGGCGTGGCGCCTTTCACGAACCCCGCCGTTGTGCGCTTCGTACGCCTGGTTTCTACCCGCCAGGGTGTGCATGTTTTCACGAATCATGAGCCTGTTGCCCATCCTTTGCTACCCCGACCCCCGACTGCACAAGGTCGCCAAGCCGGTTGCGGCCGTCGACGCCCGCATTCGTACCCTGGTCGACGACATGCTGGCCACCATGTACGAGGCCGATGGCGTGGGCCTGGCCGCGACGCAGGTCGATGTGCACGAGTGCGTGATCGTGATCGACACCTCCGACACCCGCGACAGCCCGCGCGTCCTGATCAACCCGCGCCTGCTCGCGCGCAGCGAGGAGATGGTCTTTGGCGACGAGGGCTGCCTGTCGGTGCCGCAGGTGTACGACAAGGTGCCACGCCACGCCCGCGTCACCGTGCAGGCCCTGGGCCGCGACGGCAAGTCCTACGAGTTCGAGGCCGAGGGGCTGGAGGCGGTCTGCGTGCAGCATGAGATGGACCACCTGCTGGGCAAGGTCTTTGTCGAGTACCTGAGCCCGTTGAAGCGCAACCGCATCAAGACCAAGATGCTCAAGAAACAGCGCGAAGAGGCGCCGCGCGCGTGATCGGTGGGCTGCGTGTCGCCTTTGCCGGCACGCCGGCGTTCGCCGCGACGGCGCTGGCGGCGGTCCATGCCGCCGGCCATGTGGTGCCACTGGTCCTGACGCAGCCCGACCGCCCCGCGGGCCGAGGCCTGAAGCTGCAGGCCTCGGCGGTCAAGCAACTCGCGCTGCAGCAGGGCTTGCCCGTGGCCCAGCCCCAGGGCTTGAAGCTCGACGGGCGCTTCGCCGCCGACGCGCAGGCCGCGCGCGAGGCACTGCGCGCGGCGCGGCCTGAGGTGATCGTGGTCGCCGCCTACGGCCTGATCCTGCCGCCCTGGCTGCTCGAATTGCCACCTCTGGGGTGCCTGAACATTCACGCCTCCCTGCTGCCGCGCTGGCGCGGCGCGGCGCCGGTCCAGCGTGCCATCGAAGCGGGTGACGCGCAGACCGGCGTCACCATCATGCAAATGGACGCCGGCCTGGACACCGGCAACATGCTGCTGACGGCGCGCGAGCCAATCCACGGCAACGACACGTCGGCCAGCTTGCTGGCGCGACTGGCCGACCTGGGGGCGACCCTGGTGCTGCAGGCCCTTGCCGACGCCGGCCAGGGCGTGCTGCAGCCTGCGCCCCAACCGATCGAAGGCATCACGTACGCCCACAAGCTGAGCAAGGCCGAAGCAGCGATCGACTGGCGCTGTCCGGCCGCCGAGATCGAGCGGCGTGTGCGCGCGTTCGACCCGCAGCCAGGATGCCACTTCGGCTTCGAAGGCCAGCAGGTCAAGCTCTGGCGCGCTCAGGTGAGCAGCGGTTTCGCCGCCGAGCCGGGCGCGCTGCAGCGCCACGCCGGCGGCCTGCGCATCATCTGCGGTGACGGTCGGGCATTGGAACTGTTGGAGTTGCAACGCCCCGGCGGGCGGCGCCAGCCGGTGGCCGCCTTCCTGGCCTCGCGCTGAAGGTACCAGGCGCCGCCGCGGCGCTGGTTCTGGCGCTCAAGTCGCCGCGGCAGGCGCCGATAAGCACGACACAGCTCCTGCAAGACATGCCATGCGTCGCTTCCACCCCACTGCCGCCCTGCTCGCGTCGATGCTCGTGCTCGGCGGCTGCGGCCTGTTCGGCGAAGAGTCGCCAGAGAGCATCGCCGCGCGCAAGGAAGCCGACGGCAAGGCCGTCGGTGCCGCGTGCCGCCATGCCGGCCGCGCCATCGAGGACTGCTTCACGTTGAACAAGCGCGCCGACAAGGCGGCAATGTTCGCCGGCTGGCGCGAGATGAACGACTACATGCGCGAGAACAAGATCGACGCCGTGCCGCCGCAGGGCGAAATCGCTGCCGATGCGGGCCCCAAGGCCGAGGCGCCGGAGCTGGCCAAGAAGCCTGACGAGGCGGCCCCCGCCGACGCGGCGGCCAAGAAGCCGGCCAAGGGCAAGAAGCAAACGTCCTGAAGTCCCGCGCGAGCGCGGGGTAGGGGGTGGTGGCGACAATCCCCGCATGAACAAAGGGACGAACGCGCCGGCGCCGATCTGGCGCCACCCGGAATTTGCGCGCGGGGCCCGCGAGATGAGCGGCGTGGCGCTGGGGATCGCCGCCTGGGGCCTGGTGACGGGCGTGGCCATGGCCAAGAGCGGCCTGCCCCTGCCGCTGGCGGTGCTGATGTCGCTGATCGTCTTTGCCGGCAGTGCGCAACTTGCGGTGCTGCCGCTGATGACGAGCGGCGCCCCGATCTGGGTGATCTGGGCCACCGCCCTGTGCGTCAACCTGCGCTTCGTCGTCTTCAGCGCCGGCTGGCGGCCCTATGTGGCGCACCTGCCCAGGGGCCAGCGCCTGCGCATGGGCTACTTCGTCGCCGACCTGAACTACGTGATCTTCATGCGCCGCTTTCCCGTGCCGCGGCCGGCGCCTGAGCAGCCGCCCTATTTCTGGGGCGGCGTCGTCACGAACTGGCTCGCGTGGCAGCTGCCTTCATTGGCCGGCATCGCTCTGGGGGAGCGCATCCCCGACGCCTGGGGGCTTGGCTTTGCCGGCACGCTGGCGCTGCTGGGCCTGCTTTACGCGCTGGTCTCGAACCGCGCCACGCTGGTGGCCGCCGCAGTGGCGGGCTGTGCCGCCGTGGCCGCCTATGGCCTGCCGCTGAAACTCAATATCCTGGTCGCGATCGCCGCGGCCGTCGCCATCGGGCTGCTGATGGACCACAGCGCGCCACGGCGCATCGCTCCTGAGGACGACTTGACATGA
>CAVUEP010000047.1:0-26344 GCA_963740395.1 uncultured beta proteobacterium
GTGGCCCCGCCGGCGGGCCGCCGCCGGCGATGCCGGTGACCGTGCTCGAGGCGCAAGTCGCGCAAGGTGCCGTCGACGATCGAGGCCGTCGGCACGCTCGAAGGCCTGCGCGAAGTCGAGGTGCGCGCACGCGTCGCCGGTGTGCTGCAGAAGCAGCTCTTCCGCGAAGGCGAGCCGGTGCGCGCCGGCGCGCCGCTGTACCGCATCGAACGCGCGCCGTACGAGATCGCGCTCGACGCGGCGCGCGCCGCGGTGGCGCAGCAGGAGGCGCGGCTCGAGCAGGCGCGGCGCGAGAACGCCCGGCTGGCCTCGCTGATCACGCGACCGCGCGATCAGCCAGCGCGAGGCCGACGACGCCGCCAGCACGCTGAAGACCGCCGAGGCGGCGCTGCTGGCGGCGCGCGCGCAGTTGCGCGAGGCCCAGCTCAACGTCGGCTACGCGCGAGGTCACGGCGCCGATCGGCGGCGTCGTCCAGCGCTCGCAGCGCAGCGAGGGCGCGCTGGTGTCGCCGGCCGACGGCGGCCTGCTGACGACCATCGTGCAGACCGACCCGATCCGCGTGCGCTTCGCGCTGGCCGAGTCCGAGGCGCATGGCACTGCGCCGCGCGCGTGGCCAGCAGGTGCACCTGATCGGCGCCGACGGCAAGCCGGCCAAGGAAGCCGGGCGGCTCGACTTCAGCGGCTCGATGGTCGACCCGCGCCTGGGCACGGTGCCGATGCGCGCCGAGCTGGCCAACCCGCGACGGCCGCTGGCTGCCCGGCCAGTTCGTGCGCGTGCAGATCACGGCCGGCGAGCAGCAGGGCTTCCTGGTGCCGCAGGCCGCCGTGATGAGCGGCGACCAGGGCCGTTTCGTCTGGGTCATCGGGCCCGACGGCAAGGCCGCGCCCCAAGCCGGTGCAGACCGGGGCCTGGCTCGGCAGCGACTGGGTCATCCGCGGTGGCCTGTCGGCTGGCGACCAGGTCATCACGAACAACCTGATGAAGCTGCGCCCCGGCGCTCCCGTGCAGGTGGCCGGCGCGGCGCCAGCGGCGTCGGCCGCCTCCGGCGTCGGCAACTGACGGGCACCCCGATGTTCTCGCGCTTCTTCATCGAGCGGCCGGTGTTCGCCACCGTGCTGGCCATCATCATCGTGCTCGCCGGGCTGGTGTCGGCGCGTGTCGCTGCCGGTGGCGCAGTACCCGGAGATCGCGCCGCCCACCGTCACGATCACCGCCATCTACCCCGGCGCTTCGGCCGAGACCCTGGCGCGCACCGTGGCCGCACCGATCGAGGAGCAGCTGTCGGGCGTCGAGAACCTGCTGTACTTCAACTCCAGCTCGGCCTCCAACGGCCAGACGACGATCACCGCCACCTTCGACGTCGGCACCGACATCGACAAGGCCACCTTCAACGTCAACAACCGCGTGCAGCTCGCCACGCCGCGCCTGCCCGACGAGGTGCGGCGCAACGGCGTGCAGGTGGCCAAGCGCTCGAACAACTTCCTGCTCGTCGTTGCGGTCAACTCGCCCGACCTGTCGCGCGACACGCTCTACCTGTCGAACTACGCGACGCAGAACATCGTCGACGAGTTGAAGCGCGTGCCGGGCGCGGCCGACGTCTTCATCTTCGGCGCGCGTGACTACTCGATGCGCCTGTGGCTCAAGCCCGACCGCATGGCCGCAGCTCGGCGTCACGCCGGGCGACGTGGCCGCGGCCGTGCAGGCCCAGAACGCCCAGTTCGCGGCCGGCAAGATCGGCGCCGCACCGTCTCCGCCGGGGCAGCAGCTCGAGTTCACCGTGACGGCAAGAGGCCGCCTGGTCGAGGCCGAGTCCTTCGGCGACATCGTGCTGCGCAGTGCAGGACCGAACGGCGTGTTGCGCCTGAAGGACGTGGCGCGCGTCGAGCTCGGTGCACAGAGCTACGACGCCAGCAACAGCGTCAACGGCCAGCCGGCGATCGCGGTGGCGGTGCTGCTCGCATCGGGTGCGAATGCGCTCGACACCGGCGACGCGGTCAAGGCCAAGATGATCGAGTTGAAGCGCGACCGCTTCCCGCCCGGGGTCGACTACCTGATCCCCTACGACACGACGCTCTTCGTCTCGGCCTCGATCAAGGAAGTGCTGACGACCATCGTCGAAGCGGCGCTGATCGTGCTCGCCGTGGTCTTCGTCTTCCTGCAGACCTGGCGCGCCACGCTGATCCCGATGTTGGCGGTCCCGGTGTCGCTGATCGGCACCTTTGCCGGCCTGTACCTGTTCGGCTTCTCGATCAACACGCTGACGCTCTTTGCGATGGTGCTGTCGATCGGCATCGTGGTCGACGACGCGATCGTCGTGCTGGAAAACGTCGAGCGCCTGATCCGCGAGGAGAAGATGGCACCGATGGCGGCCGCCATCGAGGCCATGCGCGAAGTGCAGGGTGCGGTGATCGGCATCGTGCTGGTGCTGGCCGCGGTCTTCATCCCGGTGGCCTTCCTCGGCGGCATCGCCGGCCAGCTCTACCGCCAGTTCGCGGTCACCGTGACGGTGGCGGTGATCCTGTCCGGCGTCGTCGCGCTGACGCTTGACGCCGGCGCTGTGCGCCATCCTGCTCAAACCCAACCATGGGGCGCGCAGTGAACGCCTCTTTGCGCCCTTCAACCGCGGCTTCGGCTGGGTCACTCGACGCTTCCTCGGCGCGGTGCACCTTGCGCTGGCGCACCGCGTGGTCGCCCTGATGCTGTTCGCGGCGATCATCGGCGGTGTCGTCTGGTTGCTGGCGCGCGTGCCAGGCAGCTTCGTGCCGCCGGAGGACCAGGGCTTCATCATTGCGGCGGCTCAGCTGCCCGATGGCGCGACGCTCGAGCGTACGGGCGCGACCACCGAACAGCTGAGGTTGATGCTCAAGGACAACCAGGCGATCTCGAACATCTTCATCGTCAACGGCTTCGACCTGATCGGCGGCGGCAGCAAGAGCAGCGCGGCGACCATCTTCATTCCGATGAAGCCCTGGGAGCAGCGCCAGCAGACCTCGTTCGAACTGGCCGGCCAGGTCAGCGGCATGGGCTTCACGGCCCTGGGCGACGGCATCGCCTTCGCCTTCAACCCGCCGCCGATCCAGGGCCTGGGGCAGGCCGGCGGCTACGAGGTCTTCGTGCAGGGCCGCGCCGACCCCGACCCGCAGCGCCTGGCCCAGGTGACGCAGACCTTCATGGCGGCGCTGGCCGCGCGCCCGGAACTGACGCCGGCCCAGACCTTCTTCCGCCCGACCGTGCCGCAGCTGCGCGTCGAGGTCGACCGCGAGAAGGCGATCGCGCTGGGGGTGCCGATCAACGAGGTGTTCGGCGCCCTGCAGGCGCAGATGGGCTCGCTCTACGTCAACGACTTCAACAAGTCCGGCCGCACCTACCGCGTGACGATGCAGGCCGACGCGCAGTACCGTGCCAAGCCGGAGGACCTGGGGCGCCTGTACGTGCGTTCGGCGACGAGCGGGCAGATGGTGCCGCTCAAGGCGCTGATCACGGTCAGCGAGATCATCGGCCCCGAGCAGATCGAGCGCTACAACAGCTACATCGCGGCCAAGGTGCTCGGCAACGCCAAACCGGGCTACAGCTCGGGCGAGGCGCTGCGCGCGGTGGAGGAAGTGGCGCGCGACACGCTGCCGGCCGGCTACGCGATCGAGTGGACTGGCCAGGCGTTCCAGGAAAAGCGCACCGGCAATGCGTCGATCTTCGCCTTCGGCTTCGCACTCATCATGGTCTATCTGATCCTGGCTGCGCTGTACGAGCGCTGGGGCGTGCCGCTGGCGGTGGTGCTGGCGGTGCCGTTCGCACTGCTCGGGGCACTCGGCTTCGTGGCCGTGCGCGGGATGCAGAACGACATCTACTTCCAGATCGGCCTGATCGTGCTGATCGGCCTGGCGGCGAAGAACGCGATCCTGATCGCCGAGTTCGCGATGCAGGGCATGGAAGCCGGCAAGACTGCCAAGGACGCGGCGGCGGATGCGGCGCGACTGCGCTTTCGCCCGATCGTGATGACCTCGCTCGCTTTCGTGCTCGGCGTCGTGCCGCTCGTGCTGGCCACCGGCGCCGGCGCCGCCGCGCGCCAGAGCATGGGGTCGGGCGTGTTCGGCGGCATGATCGTCGCGACCTTCGTGGCGCCGATCTTCATCCCGCTCTTCTTCAGCCTGCTGGCCAGAAAGCCGCGGCCGAGCCATACGCATCCGCATGGGGAGGACCAGGCATGAGCGCCGCGCGGCCGTTCCGAAGGCGCTCGCTCCCCCCGGGGGGACGATGCGAAGCATCTTGGGGGGCCCGATGAGCCGGGGTGCAATGCTGACTGTCTGCGCCTTGCTCGGCGCCTGCGCCTCGGCGCCCGAGCCGGCATTGCCCGATGCGGCGCTGCCGGCGGCCTATGGCCTGGCGCCAGCGGCGTCGAATCCGGCGCCGCTGCAGAGCGACTGGTGGACGCTGTTCGGCGACCCGGTGCTCGATGGCTGGGTCGACGCCGCGCTGACCCACAACGCCGATCTGCGCCTGGCCGTGGCGCGTGTCGACGAGACGGCGGCGGTGCTCGGCCTGGCGCGCGCTGCACAGTGGCCGGGCCTCGAACTCGGGGCTGCCGTCACACGGTCACGCGTCAGCACCCTGAACGGGCAGCCAGCGCCGGCCAATGGTGTCGAGTCCACGACCCATCGTGCGGTCCTGTCGACTGCGTTCGAAATCGATCTGTGGGGCCGTCTGCGCAACGCCACCGCCGCCGCCCAGGCGCAGCTGCTCTCGGCCGCGCATGCACGCGACACGGTTCGCCTGGCCGTTGCCGGCAGCGTGGTGCAGGCCTACTTCGGACTGCGAACGATCGACGCGCAGCTCGCCGTGCTGGCACGACAACGCGGCGCGCGCGAGGACAGCCTGCAGATCGTCGAGCGCCGGGTGACGGCGGGCGTCGCGTCGTCGCTCGAAGCGGCCCAGGCGCGCGCCGCGCTCGCTGCAACCCGGGCCCAGGAGCCGGAACTGCAGCGCCAGCGCGCGCTGCTCGCGCATCAGCTCGGATTGCTGGCGGGGCAGCAGCAGCGCGGCGTCGACGTCGCGGCCGCGCCGCTGCCGCAACCGGTCGCCGTGCCGGCCGGATTGCCGGCAGCGCTGCTGGTGCAGCGGCCCGACGTGATGCAGGCCGAGCAGGGGCTGCGGGCCGCCCAGGCCCAGGTCGAGGTGGCACGCGCGGCGCTGTTTCCCACGCTGTCGCTGACCGGCAGCTTCGGCGGCCAGAGTGCCGACCTGGTCGACCTGCTCAAGGGCGGTGCCCGCATCTGGAGTCTCGGCCCCTCGCTGCTGCTGCCGCTGTTCGACGGCGGGCGCAATGCTGCGCGCACGGCACAAGCCCAGGCGCAGGCCGAGCAAGCCGCGATCCGCTACCAGCAGGCGGCGCAGACGGCCTACCGTGAAGTGGCCGACGCCCTTGCCGGCACCGAACAGGGCGCGCGGCTCGAAGTGCAACTGCGCGACCAGCAGGACGCGGTCGACGAGGTCGTGCGCGTCGCGCGGCTGCGCCACGAGGCGGGTTACTCGGGCTACCTCGAAGTGCTCGATGCCGAGCGTGGCGCGCAGGACGCCGAGCTGGCGCTGGTGCGCGCCCGCCAGTTGCGGCTCGACGCCAGCGTGGCGCTGATGAAGGCGCTCGGTGGTGGTTGGTCGGCGCCACGCTGAATCCTTGCCGGCGCCGCCCGTGACAAGGCGCGTCACACCAGGGCGCGCAACCGGGCTTGGGCCCTTGCTGGCAATCGCCGTCGTTTGGGCTCTGGCGGCTTGCGCCGGCATGCCGCCGAGCCCTGGTGCCTGCGAAGTCGATGCCGGGCTCGGCCCTGCGCAGGTGGTCGGCTCCGGGGTGGCGGGCGAACCGGCCCTGCCCGAACCCTCTTCGGGCTACCGACTGGGTATCCGGCCGGTGCTGGCGAGCCGCTACATGGTCGTCACGGCCAACCCGCTGGCCACCAAGGCCGGCTGCGAGGTGCTGCGCGCCGGCGGCAGCGCGGCCGACGCTGCGGTGGCGGTGCAGATGGTGCTCGGTCTGGTCGAGCCGCAATCGTCGGGCCTCGGTGGCGGCGCCTTCATCGTCCACTACGACGCTGCGACCAAGACCGTGCAGACCTACGACGGGCGCGAGACCGCACCGGCCGCGGCGACCGAAAACTATCTGCGCTGGGTCAGCGATACCGACACCTCTGCGCCGCTGCCAAATGCCCGCCGCAGCGGCCGCTCGATCGGCACGCCGGGCACGGTGCGGGTGCTGTCGATGTTGCACGCCGAGCATGGCAAACGACCCTGGGCCGGCCTGTTCGATGCCGGCATCGAGCTCGCCACCGACGGGTTCCCGATCAGCGGGCGCATGGCCGACGCCATCGCGGGCGCGCGCGCCGATCTGCTGCGCGACACGGATGCCGTTGCCTACTTCCTGAACGGCGATCTGTCGGCCAAGGCCCTGGGCGAGACGATCTGGAACCCGGCCTATGCGGACACCCTGACGCGCATTGCCAGGGGTGGCGCCGCCGCCTTCTACACCGGCGATGTTGCGCGGGACATCGTCGACGAGATCGCGCGCGCCGCCGCCGGCATGCATGCCGCGGGGCCCCTGACGCCCGGCCTGACGACGCTGGCCGACCTGTCCGGCTACGTGGCCCGCAAGCGCGAGCCGGTCTGCATCGACTACCGCACCTTCCGCGTCTGCGGAATGGGCCCGCCGTCCTCGGGCGCGATCGCGGTCAACCAGACCCTCGGCATCCTGGAGAACTTCGGAATAGACGCGTTCGGGCCGGGCGAGGTCGACCTGCACGGCGGCAAGCCGAGTCTGACGGGCGTGCATCTGGTCAGCGAAGCGCAGCGCCTGGCCTATGCCGACCGCAACAAGTACGTCGCCGACACCGACTTCGTGGCCTTGCCCGGCGCTGGCGTGGCGAGCCTGCTCGACAAGGTCTACCTGCGCCGCCGGGCCGACCTGATCCGCGCAGACCGCAGCATGGGCGTGGCCCTGCCTGGCGAGTTTGCGCTCGCGCTGCCGCAGGGCTCGAGCGCGCACGAAGGCAAGGGCACCTCGCAGGTGTCGATCGTCGACGCAACAGGCAATGCCCTCTCGATGACGACGACCATCGAAGGCGGCATGGGCTCGTTCCGTTTCGTGCGCGGCTTCCTGCTCAACAACGAGCTGACCGACTTCTCGACGAGCCCGTCGGATGCCGACGGCCCGATCGCCAATCGCGTCGGCCCGCTCAAGCGGCCGCGCAGTTCGATGGCGCCGACCCTGGTGTTCGAGCGCGCTGCCGACGGGTCGCTCGGACCCCTGGTCATGGTCACCGGCTCAGCCGGCGGCGGATTGATCATCCAGTTCGTGACCAAGACGCTGGTCGGCGTGCTCGACTGGGGACTCGACGCCCAGCAGGCCAGCGCGCTGGTGAACTTCGGCGCCACCAACAGCGCCACCACGGGCGTGGGTGGCGAGCACCCGGCGATCGACGCGGCGCAAGGTGGGAAGGACGATGCGCTCGCGACCGGCTTGCGCGCGCGCGGCCACAAGGTGTCGGTGGGCGCGCAGTCGAGCGGCGTCGCGACGATCCTGCGCGTCAAGGTCAACGGGCAGGACCGTTGGCAGGGGGGTGTCGATCCGCGCCGCGAGGGTCTGGCGCTGGGCGACGGCCAACGCTAGCGCAGCGCGTTCAGGTCGGGCTCAGGGCGTGGACTCGACCGCCATGCCCGCACCGCGCCATTCGGGCAGCCCGCCGCGGTACCAGTTCACCTTGGTGTAGCCGGCTTTCAACGCGGCGTGGCTGGCCTTGAAGCTCTTCCAGCACTCGGCGCCGTTGCAGCCGATGACGAGCACGGTCTGTTGCTCGGCAGGCAGCTTGGACAGGTCGAACTGATCCTGCGCCGGGTCGAAATCGGCGTCCTTGGCGCTCTTCTCGACATAAGGCACCAGGCGCGAGCCGGGCACATGGCCGGCCTTGAACTCGGTCTCGGTGCGGGTGTCGATGTAGACGGCGCCCTGCTTGAGCAGCTGTGCTGCCGCCGCCGCGTCGACCAGGTTCGCACCGGGCAGGGCGCGCGGCGTGAAGTAGCCGAGGGTCGAGACGTACTTGAAGGCCGGCGCTTCGACGACTGCGCCGCGACCCGAGAGCGGCGCGCCGGACCAGGTTGCAAAGCCGCTCAGCAACGCGCTGCGAAGGGCGGGCGCGGCTGCGGCCGCGGGCGTGTCGGGCTTGAGCGCGACACCGATGCCAGGCACCGGCTTGCTCTCCAGCACGGTCTTGACCGGTTCGCCGGCGGCCTTCCAGCGATCGAACAGGGCGCGCTCGACGGCGACCAGGTCGCAGCGCCGCACCTGCAGGCAGATCAGCAAGGCCTCCTGGTAGCGGCTTTCGAAGACAGGGCCGAAGTGACGCTTGATGGTCGTGTTGGCGGCGTTCACCTCGCCGCGCAGCAAGTAGGTGACGATGCTGTCCTGCGGCGGCAGGCCGAGCTTGAGCCCAGCAGCGCTGGCCAGGTCGGTCGCCGGGTTGTCCTGGCGTGCCACGAGCACCGTCTGCACCGGGCGCTCCAGCACGACCAGGGGCAGATAACCGTAGCGCACCGCACTGCCGATCACATGCGCCGGCGCGACGAACACGTCCGGGATGCGCGAGCGGGTGGCGGCCAGGTCGGAGGTCGTGTCGGTCGACATCGAGACTTTCGGCTCGGCCAGCTTCTCGCGCCTGAGTGCGGCCTCGACCACCCCCTTCAGCAGCCCATAGGTGTCGAAGCGCGAGCGTTCGCCGACGTCGCCGGGGTTGATCCGGACCGAGGTTGCTGCGGCCGTACCGGCCAGCATCAGGGCGACCACGGCCAGGACCAGGCGCGCGGTGGGAGCAGCGAAAGTGTGTTGCAGCATGACGGTCAATGAGAATAGGCCAGGCGCGAGATGCAACCCTGGTCAAAGTCTAGCCAGCGCGGGCCCGGGCAGTGGCTGCAAAGTGCCAACCGTTTCACGCCCTGATCGTGCGATCCAACCTTGCGACAATGTCGGTTGTTGGAGCGAAACCCCATGTCACAGAACATTCTTCAGAAACTTCCCACCGGCGAACGTGTCGGCATCGCCTTTTCAGGCGGACTCGACACCAGCGCCGCGGTGCACTGGATGCGCGCCAAGGGCGCCATCCCCTGTGCCTACACCGCGCACCTGGGCCAGCCCGACGAGACCGACTACGACGAGATCCCGCGCAAGGCCAAGGCCTACGGCGCCGACATCGCGCGCCTGGTCGACTGCCGCGCGCAGCTCGTCGCCGAGGGCATTGCCGCCATCCAGTGCGGCGCCTTCCACATCAGGAGCGGTGGCGCGACCTACTTCAACACGACCCCGCTCGGGCGCGCCGTGACCGGCACTGCGCTCGTGGTCGCGATGCGCGAGGACGGCGTCAACATCTGGGGTGACGGCAGCACCTACAAGGGCAACGACATCGAGCGCTTCTACCGCTACGGCTTGCTGGCCAACCCGGCGCTGCGCGTCTACAAGCCCTGGCTCGACCAGACCTTCATCGACGAGCTCGGTGGCCGCAAGGAAATGAGCGAGTACCTCATCGCCAATGGCTTCGACTACAAGATGAGCGTCGAGAAGGCCTACAGCACCGACTCCAACATGCTTGGCGCGACGCACGAAGCCAAGGACCTCGAGTTCCTGGACAAGGGCGTCGCCATCGTCAACCCGATCATGGGCGTGGCGTTCTGGCGCGACGACGTGGTCGTGAAGGCCGAGACCGTCAGCGTGCGCTTCGAGGAAGGCCAGCCGGTCGCACTGAACGGCCGCACGTTCAAGGACGCGGTGGCGCTGTTCGACGAGGCCAACCGCATCGGCGGCCGCCATGGTCTGGGGATGTGCGACCAGATCGAGAACCGCATCATCGAGGCCAAGAGCCGCGGCATCTACGAGGCACCGGGCATGGCGCTGCTGCACACCGCCTACGAGCGCCTGGTCACCGGCATCCACAACGAGGACACGATCGAGCAGTACCGCATCAACGGCATGCGCCTCGGTCGCCTGCTCTACCAGGGCCGCTGGTTCGACCCGCAATGCCTGATGCTGCGCGAGACTGCCCAGCGCTGGGTCGCGCGCGCCATCACCGGCGAGGTCACGCTGGAGCTGCGCCGCGGCAACGACTACTCGCTGCTCGACACCACCAGCCCCAACCTGACCTACCACCCCGACCGGCTCACGATGGAGAAGGGCGAAGGTGCCTTCAGCCCGGCCGACCGCATCGGCCAGCTGACCATGCGCAACCTCGACATCCAGGACACGCGTGCCAAGCTCGCCATCTACACCCGGACCGGCCTGCTCGGCCGCGACTCGGACGGCGTGATCCCGCTGCTGCAGGCGCCCGCCGACGACGCGTGACCGGCTCGACCCTCTTTGCGGCGGCGGCCGGTTTCGAGAGCGCACGGCGGCTCGACCGGGCCGGCGCCGGCCACGCGGATGCACGCCTGCATGGCCACAGCTTCCGCGCCGCGGTGCGCTGCCAGCTGCCGGTGCAATGGGCTGACTTCGCCGGCGGCGAAGTGGCCCGGCTTCGCCAATCGCTCGAAGAGACCGTCGCCCGACTCGACCACCGGCTGCTCAACGACCTGATCGACGAGCCCTCCGACCTTGCCATCGCTGCCTGGATCCGCGACCGGCTCGACCTGCCTGGCAGCGTGCAGCTGGGCCTGCGCAGCGACCCGATGGGCGGTGTCGAACTCGATGCCCAGGGGCAGGCCCATGCCTGGCGACGTTTCGGTTTCCAGTCGGCGCATCGACTGCCCCATGTGCCCCCGGGCCACAAGTGCGGCCGCATGCACGGCCACGGGTTCGAGGCGAGGCTGCACGCGCGCGCCAGCCGCCAACGAGATCGATGCCGCCTGGGCGCCGCTGCAGGCCCAGCTCGACCATGCCTGCCTGAACGAACTGGCCGGGCTCGAGAACCCGACCAGCGAGATGCTGTCGAGCTGGTTGTGGGCGCGCCTGCTGCCCCAGCTGCCGGGGCTGAGTGCGGTCACGGTCTACGAGACGGCCTCCTGCGGCGCCACCTTCGACGGTGCCCAGTACCGCATCTGGAAAGAACTGACGCTCGACAGCGCGCTCCAGCTGCGCCGCGCGCCCGCAGGGCATGCGCTGCGCAAGCTGCACGGCCACACCTACACCCTGCGCCTGCACCTGTGCGCGCCGCTCGATGCGGTGCTCGGCTGGGCGGTCGACTTCGGCGACGTCAAGTACCTGTTCGATCCGATCTTCCAGGCCCTCGACCACCAGCCCCTGCACGAGCTCGCCGGTCTGGTCGACTGCGACAGCGCGTCGCTGGCAGCCTGGATCCTGGCCAACGCGCATGGGCGGCTGCCCCAGCTCGACCGGGTCGACCTGTTCGAGACCGAAGGCTGCGGTGCGATCGTCAGCCATGCCGCGCCGGCCCTCGTGCTGAGCCTTTGACCATGGTCTACGCCGTCAAGGAGATCTACTACACGCTGCAGGGCGAGGGCGGCCAGGCGGGCCGGCCGGCGGTGTTCTGCCGCTTCGCCGGCTGCAATCTCTGGAGCGGGCGCGAGGCGGACCGCGCCGACGCGGTCTGCAACTTCTGCGACACCGACTTCGTCGGCACCGATGGCCCGGGCGGTGGCAAGTTCGACCGCGCGGGCGCACTGGCGGCGGCGATTGCCTCGCGCTGGCCGACGCCGCGCACCGGCCGCCCGCTCGTCGTGTGCACCGGGGGCGAGCCCCTGCTGCAGCTCGACGCGCCGCTGATCGAGGCCTTGCATGCAGAAGGCTTCGAAGTCGCGGTCGAGACCAATGGCACCCAGCCGGCGCCACCCGGCCTCGACTGGATCTGCGTCAGCCCCAAAGCCGGCGCGGCGCTGGTGCTGACGCGTGGCTCCGAGCTCAAGCTGGTCTACCCACAACTGCTGGCCAAGCCGGAGCGTTTTGCCGGGCTCGACTTCCAGCATTTCTTCCTGCAGCCGCTGGACGGTCCGGACCGCGTGCGCCACACGCAGCAGGCGGTCGGCCTACTGCCTCGCGCACCCGCAATGGCGGCTGAGCGTGCAGACGCACAAGGTCATCGGCATTCCCTGAGGCGGGTCGAGCCGCTCAGGGCAGGGTCGGCTGCAAGCGCCCGACCTCGATCCCGTTCCAGTTGTGCAGCAGCCGGTCGGCCAGTCCCTGCACGAAGGCCTGCGTCGCCGTCGTCCAGCGGCAGCAGGCGCGCGATCAGCGCGGCCATCACGACCTCGCAGCCGCGCGCGCGTTGTTGCCGTCGTCCATCTTGATCGCCACGCCCAGACCGAGCTCGGGCAGCGCCGCGCAGTACACGCCTTCGGCGCCGACCTTGCAGAACACGCGCGCGCCCAGCCGCTCCATCACGCGGGTGTCGAAGCGGCCGCTGCCGGCCACCATGAACGGGGCCGCGGCGACGGCCGCGCGCAGGCGCGGTGCGGCGTGCGCCTGCTCGGGCGCCAGGCCCGACGCCGGTGCCGACGCTGGCGAAGGCATGCGCCAGGTGGCGCAGCGGGATCGCGTAGGTCGGGATCGAGCAGCCGTCGGTGCCGCGCGCGGTCTGAGCCAGGTCGAAGCCGGTGGTGGCCTGCAGCGACGCCGTGACTTCGCGCATCACCGGGTGCTCCGGCCCGACGTAGCCGCGCAGGAAAGCGGCGGCGTCGCGCTCCGCCGGCCAGGTGGCAGCCGAGGCAGACGAAGCCGGCATGCTTGCCCGAGCAGTTGTTGTGCAGCGCGCTGGGCTGCGCGCCCGCCGCGGCAAGGGCCTTGAGGCTGCCATCGTGGTAGGGCCAGTGCGTGCCGCATTCCAGCACCGAGGCGTCGAGCCCGGCCTTGGCCAGCATCGACGCGGCGGTCTCGGTGTGCGCGGCCTCGCCGCCATGCGACGCGCAGGCCAGGGCCAGCTCGGCATCGGTCAAGCCGAGCGAATCGGCCGCACCGCTGGCCACCAGTGGCAGGGCCTGCAGCACCTTGATCGCAGAACGCGGAAAGATCGGGCGGTCGATGTCGCCCACGCTGCGCAGGCGCACGCCGGCGGCGTCGACGACGGCGAAGGCGCCGCGGTGAAACGACTCGACTCACGCCGCCCCGAAGGGTCTCGACAAGCACGGGATTGGCATTCATGGCGCGACTGTATCGCGCCAGCGCTGGCCCTCCCGGCCCGGCTCCGGGCCGCCGGTGCGAGGGGGTCGCGCCAGCACCGCGGTGCGCTGCGGAACTCCTCATCGAGCCAGTCGAGAAACGCCTTCACGTGCGGGCGCCGCGCGCCCTCGGGGTTGACCACCAGCAGATGCCGGTAGCCGGTCGGCATGCACAGCTGCGGGAACGGCATCACGAGGTCGCCACTGGCCACGCAGTCCTGCAGGAAGGGCGATCGCACCAGGGCCACGCCCTGGCCACGCACGGCAGCCTGCACGGCCTGGTCGGCAAAGGAGAACACCAGGCGGCCGGCGCCCGGGCTCACCTCGCCGGCGCCGGCAAAGGCAAACCAGTTCGGCCAGTTCTGCAGGTGCGTTCCCGGCACGCCGGGGTCCAGATCGAGCAGCGGCCAGCGCGCCAGATCGGCCGGCGTCGTCACCGGCGCCGTCTCCAGCAGGCGCGGCGACAGGGCCGCTGTCAGCACGTCGTCGATCAGCAGCGTCGCGCCGCGCGGCAGCGGGCCGGCGGGCGCCCAGCGCACCGCCACGTCGACGTCCTCCGACGCGAGGTCGACCACCCGGTCCGAGGCGTCGAGCCGGATTTCGATGTCCGGGTGCAGGCGCTGGAAAGCGGCCAGCCTGGGTGCCAGCCACAGCGATGCGAAGGACGCATAGGTGGTCAGGGTCACGCGGCGCGCGCCGGAAGCGCCGCGGATCTCCAGCACGCTGGTGTCGACCGTGGCCAGGGCCTGCCGCACGGCCTGGTGCAACAAGGCGCCGGCGGCGGTCAGCACCAGCGCGCGCGTGCGGCGCACGAACAGCGGGCGGCCGATCTGCTGTTCGAGCGACGCGACCTGGCGGCTGATCGACGATTGCGTCAGGTTCAGTTCGGCCGCCGCGGCGGTGAACGACAGCCGCCGTGCGGCGGCCTCGAAGCCGCGCAGCGAGTTCAGCTCGATCGGCCTTCGGCGGGCGCGTGGGCTTGGGGCGGGTTGGTTGGCCATGGCCAGACTATGCATGCGCAAGACGCATTCATCAACTGCGTTCTTTTCGTTTGTCGCCGACCGCGCCGAGTCGTTCAATGGAGTCACCGAGGCAGGCCCGCGGGCCGTGAACAAGGAGCCAACGATGTACAAGCGCATGCCGACGATCAGGACCGTCAACCTGGGCTACGAGCAGATGCTGGTGATCGATGCCGGGGACGGCACGCGCATGCGTGTGCTGCATGGCGCGACCTGGCTGACCGGTGAGGGCGAGCCGGACGATCTGGTGCTCAGCGCCGGCCAGGACCGGCAGTTGCGCCGCGGGCGCGCGGTGATCGAGGCCCTGCAACCAGCCAGTGTCGAACTGATCGAGCCGGCCGGGCCGGGGCCGCTGCGTCGATGGCAGCTGGCCTGGCGCCGGATCGGTCAGGGCTTGCGGCGCCAGTCGACGCGCCTGCAGCTCGGCGCTGCGGTCGGTTCCGAGCCGCAGGGCTGCGGCAGCTGAACTGCCCGCTCGCAGCGCGACCGGGACCCCGATCTCCCCGTTGTGATCATGGTGTCCGGGCTCCCAAGCTTGCTGGCAGGCGCACGGCTCGGTGGCACCGGGTCGCGGCGGCCGCGAGAATGGGGCGCACCAAGCTCGGTCCTGCGGTCACTCCTGGTTGCGCTGGGCCCGACGACATTCGGTGTGCAACTTGCACGCCGTGGTGACGGTCAGGCCATGGCGTGAATCTGGGCGCTGCGCCTGCCGCTGTCGGTCGGCGCGCGGCATGTCCTCGTGTAGGAGAACGCCGCGCCAGTGGATGGCCGATACGAAGCGGCACATGAAGTGCCCGCTTGCGCAAGCCGTGCAGCGCCGCTCAGTCTGCGCGCTGAGCCCAGCGCAGCTTGGCCGAACTCGAACGCGGGTTCGCGCGCTGTTCGTCGAATGAAGGCCGGATGAAGCCGTCGGATACGCGGGCGTAGACGCCTTCGCGTTCGCCGGACTGAAAGGCCTTCTTCACACGCCGGTCCTCGCCCGAGTGAAAGCTCAGGATCGCCACCCGGCCGCCGGGCTTGAGGCAGGCCGGCAGGTCCGCCAGAAAACGATCGAGCGCAGCGAACTCGTCGTTGACGGCGATTCGCAGCGCCTGGAAGCAGCGCTGCAGGGCCTTCTTGATCTCGATGGCTCGCTCGGCCTCGGGCAGGCGGCGCGGCAGCGCTGCGGCCACACATTCGCTGACCTTGGCGGCAAGCTCGCTGGTGGTCTGCAGGTACTGGCCCTGCAGCGCCGCTGCCAGGGCCTGGGCATGGGGCTCGTCGGCGTTGTCGACAAGCAGATCGCGCAGCGCCGGGCGGGTGATCGACAGCAGCAACTCGCTCGCGCTGACGCCGCTGCCCGGGTCCAGCCGCAGGTCGAGCGGGCCGTCGACCTTGAAACTGAAGCCGCGCTCGGGCTTGTCGATCTGCATCGACGAAACCCCCAGGTCGGCAAGCACGAAGTCGAAGCCGCCACCGGCCAACGGCAACAGCTCGGCCAAACGTGCAAAGTTCATTCGCTGCACGACCAGCATGGCCTCGGTGAAACCGAGCAGCCGCAGGCGAGCCTCGGCGCGCGGCAGTTCGATGGGATCGACGTCGATCGCGAACAGGCGCCCGCCGGGCTGCAGCCGCGACAGCAGCTCCTGCGCGTGGCCGCCGTAGCCCAGCGTCGCGTCCAGCCCGGTCTGCCCGGGCTGCGGGTCCAGGAATGCCAGGATCTCGGCCACGCAGATGGGCCTGTGCATGCCGGCCGGGGTCTGCCCGCGCTGCAGGACCTTCTGCACCTCGTCGGCATGGCGCGTCGGGTCGAGCTCCTTGTACTTCTCCTCGAAGCGCTTGGGGTGGGTCCCAGCGTAGCGCGGGCGCCGCTTGTGGGGAGGTGTCGCATCGGTCATGGGGGCATTGTGCTGTGCCGGGCTGCCCGGCTTCGCTGCCGGGACCACCGATCGTTCGCAAACGACGGCGCTCACCGCCGTTGCGCGTCGTCAACGGATCCACCTGGCCGCGATGGCAAAGTCGGCCGTTTGAAGCGGAGCGGTCCATGCCGCAGCCGACCGGACGCGTCGTCAAGTGACATCCCAAGAGCCCCTCGCGGACTTCGAGCACCCGTCGGTCCAGGCGCTGGCGCGACGGCTGACGGCGGGCGAGTCCACCGTCGAAGGCCAGCTCGCCCGGTTGTTCACCTACGTGCGCGATCAGATCGAGTTCAGGTTCCCGCTGCAGGGCGATCTGGTCAAGGCCTCCGAGGTGATCGCGCAGGGCTTTGGCCAGTGCAACAACAAGAGCGCGCTGCTGCTCGCACTGTGCCGGGCGGTCGACATCCCCGCGCGAATCCACTTCTCGCTCATTTCGAAGGACATTCAACGCGGGTTCTTCACCGGTCTCGCCCTGGCGGCCATGCCGGCGCACATTTCGCATTCGTGGATCGAGGTGCAGGTCGCGGGCCGATGGCGGCGGATCGACGCCTACATCAACGATCGACCGCTTCAGGCGCGTGCCGTTGCGGAGCTGCGGCGCCGCGGCTGGAAGACCGGGTTCTCGGTTGCACTGCCGAGATCGGGCGAGCCGGGGATCGAGCTGGACCTCGAACGCGAAAGCTTCTCGCAGATGGCGGCGGTCACGGACGACCATGGCACCTACGCCGACCCGATCGACTACTACGGCGGACCGCTGTACCGCAATCGGCCCGGCAAGTTCAAGCTATGGCTCTATCGGCGCTGGATCGACGGGGTCAATGAACGTGTCCGGTGCCTGCGACAAGGGCTGCCGTTGTGAGCCATCAGACCGGCACCGGATCGCGCCGGCGCAGCCAGAGCAGGCCGAACAGGGTCGCCGTGACGTACATGCTGACCGAGTAGAGGGCCGCGGGCAAGGCGAGCGGGAACTGCTGCAACACGCTGAGCGCGATGAAGATCGCCAGCGTGGAGTTGTGGATGCCGATCTCGAAACCGATCGCGATGCTCAAGCTGCGCGGCAGCTTCGACGCACGCGACACGCCGTAGCCGATGCCCAGGCTGAGCAGGTTGAAGGCGAGCACCGCGCCGCCGAGTTCGGCGAACGAGGCGCGCAGCGCGTCCCACTCCTTGGCGATCGCGAGCACGGTCAGCGTCACGAGGACCATGGCGGCGAACACCTTCATCGGTTTGTCCAGGCGTTCGGCCAGAGCCGGCCGTGCAGCGCGCACCCACATGCCCAGCGCCACGGGCAGCGCGATCACCGCCACCACCTCCGCCACCTTGCCGAACTGCAGCGGCACGACTTGACCACCCCCCGTGTAGTACCCGATCGCCCAGTTGGCGATGAGCGGCAAGGAGACGATGGACAGCAGCGTGTTCACGGCCGTCAACGACAGGTTCAAGGCCACGTGGCCACCGAACAGGTGGCTGTAAAGGTTGGCCGTGACGCCGCCCGGTGATGCGGCCAGCAACATCATGCCGACCGCATACAGTGGCGACAGATCGAAGGCCGCGATCACGCCAACGCAGGCCAGCGGCAGGGCGACCACTTGCAGCCCCAGTGCCAGGATCACGGCGCGCGGGTGCTCGCGCAGTCGCCTGAAGTCGCCCCGGGTCAGGGTCAGCCCCAGCCCGAGCATGACCAGCGCGAGCGCGACGACGAGGTACTGGGTCAGGTTGGCGGTGTCCATGGCAGGGCCTTCGGAGTAGGTACGCAGGCTAGAGGCTCCAGGTCGCCGCCGACACTGGCACAAGCAGGGTTGCGTCGCAGCGCTGGACGTGCAAGGCGACCCTCAGTTTGGATCGCTCGCGGCCGATAAGCCTCTGTGGAGAAGACCCGCCGCATTCCCGTGACCCCGCCGCGCCCCAGCTTGCCGGCCTGGGTTGCAGCATGGCTGACACGCTGGCATGCCCTGGGGACCTGGCCATGGCGCCAGGGCCTGTCGGGTCGACGCGAGCGTGAAATCGCCTTTCACTGGGCCCGGTTCGCGGCTCTCGTGGTCGTCGCCACGGCTGGCATGTTGTGCCTGAGCACGGCGAGGCTTTGGTGGAGCGTGGAGCGCACGGCGTCGCAGGGGGCACGTGACGTGCTGACCCACGTGCAGGCGCGCTTGGCCACGCTCGACGAAGAACTTGACGAGCTCCTGCGTGACCCCCGAATGGGCGCTGCGGCGGGCTGCACGGAACCGGCGCGACAGGCGCTGGCGCGCGCCAGCATGAACTCTCACCATGTCCGCCGCTTTGCGTGGTTGCGCGTGGGCGACGATCTGGCCTGCTGGCCTGACGGGCCGGCCGCAGCGCCGGAACTGCCCTTGGTGGCGGACCGCGTCCTGCACCTGGGTTCGTCGCGCGACGTGCGGCCCACGCTGTGGATCTCCAGGGGTTCCGGATCGGATCCGGACGGCCCGCAGCTCGTGGCCGAACTCGACCCGCGCGTGTTTGCCGACTGGCGCGCCGATGCCGCCGGTGGCGCGAGCGCTTCACGCGATGCGGCGATCTTGCGGACCGTCTGGTTGACCTCGACCGAAGGCCTGCGCGTCGCCCGGCTGGGTAGCGGGCCCAGGCGGGAAAGCGGGCCCGAGCTGCTGGTGCGTGGTGCCGAGTCGGGCCGGCTGGGCTTCGGCGTGCTCGTCGCGGTCGACCAGGCGAGCTGGGACGCCGAACTTGTCTGGCAATCGATCTGGGCCGCGCTCGCGACGCTGCTGACATTGTCGGCCGTCGCTGCCTTTGTGCACCTGCTCGGTGTGCGGCGCTCGCGCCTCGTCTACCGCCTTCAACGCGCCTCGCGCCGCCGCCAGTTCGAGCCCTTCGTGCAGCCCATCATCGACCTCGCGACCGGCCGCTGCGCCGGCGGCGAGATCCTGATGCGCTGGCAGCACCCGCAGCGCGGCATCCTCGCACCGAGTGAATTCATCGAGGAGGCCGAACGCACCGGTCTCATCGTGCCGATGTCCGACACCGTGATGGCACGTGCGTCGCATCGTCTGGCCAGTCTGGCGCGCGAACACCCGGAGCTGTACTTCTCGTTCAACGTCACGCCGCTGCAACTGCGTCAGGCAGGATTCGTGCAGCGGCTCGACGAACTGTTCAACGACGACGCCTTGCCACGCAACAAGGTGCTGCTCGAGCTGACCGAGCGCGAGTTCGTCGACGGCGACGCCGGGCAGGTCTTGCAGTCGCTGCACGTGGCGGGCTGGCGCATGGCGATCGACGACTTCGGTACCGGGCACAGCAGCCTGGCCTCGCTCGAGCAACTGGCGATCGACCGCATCAAGATCGACCGCGCCTTCGTGCGCACGATCGACGACCAGACCGTCAATCGCCCGGTGCTCGACGCCATCATCACGCTGGCGGGGCAGCTCGGTGTGCCGCTGATTGCGGAAGGCGTGGAGACGCGTTCGCAGTGGGACTATCTGGCGGCGCGCGGCGTGCGCCACGCGCAGGGCTTCCTGATGGCGCGCCCGATGCCGATCGCGGCATTCCGGGAATGGCTGGTCGAGCGCAGTGCGGAGTTGGTGCCCTCGGCAGCGAGCGCGGATGGCGCACGACCCGGGTCGCCGGACTGGGCTGCGAACGAGGCGCAGGTCAGGGCCCTGTGGCACCAGATGCGCATGCCCGGCGGCCTCGATGTGCGCGATCGCCTGTACCGCCTGAAGACCTACCGCTCCTGCTTCGTCGGGCGCGAAGCGGTCGACTGGATCGTGCAACGGCAGGGCGTGTCGCGCTCGGCGGCGGTGCAGATCGGTCGACGCCTGCTCGCGCTGGACCTGCTCCGCCATGTCCTGAGCGAACATGATTTCGAGGACGCCGACTTCTTCTACTCGCTGGTGGAGCCGGCGGCGGCGCAGGTCGCGACCGTGCCCGACAGCGAGGCGCTGCTGCGCGCTCTGCGAGGGCAGGGCGGCCTGGTCCTGCGCCACCATGGCCGCGGACTGATCCTGCACCGGGGTAGCGCGCGCGGCCGCGACATCGTCGACTGGATCGTCGAGCGCTACGCGGTGTCACGCGCCGTGGCGTCCCAGTGGGCAGCGCAGTTGATGCGCCTTGGCGCGTTGCGCCACGTCTACGACGACCGGCCGTTTCGCGACGACCGCACCCTGTACCGGCCGGCCTGAAGCTGCGCGGTCAAGGCGGGCGACTCGCAATAATGCGAGCCTATGCCGCTCAATGCCCTGGCGCTCGTGCTGGTCGCCGCCCTGCTGCACGCCACCTGGAACATCGCGGCCAAGAAGTCGGGCGGCGGCGACGCCTTCATGCTGATGGGTGCGGTGATGGTCGGCGTGCTGTGGGCGCCGCTCGCGCTCTATGTCGGATGGACCGAACTGCCGCAGTGGGGCTGGCGTGAATGGGCGCTGGTGCTGGCCACCACGCTCGTGCACCTGAGCTATTACCGAACTCTGCTGCGCGGCTATCGCGAGGCCGACCTGACGGTCGTCTATCCGGTGGCAAGAGGCACCGGTCCGTTGATCACCGTGGTCGCCGCGATCGCGCTGCTCGGCGAGCCGCTGACCTGGGGCGGTGCGCTCGGCGCGCTGGGTGTCTGTGGTGGCGTGTTCGTGCTGGCCGGAGGCCCGCATCTGTGGAGCCAGGTCCATGACCCGGCGCAGCGCGAACGCACGCGGACCGGCTTGCGCTGGGGCGCGATGACCGGCGTGCTGATCGCGGGCTACACCGTGCTCGACGGCTATGCGGTCAAGGTGATGCTGATGTCGCCGATCCTGCTCGACTGGCTCACCAACCTGTTGCGGGTGCCCTTTCTGGCGCCGCGCCAGTGGCGCGAGCGCGAGGCATTCCGCACAGCGCTGCGGACCCAATGGCGCCATGCGCTGGTCGGCGCCGTGCTGGCCCCGGTGGGCTACGTGATGGTCCTGTATGCGGTGCGCATGGCGCCCTTGTCGCATGTGGCACCGGCGCGCGAGGTATCGATGTTGTTCGCAGCGTTGCTCGGTGGGCGATTACTTGGCGAGACTGACCGCGGGCTGCGCATCGTCGGCGCATTGCTGATCGCGACCGGGGTCGTGACCCTGGCGAGCGGCGGCTGAAGGGTCACGGACCGACCATGCGCGCGGACCCTGAAATCCCCGGTCTTTCACTGCTCGGCGTCGACTTCACGAGCGCGCCGAGCCGGCGCAAGCCGATCACCGTGGCCCAGGGGCGGTGCATCGGCCATGTGATCCGGCTCGAGCGGTTGCTGGACTGCCCCAGCTTCGAGTCCTTCGAGTCCCTGCTGAGCCAACCGGGCCCCTGGCTGGGAGCCTTCGATTTCCCGTTCGGCTTGCCACGCGAGTTCGTCGAGACCCTGGCGCTGGGGCGCAGCGCGCTCGAAGTGATCGAGACGCTGCACAAGACCTGTGGCGCGCGCATGGGTTTTCGCGCCCTGATCGACGGTTGGGGCCGCGACCGTGCGGCGGGACATCGGTTGCCGCACCGAAAGACCGACGGGGCGGTCCCTGGCGTCACGTCGACCAGCCCGCTGCAGACCCGCTACGTGCCGGTCGGGTTCATGTACTTCGAGGGCCTGGCGCGCCTGATCCGGTCCGGGCTGTCGATCCCGGGCATGCACGCGGGGGACCCTGCGCGCACTGCGCTCGAAGGCTACCCGGGGCTGCTGGCGCACGAACTGGTGGGCCGCAGGTCGTACAAGAACCGCGACGCGCCGGACCGGTTGATCGCGCGCAAGGACATCGTGGAAGCGCTCGAACAGGGCCGCACGAGGCTCGAGCTGCGGCTGAAAATCTCGAACGCGCAGCGCGAATCGCTCGTCGACGACCCTTCGGGCGACCACCTCGACGCGGTCCTGTGCCTGGTGCAGGCGGCCTGGGCCTCGGGCAGGCCCGGCTGCGGTCTGCCGGTCGGATTCGACGCGGTGGAGGGCTGGATCGCGACCGCTTGATCCAGCTCCTCAAGCTGGGCCGGTTCGTGCCGAAGCTGCTTGATCAGCGGATACCGGTTGCGCCGGATCCGCGCGTGGTCCTTGGAACCCGGCGAATCAAGATGAACTTCCTGCCTGGACTGACACTCGTGCATCGCGTGTTGCTCGGCTACGGCCTGGTGCTGACGATGCTGGCCGGTTCGACCGTGCTGTCGCTTCAACATCTGGGCGCACTGTCCAGCGCCCTCGACGAGGTGGTGGTCAAGGGCGCCGAACGCACCCAGGCCATCCATGCGATGGAGCGCACCGCAAGCCAGTACGCGCTCACCTTGCGCAAGGCGTCGGCCGGCGAACTGGCCGATGCGGCCGAGGTCCTCAAGAGCGTGGCTGCGGTAGCGGCCGCATTCGACACCGCATTGGAGCGCGCGACGCTGGCCATGGGAAGCTCGGGCGAGGCCGCGGCCTTGCTGGGCGCCATTGCCCGCAGTGCAGCCAGTACGCGTGAAGTCGAAGCAGAAGCACTCAAGGCCGCCGAAGGCCGAGGCATCGGGGCCCAGTTCTTCCAACTGCGCGAGGCGTTCATCGGCGACAACGCCCTGAAGTGGAACCAGCGCCAGGATGTCTGGCAGAAGGCCCTGGTGGCCGCGTCGGATTGGGACCGAGCCCAGCACCAAGTGCTCAGCCAGGCCGCTGCCGAAGGGGCCGAGCAGGCCCGCCTGCTGCTGGTCGCCGGTGCGCTGGTGGCGCTGCTGGTCGGCGTGATCATGGCTTTCTGGGTCCAGCGCGACCTGCGCCAGGGCCTGGCGCTGGCCATCCAGGCGATCGAGCGTCTGGCCAAACACGACCTGTCGCAACCGATCGTGACGCGGCGCGATGATGAACTGGGCCAGGTGGCGAGATCTCTGGAAACCGTGCGCGTGAGCTTGAACGGATTGGCGGCGGGCGTGCGCGACGCCTGCTGCAGCATCACGACCGCCAGCGGCGAGATCTCACAGGGCAGCCAGGACCTGAGCGGCCGCACCGAGGCCGCTGCGAGCACGCTCCAGAACACGGTGACTGCGACGCGCGAACTGGTCGACATGCTGGACCAGACCATGCGCACCGCATCGTCGGCCGGGTCGTTGGCAGAGCAGGCCCAGAGTGTCGCAAATCGCGGCGGATCGGTCGTGGCCGAAGCGATCTCGACGATGTCCGAGATCGACCAGTCGTCGCGCAAGATCGCGGACATCATCTCGATCATCGACGGCATCGCCTTCCAGACCAATATCCTGGCACTCAACGCGGCTGTCGAGGCCGCGCGCGCAGGCGAACAGGGCCGCGGCTTCGCAGTCGTGGCGAGCGAGGTGCGCGCACTGGCCCAGCGCAGCGCGGCCGCGGCGCGCGAGATCAAAGAACTCATCCAGGCCTCGCTCGACAAGGTGCGCAGCGGCAGCACCCAGGTCAAGAACGCCGGTGGTGCGACCGAGGAGATCATGAACTCGGTGCAGCGCGTCGCGCAGCTGATCCACACGCTGTCGAGCGAGGCCGGCGTGCAACGCCAGGGGGTGCAGAACACCAATGCCTCGGTGTCGCACCTGGACGAGCTTGCGCACCAGAACGCAGCGTTGGCCGAACAGTCGGCCGCAGCTGCGGCGTCGCTTCTGGACCAGGCCAATCGGCTGTCGGTCATGGTCGACAGTTTCAAGCTCGAGGCACCACCGGCCCGGTCGTGAACCAGGGCAGGGCGGTCGCAGCCTGCCCTGTCAGCTGCTCTACGATCGCGCCGATGGCCCAGTCAACTGCGGGCCGAAGGAGACCCAATGCGAACGACATGCCTGGTCGGCCTGCTGCTGTTCTGTACGGCCGTTGCGCTGCAGGCGGCCACGATCGACGGCATGGTCACGAAGGTGATCGATGGCGACAGCCTGATCGTCGAACGCTCAGTCAAGGACGGCAAGTCCGTACCGATCGAGGTCCGTCTCGAGGGCATCGACGCCCCCGAAGGCTGCCAGGCCGGCGGGCCTGAAGCGCGCGAGGCATTGCGCGCCTTCGTCGACGGCAAGCGGGTCTCGCTCGAGGTCAAGGGCAAGGACAGCTACGGGCGAACGCTAGCGACACTGCGCGTTGGCGCCTTGAACATCAACGAGCGCTTGGTGGCCGAAGGGCATGCGTGGAGCACGCGCTTCAAGTGGGACAAGGGCCCCTATGTCGACAAGGAGCGCGTGGCCAGCGCATTGAAGCGAGGACTGCATGCCACACCGGGCGCCGTTCAGCCCAGGGACTTCCGACGAACGCACGGGCCCTGCGCGGGCGAGCCGAGCCCGCCTGCGGTGGTCACGAATGGCGCGCCGCCGGTGACCGTGCCCGCAGTCCCGGTTCCGTCCGTCGCCTATCGGTGCGACGGACGCACGCGCTGCACGCAGATGAGCTCGTGCGCGGAAGCGACCTGGTTTCTTCAGCATTGCCCCGGTGTCCAGATGGATGGCAACGGGGACGGCGTGCCCTGCGAGCGGCAGTGGTGCCGCTGAGCGCCACGCCGCGCCGGGAGTTCTTTTGCTCATATTGAAGCTCCTGTTTACAAGTTTTCTATTTTACATGTTGTCATGAAAACACTTGATAAAACTTGTTGTCATGTTTATATTTGCGTTTAATGTTTATATGACAACATGACAACATGACAACATGACAACATGACAACATGACAACATGACAACATGACAACATGACAACATGACAACATGACAACATGACAACATGACAACATGACAACATGACAACATGACAACATGACAACATGACAACATGACAACATGACAACATGACAACATGACAACATGACAACATGACAACATGACAACATGACAACATGACAACATGACAACATGACAACATGACAACATGACAACAATGAGCACAGAACAAGCCTTTGAAACCGTCTCCAAAATTATCTTTGATGATGCCTGTCAACTGATCATGGGTGGCAATCCTGCCTATGATTCTGAAAAGGTACTTTTCCATATTGAAATGGTAATGGGGCACTGGGGCTATCGTTCTGCAAAAGTTTCTGAGTACTGCAATTCACTAAAACAAGAAAACGACGTCATGCGTGATATGGGGATCGAATAATGAGTAATTTTAATAAAACTCTCCAAGCTCTTTCTGTTATTCAGTCTGAACTTGATGTTTTGAAGTATGAATTATCTCCGTCTGATTGGGCTGCTCTTTCTTCACGTGTTGATGAATTGAATGCTTGTCTTTGTGATTTACAAGAGGAGTATTCAAAAGATGAATAATTCGATCAAAAAACAATCAATACCACAAGTTTGTACGTGGGGAATGGGATTTTTAGAGACCCCCATTAATAAGATGCCGGTAAAGATTGGATATACAACAATGGATGTTCTTGAATTTGGTTTGTTGCTGTCTTGTTGGTGGTTTAACTTTTTGGCTTTTTTACGATGCCTAGCAGGCACATTTACAAAACAGTCAGCTATGACAGATCAAAGGGTGTTTTAACCAAGGCTGACTATGTGTACATGCGCGATCTACTGGAGACCGTGCTAGAACAACTGCAAAATTCAGAATTAGATAACGATAAAGAAATAGATCAGCTCAAACAGTTTTTTATCAAGTTAGATCATCACATCGATAGGTTGCGTGCGTAGATTTCGGCATAACGTATATTATGTTCATTAGCGTACTCGGCATCGTGAATATAATTTTACTGAGATTCACGATGTCGAGCTGTAGCACCAACTGAGGTTGCGTAGGCTACAGTCTTGGATATGCTATTTAACATAAAATTACGTTATGCGACATCGAGTTAGCGATAGCTTATCTTTTGCAATAGCTTCACTTGAAATCATAGCTTTATATAAAAAAACAGGGAGACCGTCTTCCTTATCTTCGGCCCTTAATTCTTTTGTTCCATCGCGATATTCAAAGATAGCAATAGGGTAATTGTCTTGATCTGCAATGTAAAAACGTCTGTCTTTAACAACCAATTTGTATTCTTCAAATTGATGTTGAAGTAGTCGCATAAACTTACTTTCATTATGAGAAAGTAAGTTTAACTGTCTGATTCTATCTGCATCACTTGCATAACGCATTTTTTCACGCTGTCTTTCGTTATAGCTCAAATAGACATTTCGTTTTTGCTGCTTAACTACTTTCTCTTTTGGCTCTTTAGAGTCTCTCCAGAGATAGCCAACGATAAATCCTAGAATTAGGCAAAATAATCCAATAGCCACAATTTTATTTCCCGAAGAGAAGGGCGATTAATTCGCCCTTTTTTATTTATAAATCTAATAGTCTGGATCGACATAGATAATCAGTCTTTTTTTAGTACTTCTTCACGATATTTCATTACGTCTGAAGTCTTAATATCTTTTAGATGCTTTC
>CAVUEP010000048.1:0-14002 GCA_963740395.1 uncultured beta proteobacterium
CTCGTAGCAGGGCGCGACATGCGTGACGTCGATCAGCAGCGGCGCAAACTGACGCCGCCGCCAGGCATTGCCACCGACCGCCAGCGCGCCCAGGGTATTGCCGTGGTAACTCTGGCGACGGGCAATGAAGTGCTGGCGCTCGGGCTGGCCGATCTCGACGAAGTACTGGCGCGCCATCTTCAGCGCCGCCTCGATCGCCTCCGAGCCACCGGACACGAAATACGCATGGCTGGTGCCGGCCGGTGCACTCGCGACCAAGGTGTCGGCCAACTCCTCTGCGACATCGGTGGTGAAGAAACTGGTGTGCGCATAGGCCACCCGATCGATCTGGGCGTGCATGGCGGCCAGCACGTCGGGATGGCCGTGCCCCAGGCACGACACGGCCGCGCCGCCGCAGGCGTCGATGTAGCGGCGGCCCGTGTTGTCGACCACGGTCACGCCTTCAACTGAAACGGCTGAGGGCAGGCGCTGGCGCAGGCTGCGATGCAGGATATGGGTCATATGCTCTCCTGGCTCTACGGTGCGCCTGAATTCAGGCCTTGCCGGAAAAGACGATTTCGACGCGTCGGTTCTGCTGGCGGCCTGCTGCGTGGCCGTTGCTGGCCACTGGGCGCGACTCGCCATAGCCTCGTGCTGCAATGCGGTTGGCCGCGATGCCGCGATCCAGCAAGGCGTTTTTCACCGCAATCGCCCGGCGCTCCGACAGCACCTGGTTCAGCGAATCCGAACCCACGGAGTCGGTGTAGCCCTCGATCTCGATGCTGCGCTCCGGGTTCTGGGTCAGGAACGTGGCGAGTTGATCGAGTGTGCGCGAGGCGCCCGCGTTCAGCTCGGCCTTGCCGGTATCGAACAACACGTCGCCCAGCGTGAGCACCATGCCCCGGTCGGTCTGCTTGGCCTTCAGGTCAGCCAGCTGCTCTTCAAGCGTCTTGGCGCGGGCACGGGCCGTGGCCGTCTGGGCCTGTGACGCTTGCACGGCGGCCAGTCGGTCTTCGGCGACCTTGCGCGCGGCCTCGGCCTCCATGCGCGCCTTCTCAGCCATCGCGCGTTGCGCCTGCGCTTCGCTGGTGCGCGAGTCGATCAGGATGCGGTCACGCGCTTGCGACGCATCGGCGACAGCCTTTTCTGCCTCGGCCACTTTGCCGGCTTGGATCGCGACTTCGGTGCGCTGTTTGGCGAGGTAGGCGTAGTGGTCGACGGCGGAGGGTTCTTCGCCTGCGCGCAGGGCGGCTTCAGCCTGTTGCAGCGACTGCTGTGCCTTGCGCAACTCGACGGGTGCACTGCGCACCACGTGAGCATCGCCGGCAGCCCGACCATAGGCGGCCTTGGCGTCGTCGAGCGCGGCATTGCGGCTCGGCGCAGAAGCGCAGGCTGCCAAGGTGGCGACGGCGACGGCAGCCAGAGCGAGTCGGTAGCGCGGGGTGTGTTGCGTGGTCATGAATTCGGATCCTTCAGATTTTGTGTACGGAGCGGTCGTGGCAATGCGTACTGGAATCAGCCGCCGCTCTTGCGCGAGATTTCCTTGCGCAACAACTCGTTGCTGCGCGCGAGTTCGGTGGCTGCGGCTTGCGCCTTGACGGCGCGGGCCTTGCGTTCTGCCACCTCACCATCCACCTCGGCTCGCGCGGCCAGGCGGCGCGCCTCACTGAATCGTTCCTCACGCGCGGCAGCCTCGGCCTTGCCCAGCGTGTCTCGGGCGGCGAGGAACTCGACGGGTGCGGCTTCTCGCGCACCGGCACTCTCGGCCTGTGCTATCGAGGCCCGCGCGGTGGCCAGCTCGGCGACGGGTGCAACTCCCTTGCTGGCGCAGGCGCCAAGCAGGACGGCCAGGCTCAACGCGGCGGCGGTCAACGCAATGCGCGATGAGGTGGGTTGGAAATTCATGGTCAGACTCCTAAGTTGAGTACGGCAGTCCGCCCCGGTGTTGTGGGCGCGGCAAGGCTATGGTGGGGAGCGGTCGACGACGGCGACGCGCTACTTGCGGCGATTCGCAATCACTCGGAGTTCGTCGAGCATGGCCGCGAAGGTCTGTTCGTTCTCCGACGCGTTGCGCATCGGCTTGTCCAAGCGCTGTGTCAGGGCCCCGGCGTTGTTCGTGTCGGCGCACATGTACAGCTGGCCCATCTTCTCGGCCACCGCACGGTAGCTGTTGTCGATGTCCTGGACGCGCTGCGTCAGTTCGGTGAGCGCTTCCGCCGTCACGTCGTCGAGATCGAGAAAGGTTCGCTGGTCAGCTGGCATCGGAGGTTCCTTTGAATAGTTCTTTCGTCGGTTCGGGCGAGTTCTCGCCCATGAGATCAGTGTGTCGCCCAGGTGTGCGGGCGATCGACCGGCGCCGCCGCGTTGGCGGCGTGAGAGGCGGGTACCGTGTGCGTGGCCGTCACGGCGGGCGCGGTCGCGGGTCTGCGGCCGGCCTGCTGCCTGTCGAGCAGTCCGGCGAGGTCGAGGATCTCGACTTCGCGCCGGCTGACGTTGATACAGCCTGCTCGCTTGAGGGCTGACAGCGAGCGACTCACCGACTCATGCGCCAGGCCGAGGTGGCTCGCAATGTCGCGACGGCTCATCGACAGGCGCAATTGCCGGCCTGAGTAGCCCAGCGACGCATGGCGCGCGGCAAGTTGCAGCAGGAACCTCACCATGCGGGGCTCCGCACCCACGGTCGCAACGACTTCGAGCGAGGCCCAACTGCGTTTGACTTCGCGGCTGGCGCTCTCGTGCAGCAGGTGTTGGAGCGCGGGCATGTGCTGGGCCGCAGCGGCGATGTCGCTGTACGGCGCCGCGATGACCATCGCGTCTTCGAGGGCGATGGCTGTCGTGCCGTAGGCGCCACCACTCAGGGCGTCCATGCCGATCGTGTCGCCCTGAAATGCGAATGACAGGACTTGTTCGTGGCCATCGAGCCCGGTGCGTGAACACTTGAAGGCGCCGGCGCGCACAAAGTAGAGGCAACCGAATGTGGCACCCTGGTGCACCAGGACCTGTCCTGCGCGAATGCGCAGCACCGGGAACACAACGCTGTCAGCGGCTTCGACCGTGTCGTTGGTGCCGCCGAGCCAGCGCAGCAGGTCGGACGCGCTGCACTGCGCGCCGCAGCAGGGGGCGCTGGCTTCGTGTTGTACGTGGGTATTGAAGTCGTGCATGTTGAGGCTCCTTTGCATGGGTATTGCCGCGTCGTGAGCGATGCGGTGGCGTACCGATATCGGATGTCCGCCGGGCCGCGCGGCGCCCTGGGCGCGGCGCGCTGTACGCGGGGTCTAGCGACCAGTCATGATCTCGGTCAGTCCGACCGGCTTGAACCCGTCGTTCGGGCTCTCCGGCTTGCTTGTGTTGGCACTCGCGTTGGCGGCGAACGCGTTCAGCGTTTCGTTGAGCTGGCGGAACTCCGTGACCATCAGGTGCTGCAGGTTGTCCAGGCGTGAAGACTCCGCCTTGTCGGCGAGGTCTTGCACGCGCTGAATCTCCTTGAGCAACCGTCGCGTCTCAAGCAACGAGCCGATCTGATTGCGCAGGTAGGCCACGAAAAACAGGGCCACCAGCACGCCGGCCACGCCCAGCAACACGACGCCGAGCGGGGCCTGAATCTGGGCAACAACCAGGTCGAGCGGGGCCAGGACCATCAACGTCGACCAATTCAGCGCCGCCAAGGCGGCCACGACGGCCACTGCGAGCCATGCCAGAAGGCTGGTCAGTCGTTCCATTACTGTCTCCTCTTATTGGGGGTTGGCAGCAGTAGCCTCATGGACCGCCGCGAGAGTGATGCAGTGCCGACATGTATTGATTGCATGTCTGCGCATTGCCTAACGTCAGTATGCGTGTTCAAGAATGCAAAGTAAAATCCTTTTATAGAAAACATAGTTTGCAAAAATGAAAATCAAATCCACCACGCCTGCCGTTTCCGCGGACGGGCCAACCCCTGGCGCACCGCAGCCACTCCTGGCCTGGACCGACTTTCACACGGTCTTGTCCATAGCCCAGCATGGCAGCGTGGCCAAGGCGCATTCCACGATGGGCATGACGCACTCGACGCTGCTGCGCAAGCTCGACTTGATCGAGTCACGGTTGAAGGCGCGCCTGTTCGAGCGCAGCCGCGGGCGCTACACGCTCACCGCGGCCGGGCACGAGATCGTGCAGGCGGCGTTGGCCTTCGAACCGATCGCGTCGGCCACCGAACTGCGCGTCAGGGGCCACGACCTGCGCCCGACAGGGGAGGTGCGTGTCAGCGTTGCGTCGATCGTGATCGAGCACCTGCTCACGCCGGTGCTGTCGCAATTCGGATCAGCGTTTCCGAAGATCCAGATTGAATTGGCGGCCTCACGTGAGCATGTCAGCCTGCGGCGGCGCGAAGCCGACGTGGCGATCCGAATCGCCGACGTGGTCCCGGATTGGCTCGTGGGGCGCAAGCTGACGAACCTCGACTTCAAGGTCTATGGGCGCCGGCGCGGCCGCACCGGCGGGGTGCTACGCGCTGTCGAGGAACTGCTGGTTGATCGGCGCTGGATCGGATTCGAGCGCGACTCGCGCGACCTCAAGTTCGACCGATGGCTGTCGGACAAGGTGCCCGACTCGAGCGTCGTGCTGCGCGTCGACAGCTTCAGCCACGCAGCGACGATGGTCCGCGCCGGGCTGGGCATCGCGTTGCTGCCGGCCTTCGTGGAGAGCGGCCTGCCCGACCTGCAACCCTTGACGGCGCCGATCGCCGAGTTGCGGACGCCGCTCTGGTTGATCACGCACCCCGAATTGAAGGACACGACGCGGATCCGGGTGTTGATGCGCGCCTTCGGCCCGGCACTGGCCAATGAGGTCAAGGCCGCCCAGGGAGATGTGACGGCAACTTGACGGCGCGCAACTGCTCATTGAATGCGATGGCTAGTATTAAAGGTTCCCGCTTTCTAGGAGCCCAAGATGGATGCCACGACCGCCACTCACGAAGCCAGCGCACGCGAGCGCCTGACCGAGAGCCTCAAGGACATGGTCGACGATGCGGACCACCTGCTTGCCAAGACCGAGCGCACCGGCAGCGAACAATTCAAGGCCGCGCGCGAACGCTTCGAGGCGCAACTGGGCCGTGCCAAGGACGAGTTGCGCCGGCTCGAGGCCAGCGCCGTCGCCAACGCCAAGCGTGCTGCACGCGTGACTGACGAGGCCGTGCATGAACACCCCTATGCGGCGATGGGCGTTGCCGCCGGCGTGGGCCTGCTGATCGGCATGCTGATCTCGCGCCGCTGAGGCACCGGGGTCGCCAATTGAACCCGACATCCTCGCCGGGGCTGCTCGACTCGGCCCGGCGAGTGCTGGTTTCGCTGATCGAGATCGGCCAGACCCGGCTGCAACTTGCCAGCACCGAGGTCGAAGAGGAGCGCCTGCGCGTCGCAGAACTGCTGCTGTACGCCACGGTTTCGCTGTTCTTTCTCGGCGTCGGTCTGGTCCTTGCGTCGTTGTTGATCGTGCTGCTGTTCTGGGACAACCACCGCGAACTCGTCCTGGCTGGCATCAGCGGCGTGTTTCTCGTCATCGGCGCGGCCCTGGCGCTCACGTGGCGCCACAAGGCGCGGCACAAGCCCAAGTTGCTCGCGACCACGGTCGCCGAGCTGCAGCGCGACCGCGATGCGCTGCGCGCGGGCATACCGCGGCGATCATGATCAACGCCGAGCGACGCCTGCAACTCGCTGCGCGCCGCGAACTGCTGGTGCAGCGGGCGGCTGACGAACGACGGCAGTTGGTTCAGGCCGCGTTGCCGCTGGCGCCGACATGGCGCCGGGTCGAGCGGGGCCTGCAAATCTGGCGTGAGCTGCGCCAGCGTCCGTGGCTGCTTGCCGTGCCGGCCGCCGTGATGCTGTGGTGGCGCCCGCGCGGCACCCTGAGCCTGCTGACCGCGATGCCAGGTCTGTGGCGGGCTGCGCAGTCCGCCTTGCACGCGCAACGCGCCCAGCGCCGCTGAGGAGCTTGCAGCCCTCGCGATTCGACTGCCAAGCGGAGCGCGCCAGCCAACGTCAATGGCTGTCTGCGGGCGCGAAGTCGTCGACCTGGATCACGCGATCGGCCGCCTGCAGGTAGGCCAGCGCGGCCGCAGGGTCGCGGGCGCCGCTGGCGGCCTGCTCGAGTGAACGGGTACGGCGCAGGGCGCGGTTCAGTGTCGCGAGCTCGTCCGCGACGGGTCCGGCCAATTCGAGCGCCTGGATCAGGTCGCGCAGGCCACCCCGCCGGGGAGTGCCGACATCGGGGCAAAGCCTCTGGATGAGCACCGGGTCGGTGCGCAGCGCCTCGGCCATCGCCAGCAACGCGCGGTCCCCCGGCGGGTGCAGCGAGCGCGTGCCACCAAGCAGCAGGGGTGACATCAGCGCCAGGGTGCGCGAGGGCAGGTTGGCGCGCAACTCGCGCAGCGTGAACGCGGCGCGGGCGAGTTGCGTGCGGATCGCGGCGCGCGCGATCGGCAGCATCTTCGGCTCGGACTCGACCTCGTAGCGCCAGACGCAGCATGCGGCCAGGTAAAGGTGCGACAGCACGTCACCAAGGCGCGTCGACAACAGTTCCATGCGTTTCAACTTGCCGCCGAGCAGGCCCATGGCCAGGTCGACGGTCAACGCGTACTGGGCTGAGAGACGGGCGATGCGCGCGGCCTCGGCCCGCAACTCGGGCGGCGGAGCGCCGCAGACGCGGGCGCCGAACAAGCTGCGTGCCAGATTGCGCAGCACATGTGCGCCATGGCCGAGCAGGGCGCGGCCCAGCGCCTGCGAGTCCTTGGCCTCGACGGCCTTCATCTCGTCGAGCACATGCGGATGGCAGCGTACGGCGCCCTGGCCGAAGATGATGAGGGCGCGTGTGAGGATGTTGGCGCCTTCGACCGTGATCGCGATGGGCGCGTGGCGGTAGGCGACGCCCAGCAGATTGCCCGGGCCGCGCATGATGCCCTTGCCGCCCAGGATGTCCATGCCGGCGTTGACGGCCTCGCGTCCGCACTCGGTGAGTTGCACCTTGAGGATGGCGCTGGCCACGCTCGGGCGCTCGCCGGCGTCCAGGGCGGCCGCCGTGTAGCGGCGCGCGGCGTCGCTGGCATAGAGGTCGATCGCCGTGCGCGAGATCATCCCGGCCACGGCGTGGAACTTGCCGATCGGCAGCCCGAACTGCTCGCGAATCTGCCCGTAGCCATTGACGACGAACAGACTGCCCTGCTGCAGCGCCGAGCCCAGGGCCGGCAGCGAGATCGCGCGCCCTGCGGCCAGGCTCTCCATCAGCATGCGCCAACCCTGTCCGACCTGGGCCTCGCCGCCAATGACCCAGTCCATCGGCACGAAGACGTCCTCGCCGCGGATGGGCCCGTTCATGAAGGCCGAGTCCATCGGCAGGTGGCGCCGCCCGATGTCCATGCCGGCGGTCGGCACGGGAATCAGCGCGCAGGTAATGCCCAGCAGCTGCTCGGCTTCGGGGCGGCTCGGATCGATCGCCTGAAACGCCAGGCCGACCACCGTGGCCACCGGTGCCAGCGTGATGTAGCGCTTGTCGAAGCGCACGCTGAAGCCACGCACCCTGCGGCCTTCGAACTCGCGCTCGCACAGCGTCCCGATATCGGGGATCGATGCTGCGTCAGAGCCGGCATAGGGCGAGGTGAGTCCGAAGCAGGGCAGCTCGCGGCCATCGGCCAGGCGCGGCAAATAGTGGGCCTTCTGTGCGTCACTGCCATAGTGCAGCAGCAACTCGGCCGGCCCGAGCGAATTGGGCACCATCACCGTCACGGCAGCGGCGATGTTCACGGTCGCCAGGCGCGTGACCACGGTGGCATGGGCGAAATGACCGAAACCCAGCCCGCCATGCTCGGTCGGGATGATCATGCCGAAGAACTTCTTTTCGCGCAGGAACGTCCACACCTCCGGCGGCAGGTCATGGGCCTCGTCGATCGCGAAATCGTCGAGCATGGCGCTGAGTTCGCGCACTTCGTTGTCGAGGAAGCGCTGCTCGGCGGCAGTCAGCCGGTTCGCGCCGCGTTTGCGGATCGAGTCGAAGTCGGGCCGGCCGGCGAAGAGCTCGCCCTCGAAGCCCACCGTGCCCGCCTCGAGAGCGGCGCGCTCGGTGTCACCCATGGCCGGCAGCGCCCGCGTGAATGCGCCCAGCGCGAGCCGACCCAGGACCTTGCTCAGTGCCATGTGCTTGCCCCGGCGGCTGTCGGCCGCGTCGTTACCCGGCGAGTCGGGCCGCTCGATGGTACGCCGCGCAGCGATTGCTCGCGGCGCGGTCTGCGCGGGGTCAGCGCGCGCGCGAAGCCAGCCAATGGTCCAGCGAAAGCGCGCCCGGGCCACGCGCCATCAGGTAGAGCAGCACCGCCGCCCAAACGCCATGCGTGGCATACGCACCGGGGTAGACCAGCAGCTGGATCACCAGGGTCATGCCCAGCAATGCCAGCGCCGAGAATCGAGTGGCCAGGCCGATCAGCAGCAGCAAGGGGAACACATGCTCGGCCACGGCGGCCATCGTGGCCGCGAACTCGGGCGGGATGATCGGCAGCTTGTACTCGTCGCGGAACAGCCAGACTGCCGACTCACTCAGGCGCGGCCAGCCCAGCGTGAATTCGCCGTTGACGAGGTTGACGACCAGCCCCTCGACCTTGGTCTGGCCGGAGTTCCAGAACACCGCCGCGATGGAGAAGCGCCCCAATGCGGCCATAAAGGTGTGTGGAATGCGCTCGAACAGGGCGATGCACGAGTGCACCAGACCCGCCAGCGGCGAGCGTGTGCCGAGATTCTGGATCGGTGTCGTCGGGTTCATGAGTTGAGCCTTTGCGGCAGGTGGATCGAGGTCAGCGCGCCGTGGCCAAGCAGCAGCGCCAGGGTCGCCGAGAGATCAAAGTCGGGTGCTGCGTCGGTGGCATCGAGCGCGGCGTCGCCCAAGCCCTTGTCGCACCTGACAGCGTCGACGAACCGGGCGGCGCCGGGCGGCAGGCGCAACACCAGTACCTCGAGTGCGTGACGCAGTACGAGCGCGTCTTCAGCGACTGCGGGATCGATGGTGCCAAGTTCGCCCTCGCCCTGGTGGGCTGCCCACAGCGACACGATCGCGAATCGCGACTCGACGGCCGCAGCCGACGGGTGCAGGCGCAGGCGCAACTCGCCGAGGCGCTCGTCGCTGGCCAGCGCCATGGCAACGGATTCGCTGGAGACGGCCTCGGCGTCGGCGGCGTGATAGGCCGTGACGCGGGCAAACTCGAGTCGCGCGATGTCGGCCAGATAGCCCAGGTGGCGCGCCGGCTCGAAGCCTGCAATGAATTCGGGCAGGCCCCGTCCGTACGTCACCAGGACCCGCGATCGCGGCGGTACTTGCCGAACGAAGACGCCGGCCATGGCGCGAAAGAACTCGACACCGACCAACTCCTGCACGACCGGAAAGGTGTCGGCCAAGGCGTCGATCAGCGAACTGACGACGTTGTTGCGGTACACGGCCAGGCGGCGCTCGGGTTCGGACTCGTTCCAGACCCGCAGGCCCATGGGGCAGGGCAGCGCGGGGTCGAGCAGGCTTGCCGCAAACGTGGCCTGATCGGTTGCCGATTCATGCATCACTGCGGTGCCCTCTGAAAGCGGCGCGTGGGCAGCGCGTCGGCGAGCAGCTCCTGCGCACGCTGCGCCTCGACCAGCAGCTCCGGCAGCGCCGGCACCTCGTTGTCGCGCTCGAGCAGGGTGGCCAGCGGCCCGATGCGCCCGAGCACGCGCTCGTACAGCGCCCACACCGCTTCGTCGACCGGCGCGCCATGACTGTCGATCAGCAACGGGGCGCCGGCGGCGTCACGGTCCGGCGTGAAACCGGCCAAATGGATCTCGCCCACGGTGTCGAGCGGCAGCGCGTCGAGGTACGCATGCGCGTCGCGTCCATGGTTGACGCAGGAGACATGGACGTTGTTGACGTCGAGCAGCAGCCCGCATCCGGTGCGTCGCAGCACCTCGGCCAGGAACTGTGTTTCGCTCATGGTCGAGGTGGTGAACTCGAGGTACGTCGCCGGGTTCTCGAGCAGCATGCGACGACCTAGGCGCACTTGCACCTGATCGATGTGTTCGCACACGCGGTGCAGCGTGACCTTGTCATAGGGCAGCGGCAGCAGGTCGTTGAGGAAGATGTCGCCGTGGCTGGACCAGGCCAGATGCTCGGAAAACGATGCCGGCTCGTAGCGCTGGATCAGCCCGGCCAGCCGCGCGAGGTGGTCCTCATCGAGCGCACCTTGGGCGCCGATCGAGAGGCCGACGCCGTGCAAGGACAACGGGTAGTCCTGGCGGATGCGGCCCAGGAAATGATGAAACGGCCCGCCGTCGACCATGTAGTTTTCGGCGTGCACTTCGAAGAACCCGACCTCCGGGCGCGTGTCGAGCACGTCCCGGAAGTGGGCGGGTTTGAGGCTGACGCCGGCGCGTGCGGGCAGTCCGCCCGCTGCACCCGGGCGCCCGACCGACGTGGCATGCAGGCCATGCAGGTCGGTCGGAACGGGCAGGTGCATCGGTGCGACTCGTTGCCGACGGCCAGCGCGTGCGCTCAGGCCTTCTTCTCGGTGAAGGACTTCAACTGGCCCATGCCGGTCGGCGACGTCTTCGAGGCGGTCTTCTCGCAGGTGCCCTTGGCGACGAGCGACCAGGCATTGCCCTGGAAGTCGACCTTCGAGGTGCCCGCGCAGGTGGTGCCGGGCCCGGCGGCGCAGTCGTTCTTGCCCTTGAGTGCGACACCGAAACATTTCTCCTTGTCGGCCGGCTGGGCGTGCGCGGGCAGGGTCGCAAAGGCGGCGCCCAGGGCCAGGGCCAGGGCGGCGGCAGGAAGCTTGGGGGTGATTTGGTTCATGAAGATCTCCGATTGGCAGTCAGTGGTGCATCCGCGTGGCTGCGGCTGCAGTGATGGGGGAACTCCCAGCAATGTCGGGCGCTCGCCCGTCTTGCCTTTGTTAGGCGCGGCAGGCCGGCCAATCCTTACACCGGTTGCGAGCTGCCGCAATCGGGGCCTGCCGGCGCCGTCGCTTCGAGATCGGGCCCATCGCGCGGGCTGGCTGCGGGCTTGCGGTGAGAATGGTCCACCGCCCCCATCCCCTGGATCCCTGCAGATGGCCGACATCGCGGCGTTCTTTCTGATTGACACGTGGCCGCCCGTGCCCGACCTGCTGTTCTGGGTCTCGGTCACGCTGGTCGGCGGCGCCCTGCTCGGCGAGGCGGCGTTCCGTTGGCTGCGCCTGCCCCGCATCGTGGGCTACAGCGTCGCCGGCATGGCCGTGGCGGCAGCGGGATTCGGCGTCGTCGACGGGCGCCTGCCCCGTGATGCGCGCCTGGTGGTGGACCTGGCGCTGGCGTTGCTCCTGTTCGAACTGGGCAGCCGCGTCAGCCTGCGCTGGCTGCGTGCCAATCCGGCCCTGCTGTGGACCAGCGCTGCGGAGTCGGTGGCCAGTTTCGCGGCCATCTTCGCTGTGCTGGCCTGGCTGGGGCTGGAGCGCAATGTCGCGCTGGCGTGCGCGGCGCTCACAGCCTGCGCCTCGGGCGAGGTGATCGGCCGCGTGGCGTCGGAGTTGAAGTCGGCGGGTCAGGTCACGGAACGCATGATCGTGTTGGCCGCGCTGAACACCCTGTTCGCGGTCCTCATGCTCAAGTTGATCATCGGCTGGCTGCACCTGGATCAGCGCGGGGACTGGGTGCATGGCATCGCGCAACCGCTCTACACCTTTGGCGGCTCGGTGCTGCTGGCGTTGCTGCTGTCCCAGGCGATTCGATGGGTGATCCGTGGCTTCGAGTTGCGTGACGAGAACTCCGTGCTGCTGCTGCTGGGCTTGATCCTGTTGGCGCTGACGGCCGCCCGGATGCTGAGTCTGTCGACGCTGCTGGTCCCGCTGCTTGCCGGCGTGCTGCTGCGCAATGCCAGCGAACGGCCGTGCATCTGGCCACGCCACTTCGGTACGGCGGGGGGCGTGCTGGTGTTGATCCTGTTCGTGGTGCTGGGGTCGACTTGGTCGGTCGGCACGCTCGCGATCAGTGCCGTCGCGGCACTGGCCCTGCTGGCGGCGCGCATCGTCGCCAGGACGCTGGTGCTGGTGGCGACGGCGCGCATCGGGGGCATCGACATGCGCCAGGGCCTGGCCCTGGGCATGGCGCTGACGCCCCTGTCGGCGACGACGCTGGTGCTGCTGGCCGATCTGCAGGCCGCGCATCCCGACACCGCCAGCGAAATCGCGCCGATCGTGCTGGCAGCGATCGCGATGATGGCGCTGGCTGGCCCGGTCGTGGTGCAGTGGGGTCTGCGCCTGACGGGTGACTACCGCCCTCGGCCCGTCACGGTGGCACGGGAACGCACATGACGCTCGGTCGCTTTGCCGACTCGCGCGCGCTGACGCTCGGTGTCGAACTGGAACTGCAGATCGTCAACCGCCACGACTACGACCTGGCGCCGAGCGCCAGGGACCTGTTGCGGTTGATGTCCAGGCAGAAGATCCCTGGGTACGTGACGCCCGAGATCACCGACAGCATGATCGAGATGTGCACCGGCGTCTGCGATGGCTACGGCGAAGTGCTGATGCAACTGACGCAGACGCGCGACGCGCTGGCGGACTGCGCAGCGCGGCTGAACGTCGGACTCTGCGGCGGAGGCACGCATCCGTTCCAGCAGTGGAGTGAGCAACGTATCTCCGACAATCCCCGGCATCAGGAACTCTCCGCGCTGTACGGCTACCTGTCCAAGCAGTTCACGGTCTTTGGTCAGCACGTGCACATTGGTTGCCCGGGGCCGGACGAGGCCCTGGTGCTGCTGCATGGGCTCTCGCGCTTCGTCCCGCACCTGATTGCGTTGTCGGCGTCCTCACCCTTCGTGCAGGGCACGGACACGGGATACCACTCCGCGCGCCTGAATTCCGTTTTTGCCTTTCCGCTGTCGGGCCGCGCACCCTTCGTGTTGCATTGGGAGGACTTCATTGTCTACTTCGAGCGCATGACCCGCACCGGCGTGGTCACGAGCATGAAGGACTTCTACTGGGACATCCGACCCAAACCGGAGTTCGGCACCATCGAAGTTCGCGTCCTTGATGCACCGCTGACGGTAGAGAAGGCGGCCGCGTTGGCCGCGTATATCCAATGCCTAGCGTGCTGGCTGCGTGCCAAGACTCCGTTCGAGTTGTCAGAGAGCGACTACCTACCCTATACCTTCAACCGCTTCCAGGCCTGCCGCTTCGGACTCGACGGCACTTTCGTCGACCCCCTGACCGGCGAGCACCGCAGGCTGCGTGAGGATATCGAGACCACGCTGCAGGCGATCGAAGGGCACGCCGCCGACCTCAAGGCCGAGGGCGCGCTGTCCTACCTGCGCGCCGAGCTGGCCGGCAGCGGCAACGATGCCACCTGGCTGCGTGGGGTGCAGGCGCGCGAGCACCTGCTGCCGGAAGTCGTGCGCCAGCAATGCCTGCGCTGGGACGGCCTCCACAAGTGACACGCATGCGGTGACTACGGCGTTGCGGCCTCAATGGGTCTGTCGCGCCACCGCCGACTTGGCGGGGGTTTCAGCCAATGCGGCCTCGACATCCGATGCGTCGAGACTGAACGTTCGCGTCAGCGACGGCAGCAACGTGCTCAGCGCAGCATAGACCAGCAGCGCGCCGTACCAGTCGGCGGGCAGGCCGAAACGCTCGCGCATGATGGTGGCCAGCACCAGCGTGAAGATCAGCGTCGGCGCCAGCGCCAGCGCCACGCGCAGGCTGCTGGCCGAGTCCTCGTGAAAGAGGAAATGGCGCTGCGCCCAGATCAGTCCGACGCGCAGCGGGAGCACGATGCCGGTCAGGGCCAGCCCCAGGCTCAAAGCGTTCCACTGCAGCGCGCCGGTGGGCACGTTCATGCCGCTGTAAAAGAAGTAGAACGGCACGAAGAACGAGGCGAAGAGCTTGACCGCATGCAGGTTCGCAGTCGATGCCAGCTCCGGGATGCGCTCGTGCAGCAGGCGCGCCACCAGGCCGGCGACGAAGGCGCCGACCAGGTAGTACACGCCGAGTTGCTTGGTCAGGTAGGCCGCGAGC
>CAVUEP010000049.1:0-13458 GCA_963740395.1 uncultured beta proteobacterium
GGGCCACTGGCCTATGTGCTGGTGCTGTATGCGGTGACGATGGCGCCGGTGTCGCACGTGGCGCCGGCGCGCGAGGTGTCGATGCTGTTCGCCGCGCTGATCGGCGGGCGCCTGCTGGGTGAGGGCGACCGCGGGCTACGCCTCGTCGGTGCCGCCTGCATTGCGGCGGGCGTCATCACGCTGGCCAGCACCTGATCTGCCGCGCCGAGCCGGCACAATCAGGCCATGGACTCTTTGTCGCAGCTCGCCCTCGGATCCGCCGTCGGCATGGCCGTCATGGGCCGCCGCACCGCGGTCTGGAAGGCCGCGCTGTGGGGTGCAGTGGCCGGCACGCTGCCCGACCTCGACGTGCTGATCGACCATGGCGACCCGATTCGCAACATGGTGCGAGCACCGCGCCGAGACCCACGCGCTGTTCTGGTTGAGCCTGTTCTCGCTGCCGTTGGCCGCAGCCGTGGCGCGCCTGCACGGTGAGTGGGCGCAATGGCGGCGCTGGTGGCTGGCGATCTGGCTGGTGCTGGTGACGCACCCGCTGCTCGACGCCATGACGGTCTACGGCACCCAGCTCGGCCTGCCGTTCACCAACCATCCGTTCGGTGTCGGCAGCGTCTTCATCATCGACCCGCTGTACACGCTGCCGCTGCTGGTGGGCGCGGGGTGGGCGCTGGCTGCGCGCGGCCGCGCGCGCGGCTTGCTGGCCAATGCGGCGGGCCTGGTGCTGAGCACGGCCTACCTGGCCTGGGGCGTGGCGGCGCAGCAGCATGTGTCGCGCGTCGCCGAGGCCTCGTTGTCGGCGCAAGGGCTCACCGCCGAACGACTGCTGGTCACGCCGGCGCCTCTGAACAGCCTGTTGTGGCGCGTGGTGGCCGTCGCGGGCGACGACTACCACGAGGGCTTCTACTCGGTGCTCGATGCCAGGCCGCACATTGACTTTGATCGCTTCGATCGCGGCACGGCGCTTGCGGCCGAATTGCGCGGGGTCGAAGGCGTGCAGCGCATCGCCGCTTTCAGCAACGGCTTCTACAAGCTGCGCCAGGACGGTGCGAGGGTGCTGATCAGCGACCTGCGCATGGGCCAGGAGCCGAGCTACGTCTTCACCTTCGCGGTGGCCGAGCGCCACAGCGCGGCGGTGCCCCTGGCCATGCCCGTGCAGGTCGGCACCCGCCTCGACCTCGAGCGCGGACTGCCCTGGCTGTGGCGGCGCATGTGGGGCGAGCCGCTCGCGCCGCCGCGTTAGTTCTGTTTGCGCGTCAACACGAGGGCCAGCTCGGTCCATCCGGCCGGGTGCGGCACGCGCTCATAAGGTGGCGCGGGCCAGGTCCAACGCGTCGCGGGCAGCAGGGCGCGCAGCATCTGGATGTCCATGTGGTACGGCGGGCCCTCGATGCGCCCTTCGGCCGCCCCGGCGCGCAGGCACTGCATGGCCAGCAGCAGCAGGCGCCCGCCCGGCCGCAGCCAGCGCTGCAACTGCTGCGAATACTCGAGCCAGTGGTCGGGGTGCAGTGCGCACCAGCAGGTCTGTTCGTAGACCGCATCCAGTGGCGCCGCGGGCCGCCACTCGAGCACGTCGGCCTGTACCACCTCGGCCTTTGCGCCCGCCGCGGCGACGCGGTCGCGCGTCAGGGTCACGGCGGCCCCGACGTAGTCGATTGCCGTCACCGCGCAGCCATGTTGCGCCAACGCGAGCACGTCATGACCGCTGCCGCAACCTGGCACGGCGATGGTCTGCCCAGGCTGGATGGTGTCGTTGGCGAGCCAGCGCGCGAGCTGCGGGCTGACGCTGCTTCGGTCCCACGGCGTCTGCCCACGTTCGAAGCGCTGTTGCCAGAAGTCGCGGTCGGGTCCGTGCATGGAAGGATTCTCGCGCGACAACGGCCGTCGCCTGGCCGATTCAAGTCAACGCCCGAACAGACCCTTGATCACGCCGCCCACACCCTCGACAACGCCGCCGATGCTGACGCCGAGCTTTTCGGCCAGCCCGACGGCAAAGCGCGCAGCGAAGAGCTCGTTGACCGAGAACTTCGGGTCGTCGACGCGGCCTTCGAGCGCGAACGCCAGCTCGATGCGGCCGTCGCGGCTCATGGCTGCCAGCACCGCTTGGCGCGGTACGCCGGCGAAGGTGCCGAGCACGCCGCCGCTGGCCAGTTCGAGGTCGGTCAGTGTGAGCCGGCCGGGTGCATTCAGGCGCTGGGCCTTGACCTTGGCGTCGAGCGCCAGGTCGAGCGTGCCGCGACGCACCGTCGATTCGTTGGTCCGCAGCAGATAGGGCGACAGCGCGACCAGGTCCACGCCCTTGGCCTGCAGGGCCAGGTCGGCATCGCGCGTGGCGGGGTTGACGTGGCCTTCCACGCGTCAGGGTGCCGTGGCGCTGCGGCCCTCGCAGCGTGGCGTGCAGGGACACGGCGACACGCTCGTCCAGGGTCGGCAGGGCCAGCGGGCCGACCTCCGCGCGCAGGGGCTGAAGGCGAACGCGGTGCGGCGGCGTCGCCACGCTGGCATCGAAGAGATCGATCGCCACGTCTCGCAGGCGCAATTCGCCGATGCGCACCACGGTGCGTGAGCCGGCCTCCTTGCCGGACTTTTGCGTGTCGCCTGACTCCAGCAGACTGGGCAGCACACGCAGCCGGCCGTCCTTGGTGCGCAACATCGACAGGCTCGCGCCCTCGACCGTGACGCTGGTGATCTGCCAGCCGCTGCGCCACAGGCTCGACAACGAGGGTGTCACGCGCACCTGGTCGGCGCTCAGCTCGTCGGGAGCGGGCCAGCGGCCCGACGGGCCGGCGCGCACGCGCAGACCCCGCAACTCGACGCCGGTCCACCCCACCGACACCGACTGCAATGTGGCACGCGGCCCCAATGCCGCTTCGATGCGGCCATGCAGCTGGCGCAGCGCGAACTGGAACGCCAGCGCCGCAGCGGCCAACAGCGCGGCCAACACGATCAGCACCAGCCACCAACGACGTCGGGAACTCGTCATGGGCCCATTGTGCCGAGACCGCGCCGCGACAATCGAGCCATGGCCCCACGCATTGCGCCCCAGTTGTTGGGCATCGACTTCACCAGCGCGCCGACGCGCAAGAAACCGATTACGGTGGCCCATGGTCACGTGCAACGTGACGGCGTCTTGCTGCGCCGTATCGACGCGTTGCCGACCTTCGGCGAATTCGAGGCCCTGCTGCGCCAGCCCGGCCCTTGGGTCGGCGCCTTCGATTTCCCTTTCGGCCTGCCGCGCGAACTGGTCTTGGCGCTCGACTGGCCGCGCGAGTGGCCCGTGCTGGTGCGCCATTACGCCGCGCAGTCGCGGCCGCAGATCCGCAATGCGTTTGCCGCCTTCTGCGCCGCGCGGCCGGTGGGCGCCAAGTTCGCGCACCGCGCCTGCGACGGCCCCGCGGGCTCGAGCCCGTCGATGAAGTGGGTGAATCCGCCGGTGGCCTTCATGCTGCACGCAGGCGCGCCGCGTCTGCTCGAGGCCGGCGTGCACCTGCCGGGGTTGCGCGACGGCGACGTCACGCGCGTCGCGCTCGAGGCCTACCCGGGCCTGCTCGCGCGCGAATTGATCGGCAAACGCTCGTACAAGAGCGACACGCGCGCGCAGCAGACGCCCGAGCGCCTGATCGCACGCAAGGACATCGTCGATGCGCTGGAACAGGGCCGCACGCGGCTCGGACTGCGCTTGCGCCTGACCCATGCGCAGCGCGACGCGCTGGCGGCCGACGCGTCGGGCGATCGGCTCGACGCCGTGCTGTGCCTGATGCAGGCGGCGTGGGCCAGCCTGCGGCCGGGCCACGGCTTGCCGACGCGGATCGATCCCCTCGAAGGCTGGATCGTCAGCGCGGTGCCGACTCAGGGCGTGTAGCCGTCGCTGAGCGTGCGCAGGAAGGCGACGATGTCCTGCACATCCTGCGCGGACAAGGCCGGCGGCGCGCCGACCAGCAGGTTGAACGGGGCCTCGAAGCTGACATTGGCGCGGTACGGCGGTGGCAGGTCGTTGAAGCGCTGCACCTGGCCGTCGACCACGGGGTACCAGCGCGCGGGATCGCTGTCGCGTGTGGCGTAGAACGTCACGGCATCTTCCAGGGTGGCGATCGCGGCGTTGTGAAAGTACGGTGCCGTGAGTGCCACGTTGCGCAGCGTGGGCACGCGGAACATGCCGCACAGCGCGCCCACGTCGCTCAGGTCGCTGCGGCGCGGCCCGCACAGGCCCGAGGTCGAAGAAGCCCGCGTCGCTTGTGGCCCGGCTGGTGTTGCGCGGCACGCCCAGCGCGTGATACGTGAAGTTCGTGAACAAGGGCTTGCTGGCCCCCGGCGGGGGTGTGCTCGTGTGACACACCGCGCAGTTGCCGCGCCGCGGGTCGTTGAACAGCGCCAGGCCGCGCGCCTCCTGGGGTGTCAGCGTGGCCAGGCCGTCCAGCGACGCATCGAACTTGCTGGTGTAGGGCTGGAACCTGGCGTCGCCGGCCTGGTAGTCGGCCAGGGCCTGCGCCGCAGCATCGAACAGCTGTGTGTCGCTGGCGCTGCTCGGCAAGGAGAACGCGAACAGCAGTTGCGCCAGATAGGGCAGGGCGCGCAGGCGCCGAGCCACCGACGCCTCGTCGCCATTGGCCATTTCGTGGGCCGCCAACAGCGGCAACCGGGCCTGGGCGGCACGGCCGTCGGCGCGGCCATCCCACGTGAAGCCGCCTGCCGGATCACCGTTCGGGTTGAAGCGGAAGGCGCGGTTGTCGCTCAGGTAGCGCAGCGTGGGCGTGCTGCGCAGTCCCTGCTGGTCGCCATCGACGCCGCCCAGCGGCAGGAATGAGCCGGCGGCGTCGGCGTGAGCCCGCGACTCGACATGGCAGGTGGCGCAGGCCAGCCGCCCGCTGGCCGACAGGGCGGTTTCGTCGAACAGCCGGTCGCCGATGGCGACGCGATCGGCCTCGGTCGGCAGGGCTGGCGGGGGCCCGCTGCCGCCACCGCAGGCCGACAGCAGGGCGCCCATCAGCACGACGGTGCACGGCTGGCGCAACAGGCTACAGGCAAACGGCATCGACGGTCTCAGATCAGCGCGGCAGATCCACCGCCCAGCCTCGACTATGCCTATGCCGCGCTGCCGGACAATCGTTGCATGGCCGATGAACCTGCACCCCACAAGCGCCGCGTGCGCTACGTCGGCACCCACCCGCGGCGCTTCGAAGAGAAGTACAAGGAGCTCAATCCGTCGGCTCATGCCGACGAGTTGCGCAAGGTGATGGAGCGCGGGCAAACGCCGGCCGGCATGCACCGGCCGATTTGCGTGCGCGAGATCCTTGACATCTTGAATCCGCAGCCGGGTGAGACGGGTCTGGACGCGACCCTGGGTTTCGGCGGCCATGCGCAGGCACTTCTGCCGCGGCTGCTGCCGGGCGGGCGCCTGTTCGGCGTCGATGTCGATCCGCTCGAGCTGCCTCGCACCGAGGCTCGGCTGCGTGCCTTGGGCTTCGACGAGTCGGTGCTGGTGGTGCGCCGCATGAATTTCGCGGAACTGCCCACACTGCTGCCCGTGGCCGGTGGTGGCTTCGACGTTGTGCTGGCCGATCTGGGCGTGTCATCGATGCAGATCGACAACCCGGCGCGCGGATTCAGCTTCAAGGCCGACGGCCCGCTGGACCTGCGCCTGGACCCCAGCGCCGGGCCCTCGGCGTCGGACCTGCTGCTGTCGGTGACGCGCCAGGGCTTGCGCGAGCTGCTGGTGGACAACGCCGACGAACCCTTCGCGGTGCCCTTGGCTGCGGCCTTGCAGGGGCAGTATGTCCAGACCACGCACGAGCTGGCTGCGCGGGTGCGCGACGCGCTGGCGGGCGCCTTCAAGCGCAGCCTGCCGGCCGACGAGCGCGAAGCCGAAACCCGCAAGACGCTGCAACGCACCTTTCAGGCGCTGCGCATTGCGGTCAATGACGAGTTCGGCGTGCTCGACCGCTTCCTGTCGCTGCTGCCCGCCTGCCTCAATCCAGGAGGCCGCGTGGCGATCCTGAGCTTTCACTCGGGCGAGGATCGGCGCGTCAAGAAGGCCTTCCAGTCAGGCGAGCGTGCCGGCATCTATGCGCGCGTGGCGCCCGACCCGATCCGCGCGTCGGCCGAAGAGCGCCGCAGCAACCCGAGGTCGAGTTCAGCCAAGCTGCGGTGGGCTGTGGCCGCAGGCCGCACCTGAGTCCCGTCGGCGCCAAAGCCGGTGGCAATTGCCGAGCTGGCCTATGCGCTGAGTCCGATCGATCTGATCCCCGATTCCATTCCGATATTCGGGCTGCCTGACGATTTGTTCCTGATTCCGTTGGCTGTTGCGCTGACGGTCAAGCTCACGCCGGTGCACTTGTGGCAGGCTCGGCTTGCCGAGGCCCAGGCCGGCGTGGACAAGCTGCCGCACCTGGTGTCGGGCGCCGTGGCGATCGTGGCGCTGTGGCTGTTGATGCTCGGCGGCTTCGGTTGGTGGTTGTGGACGGTGTTGGCGTCTTCGGGGAGCACGACATGAGGAACAAGATCTGGATCGTCGCGGTGGCGGGTTGCCTGGCGTGGGGCGGGGCGTTGGCTGCACCGAAGAAGCCCGCCGCGAAGCCCAAGCCGGTGGTGCTGACCGGGACGATCAGCCGTGTCGTCGATGGCGACACACTGTGGCTGAAGACCGAAGCGGCTGACGCGGACACGGTGGTCGTGCGCCTGGCCGGCATCGACGCACCCGAGCGCTGCCAGGTGGGTGGCGCCGAGGCGACGGCAGCGTTGAACGCCCTGGCACTGGGCCGCAGCGTCACGGTGCGCGTGGCGGCCAGGGACGACTACGGGCGCACGGTCGGCAAGGTGTTCGATGGCGAGAAGGACCTGGGCGACCGCATGGTGCGCGACGGCCAGGCCTGGTCGGCACGCGTTCGCTATGACCGCGGCCCCTATGTGGCCGAGGAGCGGATGGCCCTGGCGCTCAAGCGTGGGCTGCATGCGTCCGGTGGTGCGATGCAGCCGAGCGAGTTCCGCCGCCTGCACGGGCCCTGCGAAGGCGAACCGCCCCGGCCGCCCTCCGCGTCCTGACAGGCCCGGCGACCACGCACGGCCGACCGCAGGTCAGGGCCGCGAGCGCATCAGGGTGCTCTTGCCAAACAGCGACTCGATCAGGTCGACGGCCACCTCGGCCGTCCTGTTCTTCACGTCCAGCGCCGGGTTGAGTTCCATCACGTCCAGGCTGGCCAGGCGGCCGGTGTCGGCGATCATTTCCATGCACAGCTGCGCTTCGCGGTAGGTCGGGCCGCCAGGCACGGTCGTGCCGACGCCGGGCGCGATCGCGGGGTCGAGGAAGTCGACGTCGAAGCTGACATGCAGGTGCGTGTTGGCGTCGACGGTCGCCAGCGCCAGTTCCATCGCATGGCGCATGCCCATCTCATCGATGTAGCGCATGTCGAAGACCTCGAGGCTGCGCTCGTGCACCAGGCGCTTCTCGCCGGCGTCGACACTGCGGATGCCGATCTGGCGCAGCACCTTGGGGTGGATCGCCGGCACCGTGCCACCAATCTCGATCAGTGCCTGCGGTCCGAGTCCGCACAGGCACGCCACCGGCATGCCGTGGACATTGCCGCTGGGCGTGAGCGTGCTGGTATTGAAGTCGGCATGGGCGTCGAGCCACAGCACGCGCAGCTTCTTGCCCTTCTCGCGGCAATGGCGGGCGACGGCGCTGATGCTGCCGATGCCCAGGCAATGGTCGCCACCCAGCAGAATGGGTAGCGTTCCCAGTATCAACTCGTCGTGAACCGCCTCGTGCACCGCGCGGTTCCATTGCACCACCTCGGCCAGGTGACGGTAGCCGTCAACGGGCGGCAGCCAGGGGTTGGCCGGGCCGGTGAGGTTGCCGCGGTCGACGACGCTCAGGCCGTGACTTTCCAAGGCCTGCAGGATTCCGGCCACGCGCAGCGCCTCGGGGCCCATGCTGGCGCCGCGCGCGCCCGCGCCGATGTCGGTGGGGGCGCCGATGAGGGAAATGGCTTGCTTCATGGCGGCGGCATTGTCCGTGATCGTCAAATGTCGTCGGCGAACTCGCCTGTTTCGGTCTCCGGTGCATCCAGCGCGAAGGCCTGCACCAGCACGGCCCAGGCCTCGTCGGCGCTGTCGACAAGGTGGAACAACTTCAGGTCGTCAGCGGCGATCATGCCGGTCTCGACCAGCCACTCGAAGTTGATCAGCTTGGTCCAGAACTCGCGGCCGACGAGCACGATCGGGCGCTTGCGCACCTTGCCGGTCTGCGTCAGCGTCATCACCTCGAACAACTCGTCGAGCGTGCCGAAGCCGCCCGGAAAGCACACCAGCGCCACCGAGCGCATCAGGAAGTGCATCTTGCGCAGCGCAAAGTAGTGGAACTGGAAGCACAGCTTGGGCGTGATGTAGGGGTTGGGCTCCTGTTCGTGCGGTAGCACGATGTTCAAGCCGATGCTCGGCCCACCGGCTTCGCTGGCGCCGCGGTTGCCGGCCTCCATGATGCCGGGGCCGCCCCCGGTGACGACGACGATGCGCTCGTCGAGTTGCTTGCTGGCCTGCGTGATCAGCGCGGCGAAGTCGCGCGCCTCCTCGTAGTACTTCGACATCAGCATGTCCATGCGCGCGCGCGCCAGAGCCTGCGCATCGCTGCCGGCTTCGGCTGCGGCCAGCCGCTCGACGGCCACCGCGCGCGGCACCACGCGGGCGCTGCCGAAGATCACCACCGTGGCCGCAACCCTCTCTTCGCTGAGCACCATCTCGGGCTTGAGCAGCTCGAGCTGCATGCGTACCGGCCGCAACTCGTCACGCAACAGGAACGGCGTGTCGGTGAAGGCCAGGTTGTAGCTGCTGTCGGCGCCTTCATAGCGCGACGTCGGCTTGACCGCCGCGACCTCTTCCTGGGCCGATGGAAAGTTGCGCGTGGCAATCTTGGTGTGCTTGGGTGTCATGGGCGCAGCTTACTGCGGTCGAGACACCCGGTTGACGTACTCGTGATATGCGCTGTGGATGGTCGACACCCGGTATTCGACCGGCTTGTCGTTGAAGGTCAGCGCCGTGCGGCGCACCTGCAGCATCGGCGTGCCGGGGGCGACACCGAGCACGCGTGCGGCCGTGCGGTCGGCGGCGACGGCGCGCAGGCGCTCCTGGGTGCGCAGCACGGTGATGCCGAACTCGGTCTGGTAGAGATGGTAGATCGTGCTCGTCCGATCGCGCACACGCTTTTCGGTGAGGCCCTTGAACAGGACGGCGGGCAGCGTCAGGCGGTCATGCACCACCGCCCGCCCCTGCAGCGACAGCCGGTTGTCGATCTGGATCGCCGCGTCGCCGGGTCTGGCCGTCAAGGCCAGGGCGGCATCGTCGTCCAGGCGCACGCGTTCGAATGCCAAGCAGCTCGACGCCCGGCACATCGCGCCGGCCGTCACTGCGTTCGACGTGGAAGAACTGGAACAGGAGCGGTCGGCGTTGTGCGTGGCCACATAGGTGCCACGACCCTGGCGGCGGATCAGGATGTGCTCTGCCACCAGTTCGTCGACTGCGTGGCGCAGCGTGCCTATCGAGACGCCGAAGGCCGCCGCCAAGCGCGGTCTCGCTGGGCAGCGAGGATCCGGGCGGGCAGTCGCCGGACTCGATGGCTTGCAGCAGCACACGCTTGGCCACGCGGTACAGCGGGGCGCCGCCGCCGTCGGGGGCGATCGGCTTGAACGAAGCGGCCATGGACGCCATGATAACGAGTGGCGTCAAATTCATCTAGGTCATTCAAATGACATGTTTGACAGCTTGGATCAGGTCACTAGACTGGCACCTGACCCGGGGCAGTCTTCGCCCATCGCAAGGAGCAGCAGATGATTCATTTCGTATTGCACGACGCCAAGGACACCGTGGCGGTCGTGGTCGTGGAGGGCGTCAAGGCCGGCATGGAAATGCAGGGCTGGATCATGGACGCCGACAAGATGACCAACGTCGTGGCCAAGCAGGACATCCCGATCGGCCACAAGGTCGCGCTCAAGGACATGGCGCCCGGCGACACGATCTGGAAGTACGGCATCGACATGGGCAAGGTGGTCGCGCCGATCAAGGCCGGCGAGCATGCCCACGTGCACAACATCAAAACGAAGCGCTGGTGATCGGGCGGGCCATCAGGCTACTGCGCGGCGCCCATGCGTCGTTGCGAATCCTCGCAAGGCCGACGCCTTGCTCCGGTTCGCGCCTAGCCTGAGCGCCGCTCGCTACGCCTGCTGACCCACCCAATATCGTTCGCCTTCAAGGAAAGCAACATGTCCATCATCTCCAAAGACACCACCTTCCTCGGCTACCGGCGTGAGAACGGCCGCGTCGGGGTTCGCAACCACGTCATCATCCTGCCGCTGGACGACCTGTCCAATGCGGCGGCCGAGGCCGTGGCGCACAACATCAAGGGCGCGATGGCGATCCCGCACCCCTACGGCCGCTTGCAGTTCGGCGCCGACCTCGAGTTGCACTTCCGCACCCTGATCGGCGCCGGCTGCAACCCCAACGTCGCGGCGGTGGTCGTGATCGGCATCGAGGACGGCTGGACGCAGAAGGTGGTCGACGGCATCAAGTCCACCGGCAAGCCGGTGGTCGGCTTCGGCATCGAGCTGCATGGCGACCACGACACCATCCTGCGCGCCAGCAAGGCCGCGCGCGAGTACGTGCAGTGGGCGAGCGAGAAGCAGCGCGAGGTCTGCCCGATCTCGGAGCTCTGGGTCAGCACCAAGTGCGGCGAGAGCGACACCACCAGCGGCTGCGGCGCCAACCCGGCGGTCGGCAACGCGTTCGACAAGCTGCACGCGCTGGGCAACTACCTGTGTTTCGGCGAGACCACCGAACTGACCGGCGGCGAGCACATCGTGGCCGCGCGCTGCGCCAACGACGAGGTGCGCAAGCAGTTCATGTTCATGTTCGACCGCTACCAGGACGTGATCAACCGCCACAAGACCAGCGACCTGGCCGACAGCCAGCCGACCAAGGGCAACATCGCCGGCGGCCTGACCACGATCGAGGAAAAGGCGCTGGGCAACATCCAGAAGATCGGCAAGACCTGCACCGTCGACGGCGTCATCGACAAGGCCGAGATGCCCACGCACCCGGGCCTGTGGTTCATGGACTCATCGTCGGCCGCGGCCGAGATGGTGACACTGTGCGCGGCCTCGGGCTACGCGGTGCACCTGTTCCCCACCGGCCAGGGCAACGTCATCGGCAATGCCATCGTGCCGGTGATCAAGCTGTGCGCCAACCCGCGCACGGTGCGCACCGATGAGCGAGCACATCGACGTCGACGTGACCGGGCTGCTGCAGCGCGAGATCACGCTCGACCAGGCCGGCGACAAGCTGCTGGAGAACATGCTGCGCACGGCCAACGGACGGCTGACCGCGGCCGAGTCCTTGGGGCACCGCGAGTTCGTCATGACGCGCCTTTACGAGAGTGCGTAGCGTGGCCTGAATCGGGGTTGCGGCCGATGGTCGCGGCCCCCAACTCGCGCTATACGTACCAGGTTGGGCACGATGCCCACGGGTACCTCTTCAAGGAGATTTCGCATGACTCGTCGCTTTCACAAGACCTTGATCGTTTCGTCGCTGGCCCTGGCAGGGACGTTCGCCGTCGCTGCCGGCTACCCTGAGAAGACCGTCAACTACATCATCCCGTTCGGCCCCGGTGGCGAGTCCGACATCTCGGCGCGCCTGCAGGAGCCCGTTTTCAAGAAGCTGACCGGCCAGACCGTGGCGATCCAGTACAAGGCCGGCGCCGGCGGTGCGGCGGGCTGGTCGCAGTTGAACGGCATGGCCGGCGACGGCTACACCGTGATGGGTACCAACCTGCCGCACATCGTGCTGCAGCCGCTGGAAAAGGACGTCGGCTACAAGACCGACGACATCACCACGGTCTATTGGTTTCACTACACCCCCGACGCGCTGATGGTCACCGCCGACAGCCCGCACAAGACGCTGAAGGACTTCGTCGACGCGGCCAAGAAGGCGCCCGGGGCGACCACGCTGTCGGGCTCGGGCACCAACTCGGCCAACCACTTGGCGCAGCAGCAGTTCGACAAGATGGCCGGCATCAAGACCACCTATGTGCCCTTCGGCGGCACCGGGCCTTCCAACGCCGCGCTGCTGGGCAAGCAGGTCGGAGGCAGCTGGGGTTACACCACCGTGCAGATGCAGCTCGGCGCGCAGGTGCGCTGCCTGGCCGTCGCCATGGAAGCGCGGCATCCGAAGCTGCCCGATTGCCCGACGTTCAAGGAGCAGGGCTACAACCTCGTCGGCGGCGCCTACCGCGGCGTTGCTGTCCCGAAGTCGACGCCGGCCGATGTGCAGGCCAAGCTGGCCGACGTGCTGGCCAAGATCAATGCCGACCCGGAGTTCATCCGCAAGATGGAGGAGGGCGGCTTCGCGATGCTCAACGTCGGCCCGGCCAAGATGGCCGCCTTCAACGCCGAGGTGAAGGCCCGCTACGAGGGCCTGGCCAAGGACATGGGGATCGTCAAGAAGTAATCCGCCGCCAATCGCCGCCGCATGGGCAGCCTTGACTTCCTGCTGGCGGCACTGACGCCGCTGAATCTGCTGCTCGCGCTGGCCGGCGTGGTGGCCGGTACGGTCATCGGTGCGCTGCCGGGCCTGACGGCGACAATGGCGGTCGCGGTCTTGGTGCCATTCACGTTCGGCATGGAGCCGGCCGCGGCGCTGATCGCGCTGGGCGCCATCTACACCGGCGCGATCTATGGCGGCGCCTATGCGGCGATCCTGCTCAACACGCCGGGCACGCCCTCGTCGATTGCCACCACGTTCGACGGCTTCCCGATGGCGCGCGCCGGACGCGGCGACCTGGCGCTGACCCTGGCCTGCCTGGCTTCGGTCGTCGGCGGCCTGGTCGGCGCGGCCTTCCTGCTGGTGCTGGCGCCGCCGATGGCCAGCGTGGCGCTGAAGTTCGGCCCGGTCGAGTATTTCTGGCTGGCCCTGTTCGGGCTCACGTTGATCGCCTCGCTGGGCGAGGGCAGCACGATCAGGGGCCTGATCGGCGGCTGCATCGGCCTGTTGCTGTCGATGGTCGGCGTGGCCGAGGTCGGTGGCGACATCCGTGCCGCGGGTGTTCGTGATGGTCACGTCTTGGTCACCCACAGCCCGGCTCGTACGCGGCCGGTGCGGGGGCATCGGCCGGGGCACGGGTGCGGGTGCGTGCAGCCGGTGCTGGGGCGGCTGCGGGCTCTTCAGCATCGGGGAAGGGAGGCAGCGGCTTGGACAGGTTCACCTGAGCGGCGGCGTCATTGACCCGATACTTGTGCGGGCTCGCTGATCGCGTTCCAGTCGGGGTCGGCCAGTTCTTGCACGGCGAGCACGAGGCGGATGCCGAACGCGTCGGCAGTTTCGCCGCGTTGTGTCTGATGCCGGAAGCGGCGACGAGTTCTGCTTTGATCTTGCTCATGTTCAATATCTCCAAAGGGTTCGGGTGTTTCCAGCACCAGGCAATTGGTG
>CAVUEP010000050.1:0-35992 GCA_963740395.1 uncultured beta proteobacterium
TGGGGCCTGTTGAAGGAGCACCCCGACTACCTGGCCGTGGCCAAACAGATCAACCAGATCGAACTCTACAAGCAGGCGGCCGCGCAGCTCAGGATCAGCCTGCCCAAGAGCGACATGCGCTCGAGCAAGCTGATCGACGGCGTGGTGTGGGACGGCAAGGAGCCGGCCAAGTACGCCGACGCGTTCAAGATCAAGTCGGCCGTGCCGGCCTGACCGCGAAGCCGCCGGAGCCCGCCATGGTCAGTGCCGTCTTTCATAGCCCACGCGTCTCGCCCGCCGCGCCGACTGCAGGCCCGACGATCCATCTGCCAGCCGCTGCGCCCACGGCAGCACCGGCCGTCAAGGAACGCCCCGCACGCACACCGTTCGACTGGCGCGGCCTGTTCGCCAGCATCTTGCCGCCCGTTTTCGGGCTGGCGCTGCTCGTCGTCATCTGGGCGATCGCGACGCAGGAGGGCGGCACGTTTCCAACGCCCAAGGCCACCTTCGACGCGGCGTGGAAGCTGTTCGCGAACCCGTTCTACAGCAACGGCCCGAACGACCAGGGCATCGGCTGGAACATCCTGTTCTCGCTGCAGCGCGTCGGCCTGGGCTTCGGCATGGCGGCGCTGGTCGGCATCCCGCTGGGATTCCTGATCGGCCGCTTCGCCACGCTCAACCGCATGGTCTCGCCGCTGATCAGCCTGCTCAAGCCGGTGTCGCCGCTGGCCTGGCTGCCGATCGGCCTGCTGGTGTTCAAGGCGGCCGACCCGGCGGCCATCTGGACCATCTTCATCTGCTCGATCTGGCCGATGGTCATCAACACCGCGGTGGGCGTGCAGCGCGTGCCCGAGGACTACCTCGAACGTGGCCCGCGTGCTCAAGCTCAGCGAATGGAAGATCGCCACGCGCATCCTGCTGCCCTCGGTCATGCCCTACCTGCTCACCGGCGTGCGCCTGTCGGTCGGCACGGCGTGGCTCGTGATCGTCGCGGCCGAGATGCTCACCGGCGGCGTGGGCATCGGCTTCTGGGTCTGGGACGAGTGGAACAACCTCAACGTGGCGCACATCATCGTCGCGATCTTCGTCATCGGCATCGTCGGGCTGCTGCTCGAGTGGCTGCTGATGGCGGTGGCCAGACGCTTCGAATACACGTGACGCCGGAGCGATGCCGATGAACCCCACCTCCAAGCCGCTGCTGCAGATCGCCGGCGCAGGCAAGACCTTCCCCACCAAGAACGGGCCCTTCGTCGCCCTGCGCGACATCACGCTCGACGTCGCGCGCGGCGAGTTCGTCAGCCTGATCGGCCACTCGGGCTGCGGCAAGTCGACCCTGCTCAACCTCGTGGCCGGGCTCACCACACCGACCTCGGGACTGCTGCTGCTCGACGGACGCGAACTCGACGGCCCCGGCCCGGACCGCGGCGTGGTGTTCCAGAACCATTCGCTGCTGCCCTGGCTGAGCTGCGCGGACAACGTGTACCTGGCAGTGGAACGGGTCTTCGGCGCGCGCGAGGGCAAGGCCAAGCTGCGCGCACGCGCCCACGCGGCGCTCGAGCTGGTCGGCATGGACCATGCCGCAGCCAAGCGGCCGCACGAGATCTCCGGCGGCATGAAGCAGCGCGTGGGCATTGCGCGTGCGCTCGCGATGGCGCCCAAGATGCTGCTGCTCGACGAGCCCTTCGGCGCGCTCGATGCGCTGACGCGCGCGCGGCTGCAGGACGAGCTGATGCGTATCGTCGCCGCCACCGGTGCGACGGTGCTGATGGTCACGCATGACGTCGACGAGGCCGTGCTGCTCTCCGACCGCATCGTGATGCTGACCAACGGGCCCGCGGCAACGATCGGCGAGGTGCTCGAGGTGGCGCTGCCGCGGCCGCGCAGCCGTGTCGAACTGGTCGAGGACCGCGCTTACGTGCACGCCCGCAAGCAGGTGCTCGACTTCCTCTACATGCGCCATGCGCATGTGGAACGAGCGGCCTGACGCCCGGGAGTCGACGATGAACAAACCCAAACTCGTGCTCGTCGGCAACGGCATGGCCGGCGTACGCACGCTCGAAGAGCTCCTGAAGGTCGCGCCCGACCTGTACGACATCACCGTGTTCGGCGCCGAGCCGCACCCCAACTACAACCGCATCCTGCTCAGCCCGGTGCTGGCCGGCGAGCAGACCGTCGACGAGATCGTGCTGAACCCGACCGCGTGGTACGCCGAACACGGCATCACGCTGCACACCGGCAAGCAGGTTGTCGACGTGGATCGGCGGCGCCGCATCGTCCGGGCCGCCGACGGCACCGAGGCGCCGTACGACCGCCTGCTGATCGCGACCGGCTCGAACCCCTTCATGCTGCCGGTGCCGGGCAAGGACTTGCAGGGCGTCATCGGCTATCGCGACATCGCCGATACCCAGGCCATGATCGACGCGGCAGCGAAGTACCGGCACGCGGTCGTGATCGGCGGCGGCCTGCTCGGCCTCGAAGCCGCCAACGGGCTGATGCGACGCGGGATGCAGGTCACCGTCGTGCATCTCATGCCCTGGCTGATGGAGCGCCAGCTCGACGACGTCGCGGGCAAGCTGTTGCAGAAATCGCTCGAGGACCGCGGCCTGAAGTTCCTCATCGGCGCGCAGACCGAGGCGCTGATCGGCAACAAGGACGGCCGTGTGATGGCCGTGCGCTTCAAGGACGGCACGGAGATTCCCGCCGACCTGGTGGTGATGGCCGCCGGCATCCGCCCCAACACCGAACTGGCGCGCAAGATCGGCCTGCATTGCTTCAACGACGGCCGCGGCGGCATCGTCGTCAACGACACCCTGCAGACGACCACGGACGCGCGCATCTACGCCGTGGGCGAATGCGCCGCGCACCGCGGCATCGCCTACGGCCTGGTGGCGCCGCTGTTCGAGCAGGGCAAGGTCTGCGCCAACCACCTGGCCGAGTTCGGCATCGGCCGCTACAGCGGCAGCCAGACGAGCACCAAGCTCAAGGTCACCGGCATCGACCTGTTCAGCGCCGGCGACTTCAGCGGCGGCACCGACTGCGAGGAGATCGTGATGAGCGATGCCTTCGGCGGCGTCTACAAGAAGCTCGTCATCCGCGACGACAAGCTCATCGGCGCCTGCCTGTACGGCGACACCGTCGACGGCAGCTGGTACTTCAAGCTGCTGCGCGAAGGGCGCAAGATTCACGACATCCGCGACAAGCTGATGTTCGGCGAATCCAACATCGGCGACACCGGTCACGAGGGCAACACCCGCGCCGCGAGCATGGCCGACAGCGACGAGGTCTGCGGCTGCAACGGCGTCTCCAAGGGCACGATCTGCAAGGTCATCAAGGACAAGGGCCTGTTCACGCTCGAGGAGGTGCGCAAGCACACCAAGGCCAGCGGCGGCTGCGGCTCCTGCACCGGCCTGGTGGAGCAGCTGCTGATGTTCACGGCCGGGGGCGATTACTCCAAGGCGCCGACCAAGAAGGCGATGTGCGGCTGCACCGACGCCAGCCACGCCGAGGCGCGCGACGCCATCCGCAAGGACAAGCTGCTGACGATCGACGGCGTCTACCGCGCGCTTGGCTGGCGCACGCCCAACGGCTGCGCCTCGTGCCGGCCGGCGATCAACTACTACCTGATCAGCAGCTGGCCCAAGGAAGCCATCGACGACCCGCAGAGCCGCTACATCAACGAGCGCAGCCACGCCAACATCCAGAAGGACGGCAGCTACAGCGTGATCCCGCGCATGTGGGGCGGCGAGACCACGGCCGACGAATTGCGCCGCATCGCCAACGCGGTCGACAAGTACAAGATCCCGACCGTCAAGGTCACCGGCGGCCAGCGCATCGACCTGCTCGGCGTGAAGAAGGAAGACCTGCGCGCGGTCTGGCAGGACATCGGCATGCCCTCGGGCCACGCCTACGCCAAGGCGCTGCGCACCGTGAAGACCTGCGTCGGCAGCGAGTGGTGCCGCTTCGGCACGCAGGACAGCACGCAGATGGGCAAGGACCTCGAGCGCGCGCTGTGGCGCATGTACGCGCCGCACAAGGTCAAGCTCGCGGTGTCGGGCTGCCCGCGCAACTGCGCCGAGGCCGGCATCAAGGATGTCGGCGTGATCGGCGTCGATTCGGGCTGGGAAATCTACGTCGCCGGCAACGGCGGCATCAAGACCGAAGTGGCGCAGTTCCTGGTCAAGGTGAAGACAGCTTCCGAAGTCCTGGAGGTCGCCGGCGCCTTCCTGCAGCTCTACCGCGAAGAGGGCTGGTACCTCGAGCGCACGGTGCACTACGTCAATCGCGTCGGCCTGGACACCGTCAAGCGCAGGATCCTCGATGACGCCGACGGCCGCAAGGCGCTGTGGGAGCGGCTGCAGTTCAGCCTCGACGGCGAACCCGACCCCTGGTTCGAACTCGACAAGGCGGGCGTCGATGCGCGGCAGTTCGAACCGGTGGGAGCCGTCTGATGAGCACTGCACGGCCGCTCCGAAAGTGCTCGCTCCCCAAGGGCCACAAGGTGGCCCCTTCGGGTCCATGGGGGACGGCCCGCAGGGCCAAGGAGGCCCTATGAGCGATTGGAAACCGATCTGCCGGGTCAGCGACATCCCGGTGCTCGGCGCGCGGCGCGTCAGTCGCGCCGAAGGCCACGCCGTGGCCATCTTCCGCAACGCGCAGGACCAGGTCTTCGCCCTGCTCGACCGTTGCCCGCACAAGGGCGGGCCCTTGAGCCAGGGCATCGTCTTCGGCCAAAGCGTGGCCTGCCCGCTGCACAACTGGACCATCGACCTCAGCCGACGGCTGCGCCAAGGCGCCCGACGCCGGCTGCACCCAACGCTTCACGGTCAAGGTCGACGGCGAGCAGGTCCTGCTCGATGCCCAAGAGCTGCGCACCCTGGCCCTCGAACCGGCGGCGGTGTGAGCGAGACCAAGTCCACCTGCTGCTACTGCGGTGTCGGCTGCGGCGTGATCATCGAGAGCAAGGGTGCGCAGATCGTCGGCGTGCGCGGCGACCCGGACCATCCGGCCAACTTCGGGCGCCTGTGCAGCAAGGGCAGCACGCTGCACCTGACCGCGGCGTCGCACATCACGCAGCAGGTGCGTCTGCTGCAGCCGCAGCGCCGCGCCCAGCGCGGCGGCGCCCTGGAGGCGATCGGCTGGGACGCGGCGCTGGACCTGGCGGCCGACAGGTTCGCACACATCATCAACAGCGACGGCCCCGACGCGGTGGGCTTCTACCTCTCCGGACAGTTGCTGACCGAGGACTATTACGTCTTCAACAAGCTCGGCAAGGGCCTGATCGGCACCAACAACGTCGATACCAACTCGCGCCTGTGCATGAGCAGCGCGGTGGCCGGGTACAAGACCACCCTCGGCAGCGATGCGCCCCCCGGCTGCTACGAAGACCTGGCGCTGGCGCAGACCGTCTTCATCGCCGGCTCGAACATGGCCTGGGCGCATCCGATCCTGTTTCGCCGGCTCGAAGACGCCAAGCGCGCGAACCCGGCGCAGAAATGGATCGTCGCCGACCCGCGGCGCACCGAAACCGCGGCCGCCGCCGACCTGCACCTGCAACTCCTGCCCGGCACCGATGTCGCGCTGTTCCACGGCCTCATGCACCTGCTCCTGTGGGAGGGCCTGACCGACACCGCCTATATCGCCGCGCACACCACCGGTTTCGAGGCCCTGCGCGACCGCGTGCGCGAGTACACACCCAAGCTGGTGGCGCAGACCTGCGGCCTGAACGAGGCCGATATCGTGCAGGCCGCGAGGTGGTTTGGTGCCCATACCCCCACGCTCTCGCTCTACTGCCAGGGCCTGAACCAGAGCACGAGCGGCACCGACAAGAATGCCGCGCTGATCAACCTGCACCTGGCCACGGGCCAAATCGGCCAACCTGGCGCGGGGCCGTTCTCGTTGACCGGGCAACCGAATGCGATGGGCGGGCGCGAGGTCGGCGGGCTGGCGAATCTGCTGAGTGCGCACCGCGACCTGTCCAACGCGGAACACCGTGCCGAAGTCGCCGCGCTCTGGGGCGTCGCCGATGTACCCGCCGTGCCAGGCAAGACTGCGGTCGAAATGTTCGAGGCCGCGGCCGACGGTGCGATCAAGGCGCTGTGGATCGCCTGCACCAACCCCGCACAGTCGATGCCCGACCAGGCCACGGTACGCCGCGCGCTGGAGCGCTGCGAATTCGTCGTCCTGCAGGAAGCCTACGCCACCACGGCAACCGCGCCATTTGCCGATCTGCTGCTGCCGGCCAGCACCTGGGGCGAGAAGGAAGGCACGGTCACGAACAGCGAACGGCGCATCAGCCGCGTGCGCGTCGCGGTGCCGGCGCCCGGCCAGGCGCGCGCCGACTGGGCCATCGCGGTGGACTTCGCCCGCAAGCTCGAGGCGCGCTTGCCCACCCGACGTACCGCCACGCTGTTCCCGTACACGGATGCGGAGTCGGTGTGGAACGAACACCGCGAAAGCACGCGCGGGCGCGATCTGGATATCACGGGCCTGTCGTACGCCGCCCTCGAACAGCAGCCGCAACAGTGGCCGTGCCCCGTAGGCAGCGACCAGGGCCGCGCGCGCCTGTATGAAGACGGCCGTTTCGCCACCCCCGACGGTCGCGCGCGCTTCACCGCACCGGCCTACCACCCGGTGGCCGAGCCGCGCGACGCGCGCTACCCGTTTTCGCTGACCACCGGTCGCCTGCGCGACCAGTGGCATGGCATGAGCCGCAGCGGCACGCTCGGCCGCCTCTTCGGCCACGCGCCCGAGCCCTGCGTCGAGATCCATCCGCAGGAGTTGGCTCGTCGCGGCTGGAGCGACGGCATGCTCGTACACGTGACCTCGCGGCGCGGCTCGATCCTGCTGCCGCTGCGCAGCAGCGAGGAAGTGGCGCCATCGCAGGCCTTCATCGCCATGCATTGGGGTGAGGAATTCCTGTCAGGCCGTGCCGCGGCGGGCGCGCCCCTGGCGGGCGTGAATGCCCTGATGCCCAGCAACTACTGCCCGCAGTCCAAGCAACCCGAGTTGAAACATGCGGCGGTGAAGTTGCTGAAGGCCGAACTGCCCTGGCACCTGGTGGCCGCGGCCTGGCTGCCCGAGGCCGATGCACTCTCCGTGCAGCGGCGCCTGCGCGCGCTGTTGGCGGGCTGCGCCTACACGCATTGCGTGCCTTTCGGCCATGAACCTGCACCCCGCGGCATGGTCGGCGTGCTGCTGCGCGCCGCCGCACAGGAGCCGGTCAGCGATGCGGTGCTGGGTGACATCGAAACGCTGTTGGCGATCTCAGGCAGCAAGGTCTTGCGCTATGTCGATGCGCGCAAGGGACAGCGCCGCGCGATGCTGCTCAACGCCACCGACACCGCGGAAGCTGGCGGCGCGACGCTCGAGGCCTTCCTGCTGGCCGGCGACGCCAGCGCGGCAGGCTGGGTGCTTGCGCTGCTCAAGGACAGCCTGCCGGCGCGGGCGTTCGGCCAGGCGCTGTTGAGCGGCCGCGCCACGCCGCCGGCCGCCGTGCCGCCGCGCTCGCCGCAGGTCTGCAACTGCTTCGACGTCAGCCGTGACGCGGTCACGGCTGCGTTGGCCAGCTGCACCGGCAGCGCCGACGCACGCCTGGCGCAATTGCAGCGCCGCCTGCAATGCGGCACGCAATGCGGCTCCTGCCTGCCGGCACTGCGCCAGCTGGTGGCGCAAGGCGGCATGCCGCCGTGCTCGCCGCAGCCGCAGGCGCCCGCACCGGCTTCTACGACCCCCGCCGCAGTAAATCTCGCATAGCCTGGAGCGCGCCACATGCACCCCGTGACCCTCGTCGGCGCCGGCCCGGGCGACCCCGAACTGCTGACGATCAAGGCCGTGCGCGCATTGCGCCGGGCCACGCTGGTGCTGATCGACGACCTGGTGAGCGACGGCGTGCTGCGCTATGTGCGCAGATCGGCACGCACGATCCACGTCGGCAAGCGCGGCGGTTGCGCCAGCACGCCGCAGGCCTTCATCGAGCGCCTCATGATCGCGGCTGCGAAGCGAGGCGAACGGGTCGTGCGCCTCAAGGGCGGCGACCCCTTCGTCTTCGGCCGCGGCGGCGAAGAGTGCGCCGCATTGCGCGACGCCGGTGTCGAGGTCGAAGTCATCAACGGCCTGACCGCCGGCATCGCGGCGCCGGCTGCCATCGGCATACCCGTCACCGACCGCCGCTTCGCGCATGGCGTGGCCCTGGTGACCGGACACGCCAGCTCTGCCGGCGATGGGCCCGACTGGCACGCCCTGGTGCAAAGCGGCCTGACGTTGGTGATCTACATGGGCGTGGCCAGCCTGCCAGCCATCGTCGATGCGCTCAGCGTCGCGGGCATGGCTCCTCAAACGCCCGTAGCCGTGGTTTGCTGCGCCCACACAAAGGCGCAGCGGCAGGCGGTCTGCACGCTGGCCACCGTGGCGGATACGCTGACACGCGAAGGTTTGGTCAGCCCGGCCATCGTCGTGGTCGGTGACGTGGTCACGGCGTCGCCCCTGTGGTCGCAGCATGAGGGCCGCGATCCGGCCGTGCTGCCGCGACGGCGGGTGGCCAATTCCGAGACGATGCAAAGTCAGGTCGCCAACCCCAGCCTGCGCGTCGGCTTCATCGAGGGCGATTCAGGGCGCCGGCTCTGACCTGGTATTCAGGTCAAAGTGAGCTGGATTATCCAGTTTGCCACTCACCTTGAAGGACTACGATGGACGCCTCGCGATCGCCATCGAGCTGCCTTGACTTCTGCGCCCTCCGCTCCGTTGCATGACTCCACCGCGACCGCGCCGGCGGCGTCGCGCGAGGTCAAGCACACCACCTGCTACATGTGCGCCTGCCGCTGCGGCATCCGCGTGCACCTGCAGGACGGGCAGTTGCGCTACATCGACGGCAACCCCGACCACCCGCTGAACCAGGGCGTGATCTGCGCCAAGGGCTCGTCGGGCATCATGAAGCAGTATTCGCCCGCGCGCCTGACCCAGCCGCTGCGGCGCAAGCCCGGCGCCGAGCGCGGCAGCGCCGAGTTCGAGCCGATCTCGTGGGAAGAGGCGTTCACGACCCTGACCGAGCGCCTGGCCAAGATCCGCGCCACCGACCCGAAGAAGTTCGCGCTGTTCACCGGGCGCGACCAGATGCAGGCGCTGACCGGCATGTTCGCGCGCCAGTTCGGCACGCCCAACTACGCCGCGCATGGCGGCTTCTGCTCGGTCAACATGGCCGCGGGCATGATCTACACGATCGGCGGCTCGTTCTGGGAGTTCGGCGGCCCCGACCTCGATCGCGCCAAGCTGTTCGTGATGATCGGCACCGCCGAGGACCACCACTCCAACCCGCTGAAGATCGCGATCGCCAAGTTCAAGCGCGACGGCGGCCGCTTCATCTCGATCAACCCGGTGCGCACCGGCTACTCGGCGATCGCCGACGAGTGGGTGCCGATCCGCCCCGGCACCGACGGCGCGCTGCTGCTGGCGCTGATCCACGAGCTGATCCTGACCGGGCTGTACGACCGCGACTTCCTGGTGCGCTACACCAATGCCGGCCAGCTGATCGACGCCGACGAGGCCAGCGACAACTTCGGCCTGCATGTCAAGGACACGACCCGCCCCGAGGTCAACCCGGCCTATCCGCAGAACAAGCTGTGGTGGGACCGCAAGACCGGCAAGGCCGTGCCCACGCACAGCGAAGGCGTCGACCCGCAGCTGCGCGGCAGCTTCACGCTCGACGACGGGCGCAAGGTCAAGCCTGCGTTCAAGCTGCTGACCGAGCGCGTGCGCCAGTACACGCCCGAATGGGCCGAGGGCATCACCGGCATCCCGGCCGAGACCATCCGGCGCCTGGCGCACGAGATGGGCATGACCGCGCGCGACCAGAAGATCGAGCTGCCGATCGCCTGGACCGACTGCTGGGGCAAGGAGCACGACACCGTCACCGGCAACCCGGTGGCCTTCCATGCGATGCGCGGCCTGGCTGCGCACTGCAACGGCTTCCAGACCATTCGCGCGCTGTCGATCCTGATGTCGCTGCTGGGCACCATCGACCGCCCCGGCGGCTTTCGCCACAAGGCGCCGTTCCCGCGCGCGATCCCGCCCACCGCCAAACCGCCCAACAACCCCAATGCGGTGCAGCCGAACACGCCGCTGGCCGGGCTGCCGATGGGCTGGCCGGCCTCGCCCGACGACCTGTTCGTCGACGACGCCGGGCAGCCGGTGCGCACTCGACAAGGGCTTCTCGTGGGAGTACCCGCTGTCGGTGCACGGCCTGATGCACAACGCCATCACCAATGCCTGGCGCGGCGACCCGTACCGCATCGACACGCTGATGATCTTCATGGCCAACATGGCCTGGAACTCGACGATGAACACGTCCGAGGTCCGCAAGATGCTCAACGACAGGCGCGAAGACGGCGAGTACAAGATTCCCTTCATCGTCGTCTGCGACGCCTTCCAGAGCGAGATGACGGCCTTCGCCGACCTGGTGCTGCCCGACACCACCTACCTCGAGCGCCACGACGCGATGTCGATGCTCGACCGGCCGATCTCCGAGTTCGACGGCCCGGTGGACGCGGTGCGCATCCCGGTGCTGCCGGTCACGGGCGACTGCAAGCCGTTCCAGGAGGTGCTGATCGAGCTGGCCTCGCGCCTGAAGTTCCCGGCCTTCACGAAGGCCGACGGCGGGCGCAAGTTCCGCGACTACCCCGACTTCATCGTCAACTACGAAACCGAGCCCGGCTCGGGCATCGGCTTCCTGGCCGGCTGGCGCGGCGCCGACGGCAGCAAGTTCATGAAGGGCGAGCCCAATCCGCGCCAGTGGGAGATGTACGCCAAGAACAACTGCGTCTTCCATTACGAGCTGCCCAAGAGCTACCAGTACATGCGCAACTGGAACAAGGGCTACATGGAATGGGCGCAGCGCACGCGGCTGCGCCGCTTCGCCGAGCCGGTGCTGATCCAGCTCTGGAGCGAGGTGCTGCAGAGCTTCCGCTCGGCGGCGCAGGGCAAGCGCGCCGGGCGCCAGCCGCCGGAGCATCTGCGCGAGCGCGTGGCGCGGCATTTCGATCCGCTGCCGTTCTTCAGCCTGCCGCTCGAAACACTGGCGACCGATTTGCAAAAGTACCCGTTGGCCGCGGTGACGCAGCGGCCGATGGCGATGTACCACTCGTGGGATTCGCAGAACGCCTGGCTGCGCCAGATCCACGCCCACAACTACCTTTTCGTGAACCCCAAGACCGCGCGCGCCGCGGGCATCGCCGACGACGACTGGATGTGGGTCGAGTCGCAATGGGGCAAGGTGCGCTGCCAGTGCCGCTACAGCGAGGCGGTCGAGCCGGCCACGGTCTGGACCTGGAACGCGATCGGCAAGGCGCAGGGCGCCTGGCAGCTCTCGAACGACGCCAACGAGGCGCGGCGCGGCTTCCTGCTCAACCACCTGATCTCCGAAGAATTGCCGCAGGGCGACGGCACGACGTCGAACTCCGACCCCATCACGGGCCAGGCCGGCTGGTACGACGTGCGCGTGCGCATCTACCCGGCCGCTGCCGACGAACCCAAGGAAACCTGGCCGCAGTTCGCGCCGATGCCGAGCCTGCCCGGCGTGCTCGGCGGCGCGCGCAAGCGCTGGCAGACCTTCTTCGCCGGCCGCGTCGAATCCGGGGGGCGCAAGGGATGACGCGCCATCGGAGTCGGAAGACGGCTCGCGGCCCATTGCGGTCATTGGGCTTGCGCGTTGCCGGCAGTAGCGCGGCAACGGGGAAGCCGCGCCGGGCCCGGCGCGGCTGCCCCGTTGCAGAACCTGGGGCGGCGTGCGTGGCATCGCGCACCGACCCTGTTGCCGGCAAGACCGTGGGCGGGGCGCTGGCGGGGCGAATGGGCGCGGCCGAGAAGCGCAGGGCTCCTGGCCGCGCGCGCAGCGCGCTTCGTGCTCTGACTTGTGGCCGCCTGTTTGAACGCAGAGAGCGCAGCGAGCGAAGTGAGTTCGGCCACGGGCCAGGAGGCCGAGCATCGCAGGGCACCCGCAGCGAAGCGAAGGGCAAGCCCTCTGAGCCCCGCCAACGCCCCGCCCGCGGCCGTGCTCGCGCCGATGCTGGCGTGGGAAAGGCGGCACTTGCGATCAGCCGCCCGGGCGCCGCGTTGCCGCGCGCACTCAGGCAACGTGGGCGTTGATCGAGGAACTGTCATGACCCAACTCGCTCTCGTCATCGACTTGAACGTGTGCGTCGGCTGCCATGCCTGCGTCACCTCGTGCAAGGAATGGAACACCTCGGGCGCGGCCGGCACGCTGGCCGACTTCAACCCCTACGACCAGGATCCGACCGGCACCTTCTTCAACCGCGTGCAGACCTTCGAGGTCGGCGAGTTCCCCGACACGCAGACGGTGCATTTCCCCAAGAGCTGCCACCACTGCGAAGACCCGCCGTGCGTGCCGGTGTGCCCGACCGGCGCGTCGTACAAGCGCAAGGAAGACGGCATCGTGCTGGTCGACTACGACAAGTGCATCGGCTGCAAGTACTGCGCCTGGGCCTGCCCCTACGGCGTGCGCGAGTTCGACGAGCAGCAGAAGGTGATGACGAAGTGCACCCTGTGCGTCGACCGCATCTACGACCCGGTGCTGCCCGAACGCGACCGCAAGCCGGCCTGCGTGCTGGCCTGCCCGACCAGCGCGCGCCTCTTCGGCGACATCCACGACCCGAGTCGTCGGAGGTCTCGCAGGCGATCCGCGACCGCGGCGGCTACGCGCTGATGCCCGAGTGGGGCACGCACCCGGCCAACCACTACCTGCCGCGCCGTCGCACGCCGATGAGCGCGCACCCCGACCAGCTGCAGCGCGCCGACAACCCGCTGAAGAAGGACGGCCTGCTGCCCAAGCCCGCGCTCGACGACCCGTCGCTCGACGACGTGACGTCCTGGTAGCCGCGCCACGCCGCGATGCATCCCGCCCTCTCGGTCGTCTTCCTCACCACCCTGGCCGGCGCCGCGCAGGGGCTGGTGCTGGCGCTCGTCACGGCCGAGTGGATCGATCGCTGGCAGGGGCTCGGCGCCGGCGCCCGACGGCGGGCTCTTCGCCGTCGGCGCGGCGGTGGCCGTTGTGTTCGGCAGCGCCGGCCTGCTGGCCTCGTTCTTCCACCTCGGTCGGCCCGAGCGCGCCTGGCGCACGGCGTCGATGTGGCGCACGTCGTGGCTGTCGCGCGAGGTCATCGTGTTGCCGCGTCTTCCTGGCGTTGACCTGGCCTACGCCGCTCGCGCACGCCCGCACGCATGAGTCAGCCCTGGTGCTGGGCGCCGTGGCGGCAACGGCCGCGCTGGCATTGTTCCTGTGCACCGGCATGATCTACGCCTGCATCCGGTTTCTGCGCGAGTGGGCGACGCCGCTGACGCCGATCAACTTCACGTTGCTCGGTTGCGCCAACGGATTCACGCTGGCCGCGGCGATCGCGGCCCTGGCCTCCAGCGAACGCGTGCGCTTCTTCGCCGTCTGGGCGGCGGCCTTCACGCTGCTGGCGCTGATCGGCCGCGCGGCCGCGTGGCGCCGCAATGCGCACCTGGTGCCAAAGTCGACGCTGCAGACCGCGATCGGCATCAAGCACCGCCACATCGAGCAGAAGTCGCAGGGCTTCATGGGCGGCTCGTTCAACACGCGCGAGTTCTTCCATGGCCGCGGCTGACGCCACGCTGCGCCGCCTTCGCAAGCTGTGCCTGGCCGGCGCCTTCGGCCTGCCGCTGGCGCTGCTGCTGGCGGCGCAGTTCACGTTGCTGGCCGCCGCGCCCGCCACGCTGCTCGTGGCCGCCGCGCTGCTGCAGTACCTGGGGCTGCTGGCCGAGCGCTGGCTGTTCTTTGCCGAAGCGAATCACCCGCAGAACCTGTACTACCAGCGCATGTCGTGAGCGCCTGCGGTTGCGACGGTTGAATGGGCCCGCGGCCCGGCCCGCTGAGCTCGCTCAACGCGAGAAGTCATATTTCAGCGAAGTGATCTTGCCGCGCCAGTATGGCTTGCGCCCTTGCGGCGTGAGCCACGCGACCTCCCCGGTCATCGGCACGCGCATGCCGTCATGCAGCTGCGCATCGGACCAGCGGCCCTCCCAGGGCGTCATGACGATCTTGCCTGCCACCGTTCGTCCGCGCGCTTCGGCACGCACGCTGTGCAGCGTGCCGTCGGGCGCGAAGCTGAAGGTCATCGTCAGCGACAGTGGGCCATCGACGAGCGTGGCGCGCGCCGAGTGGTCGTCCAGCGGTTCCCAGCGCACGCCCTGGCTGGGCAGCAATGCCGTCGGGTACCACGCCGCCTCGGCGAAGAAGCGCATCAGTTCGCCCTGCGCCACGTCACCGGCGCCACGCAGGTCGACCAGCGTGATCAGGCCGAGGATCGCCGGATGCAGGATGCCTTCGCCGGCGATGTACGCATCGTGCACGAGCACGTTGAGCCCCGGCAGCATCGCCACCCTGCCGTCCCAGACGAATCCGGGCCGGCGCATGACGACGCGCTGCCGCGAGGTGAAGGGCTTCCACTGGTCGCCCGTCTCGCTCATGTTGAACGTACCACGGTGCTCGACCGTCGCCGCCGCGACGATCGGCTGGCCATCGGTCAGCACGCTGCGGAAGTAGCGCTGCACCGGCGCCGGCAGCCCCTCGAGTTCGCGAGTCGCGTCGTAGCGCGCAGGTGCGGGCGGCACACGCGCGGCTTCGAGCCGCTCGAAGAGGGCGCGCGTGCCCGCGGCCCATCGCCTCGATCCGATGCTGGACAGCGCGGCCACGAGGAGGGCCAGCGCCGCCAACGCCAGTGCAACCCACTTGATCCAGACCATGACGAACTACGCGCCCCCTGCGTCGAGCACGGTCAAAGTTCCGCGACGCCAACCACGTAGTTCTGTCCGTACGCCTTCGCGCACTTTGGGCAGGTGGTGTAGAAGAACCAGATCGATTTGGGCTCACCCCCGCGGGCGCGAACCAGAGTGGCCATGTCCTCATGCCAGTGGGCGACCTCCTTGTAGGGGCCTTCGAAGACCTTGGTGACGAAGTCCCCCGAGAGCGTCGTCATCTCCTCGTCCGGCACGGTCTTCGGAACGGCGAACAAGTGCTCCGCTGCGAATGCCGACGTGTCACGCGAGAGCACGATGAAGTCCGATGCGTCCAAGGCCCCGGCCTTCTCGATGTGTCCCTGCACTCGCGCAAAGACCTTGCCCATATTGATGGGCACATGCATCAGGCTGCGGGTGGTGGCGCGCACGAATCGCTTGTCGTGGAAGTGGAGTTCCTGGGCATCCCAGCCTTGCGGATTGAACTTCGGGCAGCAACCGGTCGGGTTGATCGACATGTCACAGGGGGGAAGCGCATTCATGTGCATGGCCGATCCTTTCCGAAGGGTTCGAACGAGGTTGAAGTTGCGTGGACAGATGCCCAAGGCGCGCATCGCCCCGCCCCTTTTATCTTTCCTTTTCTACGCCGCCAGTTGCCAACGCGCTTGAGCCTCGTCAAAGAAATGCAACGCGGTCAGCAAGCCGGTGCGCGGGCGAGGCCGGGAACATGACGTCGCGGCGAAAGCGCAGCACGGCGTCGCGCACGCGACGAGACTACGGAGTCGCGCCCGCTCCCGTGGCCAGGCGCTCGCAGCGCTCGGCGTCGAGCGGCTGGCCGGCCTCGCGAAAGCGGGCCGCCGCGCCGGAAAAGCGCGCGATCACGTCTTGCGCGCTCTCCTTGCGCGCCGCGGCGATGTGGCCGCGCACCTCGTCATGCGCCGCGTACCAGGCCGGCAGGCGCATCACGACGTTGGCCAGGTAGGCGCACTGCGCCTCGTGCTGCTCGGCCAGCTCGAGTTCGCCGGCGCGCGCCGCGGCGATCGCCGCCGGCACGGCAAACGTGATGCGGCAGCCCGGGCAGGTCTCGAGCGGGCCGCGCACCGAGGCGCTGGCATCCTCCATCACGTGCAGTGCGGCGGCGGGATCGTCGGCGTGCAGGTTGATGCGCGTGCCGTAGATGCGGTCGAGCAGGTGAAATCCGATGTCGGTCTGGCGCGCCACGTCCAGCGCCTCGTCGATCAGCGCCCGGGCCTCGTCGCGCCGGCCCTCGTGCAGCGCCACTTCGGCCAGCCGCTGCAGCGACAGGGCCTCGCCGACCGGCCCACCGATGGCGCGGTGCAGTCGCGCGCCCTCGCGCAGATGCTCGCGTGCGGCGACCAGGTCGCCGGCCAGCCACTCGGCCTCGCCGCGCAGCGTGACGCCGAAGGCGTGGCCGCGCGCGGCACCGAGTCGCTGCGCCTCGGTCTGACAAGGCCTCGGCAAAGGCGATCACGTCGGCATAGGGCCGCGCACCGTAGAGGAAGCGCTGGGTGATGCACAGGTGGCCGTCGAACACGCGCAGCGCCAGGTGCGGCACCTGGCGGGTCTCGTGCAGGTCGGCCCAGACGCTGTGGTGCAGTTCGCCCCGCGCATGCGCCGCCGCGGCCTGGGCCCACGAGGCGACCACCAGCGATGTGGTGTCGCCCGACTGCAGCGCGAGTTGGCGCGCCAGCGCCGCCTTGGCGGTGCCGATCGCCGGGTCGATGGCGCCAAGCGCCGCCGCGCCGCTGTACGCCAGCGCCTCGCACAGGCGGCCCTCGACCGAGGTCGGCCGCACGCCCTCCAAGGCCAGGATGCGCCCCCTTGGGATCGCCGAGCTTGACCTGCGCCAGCGCGGCCTTGGCCCGCAGGTTGTGGCTGTCGGGTTCGCCGGCGGCGTCGGCCGCGGCCCGGTAGGCCGCCAGCGCCGCCGGGTCGCCCATCGCGTCGAGCGACTCGGCGCGCAGCCGCAGTGCCTCGGCATGGTCCGGCTCGAACCTCAGCAGCGGCTCGAGGTGCCGCAAGGCGTCGCTGAAGGCGGCCAGTCGCACCGCCTCGCGCGCCGCAGCCAGCAGCCAGGGCATGGCCTCGCGCGGCTGGCCGGCGGCCAGCCAGTGTCGGGCCACGATGGCCGGCGCCATGTCCAGCTCGGCCAGCCGCGTGGCGATCTGCCGGTGCATCTTCAAGCGGCGATGCGGCGGCACCTGCTCGATCAGGGCCTGCCGCACCAGCTCATGCCGGAAGCGGTAGCGGGTGCCCGAGGGGCATCAGCACGCGCGCGGCGAGCGACGCGTCCAGGGCCGCGACCGCCGGCACCTGCGCCTCCGCGGCAAGCGCTTCGATCGTGGCCATGTCGAGTTCGTCGCTGCTCAGCGCCAGCCACTTGAGCAGGGTGAGCGCCGCGTCGGGCACGTCGCACAGGCGGGTCGTGATGGCCTCGGCCGCGCTGCCCGGCAGCCGCGGGTCGTCGGCCCCGGCGACGCAGCGCGCCAGCTCGATGGCCGCGAACGGGTTGCCCTCGGCCGCGCCGACGATGCGCAGCACCCGCTCGTCGGGCAGCGCAATCGGCGCCGCGCGCGACACCAGGCGAGCGGCACTCGTCGTCGGCGAGCGGCTGCACATCAACGCTCTGCACGATCGCCGAACGCTGCAGTCGCGCGAGGCCGCGTGCCAGCGCCGAGCTTGCGGCGGGCGGCCGCGTGGCCAGCAACACGCACAGCGGCGCGCCGGCGCTCGCAAGCTGCATCAGCACGTCGACATCGGCGTCGTCGACGAGGTGCGCATCGTCGACCTGGAACAGCACGTCGCTGCCCGGCGACGCGGCGATCAGCAGGCGACGCACCGCGCCGACCACCTGGTGGCGCCCGAGCGGTCCGGGCAAGGCGCTCGCCGGCGCCGCCAATGGGGTCAATTGGGCGAGGACGGCGCGCGCCTGCGCGCCGATGCGGTCCAGCAGGCTGCGGTCCGAAAGGATCAGGCGTTCGGCGAGCGTGGCGATGACGGCGCAGGCGCGACCCGCCTGCGACGCATCGACGCGCCAGCACCGCCCAGCCGCGCGCCTGCGCCTGGGCATCGATCTCGCGGCACAGCGCGCTCTTGCCGATGCCGGCGGGCCCGCGCAACACGATGCCGCCGGGGCGCTGCGCGGCCGGCAGGCCCATCCAGGCCGCGACCTGGGCGCATTCCTGGGCGCGGCCGACGAACGCCGGGCCGGTGGCCTGCAGGCCGGCCACGCATTGTTCGTACAGCGCTTCGGTCTGCGCGTCGGGCGCAACACCCAGGCCTTGCTGCAGGGCCTCGCGCAGGTGCGCGTACCAGCGCAGCGCGGCGGCGCGGTTGCCGGCGTCGAGCTCGCGCTGCATCAACGCGCGATGGCTCGGCTCGTCTTCGGGCTCGAGTTGCGCCAGACGTTCCCACTGGGCGCTGGCGCGCAGCAGCTGAAAGTGGCGCGCGCGCAGCCGCTCGCGGGTCGACTCGGTCCACGGTTCGTAGCGCGCGCCGGGCAGCACGTCGCCGGCGTAGGCCTCGGCGGCCTCGGCACAGGCCGCTGCATCGCGCCCGGCCAGTGCGGCGTCGGCCCGGCGCTCGAAGTCCTACGGCGTCGACCGTGATCGGCCGCTCCGGCCACAGCAGCACTTCGCCGGCCTGCAACACGATGGCGTCGTGGCGGCCCAGGGCCTGGCGCGCATGGTGGGTCGCCTTGCGCAGGTTGGCCGCGCCGGCATCGGGGTCGAGTTGCGGCCACAGGGCGTCGATCACCTCGTCGCGCGTCAGGCGCCGCCGCGGCTGCAGGCTCAGCAGCTGCACCAGGTGCGTCGCGCGCAGGCTGGGCCATCCCTGCTCGGCGCAGTTCGACCCCGTCGACCGCCACGGCGAAGCGCCCGAGCAGCGAGACCGCCAGGCCGCGCGATGCGTCGACCGAGGAGGGAGAAATTGGGCTGTCCATGCCGGCCAGTGTGGGGCCAGGGTGCGAGCCCGGCAAGGCCCGGGCGGGCCAGGAACGATCCAGGAACGCTGGCTGGGCACTCTGGGTTCAGGCGGGCCGATCCTGGTTCGCCCGACACGCAAGGAGTCCAAGACCATGACACAACCACAGTTCACCGTCGTCCCCGGCAGCGAGCCCGCGCTCGTGACGTTGCCCCAACCCCGCACGCTCGACGCCCTGATCGACCTCGAGCGCGCCCTCACCGACACCCTGGGGATGTGGCGCCGCGACCTGGCTGGCGCCCACAGCGATGCCGGCGCGATCGAGTACGCCTCGTGGATGCAGCACCTGCAACCGGCGCTGCACTGATTGCCCACCTTAACCCACCACCGGGCGATCCGCTCGCGGGCCAGCCCACCTTCGAAGGAGACCGACACATGAACCAGACCCCTGCACCCTTGTATGAACGCCTGGGCCGCCGCGAGGGCATCACGCGCATCACGAAAGACCTGATGAAGATCCACCTGGCCAACCCGCTGGTGAAGACCCGCTACGAGAACAGCGAAGACCTGGAGCGCGTCGAGCGCCGCGCGGTCGAGTTCTTCTGCGCCGGTTCGGGCGGGCCGGAAACCTACACCGGCAAGGACATGCTGAGCACGCACCGCGGCATGAACATCAACGAACAGGAGTTCGTCTCCGTCGTCGACGACGTGATGGCCGCGCTGGAGAAGAACGACATCGACACGCCCACGCGCAACGACGTGCTGGCGATCCTGTGGTCCTTGAAGGGCGAGGTGGTTCGGGTCTGACGGGGCCCCCGCGGCGCCGCGGCGCGGGGTCCGCAGGCCCGACGGCGTGGGTGCATCGCTCAGATGTGCCGCGCTGTCGTGTCGAATGGCTTCGGGGTCATCTGTGGCCGCCCCCGGCTCGCAGGCCGCGGCAACGAGGCCACGAAGGCCGCCACATCGCCGGCGAAGCGCTGCGGCTCCTCCCAGTGCAGCGCGTGGCCCGCGGACTCGTAGCGTTGCAGGCGGGCGTCGGCGAGGGCCGCCAGCAGCTGTTGGTGGTCCTGCTCGGTCGCGAGCGCGTCGCGCGCGCCATGCAGCAGCAGAGCGGGGACCCGCAGGCGTTGGTACTCGGCGGCGATGGCGTCGGCCATCAGGCCGCTGAAGACCTGCCGCCAGACATGCGCCGGTGCCTTCAGGCTCTCGCCGACCACGAGGTCGACGAAGGCCGGCGCCACGGCCTGGCTGATGGTGCCGAGTTGGAATTCGCGCGCGAACCCGGGATCGACCGGGTCGGCAAGCGGCTCGATGGCGGCGCGCCAGAACTCGACGATGTCGGGGTTCGCGCTGTAGCGCGCGAACGCGCCGGCGAGCGCCAGCCCGCAACAGCGCTCGGGATGGTCGATCGCGAAGCGCATCGCCACCGTGGCGCCCATCGAGTGGCCGACCACGACCGCCGCTCCCAGGTCGAGCGTGTCGACGAGGGCAGCGACGTCGGCTGCGAAATGCCACGGCTCGTAGCCCTCGGCGGGCTTGTCCGAGTCGCCATGGCCGCGCTGCGTCAGCGCGTACACGCGCAGCGTGGGCGGCAAGTGCGGCAGCAGCGGCGCGAACGAGTGCCACGAGTCGGTGACGCCATGCAGCAGGATCACCGGCTGGCCGTCGGGGTCGCCCTGCAGCGCGACTTCGAGCGACACGCCGGTGGCGAGTCTGACGCGCCGGACTGTGGGTTGGCCATCGACAGTCATGGTCGGTCGGCGGCCTTGGCTCACTGGCTCGATCCGGCGCTGCGGCTGACCAAGCGGCGCGCGAAGGCGCTCGCGGGATGCAAGGCAGTGCGCTCGGCCGCGAGTGCGGCGCCGAGCGGCGCGTCGCCGCCGCGTTGGGCGGCCTCGATCAGGGTCAGGTCGATCACGTCGCGCTGCGCGTGGCTGCCGCCGAAGCGGTGCGCACTCGACCGCATCGGCCGCAGCAGCGTCGACGCAGGCTGCGTAGTCTTCGAGGCCGAAGGCCTGGATCGCCCGCGTCACCGGCGTGGCCGACTTCGGCGGTGAAGTCGCGGTTGTCGCCATCGCCGGCCATCGCCGCGCGCTGCGCGTCGAGCACGCGCTGCTGGTCGCTGCGGCGATCGGCACCGACGAAGGCCATCATCGCGTGCACGTCGTTGAAGGCGTAGTTGCCGGCGTCGGCGACGCGGCGCCCAGCGATCGGCCAGCGGCGTGCCAGCGCATCGCCGACATCGACGCCGCGCAGCTTCAGCCGCCACAGCAGCGCGCTCTGGTCGATCATGTCGAGCACCACGACGGAGCCGGGGCCGCCGATCGAGCGCGTCGTACAGCGCCAGCACCTCGTCGATGGCGGTCGAGCTCGAGCTGGAACAGCGCCAGGTGCCACCAGTTGTGCACGGCGAAGAAGCTGCTCACGCGACCAGTGATCCGCGTTCGGCTCGCAGCCAGGCGATGCCGTCCTCGCGGCGCGTTGCGCATCTCGTGCACATGCGCCACCGCATGCCAGGCCCAGCCGTCGCGCGGCTCGCAGCTCGATCGCGCGCCGGCCGGTGCGCTCGGCCTGCGCGTAGTCGCCGGTCTCCTCGAGGCCGAAGGCGTGCATGCCCAGCACCGCGTGGTAGCCCGGCACGCCCGGCGCTCCAGTGCGGCAGCGCACGCGCGCGATGCGGTCGCGCAGCATGCGCGAGTCGCCGGTGAAGAAGTCGATCTGGTGCCCGGCCTGCAGCGCCAGCGCGTCGCGCGGATGGCGCGCGGCGAGGTCCTCCAGCACGCGGCCGCCGTCGCGCCAGCGGCCGTCGGCCACCAGCGCCGGCGGCCTGCGCATGCCGGCGCTCGCGGTCGGTGCCGGCATGGCGTGCGGCGGCCTCGGCGCAGGCGCGCGCCTCGGGCAGCGCCGGCCGGCTCGGTGCCGAGCAGGTGCAGCCAGGCACGCAGCACATGCGCCATCGCCATCTCGGGGGCGACCTGCAGGGCGCGGTCGATCGTGGCCAGCGGGTCGGCGTTCAGGCAGCGCAGTTCGTGGGCGGCCTGTTCGTACAGGTCGATCGCGGCCGGCGTGGTGCCACTGAGGGCGTGGCCGGTGGCGTCTTGCAATGCGGACATCAAATTCTCCTGGGTCGTCGGGCTTTGGGGGGATCAGGGCCGGGTCGTCGCGGTGCATGGCAGTGCGAGCCGACCTGATCAGCGACCGCCAGTGTGCGCACGCGGCCCTTTGGACACCACGGCCGGATCGGCAACAATCCGGTCATTCCTGCCACCGCCATGTCCAAGACCCCGATCACGATCGCGCTCCTGGCCGCACCTGGCGTGACGGCGTCAACGCTGTACGGGTTCTACGACGGCTTCGCGGCCGTCCACCGCGACTGGCAGGCCGCGCATGGCGACGAGGCCGAGTCGCCGTTTCTCCCGCTCGTCGTCAGCCGCGACGGCCGCCCGTTCGCTGCCGCCAACGGCGTGGTGCTGACCCCCGACCGCTCCTTCGCCGACTGCCCGGCGCCCGATGTGGTCTGCATCACCGACCTCGCGGTGGCGCCCGGCGAGCCCGTCGGCGACATCTACGACGCCGAGGTGGCGTGGGTGCGCCAGTGCCATGCGGCCGGGGCGATCATCGCGTCGGCCTGCTCGGGCGCGGTGCTGCTGGCGCGCACCGGCCTGCTCGACGGCCTCGATGCGACCACGCACTGGGCCTACTGCGATGGGCTGCGGCGCGAGTACCCGCGCACGCGCTGGCATCCCGAGCGCGGCCTGGTCGTCGGCGGCGTCGGGCAACGGCTGGTGATGTCGGGCAGCGGCATGGCCTGGCACCAACTCGTGATGGCCCTGATCAGTCGCTTTGCCGGCCCCGAGGCGGCGATGCAGGTCGCGCGCATGAACCTGATCGACTGGAACACCGTCAGCCCCGTCAGCTACGCCTCGTTGCGCCAGGGTGGGCAGACCGACGACCCGGTGATCGCGCGCTGCCAGGGCTGGGCGGCCGAGAACTACCAAGCCGAGTCGCCGGTGGCGCAGATGGTCACGATGTCGGGCCTGCCCGAGCGCACCTTCAAGCGACGCTTCAGCCGCGCCACGGGCATGAGCCCGCTCGAGTATGTGCATGTGCTGCGCCTCGAGGAGGCCAAGCAGATGCTCGAGGCCGGCGACCGCGCCGGTCGAAGACATCGCATTCGAAGTGGGCTACCAGGACGCGAGCTTCTTCAACCGCCTGTTCCGCCGCAGCGTGCTGCTGACGCCGGCGCAGTACCGGCGCCGCTTCGGTGCCATGCACGGTCGGATGCGCGACGCGGGCGACTCGGTGGGTGATGCGGCGGCGCGGTCGTGAAGGAGTGCTGCATATGATCAACCCTGACGCGAACGCCGCCGACAAGCGCCGCCGGTTCCGCCAACTGCACGAGTCCGGCTGCTTCGTGATTCCCAACCCCTGGGACGTCGGCAGTGCGCGCATGCTGCAAGGCCTGGGCTTCAAGGCGCTGGCGACGACGAGTTCGGGCTTTGCCTGGTCGCGCGGGCTTCCCGACAACGGCATCACGCTCGAGATGGCGCTGGCGCATCTGCGCGACATCGTCGCCGCCACCGACGTGCCCGTGAACGCCGACTTCGAGCGCGGCTTCGCGCACGATGCCGCGGGCGTGGCCGAGAGCGTGCGCCTGGCGGTTCGAGACCGGCATCGCCGGCCTGTCGATCGAAGACTCGACCGGCGACGCAGCACAGCCGCTCTACTCGACCGACGAAGCCTGCGCGCGCCTGCGCGCGGCACGGCGCGCGATCGACAAGGCGGGCGGCGACGTGATGCTGGTCGGTCGCGCCGAATGCTTTCTGGTCGGCCGGCCCGACATCGACGAGGTCGTGACGCGGCTCAAGGCCTACGCGCAGGTCGGCGCCGACTGCCTGTACGCGCCGGGCCTGCGCTCGCGAGAACAGATCGCTGCGGTGGTCGCTGCCGTCGCGCCCAAGCCGGTGAATCTGCTGGTCGGCTCGGCGTCGGACATGACCGTGGCCGACATCGCGGCGCTCGGGGTGCGCCGCATCAGTGTCGGTGGCGCGATGGCGCGCGCCGCTTGGGGTGGCTTCCTGCGCGCGGCCAAACAACTGGCCGAGCTCGGCAAGTTCGATGGCTTTGCCGACGCCGCCTCCGGTCGCGACCTCGACGCGTTCTTCGATAGGGATCGGCAGGCAAGGGCCACGCCATAGCGGCGACGCTGCGATTGGCGCGCCGCAACTCCTCGATCGGATGCACCGCCTACCATCTGCGCTTGGCCGACCGCTCGGCTCCACGATCCGCTCACCGGGAAGTGACATGACTTTGGCCTCGATTGCACGTCGGCGCACCGGCGTCCTGTGTTGCGCGGTGGCGTTGTCGGTACTGACCGCGGTGTCAGTGGCTGGCGCGGCCGAGCCGCTGCGGGTGGATCGCTATGACGACGCGGATGACTTCCTTCCGGGCGCGCAAAGGAAGAACAAGGACAGATTGCGCCTGTTCCTGCCGCAACAGGCCAGCGAAGAGCTGTTCAAGGTGCTGTCGCCCAGGAACGTCACGGTCGACGTCGTCGCCCATTTACCCGCCGATGCCGACGCGGCGGTGATCCTCTTGCTGGGGGGCACGGGGGTATTGTCGATCGTCAACGAGAAGCTGGATCGCTCCTTCAGCTTCCAGCCTCGCAGTCGCGATCACTGGTGGGCGAACAGGTTCGCCACCTTTCTCGTCGATGCACCGTCGGACCGTCTGGGCAAGGAGGGCATTCAGGACCGCGTGTGGCGTGCGGGCCCTGAGCACCGGGCTGACCTGAGCGCGGTGGTCGACGCGATCGCGCTACGGTTCCCCGGACCGCTCGTGATCCAAGGCCACTCCAATGGCGCGATCTCCGCAGCCACCGTTGCCAGCCTCAAGCATGCCCGTGTCAAGGCCTATGCCTACAGTGGCCCAGCCCACGCCCAGACGCTCACGAGCCTGCCGACCGAGGTCGAACATCCGGTCCCCGTGGTCGTGATGCAGCATCGTCAAGATTCGTGCACCGTCTCGCACTCGCGCTACATCGAGCCGTTCCTGCGTGCAGTCAAGGCGCCCGCCAAGCAGGTTCTGTGGATCGAGGGCGGCAGCGATCCCCTGAGCGGAGCCTGCGGGCCCTTCTCTGCGCACAGCTTCTTCGGCGTCGAGCGCCAGGCGATCGACCAGTTGGCGGCTGTGCTGCGGCCTCTCCTGCGCTGACCGGGCGCGACGCCAATTGGCGTGCGCGCTGCATCAACCCACTGGCGCGGCTCCCGCCAGCAACTCATAGGACCGCAGCCGCGCGGCGTGGTCATGGATCGCGCCGGCGACGATCAGCTCGTCGGCCGCCGTTTGCTCGACGATCGCCTCGAGTTGACGCTTCACGCTTTGCGGCGAGCCGACCGCCGCAGCCGCCAGCATGCGCTGCACGCCGGCCTTTTCCTGCGCGCTCCACATGCGTTCGAGCGCAGCCGGGTCGATCGGCCGCGGCAGCGGTCCGCGCCGGCCGCGCTGCATGCCCAGGAAGCGCTGCTGGATCGATGTGAAATGAAACGCCGCGTCGTCGTCGCTGTCGGCAGCGACGACGTTGACGCCGACCATCGCATGCGGCTGGGGCCACTCGGCCGAGGGCTGGTAGCCGGCGCGGTAGACCTCCAGCGCCTGCAGCAGCAGGTCGGGTGCGAAATGCGAGGCGAACGCGAAAGGCAGGCCGAGGTAGGCCGCCAGCTGCGCGCTGTACAGGCTCGAGCCGAGCAACCAGATCGGCACCTGGGTGCCGATGCCGGGGATGGCGCGCACCGGCTGGTCGGGGCCGCCCGGGTTGGGGTCGTCCGCAGGTAGGCCTGCAGCTCGAGCACGTCGCGCGGAAAGCCCTCTTCCTCGTCGCTGCTCGCCAGATGCCGGCGCAGCGCGCGCATCGTCAGCCGGTCGGTGCCGGGCGCGCGGCCCAGGCCAAGGTCGATGCGGCCCGGGTACAGCGTGGCCAGGGTGCCGAATTGCTCGGCAATCACGAGCGGCGCATGGTTGGGCAGCATCACGCCGCCGGAGCCGACGCGGATGGTCTTGGTGCCGCCGGCGATGTGGCCGACCAGCACCGCGGTGGCCGAACTCGCCACGCCGTCCATGTTGTGGTGCTCGGCCACCCAGTAGCGGCGGTAGCCCCAGGCCTCGGCGTGTTGCGCCAGGTCCAGGCTGTGGGCCAGGGCCGTGGCGGCGTCGCTGCCCTCGACGATGGGTGCGAGGTCGAGAATCGAGAGCGGAATCATGGCCCGCATCATGCCCGCGACAGCATGTTCCGCGGAGCTGCAGGCCCTTTACGGCGCCAACCGAGACCGGCCGACGTCACCTCAGGCTCATGCCGCCCATGCCGAACAACCCGATCAGGCCCATCACGATCAGGTAGATCGCGACGATGTAGTTCAACAGGCGCGGCATCACCAGGATCAGGATGCCGGCCAGCAGCGAAAACAGGGGGCCGATGCTCAAGTTGATGTTCATGGGGGGCTCCAGAAGCGACGGGATGGGCGAGTTGCTGCGGCGATTCTGCGCGTGCGCCGTCGATGTACCTGCGGGACAAGCACCCGACTCAACATCTGGAACGGCGCGCGCCGATGTAGGACAAGGCGATGCCGCGCGCTCAGCGCAGGATCAGCACCGGCACCTCGCTCAGGCGCAGCAGCGTGGTCGTGGTGCTGCCGACGATCAGTTGACGGATGCGCGAATGGCCATAGGCGCCCATCACGAGCAACGCCGCGCCCTGCGCCTTCACCAAGGCGGGCAGCACGTCTTCGGGCTCGCCGGGCACCAGTTCGGTCTCCGCGCTGAAGCCCGCGGCGGCGAGGGCCCGGCGCGCCGCGTCGAGTTGCTGACGCGCCGCCGCCGTCTCGGCGCCGGCCATCGCCAGCAGCAACGGCAGGCCTGTCAGCAGCGGGCTGCCGACGACGGTCTCGACCATCTTGCGCGCCGTCGGGCTGCCGTCGAAGGCGATCACGAAGCGCCGCGGCGCCTCGAAGCGCTCGCCGGGGGTCACCAGCACCGGGCGCTTGACCGAGCGGATGACGCGCTCGACATGGTGGTCCAGGTGCAGCTTCGACGGCTTGGCCGCGTGGTAATGCTCGCCCAGCACGAACAGCCGCGCGTCGGCCTCCATCTCGAGCACGGTGTCGACGAGTTCGCCGTGGCGCAGGCGACCGTCCAGCCGCGTGACCCCGGCCAGCTCGGCCCGCTCGCGCGCGGCGACCAGCAGGCGACGCCCGGCCTCCTGCGCCAGCTTGCCGCGCTGCGCGTCGACCTCGCTCAGTTCCTGCAGCAGCGAGTCCTGGGCACCGAGGCCGATGGCGCCGCTGTAGTCCGCCATGGCGGCGCGCTCGGGATGGCGCTCGAGCACATGCAGGAATTCGAGCGGCACGTCCAGCCGCTGCGCCGACCACAGCGCCCAGTCGATCACGGCAGTGGTGTTCGACTGACCATCGATGCAGGCATAGACCTTGTTCACGCTGAATTCCTCGCTCTATCAGTGCATCAGTTGTTCGACCGCGCCCGGCTTGTCGTGCAGGGCGAAGCGGTCGACCAGCGTGGCGCTGGCCTCGTTCAGGCCGACCACCTCGACCGCGGTGCCCTCGCGCTTGAACTTCAGCACCACCTTGTCGAGCGCGCTGATGGCGGTGATGTCCCAGAAATGCGCGCGGCTGACGTCGATGCGCACCTCCTCGACCACCTCCTTGAAGTCGAAGGCGGCGATGAAGGCTTCCGACGAGGCGAAGAACACCTGGCCGACCACGCGGTAGGTGCGCAGCCGGCCCTCGGCGTCGATGCTGCGGTCGACGCGCAGCACGCGGCCGACCTTGTGGGCGAAGAAGATGCCCGACAGCAGCACGCCGACGAACACGCCCTTGGCCAGGTCGTGCGTGGCCACCGTGACGACCACGGTGGCGATCATCACCAGCGACGAACTCGGCGGGTGCTCGCGCAGCTTGCGGATCGAGTCCCAGTTGAAGGTGCCGATGCTGACCATGATCATCACCGCGACCAGCGCCGCCATCGGGATCTGCTTGACCCAGGGCCCGAGGAACACCACCAGGATCAGCAGGAACAGGCCCGGCGACCAAGGTCGACAGGCGCCCGCGCCCGCCCGACTTCACGTTGATGACCGACTGGCCGATCATGGCGCAGCCGGCCATGCCGCCGATGAAGCCGGTGGCGATGTTGGCCACGCCCTGGCCCACGCATTCGCGGTTCTTGTTGCTGGTGGTGTCGGTCAGGTCGTCGACGATGGACGCCGTCATCATCGATTCGAGCAGGCCGACGACGGCCAGCGTCACCGCGTACGGCAGGATGATCTGCAGCGTCTCCAGGTTCAGCGGCACGTCGGGCAGCAGGAACACCGGCAGGCTGTCGGGCAGTTCGCCCATGTCGCCGACGGTGCGGATGTCCAGCTCGAAGCGCCATCGCCACGCCGGTCAGCACGACGATGGTGACCAGCGGCGACGGCACGGCCCGCGTGAGGTACGGGAAGCCGTAGATGATGGCCAGGCCGGCCGCGGTCATCGCGTAGACGACCCAGCTCACGTTGGTCAGCTCGGGCAGCTGCGCCATGAAGATCAGGATCGCCAGCGCGTTGACGAAGCCGGTGATCACCGAGCGCGACACGAAGCGCATCAAGACGCCGAGCCTGAGCAGGCCGGCGACGATCTGCAGCACGCCGGTCAGCACCGTGGCGGCCAGCAGGTACTGCAGCCCGTGCTCCTTGACCAGCATGACCATCACCAGCGCCATGGCGCCGGTGGCGGCCGAGATCATGCCGGGGCGCCCGCCGGTGAAGGCGATGATGACCGCGATGCTGAACGACGCGTAGAGGCCGACCTTGGGGTCGACGCCGGCGATGATCGAGAACGCGATGGCCTCGGGAATCAGGGCCAGCGCCACGACCAGGCCGGCGAGCAGGTCGCCGCGGACGTTGGAGAGCCAGTCGCGGCGGATCGATTCGAGTGTCATGCGCAAGGTCAATGGTCCAGGCCGCCGCCAGGGCGCCCGGTGAGGGGAAGTCGAAAGCGTTGCCCGGCGGCGCAACGCTGCGCAACAAAGGCAACCAGTGATGTGCTTGATGCGGGGTCTTGCGCGCGGCATCCTGAACGGCGGCATCGAGAAGCCGCCGTCGCCACGCGGGGAAACGGCTTGCCGCGCACCCCGGGGCGCATGCCTTCTGACAAGCGCCCGCGCACCGCAGCAGTTTAACTGCCGCCTTGCCGGCCTTCGGCGCACCACTGTCACACTCTGACCATGCCTCAGCGCCCGCCCATCCAATCCAGCGACCTGCGCGGCGCCGTGCGCCTGGCCACCGACGCCACCGCCGGACTGACCGACCTGGTCGAAGCGATGCACGAGCGCATCGCACGCATCCCCGGGTTCGGCGCGCCCTCGCTCGACGGCCGCACCGGCGGCATCACGGGCCTGGTCTACAAGAGCGTTCGTGGCGTCACGCGCGTGGTCGGCGGCAGCATCGACGCGCTGCTCGGCCTGTTGACCCCGGCGCTGGCACCGGCCACTGGCCAGGGCGCAGCCGTTCCGCAGCGCGAGGCGATCGTCGCTGCGCTCAACGGCGTGCTCGGCGACTACCTGGTGGCCAGCCACAACCCGCTGGCCACTGCCATGACGCTGCGCCGCGACGGCAGGGCCTTGGTGCTGGACCGCGCCGCGCTGCGCGACCAGCTGCCCGATGTCCGGCCGCGGCTGCTGGTGCTGCTGCATGGGCTGTGCATGAACGACCTGCAGTGGCAGCGCAAGGACCATGACCATGGCGCGGCGCTGGCGCGCGAGCTCGACTTCACGCCGGTCTACCTGCGCTACAACAGCGGCCTGCATGTCTCGATCAACGGCCATGCGCTGGCGCAGCAACTCGAGCAGTTGGTCGATCAATGGCCGGTGCCCATCGAACGCCTGGTGCTGCTGGGGCACAGCATGGGCGGGCTGCTGGCGCGCAGCGCGTTGCACTACGGCGCGCAGGCCGGCCTGCGCTGGCCGGGGCACGTGACCGATCTGGTGTGCCTGGGCACGCCGCACCACGGCGCACCGCTGGAGCGCGCCGGGAACTGGGTCGACCTGGTGCTCGGTGCCACGCCCTACGCCGCGCCGTTTGCGCGCCTGGGCAAGGTTCGCAGCGCCGGCATCACCGACCTGCGCCGCGGCAACCTGCTCGACGAAGACTGGGTCGGGCGCGACCGCTTTGCGCGCGGACCCGACCGCCGGCAGCCGCTGCCGCTGCCCGACCCGGTGCGTTGCTTCGCGGTGGCCGCCACCACGGGCCGCAAGAGCGGTGACGTCAAGGACCGCCTGCTCGGCGACGGCCTGGTGCCGCTGGACAGCGCACTGGGTCGCCACGCCGACCCGGCGCGCACCTTGGCATTCGCCAAGGACCGGCAATGGATTGGCTACGCCACCAACCACCTCGACCTGCTCAGCAGCCCCGAGGTCTTTGCCCAGCTGCGTCGCTGGCTCGCTTGATTGCGCTGGGCGTGCGGCGATTGCCGCACGTTGCCCGAACTCAGCGGCGCCAGCCGCGCTGCAGGGCGGCGCGTTCGCCCTCGGCGTCGAGCGCGCCGCCCTGGATGCGGCGGTCGACCTCGCCCAGGATCGTCGGCGGCAGCGCCGTCGCGGCCTGCCGCATGCCCGCGCCCGCGCCGGGCTCGACTTGCGCCAGGCTCTGCACTGCCCAGTCGCCACCGCTCTGGCAGGCCAGACCGGCCAGGCCCACGGTCGTGAAGGTGCGGCAATAGGCGCCCGACTTGTCGACGAAGCTGAGTTGCACCTGCACCGCCGCGTCCACGCTGGGCACGCTCGCGAGCTGCGTCGACAGGGCCTGGCTTACGGCGCCGCCGGCCACGAGTTGCCCGGACTGCATGGCAAAGGGCGCGGTGGCACCGTCGCCCGACATCTGCTGGCCGATCAACACGCCGACCAGCACGCTGGCAGCCATGCCGCCCCAGGCCTTCCAGTCCGAGGCCCAGGCGCGACGCGAGGCCTTGGCCTCGCGCGCCTGGGCCAGGCTGGCCACCTTGGGCGCCGTCGCCAGGCGGCGCCTGCGCCGCGCGCAGCAGGCGCTCGGGCATCGGTTCGGCCAGCACCGACGCAAACGCGCCCTGCAGGCGCTGGCGCAGCGCGGTCTGTTGACGCACCCGTTCGGCCAGCGTGGCATCGGCGGCGATCGCGCGCTGCACCTCGTCGTGCGCGGCCTCGTCGAGCTCGCCGTCGACGTAGGCCATCAGGATGTCGTCCGTGATCGGCATCAGTGCTTCTCCTCAGCGCTCGACAGGATCGCTTGCAGCGCCTCGCGCGCCCGCGCCAGCCGGCTGGTCAGGGTGCCGATCGGGATGTCGAGCACCTCGGCCGCTTCCTTGTAGGGCAGGCCTTCGATCAGCACCAGGCCGACCACGCTGCGCTGGTCTTCATTCAACTGCGACACCGCCTTGCGCACGGCGATGGCGTCAATCTGCGCGTCGGTGGTCGACACGCCGACCTGCTCGCCCAGTTCTTCAGGCACGAAGGTGAGGTCGCGTCGCTGCCTTGCGCGTACTTCGTCGATCCAGGCGTTTTGCATGATTCGAAAGATCCAGCTGTCCAGTCTCGTTCCAGGTTGCCATTGGTCAGCGCGGGTCAGGGCCCGCTCGACCGCGATCTGCACCAAATCGTCGGCGTCTTCCCGGTGGCGTGTGACGGCGCGCCCGAAGCGCCGCAGACGGGGAAGCAGTTCGACGATCTCGCGGCGCAGGGTTTCCGTCGCAGAAGTCATGTTTCGAGTGAACAACGCATGGCGGCGGGATTTTCTTCCATCCCCCGCTCGTTATCCTGTCAATGATGGACTTGCCCGAATCCAATCCGGCACCCAGCGGTCGCCGCAGGGCCGCCCTGACCCTGCTCGGCCTGCTCGCGCTGCTGGGCGGGGGCGCCCCCGCGCAGGCGCAGTTGCTGCCCGGCGGCGGGCTGGGCCTGCCCGGACTGCCCGGCGGCCTGAGCCGCCTGCAGCAAGTGCGTCCGCTCGAGTCGCTGCCCGCGGCGGTGCCGCTGCAGGAACTGCGACAGCGTACGGTGAGCCAACTGTTGCGCGACCATGGCGACGTGATCGAAGCCGACCCCGCCGGTGCGCCGGTGCGGCGCGCCGAACTGATTCTTGTGTCGCCCACACAGGCCAATGTCGACGCGGCGCTGGCGCTGGGTTTTCGCATCCTGCGCGAACAGACCCTGGAAGGCCTGGACTTGCGCAGCGTGGTGTTGCAGCCGCCGCGCGGCATGGCCATCGCCGAAGGGGCGGCCCGCCTGCGCGCGCTCGACCCCGGGCTCGAGATCGACTTCAACCATGTCTATACGCGCAGCGGCAGCCTCGCGGAAGGCAGCGCGGCGTCGGCGCCGGACACGGCGTCGCGCAAGGCGCGCCGCGTCGGGCTGATCGACGGCGGCATCGACCGCAGCCACCCCGCTTTGCAGCGCGCCCAAGTGCAGTCCTGGGGCTGCGACGGCAAGGCGGTGGCCAGCGCCCATGGCACGGCGATCGCCTCGCTGCTGGTGGGCCAGGACGCTGCCTTCGTCGGCATCACGCCGGGCGCGGCCCTGTTCGCCGCCGATGTCTACTGCGGCCTGCCGCAGGGCGGTTCGGCCGAGACCGTGGCGCTGGCGCTGGCGTGGCTGGCCAGAGAGCGCGTCGCGGTGGTCAACATCAGCCTGGTCGGGCCGCCGAATCGGCTGCTCGAACGCGCGCTGCTTGCAGTCTTTGCGCGCGGCCACCTGGTCGTCGCCGCCGTCGGCAACGACGGCCCGGCGGCGCCGCCGCTGTATCCGGCGTCGTATCCGGGCGTGGTCGGCGTCACCGGGGTGTCCACGGCACGGCTGTCGTTGCCCGAGGCGGCGCAAGGCCCGCAGGTCGCCTTCGCGGCACCTGGCGCCGACTTGGCCGTGGCGCGCAGCGGCGCGCGCGGCTACGGCATTGCGCGCGGCACCTCGTATGCCGCGCCGATCGTCGCCGGCCTGCTGAGCGAAGTGCTGCCGGCCCCCGATCCCGCCCAGGCCCAGCGTGCGCTTCACGCGCTGTCGTTGCTGGCCACCGATCTCGGTGCGCCGGGCCGCGACCACGCCTTCGGCTGGGGCCTGGTCGGCGAGCAGGCGCGGATCGCGCCGGACCGGGTTCACGCTTCGGCGCGCGCGCTGCATTGAGCCAACGCGCAGACGCAAGCAGTTGTAACGCCTGGGCGGCGACGGATTAATCCAGCGGTGGGGCTCGTTGTGCTGGTTGTAAGGCCCGGATGGTCCGGCGCCAGACAACTGACACCGGAGGATTCCATCATGCAATCACGTCACACCTTCTCCCGCGCCACCCTGGCCATTGCGTTGCTGTCCGCCTTTGTCCTCGCCCAGCCGGCCCACGCCGGCCTGCTCGGCGGCGGCAGCATGGCTGGTGGCCTCGGCGGCGGCCTGGGCGGCAGCTTCGGCCCACGCCACCTCGACGTCGCCGGCTCGGCCGCCGGCCAGGTCAACCACGAAGCGCGCACGCCGCGTGTCGACAAGAAGGCCGCCGAGACCACCGAGGCCGCGGCTGACAAGGCCGGCGACAAGCGCCAGTCGGCCACGGACCGCGCCACGCTGACCGGTACTGCCGCGGCCAACGCCAGCCACGAGAAGGCTGCCCACACACGCGGCCAGGCCGGATCGCTGGCGGGCCACGCCAACGGCCAAGCCGCGGCGACAGCCGCGGCGTCGCGCAGCCGCAGCGAAGGCGCCGCCGCCCAGGGCTCGAGCGTCGACCTCGGCAAGAACGCTGCGGCAACTGCGCAACCGCGCAGCGCCCAGGCCGGCGCCGACGGTTCGACCCAGGCGATGCGCGGCGAGCGTTCGGTCAACGCCGGTGGCGCAGCGGAAGGTTCTGCGCAAGCCTCGCGCAGCGAGCGCTCGGTCAGCGCCAGCGGCAACGGCTCTGCCGACGCGTCGGTCCAGCGTTGATGTGACGCCCTTTGCAGCGGGCCGCGTTCTGCGGCCCGCTGTTTTTTCTGGCCCGCGCGCAGGCGCTACAGTCGCGCGGCCATGGCCACGCCGCCCACCCCGCACTCGCTGCAGACCGAACGCCTGACGATCCGCCCCTTCACCGAAGACGACGCCGCGTTCATCCTTGAGCTCGTCAACGACGCCGACTGGCTGCGCTTCATCGGCGACAAGCAGGTGCGCAACCTCGACGATGCACGCCGCTACCTGCGCGAGGGCCCGCTGGCGATGATGGCGCGCCTGGGTCACGCGCTGGGCTGCGTCGAACGCCGCAGCGACGGTCAGGCGATCGGCATGTGCGGCCTGCTCAAGCGCGACTCGCTCGACGACGTCGACCTCGGCTTTGCCTTCCTTGCGGCCGCCCGCGGCCAGGGTTACGCGCGCGAGGCCGCCGCAGCCGTCGTCGCCTACGGGCTGCATTCGCTGCGCCTGAAGCGCATCGTCGCGATCACCGACCCCGACAACCAGGCCTCGGCGCGTGTGCTCGAAGCCGCGGGCCTGCGCTTCGAGCGCATGCTGCCGGCGGGCGCGGCGTCCACGGCGCTGCGGCTGTTCGCGCGCGACGCGTAGAGCGCCGGCGATCGGCAATGCCGATCAGGTAACAAACGAAACCACCCTCGCGACATCTCCGCGTGGAAGGTGCCCCGCTGTCGGACCAGTCCGACAGCGCGACGCGCCGCCCGCCTATTCGGCCGATGCGGCCGCGAATTTATGGTTTTCATGCCGCCATCCCAAGGCGTCACATGAAAGGACCCACCATGACCCGTTCCAACAACCTTCTCACCACCTCTGCTGCGCTGGCTGCGCTGCTCGCCGTCGCGGCCTGCGACCAACCCAATGACCGCACCGTGGGCCAGCGTGCCGACAGCGGCATCGCCGCCGCCAAGAGTGAAATGAACGACGCGAAGGAAGCGCTCAAGGGTGCAGCCACCAATGTAGGAGCCGCCGCCAAGGACGCCACGATCACGACGATGATCAACGCCGCATTCGTTGCCGACGACCACCTCAAGGCACTGAAGATCGACGTCGACACCAAGGACGGCAAGGTGGTGCTGACCGGTACGGCGCCCGACATTGCGTCGCGCGACCGCGCCACGGTCCTGGCCAGGGCCGTCGACGGCGTGACCGACGTCGAGAACCGCCTCGCAGTCCAGCCCAAGGGATGAGCGATCGAGCCCGACGTTGACGCGGCCCGCAAGGGCCGAGCCAGGCGCGCTGACGACCTCACGGCCTGGCTGGCTTGCTGAGTCGCCAATGCAGGTGCCAGCACCTGTCACTCAAACGCAATGGAGAACCCCATGAGAATCACTGCCATCGTCCTCGCTGCGGCTGCCGCTCTGGCCGCGATCCAAACTGCCGGCTGCGCCGTCGTTCGAGATCAAGAGACTGTCGGCGCCTACATTGACGACACGGTGCTCACCACCCGCGTCAAGGCCAAGTTCGCCGATGACCCCACCGTCAGCGCGATGTCGATTTCCGTCGAGACGCTCGAGGGCACGGTCCAGCTGTCGGGCTTTGCGAAGTCGGCCCAAGAGAAGGCCAGGGCTGAGAGCCTGGCGCGCAACACGTCTGGCGTGAAGAGCGTGCGCAACGACATCGTCGTGCGCTCGTGAAGCCTGCGTGGTGATGCGGTCGACAACAGTCGCCCTCCCCGGCGCTCGCGTCGAGCCGGGGCAAGCAGAGTGTCGCGTCGAGACCCTTGCCCCGCGCCCACTGCTCGTCGTCGCTGCGGCGGCGGCGGGCAGCGCCGTAGGCACGCTGGCGCTTTCACAGGTCATGGGCGCGAGACATGCAGATGACCTTGAAACTGCACGCCATGCACTCGGCAGCCTGGCCGACCGTCTCGCCCTTGGCCAGGCGCAGAACGACCTGCAACATGCGCTCCGACAGTGCCTCGCACGCAGCCTTGTCGACGCCACCCTGATCGGGCATCACCATGTCAAATGTGACCTCACCGACTTCGCCCTGGCGCAAACTGCGCCGGCACGATGCCATTGTCGCCAAAGATCGCGATGCGAACCAAGCTGACAAGGGGCCGACCGTGGCACCGCAAGATCCCGCCACTCTCAAGGATCCGACGATGGACTGGCTCCGATTCATCCACCGCAGCCCGGTGATCATTCCGCTGGCGCTGCTCGCTGCCGTGGTCATGGTGTTCATCAGTGATCTCGCGTACCGGCAGTCGGGGCAATCGTTGGCGCGGCTGTTCGCAGTGACCGACGCACGCGCGAGCCTCCTTGACCTGCGCAGCACCATCGAACGCGAGGAACTGAACGAGTACAGGGACATA
>CAVUEP010000051.1:0-29052 GCA_963740395.1 uncultured beta proteobacterium
CGCCGGGAGCATCTTCGGGACGATCGCGACGTCGTTCTTCCTCATCCCGGAGTTCAGACAGCCAGCTCATCGGGATCGCCGCGGTCGCGCTCTTCGCCGCGGTAGCGGCGGTGGCGCTCGCAGAGCGCATGCTCGTGGCCGCGGTCCTCGCCGCCGTCGCGACGGTCGGTGCCGGATTTCGCTCGAGTCCCCGCCCTCGCTCCCGAGACGGGCGGGACGCTCGGAGGCGGCGGCACAGAACTGGTCTCCGCTCTACCGCATGCGCGGCTCACAGACCGTCCTCGACGCCCGCGACCCGCGGGCCGTCGTCCCGGTCGAGAACCTGCGGGTCGTCTACGAGCGCGACACGCAGTACCACCGCCTCTCGGTCGTGGAGGCCGCCGACACGCGCTTCCTTCGCTTCGACAACTCGCTTCAGAGCGCGATGTACATCGACGATCCCGCGCGGACGCGGTTCGCCTACACCGACCTCTTCCATCTGGCTGTCGCCTACAACCCGGACGCCGAGAACATCCTCTTCATCGGGCTGGGCGCCGGGCCGCCACGTCGGAGAAGCGCATGTTGCGCGACTTCCCCGACGTGAAGCTGCATGCGGTCGAGATCGACCCGGTGGTCGTCGACGTCGCGCACGACTACTTCGCCGTTCCGCACGACCCGCGGCTCGAGATCGACGTGGGGGACGGGCGGCGCTTCCTCGCTGACGACGACACGAAATGGGACGCGATCGTCATCGATGCCTTCTTTGCGGACGCGATCCCGTTCCACCTCGTGACCCGCGAGTTCGTCCAGCTCGCCCAGTCGCGCCTCAACCCGGGCGGCGTCATCGTCACGAACGCCATCGGCGCAATCGATGGGCCGGGGTCGCGGCTGTTCCGGTCGATCTACCGGACGTACCGCACCGTGGTTCCGACCGTCCTCGTCCATCCCGCCATCCTCGAGGGCGACCAGGGCGACGAGACGTTCAGGAATATCATCCTCGTTGCGACGGAGCAGGCGGCGCCGCAGCGCACGTTCGTCGCCCAGCGCTGGGACGAGATCCGCGAGGAATCACCGACCGCGCCGGACCTCCGCCAGGCGATCCTCGACCGTCACGACGCGTTGATCCCGGCCGAGGACGTGCCCGTCCTCACCGACAACTTCGCGCCGACGGACGCGCTGCTGCTCCTCTTCCAATAGACGCGCGCGCGCCGGGGGGCGCCCCCAGATTTCACGCTAGTCGGTCGGGGCGCGCGCGTGGCGCGCCATCGTGCCGGAAGCGTGTCGAGTCGTCAGAGTGCCCGCTACGTGGGGCAGCGGTTGTCCGGAGGCAGGGCGCGGCCGTCGTGGTAAAACGCCGGCGCGGGTCGTGGGCGCCTGCCGCCGACATGACCTCGGGCGGGCTCGACGCATCAAAGCGAGCATTACTGCCAGGCCCATCCCGTCCTCGTAGAAGCACAGGAACCCGCCGCCCTCGTCCTGGGCGCAATCGCCCGCGAAGCGGCCCTCGGGCCACGGCTGTGTTCCCTCGGGCTGCGCCTCGCTCGGGAACACGGCGTGCTCGTCGGCGACGCGCGACTCGATGTCCCCTGTCTCGTCCGTCCCGCACGCTGTTGCGACGAGCGCGGCGACGACCAGGACGGCGACGCGGTTATCCCGTCGGCCCACGCCTAGCCGAAGAACGCCCGCGCGACGTCGTACCACTCCGGGGCACCGTCTTCAGCTCGGCGACGGCCTCCGCGAGCGGGACGGCGACGATCTCGTCGCCCTGCAGCGCGGCCATCTGCCCGAACGTGCCCTCGTGCGACGAGCTCGGCGGCCTTGAGGCCGTAGCGCGTCGCGAGCACGCGGTCGCGCGCGGTCGGCGTGCCGCCCCGCTGGACGTGGCCGAGCACCGTCACGCGCGTCTCGAAGCCGGTGCGCTCCTCGATCTCGCGCGCGAGCACGTCGCCGATGCCGCCGAGGCGGACGTGGCCGAACTGGTCGGTCGGCGCGCCTCCTGCGACGAGCTGCTGCTGCTCGCCCGAGGCGTAGGTGAGCTCGTAGCCCTCGCTGACGACGACGATGGAGAAGTCCTTGCCGCGGCTGTGGCGCTGCACGATCTCGTCGCAGACGTCCTCGACGGTCGATCGGGCTCTCGGGGATCAGGATCACGTCGGCGCCGCCGGCGATCCCGCTCATGACGCGCGATCCAGCCGGCGTGCCGGCCCATCACCTCGACGACCATGACGCGGTTGTGCGACTCGGCCGTCGTGTGCAGCCGGTCGATCGCCTCGGTGGCGATCGTGCACCGCGGTGTCGAAGCCGAAGGTGTAGTCGGTCGCCGACGAGGTCGTTGTCGATCGTCTTCGGGACGCCGACGACGGGGAAGCCGTGCTCGTCGTAGAGGCGCGCCGCGACGCCGAGCGTGTCCTCGCCGCCGATCGCGACGAGCGCGTCGAGCCCGCGCGTCCGCGAAGTGCTTCGAGCACGCGCTCGACGCCGCCGTCGATCTTGAACGGGTTCGTCCGCGACGTGCCGAGGATCGTGCCGCCGCGGGGCAGGATCCCCGAGATCGCGCGGCGTCCGAGCGCGCTCGAACGTCGCCGTCGACGAGGCCGCGCCAGCCCTCGCGCACGCCCGACGACCTCGTCGCCGCGGTCGAGCGAGCCGCCGCGCCACCGCGCGGATGACGGCGTTCAGCCCCGGGCAGTCGCCGCCGCCGGTGAGCAGCGCAACGCGTTTCGCCAAGGTTCTTAACTTCGGTGAGGCTCGAACGTCTTTGGTGACGTACCCGCACCGAACGATGTCAACCACGTGGGCGCGAGAAGAGGTGAGCTGATGCCGAAGGCGGGGATCGAACCCGCACGGGGCGACGCGCCGTTTGTCGGTGGGCCTGGAGCGAGATCGTCTGGCCATGCTGCTGGCGGTGTTGCACCGCCATGCCGGGGTCAGTTGCATGGACCAGGACGTGTTCGTGAACGCGGTCGGCGGCGTGCGCATCAGCGAACCGGCCGCGGACCTGGCGGTGCTGCTGGCGATCCAGGGTTCTCTGCGCGGCAAACCGCTGCCGCGCGGCTTCTTCGCCTTTGGCGAAGTCGGGCTGGCGGGTGAGGTGCGGCCGGCCCCACGCGGCCAGGAGCGCCTGAAGGAAGCGGCCAAGCTCGGTTTCAGCGTGGCGCTGGTGCCCAGGGCCAACGCACCGAAGAAGCCGATCGAAGGCCTGACGATCCACGCCGTGGAACGGGTGGAGCAGGCCATCGACGTCGTGCGCGGCCTGTGAACCCGCGCTGGCATTGGGCCCTGGCGGTGCTCGCCGTGGCGGCTGGCTTCGCGCTCCATGGCTGGCAGGGCGTCGTGCTGGCGCTGACGATGATCGTGTTCTGGCTGTTGCTGCAGTTCGGCCGTTCGCTGCGCGTGATGCAGCGTGCGGGGCGGCGGCCGGTCGGCACCGTCGACAGCGCGGTCATGCTGCACTCCAGGCTCGAGCGGGGCATGACGCTGATGCAGATCCTCGGCCTGACCGGCAGTCTCGGGCCGGCGCCAGAGCGAGACGCCCGAACGCTGGGTCTGGGCCGATCCGGCAGGCGCGAGCGTGACCTTGACGCTCGTCGACGCCCGCCTGGCGCACTGGGAGCTGCAGCGGCCGGACGAATAGAATCGAAGATTCCTAGAGAAGAACCCGGAGAAACGCATGTCGATGGCCGACCGTGATGGCAAGATCTGGATGGACGGCGCGCTCGTCGATTGGCGTGACGCAAAGATCCACGTGCTGACCCACACCCTGCACTATGGCTGCGGAGCGTTCGAAGGCGTGCGGGCTTACGACGGCGCCGGCGGCACCGCGATCTTCCGGCTGCGCGAGCACACCGAGCGTCTGTTCAACAGCGCCAAGATCCTTCGCATGAAGATCCCGTTCACGCCGCAGCAGGTGATGGACGCGCAGTGCGAGGTGGTTCGTGTCAACAAGCTCGCGAGCTGCTATCTGCGCCCATTGACCTGGATCGGCTCCGGCAAGCTCGGCGTCAGCCCCAAGGGCAACCAGGTCCACCTGATGATCGCCGCCTGGCCCTGGGGCGCCTACCTGGGCGAAGAGGGCATGAAGCGCGGCATCCGCGTCAAGACCAGCAGCTACACACGCCACCACGTCAACATCACGATGACGCAGGCCAAGGCGGTGAGCAACTACACCAATTCGATCCTGGCCAATATGGAGGCCACCGACGACGGCTACGACGAGGCCATGTTGCTCGACGCGGCCGGCTTCGTCTCCGAAGGTGCGGGTGAGAACTTGTTCGTCGTCAAGAACGGCGTGGTCTTCACGCCCGACCTGTCGGCCGGTGCCCTCAATGGCATCACGCGCAATACCGTGTTCTCGATCTGCCAGGACCTGGGGCTGAAGGTGGTCGAGAAACGCATCACGCGCGACGAGGTCTACATCTGCGACGAGGCGTTCTTCACCGGCACCGCCGCCGAAGTGACACCGATCCGCGAATACGACCGGGTCGAGATCGGTGCCGGCAGCCGCGGCCCGATCACCGAGAAGATCCAGTCGGCCTACTTCGACATCGTGAACGGGCGCAACCCGAAGTACGCCGAGTGGGTCACGAAGGTGTGAGCGCAGCCCAGGGAGCCAAGATCATGAAAACACCCAAGGCGGTGGTCGAGTTGCTGGCGCAGGACCTGCTGGGCCCGGGCGTCGTGACCTGCCCGAACCCGAAGATGACGCTGTGGAGCAACCATCCGCGTGTGTTCATCGACGTGGCGAAGACAGGCGAGGGGTCCTGCCCCTATTGCGGGACCGTGTACCGGCTCAAGGCCGGCGAGAAACTGCACGCGGCGCACTGAGCTGCACGCATCGATGCCCAATCCGAAAGTCCCGGTTGCCGCCCTGGGCGGCACCGCGGACGAAATCGAGCGGCGCCTGTACGAGGCGCTCCAGCAAGGCGACCTCGCGGCCTTCATGGCACTGTGGGCGGACGATGAAGACATCGTCTGCGTGCACCCGGGCGGCGAGCGGGTGATCGGCATGGCTGCGATCCGGGCCAGCTTCGAGGCCATCTTCGCCAACGGGCCGGTTCCCGTGCGGCCCGAGCAGGTGCACCGCATCGACGCCCTGTCGAGTGCGGTTCACCATCTCGTCGAGCGGGTCGAAGTGCAGACGCAGGACGGCCCCCGCTCGGCCTGGGTCGTGGCCACCAATGTCTACGTCAAGACTTCCTTCGGGTGGCGCCTGGTGGCGCACCATGCCAGTCCCGGCGGCCTGCAGCAGCCGGCCGAAGGCGAACCGCACTCCACATTGCATTGATGCGTTCGTTCAGCGCACCTGCCTGGTTGCCCAGCGGGCATGCGCAGACGATCTGGCCCGCATTGCTGGCGCGCCGGGCCCTGCAAGGGGCCGTGCAGTACCGGCGCGAACGCGTGACGACGCCCGACGGCGACTTCATCGACATCGACTTCGCGCTCGGCAACGCACCGCCGGATGCACCGACCCTGGTGCTCTTTCATGGACTGGAGGGATCGAGCCAGAGCCACTATGCGCTGGCTTTCGGGCAGGTGGCCGCTGCCCGTGGCTGGCGCTTCGTGGTGCCTCACTTCCGGGGCTGCTCGGGCCCGCTCAACGACGGCCCGCGCGCTTACCACTCCGGGGACTTCGAAGAGATCGGCTGGATCCTCGAATGGTTGATGGATCACCGGGCGGCGCCACTCTTCGTGGCCGGCATCTCGCTCGGCGGCAACGCGCTGATGCGCTGGGCGGCCGAGTCGGGTCAAGCGGCCGGCGCCACAGTGCGCGCCGTGGCGTCGATCTGTTCGCCGCTGGACCTGACCGAAGCCGGGCGGGCGATCGATCGCGGTTTCAACCGGTGGGCCTATGCGCGCATGTTCCTGCAAACCATGAAGCCGCGTGCGCTGGCGAAGTGGACGCAGCATCCGGGACTGTTCGACCGCGAGCGCGTGGCTGCGGCGCGCACGCTGTACGAGTTCGACGATGCCTTCACGGCGCCGCTGCACGGATTTGCCGGTACCGACGACTACTGGGCGCGCGCATCGGCCAAGCCCCATCTGCACCAGATCCGGATCCCTGCACTGGCGCTGAATGCGCGCAATGATCCCTTCGTGCCGGCCCACTCGCTGCCGCAGGCCGACGCCGGCATCACGCTGTGGCAGCCACACCATGGGGGACATGTCGGCTTCCCTGCAGGGCCGTTCCCCGGCCACGTGATGACGATGCCGCAGGCCGTCGTGCATTGGCTGGCCGAGCAGGCCTGAGCCAACAGGCTGTCGAAGGACTCCCCGTCGGCCGCGTTTGCGAGAAGGGGCCGGCGCGTAGGCGCGGCGCGAAGGTCGGGCTGGTGGCCCGACAGCCGAGCGCTGCAACGCCCGAGCGGGCCCCTTTGCTCGCAAACCCTCATGGGGCGGGCCTTTGCGGGCGCCGGGCGGCGTTGCAGACCTTGCGAAGGCAGAGGCCTTCGCTGCGGCTTGCGCCTTGCCCTGCATCCCGCAAAGATCCCGCCGCGGCCCATGTGGAGTACTTCAACCGCCTGCTAAGGTCCGGACATGGACGATCTCGTCAAGGCGGCACTGAAGAAGTGGCCCAACGTGCCCGACTGCTACGGCTGGCTCGCGCTCGACGCGCGGGGCGAGTGGTACATGCGCGACGACCGAATCCAGGCCGCGGGCCCGTTTCCAAAGATCAAGGGCAGCCGCATCGACCACGACAAGCTGCGCCAGTTCATCGAGCGCAACTATGCGTGCGACGAGGCCGGCCGCTGGTTCTTCCAGAACGGACCGCAGCGGGTCTATGTCGAACTGGAGGCGGCGCCGCAGGTATGGCGGCTTGAGTCGACCGAGTCCGGTTGTGTGGTGAACTCCACGCGCGGTGAAGCGGTCGAGGTGCGCGAGCCATGGCTCGACGAGCTGGGTCGACTGTTCCTCGATACGCCGTCGGGATTCGGCATCGTGCACACGCTGGACATGCTGGCCGCAGCCGACGCGGTCGAACATGGGCAGTGGGCGCCGCAGACGATGACGTTCGCGCAGATGCCGGCGCGCTTCGGTTATGTCCTGAAGCCGGTGCCCCTACCGGTGCCCCTACAACAGAACGGCCGCTGAAGCGGCCGTTGATCGAAACTTCGCAACTGCCTCAGTTGGCTGCGCTGGCCGCTGGCGTCGGTGCCTTGGGCTCGGCGAGTTTGCCGCCACCCTGATTGGCCAGGTAGACCACGGCGCGCGCGATCTCGTAGTCCGACAGATCGCCGCCGCCCTGCGCGGCCATCGCGCCCTTGCCCTTGAGCGCCGAATTGAGCAGCGCGTCGTAGCCGCTGGCCAGACGAGGCCCCCAGGCGCCGGCATCGCCGGCCTTGGGCGCACCGGCTGCGCCAGTGGCGTGGCAGGCACTGCACTGCATGGCGTAGACCTGTTCGCCGGTCTTCAGCGAGGCCGGATCGCTGGCGTCCTTGATCTCGACTTGGCCGATCGGCTGGATGCGCAACGCGACCGCTTCGGCCCCGAGCCCTGCACTGCCGGCCGCGGGCTGGTCACCGCTGGCGACGTAGTTGATCAGCATGATGATGACGATGATCGGCACCAAAAAGGCCGCCACCACGGCCCAGATCAGTTGCTTGGGCGTCTTGATCGGGCCCTCGTGGGCGCTGTGTTCCTGGGCGTCGCTCATGAATTCCTCGGTGCGCTTGCGCTACGGTAAGAGGCCGGAATTGTAGCGAGCGCCATCCGCCCCGGGTTGCCCAGGGCAGATGGAGGTCGGCAGCCGCTACTGTTTGACCGCTTCGACCTGGATGATGACCGCCGTGTCGTCGGCCGCACCCATCTTCAATCCCCAGTTGACGCCCCACAGGCTGCGCTTGAGCGTGGTCGTGAAGTCGCCGCCGCAGACTTCGCGTTTGAGCATCGGGTGGTCGTAGCAGTTGAACCGCTGGGCCTTGAGCGTGACCGGGTGGGTCTGGCCGCGCATCGTCAATTTGCCCGCGACCTCGGCGATCTTGTCGCCGTCGAAGCGAACGCTGTCGCTGACGAAGGTGGCGGTGGGGTGATTGGCGACGTCGAAGAAGTCGGCGCTCTGCATGTGTTTGTCGAGCGGGGCGACACCGGTGCTGACGCCGGTCATGTCAAGGATCAGTTCGATCTTGCCGGTCTTGGCTTCGCGATCTAGCTGGACTGTGCCGCTGTTCTTCAGGAATCGGCCACGGTTGGTCGAGGTCCCGAAATGCAGGGACTCGAACATGGCCGACGTGTGGCTCGGGTCGATCGCGTAGCTGGCGGGCGCGGCGAACACGATGGCGGGTGAGGCCAGAGCGGCGGCCAGCGCCAGAGTTGTCATCTTCATCAAAGGTTTCCTTGAGTTGGAGGGGGAGTCATGGGTCCAGGTCGGACAGGACGAGCTTGAAGCTGACCTGCACGTCGTTGGCGACCATCGAGGTGTCGGCCCATTCGCCGTCGCCGATCTTGAATGCGAGGCGCTGGATCGTGAAGCTGCCGCTGGCCACCGACCCGTCGAGCGCCACGGGCACGGTGACGTTGTGCACCTGGCCCTTGATCCTGAGCTGGCCGCTGACCTGGTAGCGCCCGGCGCCGGTGGCCTGAATGCCGCTGGACTGGAAGCTGGCCTGCGGAAAGCGGGCCACGTCGAACCAGGCCGCCTTGCGCACTTCGCCGTCGGTCTCGGCCGACCCGAAATGGGCGCTGCCGGTATCGATCGTGAAGGCGACTCGTCCAGACGCCGGCGCGTTGGGATCGAATTTCAGATCCGCTGTCCAGGTCTTGAAGCGGCCCTGCACGGGCACGCCCATCTGGCGCGTCACGAAGCTGATCTCGCTGCCTTGCGGCACGACGGTCTGGGCGCTGGGTGCGGTCGTCAGGGTGGCCAGCAAAGTGGCCAGGAGCAGGGTGCGTCTCATGATGGATTCCTCCGGCCAGGGCGCATGCGGTGCAGCAGCCCGTCGCCGTCGGCGAAATGGTGTTTGAGGGCCGCCGCGACGTGCAGCACGACGAGGCCTGCCAGGGCGTAGGCGAGCCAGCCGTGCCAGGGCTTCAGCGTCTCGGCCAGTGCCTCGTTGGCAGCGACAAGATCGGGCAAGGGCAGCACGCCGAACAGCACGACCGGGAATCCGGCGGCCGAGCTGTAGGACCAGCCCATCAGTGGCACCGCGAAGAAGAGCAGGTACATCGCGACATGGGTCGCGTGTGCCGCCTGGCGCTGCCAGCCGGGCATGGGAACGTCAGGCGGCGGGCGATGACCCAGCCGCCACAGCAGACGCACGGCAGACAGCGTCAGGATGACGATGCCGGCCCACTTGTGCCAGTTGTAGAGCTTCAGACGCAATGGCGACAGTGGCATGTCGGCCATCGTCTGGCCGACCGCGAGTGAGCCGAGGATGGCCAGCGCGAGCAGCCAGTGCAGGGCGATCGCAGTCGAGGTGTAGCGTGGCTGGGGCGGCGACATCGGTGCAAGTGTCGGGCCGCACCAGACGGCGCCCGTTGAGCTGGCTTGACGGCGCTGTTCAGCAGATCTGAACGGTCTGCGCCCTCCTGCCGAGCTGCCTTCAGGCGCGCCAGCGCTTCATCAACTGCTCCCACTGCGGACGCACCGTGGCCAGATGGCGCTCCTTGACATGGCCATAGCCACGAATGCCTTCGGGCAGGCGCGCGATCTCGAGCGCCAGCGGCAGGTTCTGGGCCGAGAGGGACTTCAGGACCTCGCCGATGCTGGCTTCGTACTCGGTGATCAGCGCCCGTTCGGTCTGGCGCTCCGCCGTGCGGCCGAACAGGTCGAGCGCGCTGCCGCGCAATCCCTTCATGCGCGCCAGCCAGCCGAAGGCCGTGCGCATCCAGGGGCCGAACGGCCGCTTGATCAGTTCACCGTGCGCGTTCTTCTTGGCGGTCAGCGGCGGGGCAAGATGGTGCACGAGCTTGTAGTCGCCCTCGAACATGTCGGCGATCCTGGCCGTGAAGGCCGGGTCCATGTGCAGCCGGGCGACCTCGTACTCGTCCTTGTAGGCCATCAGCTTGAACAGGTAGCGCGCGACGCTTCTCGGTCAGTGCCGTGCTCTTCAACGGCGCTTCGGCGGTGCGCACGATGTCCACGAAGGCGCCGTAGCGTGCGGCGTAGGCCGCGTCTTGGTAGGCGGTCAGGAATTCGGTGCGCGTGCGCAGGACTTCGTCGAGCGAGGGCTTCTTGACGAACTGGATCACCTGCTGGGTCTGGAACAGCGCCTGCACTGCTGCCAGGTCATGTGCACAGCGCCGGCCCCACTCGAAGGCGGCCTTGTTGTTGTCGATCTGAACGCCGTTGAGTTCGACGGCGCGCATCAGCGCGGCGTGCGACAGCGGCACCCGGCCCTGCTGCCAGGCGTAGCCGAGCAGCAGCGGGTTGGTATAGATCGAGTCCCCGAGCAGCTGGGCAGCGACCTGTTCGGCGTCGAAGGCACCGACCGCATCGGCGCCGACGCTGTTGCGCATCGCGGCTTCGCAGTTCGCGCCCGGGAACTGCCAGTCGGCGTTCGTCACGAAGCCCGCCGTGGGCGTGCCGTGGGTGTTGAGCGCCACGTAGGTGCGGCCCTGCTGCATCGTCGCCAGCGTCACCTTGGAGGCACCGACGATGCTGTCGCAGGCGATGACCAGATCCGCCTGCGCCGTGTCGACCTTGGTCGTGTAGATCGCCTCGGCGCGATTGGCGATCTGGATATGGCTCCAGGTCGCACCGCCTTTCTGCGCCAGGCCGCCGGCGTCCTGCGTGACGACGCCCTTGCCTTCCAGGTGCGCGGCCATGCCGAGCAACTGGCCGATCGTGATGACACCGGTGCCACCGACGCCGCCGACCACGATGCCCCAGGCCTGTTCGGCGAGCGGCAAGGTCGGCTCGGGAATCGGCGCCAGTGCGAACGGGTCGCCGCGCTTTTCCTTCTTCGGCTTCTTCAGCGTGCCGCCCTCGACCGTGACGAAGCTCGGGCAGAAACCCTTGACGCAGGAATAGTCGAGGTTGCAGGTGTTCTGGTTGATGCGGCGCTTGCGGCCGAACTCGGTCTCGACCGGCTCGACGCTCAGGCAGTTGCTCTGCACCGAACAGTCGCCGCAGCCCTCGCAGACGGCTTCGTTGATCACGACGCGCTTGGCCGGCGTCACGAGCTTGCCGCGCTTGCGCCGGCGGCGCTTCTCGGTCGCGCAGGTCTGGTCGTAGATGATGACCGTGGTGCCGGTCAGCTCACGGAACTGGCGCTGCAGGGTGTCGAGCTCGTCCCGGTGGTGCACGGTGACACCGGCTTCGAGCGTTGCGCCGTCGTACTTGGCGGGCTCGTCGGTGACGATGATCAGCTTGGTCACGCCCTCGGCGATCAGGCTCTTCATGATCTGGGTGACCGAATGGCCCTCGGGGCGCTCGCCGACCTGCTGGCCGCCGGTCATCGCGACGGCGTCGTTGTAGAGGATCTTGTAGGTGATGTTGACGCCGGCAGCGATGCTCTGGCGGATCGCCAGCAGCCCGCTGTGGAAGTAGGTGCCGTCACCCAGGTTGGCGAAGATGTGCGGCTCCTTCGTGAAGGCAGCCTGGCCGACCCAGGTCACGCCTTCACCGCCCATCTGGGTGAAGGTGCTGGTGCTGCGGTCCATCCAGGTTGCCATGTAGTGGCAGCCGATGCCGGCCACCGCGCGTGAGCCCTCCGGCACGCGTGTGCTGGTGTTGTGCGGGCAGCCGCTGCAGAACCAGGGTGCGCGGTCGCCGGTGTCGGTCTTCAGTTCGATCAACTGGCGCTCGCGCGCTTCGATCGCGGCAATGCGCTTGTCCATGCGGGCAGCGATGTCGTCCGGAACGCCCATCTTCTTCAGGCGTTTGGCGATCGCCTTGGCGATGATGGCCGGCGTCAGGTCGGCCTTGGCGCGCAGCAGCCAGTTCTCGCTCGGGTTGGGCATGCTCCACTCGCCGCCCGACAGGTCGCCCTCGGGTTCGTCGAACTTGCCCAGCACATGCGGGCGCACATCGGGACGCCAGTTGTAGAGCGCTTCCTTGAGCTGGTACTCGATGACCTGGCGCTTTTCTTCGACGACCAGGATCTCCTGCAGCCCTTGCGCGAAGTCGCGCGTGATCGTGGCCTCGAGCGGCCACACGACGTTGACCTTGTGCAGCCGGATGCCGAGCGACTGGCAGGTGGCGTCGTCCAGACCCAGGTCGGACATCGCCTGGCGCGTGTCATTGAAGGCCTTGCCGGTGGCGATGATGCCGAACCTGTCGTGAGCGCTCGCGATGACGTTGTGGTTGAGCTTGTTCGCACGCACGTAGGCCAGCGCGGCGTACCACTTGTAGTCCATCAGGCGCGCCTCTTGCTCCAGCGGCGCGTCGGGCCAGCGGATGTGCAGGCCGCCAGGTGGCATCACGAAGTCCTCGGGCATCACGATCTTGACGCGGTCCGGGTCGACGATCACCGACGCCGACGACTCGACGACCTCCTGGATCGTCTTCATCGCACTCCACACCCCGGAGAAGCGACTCATCGCGATCGCGTGCAGCCCCATGTCCAGGATGTCCTGCACATTGCTCGGGAAGAACACCGGCGTGCCGCAGGCCTTGAAGATGTGGTCGCTCTGGTGCGGTGCCGTGCTGCTCTTGGAGACATGGTCGTCGGCCGCGATCGCGATCACGCCGCCATGCCGGCTGGTGCCGGCCATGTTGGCATGCTTGAAGACGTCGCAGCTGCGGTCCACGCCCGGGCCCTTGCCGTACCAGATGCCGAACACGCCGTCGTACTTCTTCTCTTTCGGGTACAGGTCGAGCTGCTGGGTGCCCCAGACCGCGGTCGCCGCCAGCTCTTCGTTGACGCCCGGCTGGAACACGATGTGCTCCTTGGCCAGGTGCGTTTTGGCCGCCCACAGGGCCTGGTCGTAACCGCCGAGCGGGCTGCCGCGGTAGCCGCTGATGAAGCCCGCGGTGTTCAGACCGGCCAGGGCGTCGCGCTGGCGCTGCAGCATCGGCAGTCGCACCAGCGCCTGCACACCACTCATGAAGGCGCGCCCTCGGTCGAGCGCGTACTTGTCGTCCAGCGTGACCGTCTCGAGGGCTTTGCGGACGGACTCGGGCAGCGGTGCATTCATGACGAACTCTCTCCAGCGTGACGAGCCGCTAGTGTAGGGAGCAGGGGCCAACATGTCTTTTCTTTTGATGCCGTAGAATGGGTAATGAACGAAAGGATCGTTCTCAATGCCAAGAAAGACATCAACAAAAGCGCCGAGACGCGCCGAATCCGGGAAAACCATGATCGCCGCTGCGAGCGAAGCCGACGAGCGGCAGGGCGGTGCCCTGGACCGCTATGACATCGAGATCCTGGCCATCCTGCAACGCGAGGCGCGGCTGTCCAATACCGAGCTCGCAGCGCGCATCGGACTGTCCGCCGCGCCCACCTGGCGCCGATTGCGCTGGCTGGAGGAACAGGGCTACATCACGGGCTATCGGGCGGAGGTGGACCGCAGGCGCATCGGGCTCGGCGTGCTGGCCTTCGTCCGTGTCGACGCCGAACGCAACACCGGCCGCGCCACCCGCGAACTGGAAGACGCCATCCGCGGCCTGCCGGAGGTGATTTCCTGCCACTACGTCAGCGGCTCGGGAACCTTCGAGCTGCAGGTGATGGCGACCGACCTCGATGCCTACGCGCGGTTCTCGGTCGAGACCTTGCTCAACCTGCCGCACGTGAAGGACATCCACACGAGTTTTTCGCTGGGCGAAGTCAAGGCAGGAGGAGCACTTCCGCTCGGTCACCTGCGTCGCTGACCGGGCCGTGCCGACCCGGACACATCCGGCGGCATGATTTGTTGATGTCTGTCCGGATCGACCCTGTAAGGTCTTACAGGAGAAGTCGGATACGCTCGCGTGGTTTTGCCATCCGGGATGACCCATGGGTCGATTGACCGACGCAATGCTCACGACCGACCCGGCGCAACGCTTGCGTCTGGTGCAGTCGTGGCTCGCCCTGCTGTTCACGGCGTCGGGCGCAGTGACGATGAACTACTTCGTCGAGGTCGGTTTGGCGGCGAGGGAGCCGGTCTTGACCTGGACCCTGTTCACGCTGGGTGGTGCCGTCGTACTGTTTGCGATGGTGCGCAGCGGGTGGTCCCACAAGCTGAGCGATCCTGCGCTGACCTTGCCCCAGATCGTCTTTTCCCTCGGTGCACTTGGGGCGGCCTATGCGATTGCCGGAGAGGGGCGGGGCGCTGTATTTCCCGCGGTGATGGTGACCTTGATGTTCGGGATCTTCCGGTTGCGTGCCATGCAGATGGCAGCGATCTGTCTGCTCGCGGTCGCGTTGCTCGCCGCATCGATGGCCTGGTCGGTCGCCCGTGATCCGACCGTCTATCGTGCCGAGGTCGAATGGGGCCATCTGTTCATGGTTGCGACCATGATGCCGGCCGTGGCCGCCCTGGCCTGGCGCCTCAGTGCGATGCAGCGTCGCCTGCGTGAACAGCGCCAGGAACTGACCTTGGCGCTGACGCAGCTGGGCGAGCTTGCCACCTGCGACGAGCTGACCGGGCTGCCCAATCGGCGCTTCATGCAGGAGCAGATGGCGCGCCACCTGGAGCGAGCGACCCGGACCGGACGCGAGTTCTGCCTGGTCCTGCTCGACGTCGACCATTTCAAGTCGGTCAACGATCGATTCGGGCACGCCATGGGCGACACGGTCCTGGCAACGCTGGCGCGCGAGATGATATCGGTGATGCGGGAGGCGGACGAACTGGGACGTTGGGGCGGCGAGGAGTTCGTCGTGTTGATGCCCGATTCCAATGCCGACGAGGCTGCGGTCGGCGTGGAGCGGTTGCGGCGCCGGGTCCATTCGACATCGATCGTCTGCCAGGGCGATGCGTTGACAGTCACCGTCTCGGCAGGGATAGCCCAGAGCCATGCCGGGGAGTCCATCGCTCAGACGCTCGAGCGCGCCGACCAGGCGCTCTATTCAGCGAAGTCCTCGGGGCGCAACTGCGCCGTGGTGGCCGGGCCGACCTCTGTTGCGGCCCCGCCCCCTGGTGAGTCGCCTGAAGCCACGGGGACGTCAGCGCCGCGACAGTGAGTGCTTGCCACGGCCACAACACCGACAGGCGCAGCAGCTGTTCCATGCGACCGGCCAGGCCTGCGGCGGCCGGTCGCGTCAACGAACGAACTGCTGCACGTAGTCCGCGCCGAGACCCTGCGCCTCGTAGTGGCGGCGGCACATCTCGATCTTCGTGAAGACGTCTTCGTAGCCGGTTTGCCGCCCTCTTCGTCGACGTAGATCATCGCGCCGTGGATGTTGAAGAAGGTGATCATTTCCGTCGCGCCGCCGGATGCCTCGTCGACCACCAGCGTGTGGATCTCGCCCGGCGGCTCGTAGACGAAGCGAGCCTTCGCTGGCGACCCAGTCGTGCTCGAGGTAGCGCCAGGCGCCCTTGATCACGATAGCCCGTGACCCACGACGGATGGATGTGGCGCGACAGCACGGCCCGACTTGCGCACGCGCAGCAGGTTGCACCAGCTGCCGGTGACGGTGTTGAGCAGCAGCGGCCGGAACCAGACGTCGGGCGCCTGCGGCACCCAGACGCGTTCGTCGTCGGGAATCGCCTGGACGGCGATCTCGGGCCGGATGCCCGGGTAGTTGGACGATCATGCGCATGGTCGTCCGTTGCAGCTCAGTGATCAGGTAGCCGCCGTCGACCGGCAGCACGACGCCGGTGACGAAACCGGCCGCGGGCGATGGCCAGAAACAGCACCGGCGCCGGCCACGTCCTCCGGCGTGCCCCAGCGGCCCAGCGGCGTGCGCGCGAGGATCGGCGCCGCTGCGCGCCGGGTCGTCCTGCAGCGGCTGCGGTCAGCGGCGTGGCGATCCAGCCCGGCGCCACCGCGTTGACGCGGATGCCGTCGGCCGCATAGGCGATCGCCAGCGACTTGGTCAGCTGCGCGACGCCGCCCTTGCTGGCGCTGTAGCCGGGCACCAGGCCGCCGCCGAAGAAGCTCAGCATCGACGCCGTGTTGACGATGCAGCCGCCGCTGCGCCTTCAGCAGCGGCGCGCGCCGCGGCACAGACGCGCATCGTGCCGTTGAGGTTGATGTCGAGCACCTCGGCGAAGACCGCCGGATCGTGCTCGGCGCCGCGCCGGATGATGCCGGCGCAGTTGACCAGCACGTCGAGCTGGTCCAAGGCGCCCGACCAGAGTCTGCCACCGCCGCGTCGTCGCGCACGTCGAGCCTGGCGACCGTCACACCGCCCAGTGCGCCGTCCGCGCGTGCGGCGTCGACCTCGCTGTCGGTGGCACCGGTCACGGTGACCTGCGCGCCGTGCGCGGCGAATGCCGCACCGATGCCGGCCCCGATGCCACTGCTGCCACCGACCACGAGCACGTGGCGGTCGCGAAAGAAGTCGACCGACGGGTTCATGTCGGGTTCCTCGAGTCATCGCGGCACGCACGCGCGCCGCATCCGGAATCGGTTCGACCGCACCATAGCCCTCGGTCGACAGGGCCGCGGCGACCGCGGCATAGCGCCCGGCCTCGAGCAGCGTGTCGCCGGCCACCAGCCGCGCCACGAAGGCGCCGCCGAAGGTGTCGCCGGCGCCAGTGGCGTCCACCGGCGCGGCAGGGATGCGGCGCGATGCGGTGGCGCTGCGCGGCGTCGGCGACGATCGCACCGTGCGGCGCCGAGCTTGAGCGCGACGACGCTGGCGCCCAGCGCCAGGCAGTGATCGACGATGGCGTCGGGTTCGGTGAGCCCGGTGATGGCGGTGATGTCGTCGAAGCTCGGCAGGCAGATGTCGCAGCGGCGCATGACGTCGGTCATGACCGCACGCGCGCGGTCGATCGACCACAGCTTGAGGCGCAGGTTGGTGTCGAAGCACACCTGGACGCCGGCGGCGCGCGCAATGTCGATGGCCGCATAGGCGCGTGTCGCAGGCGCTCGCCGAGATCGCCAACGAGATGCCCGACAGGTGCAGCACGCGGGCCGCGGCGATGCGCTCGCGCGGCAGGTCGGCCGGCTGTCATGCGGCTCGCCGCCGAGCCGGCGCGGAAGAAGCTGAAGTGGTGGCCGTCGTCGTCGTGGGTGACGAAGTAGATCGCGGTGTAGGCCGCGGCGTCGGTCTTCACGTCTGGCGTGGTCGACGCCTTCGCGCGTCCCACAGCTCGCGCAGCAGCGCGGCCGTAGGGATCGTCGCCGAGCGCGCTGACGTAGGCCGACGCGCGCGCCCTGGCGCGCCGCGGCGATGGCGAAGTTCGAGGTGTCGCCGCCGAAGCCCTGCAGGTAGCTGCCGTGCCGTCGCCGGTCTGGTTGAACTCGACCATCGGCTCGCCGAGCGAGACGATGTCGACGGCCGGCCTCGATCTCAGATCCGGCCATACTTGGCCAGCCCCTTGCGCAGCGACTTCTCGGCGATGATCAGCTTGGCCTGCTCGAGTTCACGCGCGTCGATCTCCTGCGCCATCGCCAGCACCTCGGCGGCCTTGGCCTGCGGCACGACGACGACACCGTCGACGTCGCCGACGATGAGGTCGCCCGGGTGCACCATGACGCCACCGACCTTGCACCGGCACCTGCGACGCCACGGTCTTGTAGCGGCCCAGGGTCGTGCCCGGGCTGACGGAGCGGGCGTAGACCGGGAAGCCGTAGTCGCGGCGGATTTCGGTGAGGTCGCGCACGCCGCCGTCGAGCACGGCGCCGGCGTGGCCGTTGGCCACGGCGCCGGCCGTCATCAGGCCGCCCCAGACCGCGACATCGGCTTCGCCACCGGCGATCGAGATCACGATCACGCTGCCGGGCGCGGCTTCGTCGATCAGGTCCAGCGCGTGCTGCGGCGGCACGAATTCGTCGGTCGCCGCCTCGAGCACGGTGGCGGCCGGGCCGCAGATGCGCTTGTCGTTGATCCGCGGCTTGATCTGGTGCGTCCATGTAGCCGCGATGGCCGCAGATCTTGTCGACGGCGTCGGCGACGATGCGATGGCGACGGTCTTGAAGGCTTCGATGATCTTTTTCATGGTGTCCTGTCGATGGGTTGAATGAGGGGCCGGGCTCACCAGGGTTGAGCCAGTGACAGCGGCGCCTCGCCGCGCAGCACGCGCACGGCCTCTTCGCGCGGTCTTGAGTTGCAGTTCGCGCATCGCTTCCTCGCTGTACCAGCCGATGTGGTTGCTGAGCACGACGTTGTCGAGCGCGAACAAGCGGATGCGTCGGATCGGGTGGCTCGGTGCTCGAAGACGTCGAGACCGGCGCCGAGAATGCGACGCGTCGTGCCAGCGCTGCGTGCAGCGCATCGAGGTCGACCAGGCCGCCGCGCGCGGTGTTGACGACGATCGCGGTCGGCCGCATCAACGCGATGCGCGGCGGCGTCGATCAGGTGCCGCGTCTGCGTCGGTCAGCGGCGCGTGCAGCGAGATCACGTCGGCCTCGCGGCAGAGTCTGTCGACGCTGGCCGCCTCGACGCCCTCGGGCAGCACGGCGCGCGGGTCGTTGACCAGCACGCGCGCGAAGCCGAAACCGCCGAGCATTGTCTGCGTCGCCGCGCGATGCGGCCGTAGCCGACCAGCCCCAGCGTGCGGCCGCGCAGCCGGTACATCGGCTCGCGCACGCCGGTCGACCAGCGGCCGGCGCGCACTTCGGCGTCGTGCCGGCAGATGCGCCGCACCACGGCCAGGGTCAGCGCCACGGCCTGCGTCGCGACCTCGTCGGTGCCGTAGTCGGGCACGTTGGCGACCGCGATGCGCCGCTCGCGTGGCCGCGGTGATGGTCGATGTTGTCGACGCCGATGCCGTAGCGGATGATCGCCTTGCAGCGGCGCATCGCCTCGATCGTGCGCCGTGTCACCGGCGACTCGCGCACCAGCACCACGTCGGCGTCGCGCACCGCCTCGAGCTGGCGTCGGCTTCATCGCGGCGGCAGGGACGCAGGGCGAAGCGGGCGCCGGCGTCGCGCCAGCAGCGGCCTCCTCCTGGTCGTAGCTGGGTAGCCGTCGTCGAGGGCGACGACCAGGGTCTGTGCTGCGCCACGGGGCCTGCGCCTTACTTGCGCGTCGCGTCGACGGCCTTGAACAGGTCGTCGACGTAGGCCTTGCCGATCTCGGCCTCGGCCCATTGGCGCACCGGCGGTTGCGCCAGCTTGCGGAACTCGCCGACCTGGGCCGCCGTCGGCACGTAGACCTGCATGCCGACCTTCTCGAGGATCGGCTTGGCGTTCTTGTCCTGGTCGCTGGTCATCTTGCGGTGGATTGCGACCGCCTTGGCCACACCTTCATCGACGGCCTTGCGCTCGACGGCGCTCAGGCCCTGGTAGAAGCGGTCGTTGACCATGTAGGCGTGGATCGACCAGACATGGCCGTCGAGCGTGGCGTACTTCTGGTGCTGGTACAGGCTGGCGGCCAGGATGTTGGTGACGCCGTTCTCCTGTCCGTCGACGACCTTCTGCTGCAGCGCGGTGGGCAGTTCGGCCCAGGGAATCGCCGAGGGCGAGGCGCCCAGCGATTCGACCAGCGTCTTGAACACCGGCGAGGGCTGGATGCGGATCTTCATGCCCTTCATGTCGGCCGGCGTATGGATCGGGCGCAGGCTGTTGGTGAAGTGGCGCACGCCGTTGTCGGCCACGCCGAGCATGCGGATGCCGGTCTTCTTGACCATGTCGTCGGAGAAGCCCTTGAGCCACGCCGAGTCATAGACGCGCCAGGCATGTTCGTGGTTGTCGTACAGGAACGGAATGCCCAGCACGCCGATCGATTTGTGCACGGTGGCGATGGCGCCGTCGTGTGCCACGGCCAGTTCCAGCGTGCCCAGCTTGAGGCCTTCCATCGTCGGCTGGTCCTTGCCGAACTGGCCCGCGGGGTAGATCTCGACCTTGACCGAACCGCCGGTGGCTTTCTCGACATGCTCCTTGAAGGCCAGCGCGGCGACGTGCTTGGGCTGGTCGTCCTTGGCGGGTTGGAAGTGGGCGTACTTCAGCGTCTTCTGCGCATGGGCCATGGGCACAGCCAACGCAAGCGCGGCGGCCAGGGCGAGGAATCTCAACTTCATTGGGGTTCTCCTTGGGGACGGATGCTGAAGCTCAGCGGGCGTAACCGAACCAGGCCGGCACGGTGGTGGAAAGCGGGGACCAGAGCACGACGGCGAGCAGCACCGCCATCTCGGCCGCCAGCAGGGGCAGGATCGCGCGCGCCAGGCTTTCGAGCTTGATGCGCGCCACCGAACTCATGACGAACAACACGCCGCCAACCGGGGGCGTGATGAGGCCGACCGTCAGGTTGAGCACGATCGCCATCGCAAAATGCAGCGGGTGGATACCGAACTGGTCGGACAAGGGCGCGAGCACCGGCACCAGGATGATCACCGCCGGCAGCGTGTCGATGAACAGCCCGCACACCAGCACGAAGGCCATCACGATCAGCATGATCAGCACCGGCTCGGTGGTGAGACCGCCAATCGCCATCGCAATCGACTGCGGGATCTGCAGGATGGTCAGCAGCCAGGCGAACAGCGAGGCCATCGAGACGATCAGCAGCGCCGCGCTGGTCACCAGGCCGCTTTGCAGCAGCACCTTGGCGATGATGCGGGCGTTGAGCGTGCGCGTGACGAACAGGCCGATGAACAGCGCGTAGAACACCGCCACCGCCGAAGCTTCGGTCGGCGTGAACAGACCGGTGAGGATGCCGGCGATGATGATGGCCGGCATCAGCAGCACCGGCAGCGCCTTCCACAATGCGCGCGCCCGTTCGATCCAGCGCATCGGCGGTTGCGCCGCGCCGTAGCCGCGCCGAACGCTGATCCAGTGGTTCATCGCCATCAGCGCCAGACCGAGCAGCAGACCGGGCACGACACCGGCGAGGAACAGGCCGGCGACACGGTGACGCGGCTGTCGGTCAGCGCATAGATCACCATGATGATCGACGGGGGGATGATCGGTCCGATCGTCGCCGTCGCTGCCGACAGTGCCGCCGAGTAGTACTTGTCGTAGCCGCTCTTGACCATCATGCGCATCTCGACCGCACCCGGTCCGGCGGCGTCGGCCAGCGCCGAGCCGCTGACGCCGGCGAACATCATCGAGGTCACCACGTTGACGTGACCCATGCCGCCGCGGATGTGGCCGACGAGCGAATTCGAGAAGCGCAACAGAGCGGTCGTGATGCCGCTGGCCGTCATCAGGTCGGCGGCGAGGATGAAGAACGGCACCGCCATCAGCGGAAACGAGTTGATGCCGTCGAAGAACCGTTGCGGGACCGACAGCAGCGACAGCTTGCCCTCGACCGCCAGTGCGACGAGGCCGGCGCCGCCCATCGCGAAGGCGATCGGCAGGCCGACCAGCAGGCCGGCGGCGAAGACGATGAACAGCGCCGCAGTCACGCCACCGGTTCCTCGGCGAGTTCACCGTCCGTGTCCTCGATGACCTCGAATTCGCGCGCGACGAAACGCCGCCAGAACAGCAACAGGTGCAGCAGCATGCCCGCCGCCCCGATCGGCACTGCCAGGTAGGGCAGGCCGGTCGGCAGCCCGAGCATCGGTGTTTCCTGGTTCCAGGTGAACGCCACGATCTGCGCGCCGAGCACGATCAGCACGACCAGGAACAGCGCCATCGCCAGCGCGAGCAGCGTGCGCAGATGACGCCGCAGTGCGGCCGGCAGCAGATCCTGCAGCGTGTCGACGGCCACGTGCCGGCCCTCGCGCAAGGCCAGGCCGGCACTCAGGTAGGCGACCCAGATCATTTGGTACTGCGTCAGCTCTTCAACCCAGATGATCGAATGATTGAAGACATAGCGCGTGACCACGTTGGTGAAGACGAGCACGGCCATCGACGCCATCAGGCCGATCACCAGCCACTGGTTCAGGCGCACGACGGCGCGGTCGAGGACAACGATCGGACGAAGGCGCGGCAACGGGGCCGGGGCTGAAGTCATGGCATCTCGGACAGGGCTGGTGGCGGCAGTGCCGACGAACGGGGTGAGGCAAACCACCGATGGCGCAGCGCAGCGTATCTGATATCTTAGATCCCAAGAATCCGGAAAACCCCTAGACTCCGCGCAACCCACAGCGTCCTGCCGATGACCACCGCCCTTCGACTCGTACGACCGCAGTTGCTCACCGACCGCGTCGGCGAACGCATCCGCGAGGCCATCGTGCGCGGCGAGCTCAAGCTCGGTGAGCAGGTCTCCGAGGTGCAGCTTGCACAGCGCATGAGCGTCAGCAAGACGCCGGTGCGCGAAGCGCTGCTGCGGCTGAAGAATGAGGGACTGGTCGAGATCCACCCGCAGCGCGGCACCTTCGTCTTCCGGCTCGAGCCGGACGAGGTCGGCCAGTTGTGCCGCTACCGTGCGATGGTCGAGGCGGCGGCGCTGAGCGAGGCGATGATTGCGCACCCGAGCACGCTGGCGACCGACATGGCGCGTTGCGTGGGCGAGATGAAGAAGGCCGAACGGGCGCGCGACCTGCCGGCGCTGGCGCAGATCGACATGGCCTTTCACGCCCTGTTCTTCACCCACTGCCCGAACCCCTACCTGCGCGCCGGCTACGAGGTGATTCGCTCGCAGCTGGTGGCCTTGCGCTACCGATCGCCGATCACACAACGCCGTCAAGAGCCACCAGGTCCTGGTCGATGCGGTCATCGCCGGCGATGCCGACCGCGCCTGTGAATTGCTGCGCGAGCATGTGCTCGAAAACGAGCCGCGCTACCGGGTCGCCTGCCAGGTCGACTGAGTCCGCGCAGCGCGGCGCGGCGCATGCCGAGGCGCGGAGATCAGCGCCCGGCCGACACCGCCTTCGGCCACAGCACCCACAGCCGCAACGGCTGCTTCATGCGGCCGGCCTCGGCCTCGGCAGCCTCGCCCCAGCCCCAGAAGAAGTCGGCGCGCACCGCGCCGACGATCGCGCTGCCGGTGTCCTGTGCGGCGACGAGCCGGCGCAGCGGCGTGTCGCTCAACGGGGCCGTGGTGTCCAGCCAGACCGGGGTGCCGTAGGGAATGCTTTGCGGGTCGACTGCGATCGATCGGCCTGGCGTCAGCGGCACGCCGAGCGCGCCCTTCGGGCCGAGCTCGGGGTCGGTCAGCGCTTCCTCGCGGAAGAACACGGTGCGCGGGTTGGCCCACAGCATCTGGCGCACGCGCGCCGGTGGCTGCGCGCGCGCCCAGGCGCGGATCGCCGGCCAGGAGGCGCGCTCGGCGCTCAGTTCGCCCTGCTCGATCAGCCAGCGCCCGACCGAGCGGTAGGGTTGGCCGTTGTGGCCGGCATAAGCCAGGCGCACCGTGCGCACGCTGCCGTCGGGCTCGGTGATGCGCAGGCGGCCCGAGCCCTGGATCTGCAGCACCAGCGCGTCGAGCGGGTCGGCGACCCAGACGATCTCACGCCCGCGCAGCGCGGCCATCGCTGCCGGCAGCGACTCGATCTCGCGCCTTGTCCACCACGGCTGGCGTGCCGCCAGGTCGGCCGGCAGCGCGTGCAGCGGTGTCGTGTGGCGGGCGTCGGGCCGGCGTCGCGCCTCGATCAGCGGCTCGTAGTAGCCGGTGGCGAGCCCGACGGCCTCGCCGTCCGCGGCCTGCACCCGGTAGGGCTGCAGGTGCTCGCGCAGCAGCGAGCGGGCTTGGGCATCGTCGTCGGGGCTGATCAGCTGCAATCGCGCACACCAGTCGTGCCACGGCGCACGTGGCGTTGCGCAGCTCGCGCGCAGCGCCGGCCAGGCCTGCATCGGCGCGTCCTGGTCCCAGCCCGGCAGCGCCGACCAGTCGACACGAACCCAGACCGCGCGTGGCTGTTCGATGCGCTCGGGCGCGGCAGGCGCTGGCGCCGACGGGGTGAAAGGCTCCGCACTCGGCGGATCGGGCAGCGGGAGGGTGCTGCACCCGGCCAGAGCGACGGCTGCCACTAGACTTCTGAACTTCACCTTCGATGCGGACGACCGCCGGACCCTGACCATGTGGCTGATTGTGCTGGAGGCGCTTGCCGCGTTGTGCCTGCTGGTGGGGATCGTCTGGTGGACGATGTTCTCCGGCCGCCGGCGCGGCGAGCCGGACGACAGCGACTGAGCCGGCGTCAGTACGGTGGCGCGGCCTCGGTGTCCAGGCGGCGCTTGATCTCGGTGTCGCCGGCGTCCATCTCGGCGCGCCGGCCACCGTCGAACTGGAAGCCCAGGGCCATGATCACGCAGCTCACCAGGACGACCAGGATCAGCGAGCCGGGCGGGAAGACCTCCGGCACGGTGCCTGCCGGCAGGCTGAAGAACAGCAGCACCGTGATCAGGCCGCGTGGTGCGGCCCACAGCAGCGGCCGCAGCTGCCGGCCCGACAGCAGGGCAATCATCGGCACCCGCAGCACGAAGATGACCGCCACCAGCGAGAGTGCGACGACCCAGGTCTGGGTGCCGACGAATTCGCTCAACGGTGTCGAGTAACCCAGCACCAGGAAGAAGAACGTGCGCACGAGGAAGGTCGCCTCGGCGGTCAGGTGCTTGAGCTTGACGAGCTCGGCCAGGTAGTGGTTCGTGTGCAGCCGGTCGAGGAACTTGAAGCGCCGGATCAGGTGCGGGTTGTTCAGCATCAGGCCGAGGATCAGCACGATCAGCAGCGGCGACAGGTGCAGTGCCTTGGCGCCGCCGTAGACGAGGATCAACGCGAAGATCAGCGGCAGGAACTTGACATGGCCCTCGAGGTGGCCGACCAGCCAGTACATCGCCAGCCCGATCAGGGTGCCCAGCACGACGACGGTCAGTCCGCCTCCGAGCAGGTTGAGTGTGAAGCCGCTGCCCTGAGCCGCCGTGACCAGCACGGCGTTGAAAAGCATCACGCCCAGGATGTCCGACCAGGAGCTCTCGTAGATCACGAATTCACGGTCCTCGTCGCCCAGGACCTCGGAGCTCGGGATCGCCACCGCGCTGCTGATGACGCCGAACGGGATCGCCATCAGCACCGCCGTCGTCCAGGAGAGCTGCCAGAAGTGGACGAAGCCGGCAGCGATCGCCGCCGAGCAGACGACGACGCCGACCAGCGCGGTGTTGAACGTGCGCAGCAGGAAGCGGCGCCGGCCCGGCTTGAGGTCCAGGTCGAGGCCGCCTTCGAGCACGATGAGGATCAGGCCGATCGTGCCCAGCAGTGGGAGCAGGCCCGGCGGCAATGCGACGGCGGCGTCGTAGCGGTCACTCACCTCGCGCAGCGCCAGCCCGGCGCTCAGCAAGAACACGACGGACGGGAAGCGCAACTGGTGCCCGAGGTGCGAGAACCAGTAGGACCCCAGCACGCACACGCTGATGAGGATCATCCAGGCTTCAGTTCCCAAGATCGTCTCCGGATACGGTTGCGCGCGGCTGCACCGACGGCGCTGCCTGGGGCGCCAGTGCCACCCTCAGTGCAGGGCGTTCGGTTGCGCCAGCATGAATTCCGGGACGGTGGCCTCGAAGGGCTGGGCGTCGTCGGTCATGCAGAAGAAAGTGCCGCGCATCGTACCTTGTGCGGTGGCAATGCGAGTCCAGCTCGTGTACTCGAACTTCTCGCCCGGCTTGAGCACCGGTTGATGACCGACCACGGCCAGTCCTCGCACTTCTTCGACCAGGCCGGCCGCATCCTGGATGATCCAGTGGCGGGCAACGAGCTGGGCCGTTGCCTGACCGCAGTTTTCGATCGTGACGGTGTAGGCGAACCCGAACGGGCCATCCGGCAGCTCCGACTGTTCGGGCAGGTACTGGACCTGGACGGAGCACTGGAATTTGGCAAGGGTCATCGGCCGGGATTGTAGGCAGCCTCCTACAATCGTGCGATGCCCAAGCACCGAATCGCCCCCAGCATTCTTGCGGCCGACTTCGCCCGACTGGGCGAGGAAGTGCGCGCCGTCGTTGCCGCCGGCGCCGACTGGATCCACTTCGACGTGATGGACAACCACTACGTGCCGAACCTGACCATCGGACCGATGGTGGCCGCGGCACTCAAGCCGCACTGCAAGCGGCCGGATGGCAGCCCGGTGCCGCTCGATGTCCACCTGATGGTGCAACCGGTCGACGAGCTCGCAACCGCGTTTGCCAGGGCCGGCGCGGACCTGATCAGTTTTCACCCCGACGCGAGCGCGCACGTGGACCGGACCCTGCAGCTCATCCAGGCCGAAGGGTGCCAGGCCGGCCTGGTGTTCAATCCGGCGATGCCGCTCGATGTGCTCGAATGGGTCATCGACAAGGTGGACCTGGTCCTGGTCATGAGCGTCAACCCTGGATTCGGCGGACAAGGGTTCATCGACTCGGCGCTGCGCAAGGTGGCGCGGGCGCGTGCGCTGATCGATGCGAGCGGGCGTGACATCCGGCTGCAGGTCGACGGCGGCATCAAGGTCGACAACATCCGCCGGGTTGCCGACGCCGGCGCCGACACCTTCGTGGCCGGCAGTGCCATCTTCGGGCAGAAAGACTACCGGGCCGTCATCGACGCGATGCGGCTCGAGCTGAAGCACGACTGAGCCGCTCGATGGGTCTCGCGTCTTCGCACTAGGCGCCGCGATCGATGCGCAGCGCCAAGACAACCGAGCTGGTCGTGCGCTGCACGCCATCGATCTCGCCGATTTCATCGAGCACGGCGTCGAGCTGCTGCGTCGACTCTGCCTGCAGCAGCGCGATGTAGTCGAACTGGCCGCTGACCGAGCTGAGCTGGCGCAGTTCGGTGAGCAGGGCCAGCCGCTTGACGACGTCGCGCGCCTTCTTCGGGTCGGTGACGATGCCGACATGGGCTTGCACCATGCGATCCGCTTCCTGCGCCGCCAGCCGAACCGTGTAGCCGACGATCACGCCCTCGCGCTCGAGCCGCGCGATGCGCGCGAGCACCGTGGTGCGCGCGACGCCGAGTCGGCGCGCCAGCGCCGCCGTGCTTTCGCGAGCATTCGCCTGCAACAACGCCATCAGGCGGCGATCGAGTTCGTCACGGTGCAGCATGAGTCATTGTGGCGCAAACAAATGTCGGAACGACTGAACTCTGCACATTTATCGTCGAAGTCATGGTTTCTTTCGTCGGCAGACCCTCCTAGACTGATGCGGACTGAACTGGATCGGACCACTCATGCGCATCACCTTGCTCGGCGCTGGCCATATCGGCCAGACGATTGCCCGCCTGCTCGACAGCAGCGGCGACTACGAGGTGACGGTCGTCGACCGGAGCCCCGAAGCGCTCGCCCTGCTGCCTGGCGGGACCTTGCGCACCCGGGTGGCCGAGACGGCCGATCCCGATGCACTGCTCGAGGTTCTGCGCGGGCAGGACGCCGTGATCAATGCCTTGCCCTACCACCTGGCGACGCTCGCGGCGACCGGGGCCAGGGACGCACGGTGTCACTATTTCGACCTGACGGAAGATGTCGCCGCGACGCGCCATATCCAGGAGATCGCGCATGGGGCGGACACCGCGTTCATGCCGCAATGCGGATTGGCACCCGGTTTCATCGGCATCGTCGCCCATCACCTGGCGCAGGGTTTCGACACCCTGCAGGAGGTCAAGATGCGCGTCGGCGCCCTGCCGGCGTTTCCGACCAATGCACTCAAGTACAACCTGACATGGAGCGTGGACGGTCTCATCAACGAGTACTGCCATCCCTGCGAGGCGATCCGCGGCGGCCACAACATCGAGGTGCTGCCGCTCGAAGGGCTGGAGCATTTTTCGCTCGACGGCACCGAGTACGAAGCCTTCAACACCTCGGGTGGGCTGGGAACCTTGTGCGAGACGCTGGCTGGTCGGGTGCAGAACCTGGATTACAAGAGCGTGCGCTACCCGGGGCATCGCGACCTGATGAAGATGCTGCTCGAGGAACTGCAGTTCAACCAGGACACGGAGACACTCAAGGCAGTGATGCGGCGCTCGATTCCCAGCACGATGCAGGACGTGGTGCTGGTCTTCGTCACCGTAAGCGGCGTGAAGCGCGGCACCTTGGTGCAGGAGGTCTTCGCGCGCAAGATCTTCGCCGATCGAAGCCAGTCCAATCCCCTGTCCGCGATCCAGATCACGACCGCGGCCGGCATCTGCGCTGCGGTCGACCTGTTTCGGGAGGGCCGGCTGCCACAGCGCGGCTTCGTGCGTCAGGAGCAGGTCGCGCTACCGGAGTTCTTGGACAACCGGTTCGGCCGTGCCTACCAGCAGAGCCGGCAGGTCGAAAGCATCGGGTGAGCGCGCGCGGCGATACTGCTCGCCCATGAACATTCAAGATCTTGACGCGGCGATCGTCGATCTCGACGGCACCATGGTCGACACTGTGGGCGATTTCGAAGCTGCACTGCGCTTGGCCCTTGCCGATATCGGGCTGCCACCGGTCGACCGGGCCTTCATCCGGCGCACGGTGGGCAAGGGCTCAGAGCACCTGCTGGCAAGGGCACTGGCCGAGGTGAGGGCGCCGGCCGACCGATTTGACGCGCTCTGGCTTCGTTATCAGCACCACTACGTGCTGGTCAACGGTCAGCATGCCGAACTGTTCCCTGGCGTACACGCGGGCCTGCAAGGCCTGCAGGAATCGGGTCTTCGGCTCGTGTGCGTTACGAACAAGCCGACCGCCTTTGCCCGCCCGCTGCTGGTGGCCAAAGGCGTCGACGCCTTCTTCGTCGAGGTGTTCGGAGGCGATGCATTCGAGCGCAAGAAGCCGGACCCGATGCCCCTGATCGAGGCGTGCAGGGCGCTTGGCACATCGCCAGCGCGCACCCTGATGATCGGGGACTCGAGCAATGACGCGGCAGCGGCGCGTGCGGCCGGCTGCCCGGTCGCGCTGGCGCGCTACGGTTACAACCACGGTGAGCCGGTCGAAGCGGTCGCAGCCGATGCCGTGTTCGACCGGCTCGACGAACTGGCCTGGCCGCCGGCCTGATCAGTTCCCGGCCGGCGCCTTCGTCTGGCCCAGCAGGGCATCCTTCAGCTGGTCGTCGGCCGGATGCGGGCCAAGCCAGATCCGCATCAGCGCGGCGAAGAACTCCGGTTCCTTGATCGGTTCGCCATTCACCTTGCCGTTGATCTGGACCACCGTGCCGGTGCCGGGAATCCAGTCGACGCTGAACGACTCGCCTGACGCCATGCGTTTCTTCTGCGAGAAGATGTCGGACATCCGGATCGTGCCGGCGATCGCCTTGCCGAACTCGGCGCGTGTCGAGTTGTCCTGCATGCCGCGCGTGAAGAGCTT
>CAVUEP010000052.1:0-40600 GCA_963740395.1 uncultured beta proteobacterium
AAACAGCGCAACGCGAGACGTGTACGGGGGCGGGTTGCTGCGCCAAGGCGCGATCCGTCGCGCACCCAGCCCGAGCAGATCAACCGCGACAGGAAGAAGGATCTCGACGCGATCGGCATCCGCACCACCTTCGAGACCTCCAAGTGGGCCGAACACGCAAAGGGCGCGCGCGCGGCAAGTTGCAGGTCTGGTCACTCGCCAGTTCCGCCGCCGACCCTGATGGCCAGGGCGCGTTCCAGCGCTTTCATGGCCCGCAGGCCGGAGGCCAGAACTGGCACGTTTCAAGAATCGCCGAGCTCGACGCCATTAGAGATGGAGGCGCTCCCGACGGCCCCGAGCGGCTCGAGCTGTTCCGCCAGGCCAAATCGATCGCGGTGGCCTGCCCCCTTAAATATGGTGCACCTCATCCGAGTCGACCCGTCGCACGCTGGTGGCGGGTTTCGCCGCCCGCTGGTCTCGGCGTGGCGCGCGGTTCGACGACTCGAAGCGGCCATCGGCAAGCAGCGTGGCGATGGAAGCGCCGCAGGCCCGCCGGCGGGCGTGATACCGCGGCCGACGGTGGGGCGCAGAGCCCTGCGGCAAGGTCCGCGCCTGTCCCTGACGCCGCGAGAGTCGACCCGGTGCAGACGAACATGACCTGAATTCGTCGACGATCCTGGCGCACATTTTCGAGTCGCCGCTGGACTACGACCTGGCGCGGCCGGCAGGGCGCGGCGTTGACACCGACGTCGGCCGAGATGCTGCAGGTGTCCCGCTGCCATCACGCCGGGTACCACTTTGCCGTCGACGCGGCGTTCAAGGGCCGCGCGCCGCGAGCTCACCGCGGCCGACTTGCGTACTCGGTCAAGCGCTTCTACGATCCGAAGTCAACTCGAGCGATCTCTGGATCAAGTCGCTGAAGCGGCCGGGCTAGGGAACTGCGCGAGCGCGCCCTCAAGTCGCGCCTGCCCTTCGATACGACACCGAGGTCGAGGGCCTCCGCGCCCTGGATCGCTACACCTTGCGCGTCTCGTGGGGGGAACCGTGCCAAACCCACGCTTCGTCTACGGCTGGCCGACCGGGTGTCATTTGGCGCGGTGCCGTGCGAAGTGGTGGAGCACTGCCGACGACATCGGCGCCCCCGGGGGCACCGGCGCGTTCCGAGCTTGCAGCAATGGCGCCGCGCCTCGCGCACGGTGCTCGAACGCTCGCCCAGCGACCCGGCACACGTGGCGACAAGGCCTGCCCGCCGACGAGCCGCGCGCGCGACCGCCGTGCTGCCGGCAGGCCACCGCCGCTGGCTGGACGAGTTCGCGCTCGACGTGGTCGAGGAAGACCAGCCGCCTGGCTGACCTTTCTCGACGGCAGCTACGCCTGGCTGGCGGCCGTGCCCGGCCCGTATGCATCGTATCGCCGCGCCACATGGTGGAGCTGGCGCCCTTCCTGCGCCGCAAGGGCGTGCGCCTGCAGACCAGCCTGCGCGCCGACATGGGCATGACCTTCTTCTTCATGGGGCACCCGCTGGTGGGCCGCTACACGCCCGAGAAAGCTCGCGCTGCGTCGGCGATCGGCCGGGCCTTCGACGGCAACGCCGATATTCCGCGGGTGCCGGGTGGCTGGCCATTCCCGCGCAATCGGCGATCGCGCCGTTCACGTACTGGTCACGACGCCGCCGACAAGAGCGAGATGAGCGGAGCCACTGACCCGGCGCGCCAAGGCCCTGCTGACCTGTACGGCTATGTCGACCGCAACGGCGACGGCTGGCGCGAACAGCCCGACGCAAAGCCTGGTGCTCAAGCTGGCCTCGCAGAGCGACCAGCGCTCGCGCACCAGCAACGAGTTGTGGAAGCGCAGCATGGACGCGGTGGGCCTGAAGATCGAATCCGAAGTCAGCACCTGGCCTGAACTGGTCAAGCGCAGCCGCGCGGCACACGATGATGTGGGGCGACGGTGGAGCGCCTCCTCGCCACGGTGGGTTGCACCCGGCCATCGCCTACGGCCCCAACGCCGGCGAAGCCAACGATCGACGCTCCAACCTGCTGGTGTTTGACCGCCTACACGAGCGCCAACTCGTCCTTCCAGAGGGCCCGGGAGCGCGAGGCGAGACGCGCCAGGCCAACTTAGCGCAAATGCACCTTGAACGGCATCTGCGCTACCAGGGTGTCCTTGGCCTGGCGCATCACGGCCTCGCGTTCGGGGCCGTCGGCCAGCACCAGCTGGCGCTCGTAGAGGCGGTCGAAGGCCGGCAGGTTGAAGCGTGGGTCGTTGGCATCGCCGGCATTGGGGCCGTAGGCAATGCCCAGGAAGAAGCCGCCGTCGGGCGATCCCGCGCTCCAGGCGTAGCCCCACATCATCAGCGTGCCGGCGCGGCTGCGCTTGAGCAATTCGGGCCAGGTCGCGATCTCGAACTCGATCTTCAGACCGACCGCGTCCATGCTGCGCTTCCACAACTCGTTGCTGGTGCGCGAGCGCTGGTCGCTCAGCGAGGCCAGCTTGAGCACCAGCGGCTGGCCGTCGGGTTGTTCGCGCCAGCCGTCGCCATTGCGGTCGACATAGCCGTACAGGTCGAGCAGGGCCTTGGCGCGCGCCGGGTCATGGTCGCTCATCTCGCTCTTGTAGGCGGCGTCATAGCCCGTCGTGAACGGCGCGATGGTCGACTGCGCGGGAATTGCCAAGCCGCCCAGCACCCTGCGGATGTAGGCATCGCCGTCGAAGGCCAAGCCGATGGCGCGCCGCAGCGCGACCTTCTCGGGCGTGTAGCCGCCCACCAGCGGGTGCTCCATGAAGAAGAAGGTCATGCCCATGTCGGCGCGCAGGCTCGATCTGCAGGCGCACGCCCTTGCGGCGCAGGAAGGGCGCCAGCTCGCCGTGCGGCGCGGCGATCCACGCAAAGGGTCCGGGCACCGCCAGCCAGGCGTAGCTGCCGTCGAGGAAGGTCAGCCAGCGCGGCTGGTCTTCCTCGACGACGTCGAGCACGACCTCGTCGACCAGCGGCAGTGTCTTGCCGGCCAGCGAGGCGGCGATCTCGCGCGCCAGCGGCTCGTCGGCGGGCAGGCCTTCGTATCGTGTGCCGCGGTAGCTGGGCGAGCGCTCGAGCACCGTGCGCGAGGCGCGGCGCCAGCTCTTGAGAACGAAGGCGCCGGTGCCGACCGGGTGGGCGCCGATGTCGTCGCCGTAATGCTCCACCACTTCGCGCGCCACGGCACCGCAATACACCGGATCGGCCAGCGCGTAGACGAAGCGCGGGTTGGGCACCCCCAGCGAGACGCGCAAGGTGTAGCGATCCAGGGCGCGCAGGCCCTCGACCTCGGTGTCGTAGTCGAAGGGCCGGCGCGACTTGAGGGCGCGCTCGCGCAAACCGCCCAGGCCCGGCAGCTTCAGCGTCTGGTAGATGTAGAGGTCGCTCGAGTTGTACTTCGGATCGTAGAAGCGCTTGATCGAATACACATAGTCGGCGGCCGTGAGTTCGCGGCGCCGGCCCTTGAACGCCGCATCGTCGGCAAAGTAGATGCCCGGCGTGATGCGCAGCGTGAAGACCTTGCCGTCGGCCGACATCTCGGGCAGCGCCTGCGCGGTGGAGGGCACCAGGCGCGCCGGCCGCGCCAGATAGTCGTAGGCCAGCGGCGCCTCGAGGATGTGCGCCAGGATCGTCGACGAATTCAGGTCGCTGTTGGTCTGCACCGGGTCGAACGAGGTCTCGGGCGAGGTCAAGGGCAGGCGCAGCACCTTGCGTCGGCCGGGCGTCTGCGCCCGCACACTGGCCGCGGACAACGCGCCGGAGGCCAGCAGCAGGTCGCGCCGCTTCATCGCCGCGTTACTTCGATGGCCGCTTCGCGTCGTCGATGTCGACCATGTGCCACCACTCCTGCCAGAACAGCGGGCGGCGGAAACCCGCCACCCAAGCGTGCAACAGGTCGGTCGAGATGCGGTGCACCGTGTTCTTGTACGGGGCGTAGGCCACCGCGATCAATTTGGCCTGGCGGAACAGCTCGAGCCGCTCGGGGCCGTCAGGCAGCGCCTCCATCTTGTCGTAGATGGCGTCGAGCTCGGCATTCTTGAAGCGTGCCAGGTTCTGGCCTCCGGCCTGCGGGCCATGAAAGCGTTGGAACGCGCCCTGCCCATCGGGGTCGGCGGCGGAACTGGCGAGTGACCAGACCTGCAACTTGCCCGCGCGCGCGGCCTTCAGGTGTTCGGCCCACTTGGAGGTCTCGAAGGTGGTGCGGATGCCGATCGCGTCGAGATCCTTTTTCCAGAGGGTGTCGTACTCGCGGTTGATCTGCTCGGGCTGGGTGGCTCGACGGATGACGAGCGGCGAGCCGTCGGGTTGCTCGCGCCAGCCGTCGCCGTCGCGGTCGACGTAGCCGTACATGTCCAGCAGGGCCTTGGCGCGGGCCGGGTCGTACTCGCTGTTCTCGCTCTTGAAGGCGGGGTCGTAGCCATACAGGTTGGGCGACACCGGCGACTGCGCTGGAATGGCCTGGCCGCGGCGCACGACGCGGATCTCGCGCTCGAGGTCCTGCGCCAGATTCAGCGCGCGTCGCAACGCGATCTTGGCGGGCGTGTAGCCACCGACCACCGGGTCCTCCATGTTGTAGTAGACGAGTCCGCTGTCGGAGTTGACCTGACGCACGGCCTGGACGCCGCGCTTGGCCAGGAACGGCGCCAGCTTGCCGTTGGGCATGGCCTGGGTGATGAACTCGCCGGGGACCGAGCCGGTCTGGCCGGCAATCGCGTCGAGTTGGCCATTCAGGAACGACAGCCAGAAGGGCTGGGCCTCGCTGATGATCGAGACGTGCACCTCGTCGACCATCGGCAGCCTGCGGCCTTTGAATTTCGCCAGCAGGGCCTGGCCAACGGCATCGTCAGCCGCGGGCTCGGCGTCGTAGCGCACCTCGCGGTAGTCGGGGCTCTTCTCGAGCACGATCAGCGAACTGCGGCGCCACTGCTTGAGTCGGAACGGCCCGGTGCCCACCGGGTGCGCAGCGATGTCGTCGCCGTAGAACTCGACCACTTCGCGCGCCTGTGCACCGAGCAGGTCCGAGCCGGCAATCGAGGTCAGGAAGCGCGGCCGCGATTCGCGCAACTTGAACTGGATCGTATGGCGGTCCAGGGCACGCACGCCTTCGATCGCGCGGCTGTAGTCGAACGGCTTCTTGGCGGCGATGCCCTCTTGCCGCAGTTCAACGAGGCCCACCAGGCCGAAGGTCTCGACCCAGGTCCACAGCTGGCTCTTGTTGGCCGGGTCGGCGATGCGCTGGAAGGCGTAGACATAGTCCTGCGCCACCATCTCGCGCTTCTGGCCCTTGAACGCAGGATCGTCGGCGAAGAAGATCCCCGGCTGGATGCGGATCGTCCACGTGCGGTAGTCGGCCGACACCTCGGGCATGCCGATCGCCGTCAGCGGCTTGATCTTGGCCGGCCGCGCCAGGTGGTCGTAGCTGTACAGCGCCTCGAAGATGTGTGGCGTGACCGTGCGCGAGTACAGGTCGCTGATCATGGACGGGTCGAAGCCGGTCTCGGCGCTGCGAAACGCCACCTTGAGCACCTTCTTCGGCGTGCTGGGGGTCTGCGCGTGCGCGGGCAGCGCCACGCAGATGGCAAGGGCGAGGCAGGCAAGCAGTTTCATCGGCAGGATCTCGTGAAGTTAGCGCGCGCTGCGCTGGCGCTCGTCGATGTCGACCATATGCCACCACTCCTGCCAGAACAGCGGCCGGCGAAAACCGACCACCCAGGGGTGCCACATGTCGGTGGAGATGCGGTGCACATTGAACTTGTACGGCATGTAGGCTGCCGCGATCAGCTTGGCCCGGCGGAACAGCTCGTCACGCTCGGGGCCGTCGGGGATGCCCGACATTTTCTTGTAGATCGCGTCGAACTCGGCGTTCTTGAAGCGCGCCAGGTTCTGCCCGCCCCACTGCGTGCTGTCGAAGCGCGCCAACGCGCCCAGGCCGTCGAGCTGCGCCGACGAGCCGCCCAGGGCCCAGACCTGCAGCTTGCCCGCGCGCGCCTGTTTCAGTTGCTCGGGCCATTTGGCCACCTTGGAGACGCTGCGCACGCCGATGGCGTTCATGTCCTTCTTCCACAGCGTCTCGAACTCGCGGCTCAGCTGGTCGGGTTGCGATGAGCGCTCGATCACGAGCGGTGTGCCGTCGGGTTGCTCACGCCAGCCGTCGCCGTCGCGGTCGACGTAGCCGTAGAGGTCAAGCAGGGCCTTGGCCCGCGCCGGGCTGTATTCGCTCATCGCGCTCTTGAACGTCGCGTCGTAGCCCGTGGTGTGCGGGTTGGCCGGGGCCTGCGCGGGAATAGCCTGGCTGCGGTAGCCGATGCGGATCAGCTTGTCGATGTCGGTGGCCAGGCCGATGGCGCGGCGCAGCGCGACCTTGTCGGGCGTGTAGCCGCCGACCACCGGGTCGACCATGTTGAAGTAGACGTAGGCGCTGTCGGAATTGACCTGGCGCTGGAACTCGATGCCGCGCTTGGCCAGGTTGGGCGCCAGCTTGCCGTTGGGCACGGCTTGGTTCACGAACTCGCCGGGCATCGGGCCACTCGACCCCGCGATGATGTCGGTTTCCGCGTTCAGGAAAGCCAGCCAGAACGGTTGCGTTTCCTCGATGACCGAGATCCGCACCTCGTCGATCATCGGCAGCTTGCGGCCCTTGAAGCGCGCCAACAGCGCCTGCCCCGCGGCGTCGTCGGCGGCCGGCTCGGCGTCGTAGGTTTCGTCGCGGAAGTCGGGGCTCTTCTCGAGCACGATCAGCGAGCTGCGTCGCCACTGCTTCAGGCGGAAGGGCCCGGTACCCACCGGATGCGCGTCGATCTCGTCGCCGTAGAACTCGACCACTTCGCGCGCCTGCGCGCCGTAAAGGTCCGACGTCGCCAGCGACTCGAAGAAGCGCGGCCGCGACTCCTTCAGCCTGAACTGCAGTGTGTAGCGGTCCAGGGCGCGCAGGCCGGCGATCGGCGCGTCGTAGTCGAAGCGCTTCTTGTTTTCCAGGGCGTCCTTGCGCAGTTCGGCCAGCCCGACGATGCCGACATTGGCGTCGAGGAAGCCCCAGCCGGGGCTCTTGTTGGCCGGGTCGGCGACGCGCTGGTAGACGTAGACGAAGTCCTGCGCCGTCACCTCGCGCTTCTTGCCCTTGAAGGCCTTGTCGCTCTGGAAGTAGATGCCCTGGCGCACCTTGACCGTCCAGGTGCGGTACTCGTCGGCCATCTCGGGCATGCCCACGGCCAGCAGCGGCTTGATCTTGGCCGGCCGCGCCAAATGGTCGTACTTGTACAGCGCCTCGAAGATGTGCGGCGTGACCGTGCGCGAGTACAGGTCGTTGATCTTGGCCGGGTCGAAACTGGTCTCGGCCGTGCGAAACGCCACGTTGAGCACCTTCTTTGGCGTGTCGGCACTCGTCTGCGCAATAGCCGATGGCAGCGCCAGCGCGGCGCCCAGCAGGGCCGCGGCGAGTTGGCGCAGACCGGGCGCGTTCATGGCTTGGCGGGCACCGCCTCGATGTCGAGATAGCGCCACCAGTCGCGCAGGAAGGGGTGCCGCTTGTAGCCTTGCACATGCGGGTGCATCAGGTCGGTGGCGATGCGGTGGCCGATGACCTTGTACGGCATGTAGGCCACCGACAGCGCCTTGGCCTGGGCCATCACGGCCTCGCGCTCGGGGCCGTCGGGCAGCACGGCGGCACGCTGGTGCAGCGCGTTGAACTCCGGCAGGTCAAAGCGTGCGTGATTCGCCTGGCCCTTGTTCGGCCCGTACAGCAGGTCGAGGAAGTACAGGCCGTCGGGGCTGGTGGCGCTCCAGGCCACGCCCCACATCATCAGCTTGCCCGCGCGACTGGCCTTGAGCTGCTCGGGCCACTTGGCAATCTTGAACTCGATCCTGACCTTGATCTTGTCCATCGCCTTCTTCCACAGTTCCTGCGACTGGCGCGACTGCTGGTCGGGCTGTGCCGAGTACTCGAGCACCAACGGCGCGCCGTCAGGCCGGTCGCGCCAGCCATCGCCGTCCTTGTCGACATAGCCATAGAGGTCGAGCAGGGCCTTGGCACGCGCCAGGTCGAAGTCGCTCATCTCGCTCTTCCACTGCGCGTCATAGCCCGACAGCAGCGGTGCGACCAGGCTTTGCGCCGGTATCGCCTGGCCGCGCCGCAGCAGCGTGATGTCCTGTTCCACGTCGTAGGCCAGCGACACCGCGCGCCGCAGGGCGACCTTGTCGGGCGTGTAGCCGCCAACCACCGGGTTCTCCATGCCGAAGTAGGCAAAGGTGGCGTCGACGAGCGGCACGCGCTCCATCAGCACGCCGCGCTTGGCCAGGTTCGGTGCCAGCTTGTTGTTGGGTGTGGCAATGGCAACGAAGTCGTTGGGCAGACGCTCGAGCATGTCGTGCTCGCCATTGAGAAACGCAAGCCAGCGCGGCTGCACCTCTTCGACGATGCTGATCTCGACGCGGTCGATCATGGGCAGTTTGCGACCCTTGAGCTTGGCAGCGATCGCCTGCGCCGACGCGTCGCCCGCGCCGGCCTGCTCGTCGTAGCGATGCTCGCGGTAGTCGGGGTTGCGCTCGAGCACGATCTTGGCGCTGCGCTGCCAGCGCTTGAGGATGTACGGCCCGGTACCGACCGGGTGCTCCATCGACTTGCCGGGATAGGCTTCGATGACCTCGCGCGCGACCGCGCCCGTGACGGCGCCGTCGGCGAAGTTGTAGTGAAACCGCGGCGCCGGCGCGGCCAGGCGAATCTCGAAGCGGTAACGGTCCAGCGTGCGCAGGCCCTCGACCTCGGTGTCGTAGGGGAAGGGCTGCTTGTCGGCGATCGCCTTCTTGCGCAGCTCCGACAGGCCCAGCAGCTTGGCGTTCTCGAACAGGAACAGGCTCGGACTCTTGAACTGCGGGTCGTAGTGGCGCTTGACCGAATAGACATAGTCGGCCGCGGTCAACTCGCGCTTGGCGCCCTTGAACGCAGGATCGTCGGCGAAGTAGATGCCGGGCCGGATCTCGAAAACGAAGCGCGTGCCGTTGTCGCTGATGTCGGGCAGCGCGGCGGCAGTCTGCGGCTTGAGCTTGGCCGGGCGCGCCAGATAGTCATAGATCAGCGGCGCTTCGAAGATGTTGGCCGCCACCGTGCGTGAATACAGATCGGAGATCTGCGCCGGGTCGAAACCGGTCTCGGCAATTGGAAACGCATAACGCAGAACTTTTGCGGGCTGCGCCGCCGGGTTCGGCGGCGCCTTGGCGACGGGTTGGGCCGCAGGGGCGCCGGAAGCCAGCACCAGGCTCGTGGCCAGCGCAAGCAGGAGGGGTCGCATCATGACTCGGGGGGCAAGCAGGAAACGCGGCAGTCTAGCGGCGCAGCGCGGCGCCGCGAACCCGTCCAGACCCTAGCGTGACACGGGCAAATGCGGGGGGCGCCGACGAACCGAGCGCCCTACACTCCCGCGTCCTGAATCCTGAGGTAGTCATGACGGCCTATCTGATCCGGCGTCTGTGGCAGATGGTGCCGACCTTGTTCGGCGTTGTGCTGCTGGTGTTCTTCCTGTTCAAGTACTTCGGCGGCGACCCGGCCGAGATTCTCGGTGGCCTCAACGCCACGCCCGAGCAGATCGCGGCGATCCGCCAGCAGCTCGGCCTGGACCAGTCGGTCTGGGTCCAGCTCGGCATCTACTTCAAGAGCATCCTGAGCTTCGACTGGGGCAAGAGCTGGGCCACCAACGAATCCGTGGCCAACCTGTTCGCCAGCCGGCTGCCCGCCACGCTGACGGTGATGCTGCCGATCCTGATCCTGGACGTCGTGATCGCGCTGCCGATCGCGATGTGGGTGGCCTATCGCCGCGGCTCGCTGGCCGACCGCACGATCATGGTCATCACGACGGTGGCGCTGTCGATCAGCTTCCTGGTCTACATCATCGTCGGCCAGTACCTGTTCGGCTTCCAGCTCGGCTGGTTCCCGGTGCAGGGCTGGAGCGACAGCGTCTGGACCAACCTGATCACGTACGTGCCGCTGCCGGTGCTGCTGGCGGTGATGGTCGGCCTGGCGCCGCAGACGCGCCTTTACCGCAGCTTCTTCCTCGACGAGATGGGCCACGACTATGTGCGCACCGCGCGCGCCAAGGGACTCACGGAAAACACCGTGATGTTCAAGCATGTGCTGCGCAACGCCATGATCCCGATCCTGACCAACATCGGCCTGGCCCTGCCGGGCGTATTCGTCGGCTCATTCCTGATCGAGGTCTTCTTCTCGATTCCCGGCCTGGGCCGCGAAGTGCTGCTGGCGGTGAATCGGAGTGACTACCCCGTGATCCAGGCTGTCACTGTCTACCTGGCGGTGATCACGATGATCATCAACCTGCTGGTCGATGTGCTGTTCAAGGTGGTCGATCCACGGGTGGTGCTGAAATGAGCGCGGTCATGAACTCCCCGGTCGTGGCCGGCAAGTCCGAGCGTTCGGAGGGCGTCTGGCACTCGGCCTGGCGGCGCTTCAAGAGCGACCGCGTCGGCCTGATCTGCTCGGTCATCGTGATCGCCTTCCTGTTGCTGATCGTGGTCGCGGCGCTGGGCGGCGTGGCCAAGGACTGGCAGCGCGAAGTCGGCGTGGCCAATGCACCGCCCACGTTCCTGGGCCCACGCCCGGCCGAGGCCACCGGCGTGATCGAAGTGCCCAAGGGCCCCAACGTCGACCTCTCGGCGGTCGACCCGCTGGCGCCGCGCTACAAGGAATGGGACGAACGCGCGGCCAAGTTCAAGACCGAAGAAACGGTCAAGGCCGAGACGCTGCCGATGGGCGCCGACCGCCTGGGTCGTGACGTCGCGTCCAAGGCCGTCAAGGGCACGCAGATCTCGGTCTTCGTCGGCGTCATGGCCGCGCTGGTGGCCACCGGCATCGGCACGCTGCTGGGCGCCTTCGCCGGTTTCTTCGGCGGCAAGATCGGCGACTTCCTCGAGTGGCTCTACAACGTCTTCGAGGCCATCCCCGGCATCCTGCTGATCTTCGCCTTTGCCGCGGTGTTCGGTCGCGGCATCGGCACCGTGGTGCTGATCCTGGGACTGACCGGCTGGACGGGGCTGTACCGGCAGGTGCGCGCCGAGTTCATGAAGCACCGCGGGCGCGAGTACGTGCGCTCGGCCGAAGCCATCGGCGCCTCGGTCTGGAGCCGCATCTTCAGCCACATCCTGCCCAACATCAGCCATGTGATCCTGGTGCGCATGAGTCTGCTGGTGGTCGGCTTCATCAAGGCCGAAGTGATCCTGTCCTACCTCGGCCTGGGCGTGGGCATCGAGGACGTGTCCTGGGGCACGATGCTGGCCGAAGCGCAGAGCGAGCTGATCCTGGGCCACTGGTGGCAGCTGGCCGCGGCCACCGCCTTCATGGCCACGTTTGTCACTGCGTTCTCGCTGATGGCCGATGCGCTGCGCGACGCGCTCGATCCGAAACTGCGCGGGCTGGAGTAATTCGAATGCTGTTGTCCATCAAAGACCTGCGCGTCGCCTTCCGCATGGGCCGCGTCGACGGCGTGCTGCAACGTGCCGACGCCGTCAAGGGCGTGTCCTTCGACATCGCCGAGAACCGCACCATGGCCCTGGTGGGCGAGTCGGGGTCGGGCAAGAGCGTGACGGCGATGTCGATCCTCAACCTGCTGCCCGACAACGCCGAGCGCAGCGGCCAGATCCTGTGGCAGGGCCGCGACCTGCTGCAGACGCCGATGAGCGAGCTGCAGCAGCTGCGCGGGCGCGAGATCGCCTGCGTGTTCCAGGATCCGATGACGTCGCTGAACCCGGTGTTCACGGTCGGCGACCAGCTGGCCGAGCCGCTGGTGCGCGCACCTGGGCCTGCGCGGGCGTGCCGCGCTCGAGCGCGCCGAGCAGCTGCTGGTCGAGGTCGGCATGCCCGAGCCCAAGCGGCGGCTGGCGGCCTACCCGCACGAGCTCTCGGGCGGCCAGCAGCAGCGCGTGATGATCGCGATGGCCCTGGCCTGCGAGCCCAAGCTGCTGATCGCCGACGAGCCGACGACGGCGCTGGACGTGACCATCCAGCGCCAGATCCTCGAGCTGATCGCCGAGCTGCAGCGCAAGCACCGCATGAGCGTGCTCTTCATCAGCCACGACCTGGGCGTGGTGGGCGAGATCGCCGACGACGTGCTCGTGATGCGCCACGGCGTGCTGCGCGAGCAGGGCCCCGTGGCCCAGATCTTCGCTGCGCCCAAGGACCCCTACACCCAGGCCCTGCTGGCCTGCCGACCGAGCCTGGAAGGCAACCCGGCGCGGCTGATGGTGATCGACGACCACATCGCCGGGCGCGACGCCCATGCGCCCGCGCTGGCCAAGGACGCCGATGCGCCGGTGGTGCTCGAGGTCAGGTCGCTGGCCAAGAGCTTCTGGATCAAGGAAGGCCTGTTCGGCAAGCGCGAGTTCAAGGCCGTGCAGGGCGTCAACTTCAAGCTGCGCAAGGGCCACACGCTGGGCGTGGTCGGCGAGTCGGGATCGGGCAAGACGACGATGGGCCTGACCCTGCTGCGCCTGCACGACCCGACCCACGGCGAAGTGATCTTCGACGGCCAGGACCTGCTCAAGCTCAGCGCCGACGAGCGCCAGTTGATGCGCCGGCGCATCCAGATCGTGTTCCAGAACCCCTATGCCAGCCTGAACCCGCGCTTCACGATCGGCCAGACCCTGGTCGAGCCGATGGTCATCCACAAGATCGGCGCTGACACGAGCGCGCGTGAGCAGCGTGCGCGCTCGATCCTGGAGAAGGTGGGCCTGGATGGCAGCGCCTTCGGCAAGTACCCGCACGAGTTCTCGGGCGGCCAGCGCCAGCGCGTGGCCATCGCGCGCGCCCTGACCCTGGACCCCGAGGTGCTGGTGCTCGACGAGGCGGTCAGCGCGCTGGACGTGTCGGTGCAGGCCCAGGTGCTCAACTTGCTGCGCGACCTGCAGGACGAACTCGGCCTGTCGTATGTGTTCATCAGCCACGACCTGGCGGTGGTGCGCTTCATCAGCGACGAGGTGCTGGTGATGAAGGACGGCATCGTGGTCGAGCAGGCCAGCACGGAGCAGATCCTGGCCGCGCCGCGCGAGGAATATACGCAGAAGCTGCTCGCGGCCATTCCGCGCGGCTACCGCGCGGCCGCCTGATTCATCGCGCGGCTACCGCGCGGCCGCCTGAGTCACGCGCAGCGCACCCTCCCCCTAGGTCTTGGACTGCGTCGGTGCGCACAGGCGGCGCATGATTCCGGTGGGCCCGGGCGTATACCGGGTTCACCCTTGACCCTGGAGACGCACCATGAAGCTATTGATCGCCGCGCTGCTGGCCTGCAGCGCCACCTTGGCCTTTGCGAGTTCCTGCCCGAAGGAAATGGCGGCCATCGACGCCAAGCTGGCCACGGGCGTCAAGCTCGCTGACGCCGACATGGCCAAGGTCAAGAAATTGCGCGCCGACGGCGAGGCCGCTCACAAGGACGGCAAGCATGCCGATTCGCTCAAGCACCTGAACGAAGCCAAGAAGCTGCTCGGCCTCTAGGCTCCCTGGCGCCCTCGAGGCGCCAATCGGCAGGCGGCGGCCGCAGCGGGGCGGCCTTGTAACTTCAGGTTCCAAGGCCGCCGAACCTTGCCAGTGCCACCCTGCCGGCGGCGTGACATTGCGCACGCGCCATGTGCGGCGTGGGCCGGGCACGGAAACTGCAAACAGTCCGTTGTAAGCGGGTCTTATCGACGCGCTGACCACGGAGATGCAGTCGATGAACGCCCGACCTTACGCCCAACGCGCCACCGCGCCACGCTGTCGCGGAGGCGCCTCGTCACTGCTGCGTTTGTCGACGGCGAACGCCAACCGCTGGCCCTCGCCGACCGCGCTGGATGGCTGGGCCGACCGCGCGTCCCAACTCGGCCTGCTGGCCGCCGAGCCCGAACCGCCGCGCCTGCCGGCGGCTGAGGCGCCGAGCCAGCTGTTCACGCGTTTGTGGCCGAGCGCGGGCTGTGCCTTTGTCAGGGAGAACTGAAATGTCGATCCAACTTGCCCCCAATGCCACGGCCACGCGCAGCGTGGGCGGTGCGCCGCTGGCGCGAGACCCCAAGCCCAGCAACACGCCCCGCGTGCTGGCGTCTGCGCGCACGCCGGCGCAACTGAGTTTCTTTTTCAAGCGCGCGTGAGTGACTGCCGCGAAGTCGCCGCAGGGATCTCGGACCGCTGGGAAGCGGGCCGGCCCGGGCGTGCGCGGCCGAGAAGGCTTGAGCCGATTTAGGACCGGTTGACGTCCAAGGGGGGCGGGCGCTGCGGGGGCGATGAGAGCGAGCCACTGCAACACAACGTCCCGCTCCCCGTCTTTTTTGCCACTGCGTCCCGAAGCCCCACCGGGCCGCCCCACCTGCTGACCGATTGGACGGCTTCCCCAAGGGCAGCGCCCGAGGCCTGACCTATGCTGCACGGGCCATGATCCAACTCACCCTCAACGGCCAGCCGCGCGAGACCGATGCCGCCACCGACCCGCAGATGCCGCTGCTGTGGGTGGCTGCGCGATGAGCTCCACCTGACCGGCACCAAGTTCGGCTGCGGCGTGGCCGCCTGCGGCGCCTGCACCGTGCACGTCGACGGCCGCGCGCTGCGCTCCTGCGTGACGCCGCTGTCGGCCGTGCAGGGCAAGGCGGTGCAGACGATCGAGGCCCTGGGCAGCGCGGCCGCGCCGCACCCGCTGCAGCGCGCCTGGGTCGCAGCACCAGGTGCCGCAATGCGGCTACTGCCAGAGCGGCATGCTGATGGCCGCCGCCGCGCTGCTGGCGCGCAACCGCGACCCGAGCGACGCCGACATCGACGCCGCCATGACCAACCTGTGCCGCTGCGGCACCTACCCGCGCGTGCGCGCGGCCATCAAGTCGGCCGCGGCAGAGATGCGCAAGGCCCGGTCGACGAACCGGCTGGCAAGCGCGCCATGAAGCGCCGCGTGCTGGTTGTTGTCGGGGCTGGGCGCGGCTGGCGCGCTGGTGGTCGGCTGGATGCCGCCGCGCAGCCGCTTGGGCCGGGCCGAAATGCTGGCCGATGCCGGTGCGGCCGGCGACGGCGGCGTGGCGCTGAACGGCTGGATCCACATCACGCCCGACGGCCGCGTGCAGCTGGCCTGCCCCAGCAGCGAGATGGGCCAGGGCGTGCACACCGCGCTGGCGATGCTGGTGGCCGAGGAGCTCGACGTTGCGCTCGAATCGGTGCAGCTGATCGAGCCCGGCCACGACACGATCTACGGCAACGTGGCGATGTTCGTCGGCGCGCTGCCCATCGCGCCCCGAAGACAACCAGCCCGGTCAGGAGACCACGCGGGTGCGCTTCGGGCGCTGGATGCTCGGCCAAGCTCAGTCGCGAGTTCGGCATCAACGCCACCGGCGGCTCGTCGAGCATCGCCGACGCGTGGGAGCCGCTGCGCCTGGCCGCGGCCACCGCGCGCGGCCAGCTGCTCGGGGCAGCGTCGCTGCACTGGAAGCTGCCGGCGGCCGACCTGCACATCGCCGACGGCGTGATCCGCCACGCCTCGGGGCTGAGCGAGCACTTCGGCGAGCTGGCGCAGCCTTCGCCGCGCGCACGCCGCCGGCCAGCGCCACGCCCAAGCCGCGTCCGAGCTGGCGCCTGATCGGCAAGGCCGCGCCGCGCACCGACGTGGCGGCCAAGATCCGACGGCAGCGCGCGCTTCGGCTCGACGTGCGCCTGCCCGGCATGGTCTACGCCGCGGTGCGCCATGCGCCGGCACTCGGCGGCAGCCCCGGCGCGGTCGACGACCGCGCGGCGCTGCAGCTGCCCGGCGTCGAGCGCGTGGTGCGGCTGGCCTCGTATGCCGGTTCGACGCCGGCGCTGGCCGTGGTCGGCCGCAGCACCTGGCATGCCCAGCGCGGCGCCGATGCACTGCAGGTCGACTGGCGCGCGCCGCCCGGCCGGGCCGCTCGACAGCGACGCGCGATCCTGCGCGCAGCTCGAAGCCGCGCGCGCGCGGCGGCGGACGGGCTTTGTGTTCCACGAGCAGGGCGATGCGGCGACGACGCTGCGCAATCGCAACCAAGGTGCATGAGGCGGTGTACCGCGCGCCCTACCTGGCGCACGCGACGATGGAGCCGATCAACTGCACGGCGCAGGTGCGCGACGGCCGGGTCGAGCTCTGGGCTGCCGACGCAGGTGCCGCGCATGGCGCGCGCACTGGCCGCGCAGGTGGCCGGCGTGGCCGAGGACGCGGTGACGGTGCACGTGACGCTACTCGGCGGCGGCTTCGGCCGCCGGCTGGACATCGACTTCGTCGGCCAGGCGGTGCGCGTCGCGATGGCCACCGGCGGCCGCCCGGTGCAGCTGGTGTGGTCGCGCGAGGAAGACATCGGCCACGACTTCTACCGCCCGGCCGGCGTGGCGCGTGCTGCGCGCCGCGCTCGGCCAGCGACGGCACGCCGCTGGCGCTGAGCATCACGCAGCGCCGGCGACGCCCCCGCGCCGCGCTGGATCGAGCGCACGCTGACGCCGCAGAACGCGGCGCTGGCCGGCGCCCTGGTCTCGGGCGGCGACCTCGACGTGCCCGCGCCGGTGCAGGCCGCGCTGCGCGCCACCGCCGGCGCGCTGCTCACGCCCGACAAGACCGCCAGCGAAGGCCTGTTCGACCAGCCCTACGCCGTGCCGCACCAACACGTGGCGCATGTGGCCACGCACAGCGGCGTGCCGGTGGGCTTCTGGCGCAGCGTCGGCCACTCGCACAACGCGTTCTTCACGGAAAGCTTCATCGACGAGCTGGCCTACGCGGCGGGCGCGGACCCGCTGGCCTACCGTCTGGCGCTGCTGGCGCACCTGCCGCGCCACGCGGCGGTGCTGAAGCTCGCGGCCGAGAAGGCGGGCTGGGGCCAGCCGCTGGCCGGCCGGGCGCGCGCGCGGCGTGGCACTGCACGAGAGCTTCGGCAGCATCGTCGCCGAGGTGGCCGAGGTGTCGGTCGAAGGCACGACGCCGCGCGTGCACCGCGTGGTCTGCGCCGTCGACTGCGGCACCGTCGTCAACCCCGGCATCGTCGCGCAGCAGATGGAGTCGGGCGTGATCTTCGGCCTGACCGCGGCGCTGTACGGCCGCATCGACATCGAGAACGGCATCGTCAAGCAGCGCAACTTCCCCAACCACCCGCTGCTCACGCTGGCGCAGTCGCCGCTGATCGAGACCCACATCGTCGCCAGCGAGCGGCACCCGGGCGGCGTCGGCGAAGTGGCGGTGCCGCCGATCGCGCCGGCGGTGGCGAATGCGTTGTTCGCGTTGACGGGGAAGCGGCTGCGCGACTTGCCTTTGGCGCTCGGCTGACTGCTGGCATCGGCGCGGGCCGAGGCGCAGGGCGCTGAGCGGCTCCGCTTCACTGCGGCGGCCCTCGCTTTGCTCGGGCTGCCCTGCGCTGCTCGCCTGCGCGGGTGAGCTCGCAAACTCGCCCTTGAAACCAAGGGCTCAAACAGTGCGAGCTCAGGGGCTTCGCCCCCGCCCGCTCCGGCTGCGCTGCTCGGCGCCGCAGAGGCGCGAATCCGCCCAACCCCCTGTGCCTCGGCGGCGAGTCTTCGTGGTCGTTGGGCCTGTCAACCCGTGCAGGTAGCCAGCGGGGTCGGTCGTCGGCAAATTGATCGTGGTCTGATGCAGCAGGAAGGCGCCCACATCAACGGTGGGCGCCAGTACACTGATTTCACTGTGCAACCTGTAGGGGGAGCGGCGTGATCATGCAAACGACGATTCCTGAAGTCACCTCCGAGGTATTGCAGGACTTTGCCGACGCGTGGAACCGCCACGACGTCGATGCTCTCATGTCGTTCATGACGGAGGATTGCGTCTTTGAATCCTCTGCCGGGGCCGACACCTGCGGAACGCGGTACGTAGGCAGAGAAGCCGTTCGATCTGGATTCGCGGAGGTCTGGGCCATCTTTCCCGATGCTCACTGGGGGAACGCACGGCACTTCGTGCATGGAGATCGGGGCGTGTCGGAGTGGACGTTCACGGGAACACGGTCGGACGGAACTCGCGTCGACGTTCATGGGTGTGATTTGTTCACCTTTCGGGGCGACAAGATCCTCCTGAAGAACTCTTATCGCAAGAACCGTCCGCCCATTGCCAAGTCAACACCGTGACGCCCAACCCGTCGGTCCTGCCGACCGCGCACGGCGGCGGCTGAACTCCAAGGGTGAGATCCGCGATCGATCACGATGCGATTCGAAGGCTTCTTGAAGTCCTGGAACGACGAGCGCGGCTTCGGGTTCATCCAGCCCGTGAAGGGCGGCGACGAGATCTTTGTGCACATCAAAGTGCTTTGTCGCCTACGCCCTCGACAAGTCGGCCGCGGCGCAGGCGCGCCGCGGCTTGGTGGGCGCGGCGATCTGGCGTACCCTGAAAAACAGGGGCGCCGCATGGTGCGAACCAACGGCGTCCTTTGTGGTCCATCAAGAACAACCGGGGCGGGAGGACTCAACCGAAGGGAGCCCACATGTCAGAAGCATTGAAACCCTGCAAGGCCTGCGGCGCCGAGGTGAAGGTCGGCGCGCTGGACATGTTCCGCGGTGTCGAAGGGCCCGTGGCGGTCAGCGTCAACGGCATGCCCGCGCTGATCTGCGCCAACGGCCACAAGCGCTTCGTCTCATCCGAGTTCGTGCCGCAGCTGATGGACTTCACGGCCAATGCCGCGATGGCCACGCCGCAGCCCGAGGCGGTGAAGCGCGGGCTGTTCAAGAAGCACTACCACTGCAGCGGCTGCGACACCGAGTTGCCGGCCGAGGCCAGCGGCCACGTCGCGGGCGAACACGAGGTGCGCTTCGACAAAGTCGAGCCGTTCAAGCTCGTGATCGAGGTCGAGCTGCACAAGTGCCCGCAATGCGGGCTCGAGCAGGTGCTGTCCAACGAGCTCGTGGGCACCAGCGCCTTCAAGGCGGTGGCGCACGGCTTTCACGACGCCGACATACACGTCGACGGGTGAGCCCGCCGCCGCGGCAGTGGCGCCGCGGCCGTGTGCGTCAGGTGGCCTGCGTCGGGCTGCTGGCCTGCCGCCGCGAGCGCCGCGTTGCGAGGCCGACCGCGCACAGGCCCGCGAGCATCAGCGCGTAGGTCGAGGGCTCCGGGATCGGGCTCGTGACCGCCAGCGCGCGGGGCTCGCTGTAGATGAAGTCGTCCAGCGCCACGATGTCACCCGTCTCGGCCCCAGCCAAAACCTGGTTGCCCGCCGTGATGCGCACGCGGCCGATGCGCTCGCTGTCGAACACCACGCCCAGGAACGAAAGCGTCTCGTTGCGGCCCCCGGTCAAGGGCAAGACGTAGTGGGTCGCGAGCAGCGCGTCCGCAGCGTCGAAAAAGCTCATTGACGATACGCCGGCCAGATCCACATCCGTGAAGACCGCGCCAAAGCCGCTGACGGTCGCGGCCGTCGTCGAACCCGGGACGAAGAACTTGACGTCGGTGATGTTGCTTTCGATCGCCGTGAACAGCCTTTGCGCACTGTAGGTTGTAAAGAGCGACGGGTAGCTCGGGTTCAGATTGCCGAACTCGATCGGCGCAACTGCTGCTAGCGTTGGCGCTGACCTGGAACCCGGTGCCTGGCGTCGACAACACCACGCCCCGCGCGGAGGTGGTGTTGAAGTAGTCGGCCGGCAGGTTGTTCGGTGACGCAAATTCGTTGGGCACGCCGTCCCAATTGATTTCGCGCCGACCGGCATCGAAGCTGCCAGGAACGTTCAGGTTCAGCACGCCCAGACTGCCGCGGAACGCCTCGATCGCACCCTGGATCGCCGCGGGGCTGCTGCCGGCGGCCGCGTACTCGACATCCTGGGCGTGGGCCGGGCCCATGGTGGCAGCGACGAGCAGCCAGGCACCGATCGAGACAGTTTTCATGCGAGCCCCAGTGAAAGCGACCACAACAAACCGCCCCTGCGGCGGACCTGATCGAGCAAACGATGGCGGTCGCAGGTTACCGTCATGGGCATCGATGCGCCCCCCCGAATCAGGGGGCTGCCGCGACCCTAGGGGCAGGGTCAGCCCGCCCCTTCATTGCACGTCGCCTCAAGGACAGGCGGCCATCACCTGCGCCACGCTGGCGGTGAGCTTCTTGCCGTAGGGCACATGCAGGAACTCGTTGGGCCCATGGGCGTTGCTCTTGGGGCCGAGCACGCCGCAGACCATCATCTGCGCCTTCGGGAAGCCCTTGGCCAGCATGCTCATCAGCGGGATCGTGCCGCCCTGGCCGATGAAGCCGACCGGGGCGCCGAACTGGGTGTTCGAGGCGGCGTTGAGCGCATCGTGCAGCCAGGGCGCCAGCTCGGGCGCGTTCCAGCCGGTGGCGCCGAGCGCGCCGGCGCGGCCATCGGCGTGGAAGGTGACCTTGGCGTTGTAGGGCGCGTTGTCTTCGAGCAGCTGCTTGAGCTTGAGCGAGGCTTCGTTGCCGTCGACCAGCGGCGGCAGGCGCAGGCTGAGCTTGAAGGCGGTGTAGGGGCGCAGCACGTTGCCGGCGTTGCCGAGATCGGGGAAGCCGTCGACGCCGGTCACCGACAGCGTGGGCCGCCAGGTGCGGTTGATCAGCGCCTGCGCCGGGTCGGTGGTGGTGGGCAGCGAGAGCGCGCCGTCGGCGCCGCAGGCCCAGGGGAAGCGCTTGTAGACCTCGTCCTTCAGGATCGCGGCGGTGGCCCGCGCCTGCGCCAGCCGCGCCGGCCGGCACCTCGCAGTGAAAGCTCTGCGGCAACAGCTCGCCGGTCTTGCTGTCTTCCAGGCGGTCGAGCACCTGGCGCAGGATGCGAAAGCTCGACGGCACCAGGCCGCTGGCATCGCCGGAGTGGATGCCCTCGGTCAGGATCTCGACCTTGAGCACGCCGCTGACCATGCCGCGCAGGCTGGTGGTGAGCCAGAGCTGGTCGTAGTTGCCGGCGCCCGAGTCCAGGCACACCACCAGGCTCACATTGCCCAGCCGCGGCTTCAGCGCCTCCAGGTAGACCGGCAAGTCAAACGAGCCGCTTTCTTCGCAGCTCTCGATCAGGCCGACCACGCGCGGACGCGGGATGCCTTGCGCGTCCAGCGCCATGATCGCGGCCAGCGAGGCGTAGACCGCGTAGCCGTCGTCGGCGCCGCCGCGGCCATACAGCTTGTCGTCGATCGTACTTGGGCGTCCAGGGCCCGAGGTCGTTGCGCCAGCCGTTGAACTCGGGCTGCTTGTCGAGGTGGCCGTACATCAGCACCGTGTCGGTCGAGCCCGCCTTGGTGGCAGGCACCTCGAACAGGATCACCGGCGTGCGGCCCTCGATGCGGATGACTTCGAGCTTGAGCCCGACCACTTTCTTGCCCTCGACCCAGGCCGCGGCGTCGCGCACCACGCGGTCGACGTAGCCGTTCTTGGACCAGTCGGCGTCGAACATCGGGCTCTTGGCCGGGACTTCGATGTAGCGCGTGAGCGCCGGGATGATCTCGTCGTCCCACAGGCGGTCGGTGAAGCTGGAGAGTTGGGTGGTATCGAGCATGGTGTTCACAGGGTGAGCGGCAGGGGTTGGGCTTGAGGCCGGGGTGCAACAGGCATACCATGGCCCACAGCGATTGTCTCGCGCAACGCCCTCATGAAACTGCCGTCACTGATTGCACTTTGCCTTGGGGCCGGATTGCTGGCCGGTTGCGCCAGCGCGCCCCCGCAGCCAAGCCCGCCCCGCGTGCCCGCCGACCTGTTCCAGGACAGCGCCTTCGCGCCGCCGGCGCAACCGATCGACGTCGACGCCGTGTTTGCGCTCAGCCCGGCGATGAAGCATTACCTCGAGGTCGAGATCGCGCCTCAGTTGCGCAGCATGGGGCGGCAGCGCGGGCTGGTCGATGCCCTGTACAGCAAGGCGCATTTGCGGCTGGACTACGACACCGACATCACGCGCACCGCGGCCGAGGCTTTCGACGCCCGCGCGGGCAACTGCCTGTCGCTGGTGTTGATGTCCGCCGCGCTGGCCAAGCACCTGGATCTGCCGGTCCGGTTCCAGGCCCTGCTCGGCAACGAGACCTGGAGCCGCAGCGGCAACCTCTCGTTCGTCAACGGCCACGTCAACCTCACCGTCGCGCGGCGACTGATCGACCAGTCGGCGGCGTACGACGCGGGGGCATTGATCCGCATGGATTTCGGCGCGCTGCCTGCCGGTCGCGGTTCGATGCTGCGCGAGGTCAGCGAGCGCATGATCGTGGCGATGTTCATGAACAACCGCGCCGCCGAGGCGCTGGTGCGCGGCGAGCGCGACCTGGCCTATGCCTATGCGCGCGAGGCCGTGTCGCATGACCCGTCCTATGCAGGGGCCTACAACACCCTGGGCGTGGTCTACCAGCGCCACGGGCTGGCCGCGGCGGCCGAGCGTGCCTATCGCCATGCGCTCGAGCGCGACGAGGATCACCGCGCCGCGATGGTCAACCTGACCAAGACGCTCGAAGACCAGGGTCGCGAAGTCGAAGCGGCGATCTGGCGCGAGAAACTGGCCAGGCTCGAGGTCGAGCCGCCGTTTCACCACTTCGACCTCGGCCGCGCGGCGGCGCAGGCGGGCGACTATCGCGCGGCGCGCGAACACATCCTGCGCGAGATGAAGCGCGACCCGGACTATCACGAGTTCCACTTCTGGCTCGCGGTGGCGTTGCATGGCCTGGGCGACGTCGCGCAGGCGCGCGAGCACCTGACGCAGGCCATGCGCAACAGCACGACCAAGCGCGAGCAGTCGCTGTACGCGTCCAAGCTGCAACTCGTCGCCGCGAACCCGCGCCCTGCGATCGGCGCGCCGTCGTCGTCGAACTGAAGCTGCGCGCTCAGTGCGCGAGCCGGCGTGCGGCGGCGACGCGGACCAGCGGCGTCAACACGCGCAGCAGTTCGGCTTCGTCGATCGGCTTGGTCAGGAACTCGCTCATGCCGGCTTCGCGCGCCTGGCTGCGGTCGATCTCCATCACCGCCGCGGACAGCGCAAACAGCGGCAGTGCGGCAGTGGCCGGGTCGGCGCGCAGGGCGCGCGCCGCGCCCATGCCGTCGAGTTCGGGCATGTGCAGGTCCAGCAGCACGACGTCCAGGTCGGGCATCGCCGCCGTGGCCAGCAGCACCGCGCGCGCGCCGTCGTCGGCCTCGATCACGTGGGCGCCCAGGCGCTGCAGCAGGGTACTGACGATCAGCATGTTGACCGGGTTGTCTTCGGCCACCAGCACCACCAAGCCGGCCAGCACCCGCGCCGACTCGGCTTGCAGCGTGGCGGCCTGCACCGCGCCGAGGCCCGGGCGCAGCGGCAACTCGACCCAGAAGTTGCTGCCGCGCCCCAACTGGCTTTCGGCGCCGACGCGCCCGCCCATCAGCACCGCCAGCTCGCGACAGATCGACAGCCCCAGGCCGGTGCCGCCATAGCGGCGCGTGGTCGAACTGTCGGCCTGTGAGAAGGGCTGGAACAGGCGTTCGCGCGCCGACTCGGCCACGCCGATGCCGGTGTCGCGAACGGCCAGGCGCACCATGTCGTCGCTGCCTGCGCTGACCTCGATACGCACGCTGCCGCGGTTGGTGAACTTGAGCGCATTGTTGAGGTAGTTGGAGAGGATCTGGCGCACGCGAACCGGGTCGCCGTGCACCTGCTGCGGCACGTCGCGGGCGATCTGGCACGTCATCGTCAGGCCGCGCTCGCGCCCGAGCGAGGCGACGGTGTGGAAGCTGCTCGTCACGAGGCCGTGCAGGTCAAAGCCGATGTCCTCCAGCACGACCCGGCCGGCCTCGATCTTGGACAGGTCGAGCACGTCCGACACGAGGCCGGCCAGCGATTGCGCCGCGTCGCTCAGGTGGCCGATGTATTCGCTGCGACGGCGTTCGTCGGGTTCGCCCTGCAGCAGGCGGGCCAGCCCGAGCACGGCGTTCAGCGGCGTGCGGATCTCATGGCTCATCGTCGCCAGGAACTCGCTCTTGGCCTGGTTGGCGGCATCGGCCTGTTGCTTGGCTGCGGCCAGCTCGCGCTGCGCCTGATCGGCATCGGTCACGTCGCGCACGGTGAACACGGCCGCAGGCTCGCCGTCCCACTCGAAGGTGCCGACCGAGATCAGGACTTCGCGTTCGCGCCCGTCGCGCGCCAGGAGGCGGCTGCGCCAGTCGCGCACGGTACCGGTCGGGGCCAGCGCCGCGGCCAGACGCGGGCCGTCGTCGGGGTCTTTCCACAGCCCGAGTTCGGCGGCCGTGCGGCCGACCACCTCGGCTTCGCTGCGGCCCACGAAGGCCAGGAAACTCGGGTTGGCCAGCATCATGCGTGCACCGCGCAGGGTTGCCACGCAGATGGCGTCGGGGCTGAGCTGGAACAGGCGGTCCAGCATGTCGCGCGAGCGGCGCGCCTCGTGCTCGGCCTTCACTTCGGCCGATACGCTGCGGCACACGCCCCACCAACCATCGTGGCGGCCCTGCGCGTCGACGACCGGCTCGCCGCTGATGCTGGCATGCAGCACGGTGCCGTCGGCGAAACGGCAGCTGAGCGGTTGATCGCGAAAGGCCTTGCGCTGGCGCACGCGCGCGAGCAGCGACTTCCAGTTCGCATCGTCGACCACCTGCGGCCCACCCGGCTGGTTCAAGCGCAGGCACTCGGCCACCGTGCGCCCGGTGCGCGCCTCGATCGATGCCGAGACCTCGACCAGATGGCCACGCGCATCCGCGCGCCAGGTCCAGTCGCTGCCGATGCGCAGCAGCTCCGACAGGCGTCGCTCCTGCGTCAGTGCGTTGTGCAGGGTGCTCGTGAGCACCCGCCCGAGCCCTGTCGCCGCGAGCAGCCCACCCAGCGTCAGCAACACGTGCGACAGGACCCGGTGGGCGGCAAGCTGACGCACGTCGGGCGGCGCATCGGCGATCCAGCCGCGCAGCTGGCCCCAATAGAGCAGGCCGACGATGGCCACGTTCAGCGCGGCCAGCGCCAGTGCCACTCGAAGCGACAGCAGCGCGCCGGCCAGCGCGATCAGCAGCGCGGCCGCGCCCAACAGCAGCGAGTGCATGCCCAGGCCGCTGTAGGCGGCGTGGCTGCCGATGCCGAGCTGCAGGCCCAGCAGGACGATCAAGGCGGCGCGGCGCGGCGAGCCGCGGCGCGACACCCGCCAGGCCAGCGCGCCGGCCACAAGCGTCCAAACCCCGAACAGCAGCCGCGAGCGCAGCAGCGGCGAGGTCGCGGAATCGACGATCAGGCCCTGCGCCAGCGACACCGCCACCAGCAGCGCGCCCAGCATCATCGCGAGCCGGCTCAACGTGCGGCCGGCCAGGCGGTCGATCTCAAGGCGTGCTTGGGCGGCGGGGCCCTGGTCCGGCGCTGGCGGCGCGTTGGACCTTGCAGGGTCGACGGGGGTTGTCAGCGGCATCGCCTGACGATCCTATCGTGCGCAGCTGCCGGGCACCGCGTAAACACGATGCGCGTGGCTCAGGACTGCCGTTCGAACTTGAAGACGGCGACGCTGGCGCGCAGATTCGGCCAGCGTCGCACGGCCTGGCCCTCCTGGACGCCGAAGCTGTCGAGGATCGCCAGGCCGTTCTTGCGCGCCAGCACTTCGAAGTCGGCGTAGGTGCCGACGCGGATGTTGGGGGTGTCGTACCACTGGTAGGGCAGGATCTTCGTCACCGGCATGCGCCCGCTCACGACTCGCAGGCGATTGGGCCAATGGGCGAAGTTGGGGAAGCTGACGATGCCGATGCGGCCCACGCGCGCGGTCTCGCGCAGCATCTTCTCGGTGTTGCGCAGGTGCTGCAGCGTGTCGAGCTGCAGCACGACGTCGAAGCTGCGGTCCTCGAACAGCGCCAGACCGTCCTCGAGGTTGGCCTGGATCACGTCGATGCCGCGCGCCAGGCTGGCGTGCAGGTTGGCGTCGTCGAGCTCGATGCCGTAGCCGCTGCAGCCGCGCCGCTCGATCAGGCGCGCCAGCAACTCGCCGTTGCCGCAACCGAGGTCGAGCACGCGGCTGCCCGGCGGCACAAGCTCGGCGATCAGCTCGAGGTCCTTGCGTTCGCTCATGCCCTGAACTCCGCAGCGATGCGCGCGAAGTAGCTGCGCATCACGGCCATGTAGCGGGCGTCGTCGAGCAGGAAGGCGTCGTGGCCGTGCGCAGCGTCGATCTCGGCGTAACTGACATGATGCCGGCCGTCGACCAGGGCCTTGACCAGCTCGCGCGAGCGCGCCGGCGAGAAGCGCCAGTCGGTGGTGAAGCTCACCAGCAGGAAGCGTGCCTTGACCTGGGCAAAGGTCTTGGCCAGATCGCCGCCCTGCGCGGCCGCCGGATCGAAATAGTCCAGGGCGCGCGTGATCAGCAGGTAGGTGTTGGCGTCGAAGTAGTCGCTGAACTTGTCGCCCTGGTAGCGCAGGTAGCTCTCGATCTCGAACTCGACGTCGTAGTCGAACGAGATCGCGCCGTCGCGCAGCTTGCGGCCGAACTTGCTGGCCATCACGTCGTCGCTCAGGTACGTGACATGGCCGATCATGCGGGCGATGCGCAGGCCGCGCCGCGGCACCACGCCATGCTCGTAGTAATGGCCGCCGTGGAATTCGGGGTCGGTGATGATGGCGCGGCGCGCGATCTCGTTGAAGGCGATGTTCTCGGCCGACAGGTTGGGTGCCGTGGCCACGCCGATGCAGTGGCGCACGCGCTCGGGGTGGCGCAGCGTCCAGGCCAGCGCCTGCATGCCGCCCAGGCTGCCGCCGAGCACGGCCGCGAGTTGGGTGATGCCCAGGCGGTCGATCAGTCGCGCCTGCGCGTCGACCCAGTCCTCGACCGTCACGACCGGGAACGCCGCGCCATAGGGCTTGCCCGTGGCCGGGTTCGGATGCATCGGCCCGGTCGAGCCGAAGCAGGAGCCGAGGTTGTTGACGCCGATGACGAAGAAGCGGTCGGTGTCGAGCGGTTTGCCCGAGCCCACCAGGTTGTCCCACCAGCCCAGCTGGCCCTTGGCGTCGGTGCCGGCGACATGGTGGCTGGCGTTGAGCGCGTGGCACACCAGGACCGCGTTGCTCTTGTCGGCATTGAGCGTGCCGTAGGTCTCGTAGACCAGGGTGTAGTCGGCCAGCGTCGCGCCGCAGGCCAGCGCCAGCGGCGGGCTGAAGTGCATCTGCTGCGCAGTGACGATGTCGCTCGAGGTCATGAAAAAACCGGTGCCGCATGCCGCGGACACCGGCGGTGTCGCTCTTTAGCGGCATTTGTTAAAGCGCCCGCAATCTGGATCAAATCGGCGCTGTGCGGCCCAGTATAGCGGCGGGCCTTGCGCGTCGCACCCCCGGCATTTGGCTGCGCATGGCCACGCATTTCGTTGCTTGTGCGCCGGCCGGCCTGCGTACCATCCGGGCGCCCCGGCCCGAATTGCTCGCCGAGGCAGGAGTACGCATGCAGGAATTGCTCAGCTTGATCGACCGGCATTTCCCGGTGCGCTTCACCGCCTGGCTGGTTTGCGGCGTGGGTTTCCTGCTCAGCGCCTTCGTCTGGGTGGGTTTTGGCATCGGCGGTTGGTGGGTGCTGGTGTTCGGCTTCGGCGTTGGCCTGGGCCTGCGCGACATCCGGCAGACGCGCAGCTCGGTCCTGCGCAACTACCCCGTGATCGGCCACCTGCGCTTCCTGGCCGAGTTCATCCGGCCCGAAATCCGCCAGTACTTCATCGAGAACGACCGCGAGGCCGCGCCGTTCTCGCGCCAGCAGCGCTCGCTGGTCTACCAGCGCTCCAAAGGGGCGCAGGACAAGCGGCCGTTCGGCACCCAGCTCGACGTGCGCGCGCATGGCTACGAGTGGATCAACCACTCGCTGGCGCCGACGGTGCTGCCCAGCCACGACTTTCGCGTCACCGTCGGCGACGGCGGCAGCTCGTGCACGCAGCCCTACAGCGCCAGCGTCTTCAACATTTCGGCGATGAGTTTCGGCTCGCTGTCGGCCAACGCCATCCTGGCGCTCAACGGCGGCGCCAAGCGCGGCGGCTTCGCCCACGATACCGGCGAAGGTTCGATCAGCCAGCACCACCGCGTGCATGGCGGCGATCTGATCTGGGAGATCGGCTCGGGCTACTTCGGCTGCCGCAACCACGACGGCAGCTTCGACGCCGAGCGCTTCGCCAGTGCGGCGCTCGAGCCGCAGGTCAAGATGATCGAGTTGAAGCTCAGCCAGGGCGCCAAGCCGGGCCATGGCGGCGTGCTGCCCGGGCCCAAGGTTTCGCTCGAGATCGCCGCGGCGCGGGGTGTGCCCGCCGGCGTGGACTGCATCAGCCCGGCCCGCCACAGCGCCTTCGACACACCGGTGGAGATGCTGCAGTTCATCGAACGCCTGCGCCAGCTCTCGGGCGGCAAGCCGGTCGGGTTCAAGCTGTGCATCGGACATCCCTGGGAGTGGTTCGCCCTGGCCAAGGCGATGCTGGAGACCGATCTGCTGCCCGACTTCATCGTCGTCGACGGCGCCGAAGGCGGTACCGGCGCGGCACCGCTGGAATTCACCGACCATGTCGGCGCGCCGTTGCAGGAGGGACTGCTGCTGGTGCACAACACCCTGGTCGGACTGAACCTGCGCGGGCGCGTCAAGATCGGCTGCGCCGGCAAGGTCATCAGCGCCTTCGACATCGCACGCATGATGGCCCTGGGTGCGGACTGGTGCAACGCCGCGCGCGGCTTCATGTTCGCGCTGGGCTGCCTGCAGGCGCAGACCTGCCACACCGGGCACTGCCCGACCGGGGTGACGACACAGGACCCGCACCGGCAGCGGGCGCTGATCGTGCCCGACAAGATGGAGCGCGTGTTCCGCTTCCACGAGAACACGCTCGACGCCCTGAAGGAAATGGTGCAAGCCGCAGGGTTGACCCATCCGCACGAGATCTCCGCGCGCCACATCGTGCGCCGCACCAGCGAACAGGAGGTCAAGCTGCTGGCCAACATGCTGCCGTTCCTCAAGCCCGGATCCCTGCTCGCGGCGATGCGCGGCGACGAGGAGTGGCCGCACAACGTCTACCGCGTCTACTGGCCGCTGGCACGCAGCGACAGTTTTTCCGTCACGCAGAACGACAGCTTCGCGGTCGAACGCGGCGAGCGCGAGAAGGCCTGAGCCGGCGTCGCCCCGCAGGCCGGGGGGCCGCGGTCGCGGGGATGGCAGCGCGGCCGTGGGTTCGGACAATCGAGCCAAACCATTCCGACGAATCGCTCCTCCATGACCACGGTATTCATCGCCCGCCGCGGCGCCCAGCGCACCCGCGCTGCCCAGGCCCATATCGAGGCCACGCGTGAACTCCGGGTCCTGGGCGTGGCCTCCACGTTGTTCCGCGCCCAAACCGAGTTGCCCAAGCTCGACCCCGATACCTTGCTGATCGACTTGCGCCTGGAGGACGGCGCGGCACTGAGCCTGGTGCGCAGCCTGCGCGAGCGCCAGGCCGAGCGGCCCAAGGTCATGCTGGTGGCCGAGAACGCGGCCGACCCGCTGCTGTTCTCGACCCTTGTCTCCGGCGCCGACGCCTACCTGCTCGAGTCCGACCTGCCCGTGGCGGCCTCGATGCTGCACCGGCTCGTCGCCGGCGAAGCGGCGATGGCGGCTCCGATCGCCGCGCAGGCGCTGCGCTTCTTCGGCGAGGAGCCGCTGTGGACGGCGCCGACCCCGTCGACCGACGACCGGCGCCTCGACTGGGCCTCGCAGCGTGCCAATCCGCTGCAGTTGTCGCCCGGCGAATTGCGCCTGGTGCAGCTGATCTCGCAGGGCGTCAGCGTCGGTGAGCTCGCCGTGCGCATGGCGCTGAGCGTCGAGGCTTTGGGCCGGCGCGTGGCCAACATCTACCGCAAGCTGAGTTGGGACGTGCGCAGCGGCTCGCTGTCGCTACACGCCGCCTAGACCGCCTCAGCAGGTCGGCCTTGCGGCCGTCACCTCGGGCCGGCGCCGGGCCGCTCCCAAGCGGCCCGAGCTCCCCTCGGGGGGCGCGAGCGCAGCGAGCTTGGGGCAGTCACCTCGGGCCGGCGCCGGGCCGCTCCCAAGCGGCCCGAGCTCCCCTCGGGGGGCGCGAGCGCAGCGAGCTTGGGGCAGTCACTTCGGCGGCAGCGTGTCGATGAAGCTCTGGCGCAGCGCCAGCTTGGCGGCCAGGCGCGCCAGGTTCGGGTGCGCCTTGCGCCACTCGATGTGCGCGAAGCGGAAGTCCAGGTAGCCCAGGGCGCAGCCGACGGCGATGTCGGCCAGCGTGAGGTGGATGCCGGTGGCGAAGGGCTTGTCGCCCAGGCCCTGCGCCATGGCCACGACCGAGGCGTTGACCTTGCCCATCTGGCGATCGATCCAGGCGCCGCTGCGCTGGCCCTCGCTGCGCCCGGGCCAATTCTGCTCGAGGCGGGCCTCGATGCTGGCGTCGAGCATGCCGTCGGCCAGGGCCTCCCAGGTGCGCACCTCGGCGCGCTCGCGGCCGCTGGCCGGGATCAGGCGCCCGACCGGCGACAGGGTGTCGAGGTACTCGACGATCACGCGCGAGTCGAAGACCGCCTCGCCGCCCTCCATCACCAGGCAGGGCACCTTGCCCAGCGGGTTGGCGGTCAGGATGGCGTTGCTGGCCCAGACGTCTTCCAGCACGAGCTGGTAGTCGAGCTTCTTTTCCGCCATCACGATGCGCACTTTGCGCACATAGGGGCTGGTGAGCGAGCCGAGCAGTTTCATGGTCTTGTTGGAGATGTCCCTGGCTGGCGATTCTAGGGTCAGGGGGCGTTCGCCGACGGCGCGGCGTGACGGGCCCTAGGGAGAGCGGTGCGCCGGGCCCGGCGCGACCGACCTATTGGGTACCAAAGATCCGATCGCCGGCATCCCCCAGCCCGGGGAGGATGTAGCCATGGTCGTTGAGCTCGCGGTCGACGGCACAGGTCGTGACCGGCACATCGGGATGCGACTCGTGGAAGTGCGCCAGGCCCTCGGGCGCGGCCAGCAGGCAGGCGAACCGGATCGAGCGCGGGCGCACGGCCTTGAGCCGCGTCACGGCCGCTGCGGCCGAGTGGCCGGTGGCCAGCATGGGGTCGAGCACGATCACGTCGCGCTGGTCCATCTGCTCGGGCACCTTGAAGTAGTACTCGACCGCGGCCAGCGTCTTGGGGTCGCGGTACAGACCGATATGGCCCACGCGCGCGCCGGGCACGACCTCGAGCATGCCGTCCAGCAGGCCGGCACCGGCGCGCATGATGACCACGAAGACGGTCTTCTTGCCGTCGATCTCGACGCCGGCGCAGCGCTCGAGCGGGGTCTCGATCTCGACCGCATGCGTGGGCATGTCGCGCGTCAGCTCGTAGGCCATCAGCAAGGCGATCTCGTGCAGCAGGGTGCGAAAGCCGCTGGTGCTGCGGTCCTTCTGCCGCATCAGCGTCAGCTTGTGCTGGATCAAGGGGTGGGTCAGGTGGTGGACGACTCCAACGCGCATACCGATCTCCGTCAACAGGGGGCGACGACGAGGATACGACGGGGCGCCACCTACAATCTCGACGCCATGAATCTGTCCGCGCTGACCGCCCTCTCGCCGCTCGACGGTCGCTACGCGGCCAAGGTCGCGCCACTGCGCGCGCTGCTGTCCGAATTCGGCCTCATGCACCGCCGCGTGCAGGTCGAGGTCGAGTGGTTCATCGCCCTGTCGGACGCCGGCTTCGCCGAATTCGCGCCACTGTCCGAAGCCGCGCGCGGCTTCCTGCGCGGGCTGGTACAGCGGTTTGCCCAGAGCGACGCGCAGGCCATCAAGGACATCGAGAAGACCACCAACCACGACGTCAAGGCCGTCGAGTACTGGCTCAAGTCGCGTTTCGACGACCACGCCGAATTGCGCGCGGCCGGCGAGTTCGTGCACTTCGCCTGCACCAGCGAGGACATCAACAACACCAGCCACGCACTGATGCTGCAGGGCGCGCGTGAACAGGTGCTGCTGCCCGCGCTCGACGGCCTGATCAAGACGCTCGCTGCCCTGGCGCGCCAGCACGCGGCGGTGCCGATGCTCTCGCGCACGCATGGCCAGACCGCCAGCCCGACCACGGTGGGCAAGGAAGTGGCCAACGTTGCCGCGCGCCTGGCTACGGCGCGCGCGCGCATCGCCGCGGTGCGGCCGCTGGCCAAGATGAACGGCGCGGTCGGCAACTACAACGCCCATCTGGCGGCCTACCCCGACTTCGACTGGGAAGGCTTTTCGCGCCGCGTCGTCGAGCAGGGGCTGGGCCTGCAGTTCAACGCCTACACGATCCAGATCGAACCGCACGACTGGATTGCCGAGCTGTTCGACGCCGTGGCGCGCGCCAACACGATCCTCGTCGACTGGTCGCGCGACGCCTGGGGCTATATCTCGCTGGGCTACTTCAAGCAGCGCACCGTGGCCGGCGAGATCGGCAGCTCGACCATGCCGCACAAGGTCAACCCGATCGACTTCGAAAACGCCGAGGGCAACCTGGGCCTGGCCAACGCGGTGCTCACGCACATGTCGCACAAACTGCCGGTGAGCCGTTGGCAACGCGACCTGACCGACTCCACCGTGCTGCGCAACATGGGCGTGGCGTTGGGCTACACCCTGCTCGGCTACGACAGCCTGGCGCGCGGGCTGGGCAAACTCGAGGTCAATCCGGCCGCGCTGGCGGCCGATCTCGATGGTGCCTGGGAGGTGCTGGCCGAACCGATCCAGACCGTGATGCGCCGTTATGGCGCGGCCAACCCCTACGAGCGGCTGAAGGACCTGACGCGCGGCAAGGCGATCACGCGCGAAGCGCTGGCCACCTTCATCGATTCGCTGAACGAGGTCCCGCCCGTCGAACGCGAGCGCCTGAAGGCGATGACACCGGCCAACTACACCGGGCTGGCCGTGGCATTGGCCACGAAACTCCCCGCGAGCGACAACCGCGACGGATAACCCTGATCGTGGGGCCGGCGGAGCTCCCTAAAATCGGGCATGTCATTCGCCCAGGATCTGCTCGCCGCACAACAACGGAGCGAATCGTTGCTTTGTGTCGGCCTGGATCCGGAACCGGACCGGTTTCCCGAACCCTGGCGTGGCGACGCAGCCCGCATCTTCGACTTCTGTGCGCGCATCGTCGACGCGACCAAGGACCTGGTCTGCGCCTACAAGCCACAGATCGCCTACTTTGCCGCCCACCGCGCCGAGGACCAGCTCGAGCAGCTGATGGCCTACATGCGCCGCGTCGCGCCCGAGGTGCCCGTGATCCTCGACGCCAAGCGCGGTGATATCGGCAGCACGGCGGCGCAGTACGCGCGCGAGGCCTTCGTGCGCTACCAGGCCGACGCGGTGACGCTGTCGCCGTACATGGGGTTCGATTCGATCGAGCCCTATCTGGCCTACGACGGTCGCGGCCTGATCCTGCTGTGCCGCACCTCCAATCCCGGCGGCGGCGACTTGCAGAACCAGGTGCTGGCGTCGGGCGATCGCCTCTATGAACACATCGCCCGCCTGGCGGCCGGCGCGTGGAACCGCAGCGGCCGCCTCGGGCTGGTGGTGGGAGCCACCTACCCGGCCGAGCTGGCGCGCGTGCGAGAACTCGCCCCTACCGTGCCGCTGCTGATCCCGGGGATCGGCGCCCAGGGCGGCGACGCCCACGCGACCGTCGCCGCCGCCTGGCGCACCGATGGCCCGATCCTCGTCAGCTCGTCGCGTGCGGTGCTCTACGCCGGTGGCGGGGCAGGCTTCGCCGAGGCCGCGCGTGCGGCGGCTCGCGCCGCGCGAGACATGCTGGCCGCGGCGCGCCGCGCAGCCGGTTGAGAACGCCGATGCCCGCCGTCAAGCGCCCAGTCGCAGCCGCCAACGAGCTCGAACGCGAAAGCTCGTTCGCCGACAGCCTGGCGCGGCAGTACTTCCTGGCCGTGGCGGTCGTCACGGGCAGCGGGGCCTTGTTCTATGCGCTGGTTCCGGTCCCGTTCTGGCAGATGGCCTGGATCGGTGGCATCTGCGCGACCATTTGCGCGTTGGCCGTGCTGCTGTGCCGCCACCGCTGCGGCATGAGCCGTGGCGCGGCCGTGCTGCTCGTGGCCTTCGGCGTCGGCGTGGCGGTGGCGATCAGCGCAATCACGCTGGGCTTCGGGGTGAATTCCACTGCGCTGGGCTTCCTGTCGCTTCAGGTATGCATCGTGGCGGTGCTGGTGAGCACACGCAGCGCGTTGTGGTTGGCCGGTGCGAGCGCGCTGCTGGTGCTGGGCATGGCGGCGGTGCAGGTTCCCGGGTGGGCACTGTCTGTACCGACGTTTTCCCATCCGCCGCTGCCCTTGCGCGTGATCACGAACCTGATGTTGCTGGCCACGGGCGTGGCGATCGGCCTGGTGCTGTCGCGTTCAGTGGCGCGCGCACAGTCGCGCGCGCGCCTGCGCGAGCAGCGTTTCGCGGGTTTGCTTGCCGTGGCCGCCGACTGGTACTGGGAGATGGACGCGCAGTTTCGCTTCACGCGCATGGCGGAGTCCGGCGGCGCGACCGCGTCGCAGGGGCGGCGCTGGCTCGGCAAGACCCCGTGGGAGATCGAGCGCTTCGGACTCGATGCCGTGGCGATGGACGCGCACCGCGCCGACCTCGAGTCGCGTCAACCGTTCTCCGACCTCGTGATCAAGCAGGTGAACCGCAAGGGCGACGTCAGATGGTTGGCGGCCAGCGGACGGCCCCGCTTCGACGATCGCGGCGTGTTTCTCGGCTACTGGGGCGTCGGGCGCGAGGTCACGGCCGAGAAGCAGGCCGACGCGGCCCGTGCCGCCACCGAGGCCCGCTACCGCGAGCTGTTTGCGCGCTCTCCATCGCCGCTGGTGCTGCACCGTGACACGCATGTGCTCGACGTCAATGCCGCCGCCTTGGCGTTGTTCGACCTCGGCGACGCCGCGACGCTGATCGGTCGCAACTTGCTCGACTTCTACGACGACGTCGAGGGGTCGCGCGAGCTGGCCGAGGGACGGGCGCAGTTCCTGCATGACCTGCCACTGGGCGAGGGCGCGCCGTCGCACCAGTTCGTGCTGCGCACCTCGCGCGGGCGGCGCGTCGTGGCCCAGGTCACCAGCGTCAAGGTCGATGCCGATGGCGGCCCCGCGATCCTGTCGATCTATCACGACGATACCGAGCGCCTGCGCGCGGAGGCGGCACGGGCGCGCTCGGAAGCGCTGATGACGCACCTGCTGGCGACGAGTCCGGACCTGATCACGCTGACCGACCTGGCCACGGGGCGCTACATCATGGTCAACGAGACATTCGCCCGCATCACCGGCCATGCCATCAACGAAACGATCGGCAAGACGGCGCACGAGCTCGGGGTCTGGCCCGACGCCGACGCGCGCACGCGCTTCGTGCGCGAAGTCGGCGAGAAGGGCGAGGTGCGCGACCGCGCGATGGTGTTCGTCGATCGCCACGGCGGCTCCGTCGCCCTGGTGGTGTCCGCCGGCCGTTTCGCGCTCGAAGGCCGCGAGTACATGGTGATCAATGGCCGCGACGTCACGGCCATCGAGCACGAGCGGCTCGCCCACGAGGCGATCCTGGCCAACGCCTCGATCGGCATCGCAATGACCCGTGACCGGAAGTTCGTGCTGGCCAATCCGAAGTTCGACCAGATGTTCGGCTGGGCGCCTGACACATTGGTCGGACAACCCGGGAGCGCCGTCTCGATTGACGACGAGGCCTATGCAGAACTGAGTCGCCTGGTCGGGCCGCTCTTGTCGCGCGGCGAGTCGGTGGAAGTCGAGCGCATGGTCAAGCGCCGCGACGGCAGTACGTTCCTGTGCCGCCTGCTGGCCGGCATCGTCGACCCGACGCACCCGAGCAAGGGTGGCACGGTCTGGATCGCCGAAGACGTGACCGAGCGCCGGGCCATCGATCAGGCGCTGGCGCAGGCGCGCGATGATGCCGAGGCCGCCAACCGCGCCAAGAGCGCATTTCTGGCCAACACCAGCCACGAGATCCGCACGCCGCTCAATGGCCTGGTGGGCCTGGCACGGATGGCGCGGCAGCCTGGTTTGGACGAGGAACGGCGCGACCGCTATCTGCAACAGATCGACGACAGCGCGCAGGCCCTGTCGGGCGTGATCAGCGACATCCTGGACCTGTCCAAGATCGAGGCCGGCAAGCTCAGCCTGGAGGAGACCGATTTCGACCTGCATGTACTGCTCGAGTCGGTCGAGCATGGCTACGCGGCGCTGGCCGATGCACGTGCGTTGACGCTCGACATGGTGCTGCACCCGGATGTGCCACGCCGGGTGTGCGGCGACTCGGCACGGCTGCGCCAGGTGCTCTCCAATTTCCTCAGCAACGCACTCAAGTTCACGTCCAAAGGGGGGGTGCGCATCGAAGTCCAACCCGTCGATGCGTCGCGAGTGCGATTCGAGGTCAACGACACCGGCCCGGGCATCGATCCCGCGGTTCAGTCGCGCCTGTTCACGCCGTTCACGCAGGCGGACGACTCGACCACGCGGCGCTTTGGCGGCACCGGCCTGGGGCTGTCGATCTGCCGCGAGCTGGCCGGCCTGATGAACGGCGAAGTCGGCGTGATCAGCGAGGTCGGCCGGGGCAGTTGCTTCTGGGCTGAACTGCCGCTGGTCGCCTGTGGCGACTCCGACCCGGAGTCCGTCTTCGCCAGCCTGCCCGAGCAGTCCGGCGCGCTGGCGGGGCTGCGCGTGCTGATCGCCGAGGACAACGCCGTCAACATGCTGATCGCCACGGCCCTGCTCGAACAATGGGGCGTCAGCGTGAGCCAGGCCAGCGACGGCGCCCAGGCCGTCGCGGCAGTCAACGCCCAGGCCGACGCCGGCACGCCCTATGCCTTGGTGTTGATGGATGTGCAGATGCCGGTGATGGGCGGCTACGACGCCACCCGCGCGCTGCGCCAGCGCCATGACGCGGGCGCGCTGCCGATCATCGCGCTGACCGCCGCGGCCCTGACCTCCGAACGCGATGAAGCCCTGGCCTGCGGCATGAACGACTTCCTGACCAAGCCGATCGATGCGCAGCGCCTACACGACGTGCTGCTGCAGTGGAGCCGCGCCAAGACCGTCAGCTGATCGTCTCAGCGGCCAAGTTGCCGAAGGGCGCCCGAGGTGCATGCAACGATGCAACCAAGCAGACGCCGTGGATCCGGCTCCGCCGGTCCACCGGCGGCCTTGCAGGCCGCATGGCCGCGACACGCGGCCATTCCTCGGCCCCCTTGAGGGGGCGGCGCCGAAGGCGCTTCGGGGGTGGTCACATGACGGCGTGGCGTGCCGGCAGCAGAGCCAGCAGCAGCATGGTCAGGCCGATCACGGTGACGAGCCAGCGCCAGGCAAGCGGCCTCGCGAACCACGGCGCCAGCCTGCGTGCGCCCTAGCCCAACTCGGTGAACCATAGTGCGTCGGCGGTACAGGCACCGATGACGAAGGCCGGTTGCGCGGCGCCGAGCACGCCGGCCGTCATCAACAGCGCGTCGGCCAGGGCGCAGAAGACAACGACCAGGTCGACACGCTCGCGCTTCAGGCCCTGGCGCAGCACAAAGGCGTTCTGGGCACCAATGTCAACGATCAGGGTGGCCGCCAGCGCGAATCCGGTGGCGGCCGCCGCGGCCGCGTCAGCTGCTGCCGCGGGTCACAAGGGTCCAGGGCAGGCGCGCATCCGCGGCGGCCTGACCGCTGTGCAGCGAGGCCAGCAGCGCACGCGCCGCCGCCTGGCCGATCTCGAAGCGCGGGGTGTGCACGGTCGACAGCAGCGGCTCGAGCTGGCGCCCCAGGCTGAAGTCGCCGAAGCCCAGCAGCGCCAGGTCCTGCGGTACCAAGAGGCGGCGCGCGCGCGCCTCGAGCAGCGCGCCGCAGGCCAGGTGGTCGTTGGCGAAGGCGGCGCCGCGAATCACCGGCCGCCCCGCCGCATCAAGCAGGTTGCTCAGCGCCTGGCGCCCGGCATCGACGGCTTCTCCCGCTGGCGCCGTGACGCGGCGCGCAGGCACACGCCGCCTGGCGGGCTGCAGCCAGGAAGCCGTCGCCACGCTCATGGGCGCGAAAGTCCTCGGCCACGCCGCTGTCGACATAGGCCAGCGTGCGGTGGCCGCGCGCGATCAGGTGCTCGGCCATCGCCCGGCCGACCTGCTCATGGTCGAAGCCGATCTGGGTGAAGCTCTCGGCGCCGGGCTCGGGGTGGTGATCCCAGATCTCGATCACGGGCGTGCCGCGCGCGAACGCCTGGCGCAGCAGGGCCAGGGCGCCGGGCGTGTGCTGGCGGCCGGTGACGACCAGCGCGCTGGGGAACCAGCCCAGCAGGGCGCGCAACTGCTCTTCCTCGCGCTCGGCCGAGTAGCCGGTCGAGGCCAGCAGCAGCTCGCAGCCTGAGCCGTGCAGCGCGTCGGCCAGGCCCTGCACGGTCTCGGCGAAGATCGAATTGGCGATGCTCGGGATCAGCGCGGCCACCATGCGCGCGCCGCCGGCGGGCGCGTGGGCCGCGCTGGCCAGCACACCGGCCTGCTTGTTGGGCAGGTAGCCGGTGGCCAGTAGCGCGGCGGCCACGGCACGCGCGGTGGCGGGCGCCACCCGCTGCGGCTCGCGCAGGTAGCGCGAGACGGTGATGGCGGTGACGCCGGCCGCGCGGGCCACGTCGGCCAGGGTCGTGCGGCCATGGCCGCGCCGCGGCTGGCGCAGGGCGGGAGCGGCCTTGGCGGGCGACGCGGGGCTGGCGGGGCGCATTCGGGTTTGCGTGGATGGTCGGGGGGCGGCCTTGGCATTAATGTTAGCGGTAACAACCGAGCGCGCGATCCGCAAAATCCCTCCCCCCGCCATGACCGTCAAGACGCTCGCCGATTTGCGCAGCCGGCGCTGGTTCGCCGCCAGCGACATGCGCGGCTTCGCGCATCGCCAGCGCATGCAGCAGATGGGCCTGCGCCGCGAGGACGTGCTGGACCGGCCCGTGCATCGCCATCATCAACACCTGGAGCGACCTGTCGCCCTGCCACGCGCACCTGCGCGAGCGCGCCGAGGCGGTCAAGCGCGGCATCCTGATGGCCGGCGGCTTGCCGTTCGAGCTGCCGGCCATGAGCCTGGGCGAGGTGATGGTCAAGCCCACCACCATGCTGTACCGCAACTTCCTGGCGATGGAAGTCGAGGAGCTGCTGCGCTCGCTGCCGATCGACGGCGTGGTGCTGCTGGCCGGCTGCGACAAGACCACGCCGGGCACCGTGATGGGCGCGATCAGCATGGGCATGCCGACGATCTTCTGCCCGGCCGGGCCGATGCTCAACGACCGCTACCTCAAGCCCGGCCAGCCCGAGCGCAGGTCGGCGCCGGCACGCACACCCGCATGTTCTGGGACGAGTACCAGGCCGGCAAGATCAGCCCGAGCCGAATGGGTCGCAGCTCGAGGCGCACATGACCCGCAGCCCGGGCACCTGCAACACGATGGGCACGGCCAGCACGATGACCTCGATCGTCGAGGCGCTGGGCCTGACGCTGCCCGGCAGCACGCTGCGATCCCGGCGATGGACGCCGGCCACACGCGCATGGCCACCGACTGCGGCGAGCGCATCGTGCCGATGGTCTGGGACGACCTGACGCCGCGGCCGATCCTCACGCGCGGCGCCTTCCTCAACGCGGTGGCGGTGCAGATGGCGCTCGGCGGCTCGACCAACGCCGCGGTGCACATCATCGCCATGGCGCGCCGCGCCGGCGTCGACACTCGACGCTCGACGACCTCGACGCCATGGGGCGCAAGGTGCCGGTGCTGGCCAACCTGTTCCCCAGCGGCGACCGGCTGATGGAGGACTTCTACTACGCCGGCGGCCTGCCGGCGCTGATGACGCGCATCACGCGCGCAACTCTCGCTGTCCGAGCGCAACGTCAACGGCCGCACGCTCGGCGAGAACCTCGAAGGCGTGCAGGTGCTCGACGACGACGTCATCCGCCCGCTGACGCGACCGGTCAGCGCCAACGGCGCGCTGGCGGTGCTGCGCGGCAACCTGGCGCCCGACGGCGCGGTGATGAAGGCCAGCGCGGCCAGCCCGAAGTTCTTCAAGCACCGCGGTCGCGCCCTGGTGTTCGACAACCCGGCAGAGATGAACGTGGCCTGCGCCGACCTCGACCTCGACTGCGACGAGAACACCGTGCTGGTGCTGCGCAACGCCGGCCCGGTCGGCGCACCCGGCATGCCCGAATGGGGCGGCCTGCCGATTCCGAAGAAGCTGCTGGAGCAAGGCGTGCGCGACATGGTGCGCATCTCCGACGCGCGCATGAGCGGCACCCACTACGGCAGCTGCATCCTGCATGTCAGCCCCGAGAGCGCGGTCGGCGGGCCGCTGGCCCTGGTGCGCAACGGCGACGAGATCGAGGTCGACGTCGAGGCGCGCAGACTGCACCTGGATGTGGCCGACGACGAACTGGCGCGCCGGCGCGCGGCGTGGACGCCGGCGCCCGAGCCCTATGCGCGCGGCTTCGCCCGGCTGTACCGCGAGCATGTGACGCAGGCCCACGAAGGCTGCGACTTCGACTTCCTGCAGGGCCCGCGACCGACGCCCGAGCCGGTCATCTACTGAGGAGCCACGCGCATGAACCCACTTCGCCAACTGCTGAAGTCCGCCGGCTCGCACGCGCCGCTGGGCACCTGGATCATGGCGGCCAGCCCGCTCGTCACCGAGGCCATGGGCCACGCCGGCTTCGAGTGGGGCGTGATCGACATGGAGCACACGCCGCTGGACATGATGGAGCTGATCCACCTGCTGCAGGCGGCGGGCAACACCAAGATGGTGCCGATCGTGCGCGT
>CAVUEP010000053.1:0-59183 GCA_963740395.1 uncultured beta proteobacterium
CGTGTAGACGAGCTGGATGGCGGTCTTCTTGCGCGCGTCGTAGCTGCGCTTGAAGACCGTGAAGCCCTTCAGCTGCGGCTCGGCGACATCCAGTCGAGCCAGCACTGCGCTGCGCAGATCCGCTTCGGCATGGTCCAGCGGCAAGCGCAGTTCAGTGATCCGCAGCATCTTCTTGGCGGCGCCGGCGCGCGGCTGCGCAGCAGCCCAGCGCCGGCGAACAGCGTCAACCGCCCTTGCGTGGCCGCTTGCCGGCGTTTTTCTTGCTGCGCGTGTGCGAGCCGCGTTCGAGGCTGACGCGCTGGCCGGCGCCGCCAAAATTGGCATTGGTGCCCTGTGGAGGCGCCTGGCGCGGCGTGGCCTTGCGGTCGGCTTCGGTCTTGATCTTGTTGCCCATCAGAGGCTCCGGGAAATTGGACTAATCCAGGATTAGGCCACAGCCGCGGGCCAGCCGCATTCAGTGTCCCGCGAAGTCGACCAGCGTGAACAGGGGCAGGCCGGCCTCGCGCACCTTGCGCGAGCCGCCGAGTTCGGGCAGGTCCACGATCGCAGCCGCTTCGATGATCTGCGCCCCCAGGCGTTGCAGCAGCCTGGCGCCGGCCAGCATCGTGCCCCCGGTGGCGATCAGGTCGTCGATGAGCACCACACGGTCGCCAGCGCGCACGGCGTCGGTGTGCATCTCGACGGTGGCGCTGCCGTATTCGAGCTCATAGGTCTCCTCGACCGTCGTGAATGGCAGCTTGCCCTTCTTGCGGATCGGGAGGAAGCCGACATTGAGTTCGTAGGCGAGCACTGAGCCGATGATGAAACCGCGTGCATCGAGCCCTGCAATGGCGGACGGTCTGAGGTCGAAGTAGCGATGCACGAACTGGTCGATCAGGACGCGAAACACGCGCGGATTGGACAGCAGCGGTGTGATGTCGCGGAACTGCACGCCTGGCACAGGCCAGTCCGGCACGGTCCGGATGTGGGCCCGGATCGTCGCATTGGGGTCGAGGAAGCTCTCGCTTACCATCAGCCCTTGAGCAGTTTTGCTTCCGCGAGCGCCAGCGGCTCGGGCAAGCCGGACAAGACAAGGGTGTCGCCACTTCGCAGCACCATCGTGTCGCTGGCCGCCTGCACCGCCCCGGTGGCCAGGCGCACCGACACCACGCTCACCCCCATCGCATGCAGGGCCTGGTCACCCAAGGTCTCGCCGAGCGAGGCCGCAGCGGCGGGCAACGTGACGCTCGACAGCCGGGCTTGTTCGCGCTCCTCCGAGGTGTCATCGTCCTGGCCATGGAAGTAGCCGCGCAACAGACCATATCGGGCCTCGCGTGCCTCCTGGGCGATGCGCTGCACGCGCGGCATCGGCACGCCCACCAACGCCAGCGCGTGACTGGCCAGCATCAGCGAACCCTCGATCGCTTCCGGCACGACCTCGGTAGCACCCGCGGCGCGCAGTTTTTCCAGGTCCACGTCGTCGATCGTGCGCACGATCACCGGCACATTGGCCGCGTGTTCACGTGCCAGGTGAAGGATCTTGAGCGCCGAAGGCGTGTCCGGATAACTGACGACGACGGCGTTGGCGCGGGCCAGACCCGCGGCCATCAGGCTTTGCAGCCGCGCCGCGTCGCCGTAGACCACGCTCTGGCCCGCAGCAGCGGCCTGGCGCACACGATCGGGGTCGAGGTCGAGCGCCATGTAGGGAATGCCCTCGGCCTCGAGCAGGCGCGCCAGGTTCTGGCCGCTGCGGCCGTAGCCGCAGATGATCACGTGCTTTTCGGTGCGGATCGACTTCTTCGCGATCGTCGTCAATGCCACCGACTGCATCAGCCAGTCGCTCGACGAGAGGCGCGAGACGATCCGGTTGCTGTACATGATCATGAATGGCGTGGCCAGCATCGACAGCACCATGCTGGCCAGGATCGGGCTCATCCATTGCGGCGAAACCAGCTTGGCGTCGGCCCCCAGGGTCAGCAGCACGAACCCGAATTCACCCGCCTGTGCCAGGTACAGACCGGTGCGCAGCGCCACCCCTGGGCTGGCTCGAAAGGCACGCGCCAGGCCGGCGATGAGGACGAATTTCGCCAGCACGGGGATTGTTGTCAGCGCCAGGACCAAGGCCCAGTGCTCGGCCACCGGCCGCCAATCCAGCTTCATTCCGATCGTGATGAAGAACAGCCCCAGAAGCACGTCGTGAAAGGGCCGGATGTCGGTCTCGACCTGATGCTTGTATTCGGTCTCGGCGATCAGCATGCCGGCGACGAAGGCGCCGAGCGCAAGCGACAGCCCCGCGTGCTCAGTCAGGTACGACAGGCCAAGCGTGATCAGCAAGAGATTGAGCATGAACAGCTCATCGCTCTTGCGCCGCGCCACCAGCGTCAGCCACCAGCGCATCACCTTTTGGCCGCCGACCAGCAGCACCGTCAGCAGCACGGTCGCCTTGAGCACCGCATAACCGAGCGACACGGCCAGCTCGCGCCCGCTCTCGTTGAGCGCTGGAATGAGCACCAGCAGCGGCACCACGGCCAAGTCCTGGAAGAGCAGGATGCCGAGCACGTTCTGCCCATGTTCGGAGCCGAGCTCGAGCCGCTCGGCCATCAGGCGCACGACGATGGCCGTCGACGACATGGCCATCGCCGCGCCGAGCACGATGGCGCCCTGAAGCGACATCTGCCAGGACTCGCCGGTGACCCATTGCCAGACGTAGGCCAGCAGCAGGTGTCCTGCGATGGCGCCCAGCATCGTCAGAACCACTTGCGATGCGCCGAGGCCGAACACCAGGGTGCGCATGCTGCGCAGCTTGGGCAGGTTGAACTCGAGCCCGATCACGAACATCAGGAATACGATCCCGAACTCGGCCAGGTACTTCACGCTCGCGGTGTCCTGCGCCAGGGCGAGCGCGTTCGGGCCGATGACGACGCCGACCACCAGGTAACCGAGCATCGGCGGCAGCTTCAGCGTCCGAAACAGCACCACGCCCGCCACCGCGGCAACGAGGTACAGGAGAACGAGTTCGAGGGTGCTGGCCATGTTTTCCTAGAATGCACCGATGCTAGCCGACACTTCCTCGTGACTTCGCCCGCACCGTCGTTCGACCCCGCGCGTGCACTTGAGCTCGCTGCGCAGACGATCGATATCGAGGCGCGCGCCCTGCAGGCGCTGGCCGCACGTCAGGGCGAGGGCTTCGCGAGCGCGGTCCGGGCGATGCTGGAGTGCAGCGGTCGCGTGATCGTCATGGGCATGGGCAAGAGCGGTCACGTGGGGCGCAAGATTGCGGCCACGCTGGCGTCCACCGGCACCCCAGCGTTCTTCGTGCACCCGGCTGAAGCGAGCCACGGCGACCTGGGCATGGTCACCGCCGGCGATGTGGTGCTGGCGATCAGCAACAGCGGCGAGAGCGACGAACTCGCGGCCATCCTGCCGGCGATCCGCCGCATCGGCGTGACGCTGGTGGCCATGACCGGCAAGGACGGGTCGATGCTGGCGCGCCATGCCGACTTCGTGTTGTCGAGCGCGGTCGATCAGGAGGCCTGCCCGCTGAACTTGGCGCCAACCGCCAGCACGACGGCGCAGATGGCACTCGGCGACGCCCTGGCGGTGGCGCTGCTCGATGCGCGTGGTTTTGTCCAGGAGGACTTTGCGCGCTCGCATCCCGGCGGCAGCCTGGGGCGCAAGCTGCTGATGCATGTGCGCGACCTGATGCGCAGTGGCGACGCCGTGCCAAGTGTGAGCCCGGACGCGAGCTTCACCCAGCTGCTGCGCGAGATGACCGGCAAGGGTCTGGGATTCACGGCAGTCGTCGACGCCGACCAGCACGCGATCGGCATCTTCACCGACGGTGATCTGCGCCGACTGATCGAACGCGGCGCCGACCTGCGCGCCTTGACCGCGCGTGACGTCATGCATCCGGGGCCGCGTCTGGTCCGTGCCGATGCACTCGCGGTCGAGGCGGCCGGGGTCATGGAACAGCACCGCATCACGAGTGTGCTGGTGGTCGATGCGGACGGCCGGCTCGCTGGAGCGTTGAATTCAAACGATCTGATGCGCGCGAAAGTCATATGACACCGGCGCCTCGATTCGATCCCGAACTGCTGCTCCGGGCGCAAGGCGGTGGCCTTGGTCTCGGCGCTGCGATCTTCGACGTTGACGGCGTGTTGACCGACGGAACGCTCTACATCGGCGAAGATGGTGAGACGTTTAAGGCCTTTTCGGCGCTCGACGGGCATGGCCTGAAACTCCTCGCGCAGGGCGGAATCGAGCCTCTGATCATCACCGGGCGCGATTCGACGGCAGTCCGCAGGCGCGTGCGCGACCTCGGCCTGACGCATGCCGTCTACGGTGCGCAAGACAAGCTCGCGGCGGCTCAGGATCTGTTGGCGACGCTTGGCCTGGACTGGGACAGCGTTGCCGCGATTGGCGACGACTGGCCCGACCTGCCGTTGTTGTCGCGCGCAGCGTTTGCCTGCGCTCCCGCCAACGCGCATGTCGAAGTCAGGGCGATGGTCGACTACGTGACCCAGGCGACAGGTGGTCAAGGCGCCGCGCGCGAGTTCTGCGACCTGCTCCTGATGGCCAGCGGTCGCTACGCAGGGTTGCTTCAGGGGCATTTGACGACACTTGACGCCAGATGACGGCTGAACTCCACCTGCCGGACCTTCCCGAGGTCGCCATCACGCTGGGCAAGTCGGGCCTCAGCCAACCGCGCCGACCCTGGGATGTCCGGCTGCGCGACGGTGTCTCGACCTACTTGCCGCTGCTGCTGATGGCGTTGCTCGCCCTGGCCACCTGGTGGCTCGTGAAGAACACGCCTGGCGCGTTGCCGGCGCAGGATCGCGACCCCGCGCGCCAGGAACCGGACTACACGATGCGCAGTTTCACCCTGCAGCGGTTTGCACCGGACGGGCATTTGCGCGTGCATCTGGAGGGCAGCGAGTTGCGCCACTACCCTGGCGGCGACAGGCTCGAAGTCGACAGTGTCAACGTGCACGCGGTGGCCCCGGATGGGCGGATCACGCTCGCGACCGCGCAACATGCCGTGAGCAACGGAGATGCCAACCGGCTGCAGCTGAATGGCGGGGCCGAAGTGACCAGTGTCGATGCCTCCGACGTGCCGATCGTGATCCGCAGCGAGTTCCTCGAGGCCTTGCTCGACACCGACGTCGTGCGCACCGACAGGCCGGTGCAGGTGCTGCAGGGGCGCAATGTCGTTCGTGCGGCAGGACTTGTCTACGACCATCGACGCCGCCAACTCGAACTCAAGGGTCCGATGCGCGCCGTGCTGCAGGTCCCGGGCCGATGATGGATGCCCCGCTGGTCTTCATCACCGGGGCGTCGAGCGGCATTGGGCAGGCGCTGGCGAAGTGTTATGCCCAGGCCGGCTGGCGACTGGCCCTGGTTGGGCGGCGAAGCGCCGAGATCGAGGCCTGGGCCAGAACCGAAGGTCTGAGTGCCGACAGGGTGGTCGTCTATGCCGCCGATGTGTCCTCGATCGACAGCATCGTGGCCGCCGGCCGCGACTGCCTGACGCGCCAGGGACTGCCCGATGTCGTCATCGCCAACGCGGGTGTCAGCATCGGCATCGACAGCGCGCAGCGCGAGGACCTGGACGTCCTGAATGCCACGCTGGCGACCAACAACGTCGGGATGGCCGCGACCTTTCAGCCCTTCCTGGCGGGCATGCGCGAGCGCCGGCGTGGTGCCCTTGTCGGGATCGCCAGCGTGGCCGCGATTCGCGGCCTGCCTGGCCATGGCGCCTACTGCGCCAGCAAGGCTGCCGTCGTGGCCTATTGCGAGAGCCTGCGCGGCGAGTGCCGGCCCTTCGGCGTCAAGGTGGTCACCTTGCTGCCAGGCTATGTCGCGACCCCACTCACGGCGCGCAACCCCTACCCGATGCCTTTCCTGATGCAACCGCAGGAGTTCGCGCAGCGCGCGTTCACTGCGATCGCGCAGGGAGTGAGCTACCGGGTCATCCCCTGGCAGATGGGAGTCGTGGCCAAGATCCTGCGCGTGTTGCCGAACGGAATCTTCGACCGACTCCTTGCGGGACGCGGCCGAAAGAAGCGACAGGGCGAGTAGCGCCGGGCGCGCGCGGTCACCAGTAGAAAGGGCCCGGCACTTGCGTGCTGGGCCCTCTTACTCGGGTCGGTCTGTTGGGGTCAGTAGCCGCCGCGGCCACCGCCGCCGCCACCACCGTAGCCGCCGCCACCGCCACCGCCGCTGCGGCCACCGCCGCCGCCGCCGTAACCACCGCCACCGCCGCTGCGACCACCGCCGCCGCCGCCGTAGCCACCACCGCCGCCAGCACCACCGCCGCCGCCGCTGCGGCCACCGCCGCCGCCGCCGCCGTACGGGCTGCGACCGCCACCACCACCGCCGCCGCCGAAGCCGCCCGGACGCTCTTCGCGCGGACGGGCCTCGTTGACCACGATGGCACGGCCGTCGAGGGCCTGACCATTCATCGCATTGATGGCAGCTTGCGCCTCGGGATCAGAGCCCATCTCGACGAAGCCGAAGCCCTTCGAGCGACCCGTATCGCGGTCCATCATGACCTTGGCAGACGTGACGGTGCCGAACTGGGCAAATGCTTGCTCCAGGGTATCGTCGCGGACGGAGTAGGCAAGGTTGCCCACGTAGAGTTTGTTTCCCACAGGAAAGCCCTTTTCAATAAAACTCGAAAACCATGTGGAGCTTGAACCCTGTGAGACCTGACCACAAGTGGGATTCAGGAAAGAAGGCGCGGCATCCAGACACAGAGCGCCGATTATGGGTCCGCTTACGCAGCGTGGGCAAAGGTGTCAAGCCTGGATTGTTGTTTTGTTGCACTTCGGTGCGCAGTCCCGCGTCGTCGCAGCGCGCGCAGCGCTTGCCGCCAAGGATCGTAGGATCGGCGCCATGGACCTGCTCAAGCCCCTTATCGCCCTGCTCGCGATCGTGAACCCGATCGGCGTCGTGCCGTTCTTCATCCACTTCACGCAGAACTTCAATCGCGCGCAACGCCGGCGCACGATCCGGATCAGCGCGTTCTCGGCCTTTCTCGTGGTGTCGCTGAGCGCCTTGGCCGGGCTCAAGATCATCGAGGTGTTCGGGATCTCGATCGCGTCGTTCCAGGTCGGCGGTGGCACCTTGCTGCTGATCAGTGCACTTCAGATGATCGGGGCCCAGCAGGCCGAATCGACGCCGGAGGACGTCAACGAAGGCCAGGAAAAGGCCGACGCCGGGGCCAGCGTCGCCGTCGTGCCGCTGGCGATACCGCTGCTGACGGGTCCGGCCACGATCTCGACGATGGTCATCTATTCGCAGCGCACGCAGCATTGGTGGGAGCTGGCCGTGCTGGTCGGCTACGGCGTCGTGGTCGGCATTGCCGTGCTGGCGGCCTTCAGTGCGAGCGGTCGAATCGCCAAGCTGCTGGGCCGCACCGGCATCAATGTCATGACCCGGTTGATGGGCCTGATCCTGGCCGCGCTGGCGGTCGAGATCATGGCCGAAGGGCTGACCCAGTTGTTCCCGGTGCTCGGCAGCAGGATCCAGCCATGACATCGACTGCTGGCCCGGCCTACGACGTGATCATCGTGGGCGCCGGCACCGCCGGGTGTTTGCTGGCGAACCGGATCAGCGCCGATCCGAAGACCGAGGTGCTGCTGATCGAGGCAGGCGGCGACGACGACTACCACTGGATCCACATCCCGGTCGGGTACCTGTACTGCATCGGCAATCCGCGCACCGACTGGCTGTACGCCACCGACCCCGACCCGGGACTCAACGGTCGAACCTTGCGCTATCCGCGCGGCAAGGTGCTGGGTGGGAGTTCGAGCATCAACGGCATGATCTACATGCGAGGCCAGTCACAGGACTACGACGGCTGGGCCGAGGCCACGGGCGAACCTGCGTGGCGCTGGGACGCCTGCCTGCCGTACTTCATGCGCCACGAAGACCATTGGCGCGGCCGCGACGAGCGTCACGGCGCTGGCGCGGAGTGGCGTGTCGAACGCCAGCGCCTGTCCTGGGAAATCCTCGACGCGTTTGCGCAGGCCGCCATCCAGACCGGCATTCCCGCGATCCAGGACTTCAACCGCGGAGACAACGAAGGGGTCGGCTACTTCGAGGTCAACCAGAAGCGCGGCGTGAGGTGGAACGCGAGCAAGGCCTTCCTGCGCCCGGTCCAGCACCGTGCCAACCTGACGGTGCGCACCGGGGCCCAGGTCGCGCGCCTGCTGCTCGAAGGTGAGGGCGAATCGCTGCGGGCGCGTGGCGTCGAACTCGTCTCGGGTGGGCAGCATCAGACGCTGAGCGCGCGCCAGGAGGTCGTGCTGGCGGCAGGCGCGATCGGCTCTGCGCAGATCCTCCAGCTGTCCGGGATCGGCCCCGGTGAATGGTTGAAGGCGGCAGGCGTGTCGGTGCGCCATGAACTGGCGGGGGTCGGCGCCAATCTGCAGGATCACCTGCAGGTCCGCGCGGTCTTCGCCGTCGAGGGAGTGAAGACCCTGAACACGATGGCGAACTCGCTCGTCGGCAAGGCACGCATCGGCCTGGAGTACCTGCTCAATCGAAGCGGGCCGATGAGCATGGCGCCATCGCAACTGGGCTGCTTCACCCGCTCGTCGCCCGAGCAGACGCTGCCCAATGTCGAGTACCACGTGCAGCCGCTGTCGCTTGATGCGTTCGGCGAGCCGCTGCACGACTTCAACGCCTTCACGGCGAGTGTCTGCAACCTGAAGCCGACCGCGCGCGGCCACGTCAAGATCCGCTCTCCGAGACACGAAGACTCGCCGAGCATCCTGGCCAACTACCTGTCGACTGCGCAGGACCGTCAGGTCGCAGCCGATTCGTTGCGCCTGACACGCAGGATCGCCGCGATGCCTGCGCTGGCCCCCTACCGGCCGCGCGAGGTCCGGCCCGGCGTGCAGTACCAGAGCGACGACGACCTGGCCAAGCTGGCGGGCGACATCGGGACCACGATCTTCCACCCGGTGGGCACCTGCAGCATGGGACGGCGCGGCGACCCGCGGGCTGTGGTCGATCCCCAACTGCGGGTGCAGGGTGTGCGCGCGCTGCGCGTCGCCGATGCGAGCGTCATGCCGACCATCACGAGCGGCAATACGAACTCGCCAACCCTGATGATCGCGGAACGCGCCGCCGAGTGGATCCTGCACGATGCCGGGCGGGGAAACCCCGACTGACATCCCGGCGGGCAGTGCCTACATTCGCGCCATTCCCGGCGTCGCCCAGACCGCGCCGACCGGGTTGGAGGCCAGAGGAGACAAGCCAGGCCAGGACGAGAAGAATGGCCGAAGGCATCCGCGCTGCGGGTGTACCGGAGCCGGCGAAGGCGCACCGATCGGTGCGCCTTCGTCCTTTCCGGGGCCGATGCAGGCGATGATCAGGCTGCGCATCGCCTGCTTGTTGGACCGATCGGCATCCGGTCGGACGCCTACGATCGGACCACCTTCGCTCTGGCCGCTGTGGCGTGCCCATCGACATGCCCGTTGACGCCGAACTGCGCACACTCGACATCGACATCCCGTCCCAGCCTGAAGCGCTCGTCAAGCTGTCGCTGCTGCTGGCCGTGGACGACGTCAACCTGCCGGCGGTGGGTGCGCTCATCGAAACCGACATGGCGCTCGCGGCCGCGGTCCTGAAGGCAGTGAACTCGTCGCTGTACGGATTGAAGGGTCGCGTTCAGAGCGTCCAGCAAGCGATCACTTACCTTGGAACGCGCGAAGTCACGGCCATCACCTTCGAGATGGGGCTGCGGGCAGCATTCCCGCCGGCGGCCGAACTGGAAGCGGTCTGGCAACGCGCGGCCTTGCGCGGACTGCTCATGGGCCGCCTCGCACAACGGCTGGGGTGCGACGCCTGGGCGGCGCACTCGGCCGGGATCTTCGAGGAGTGTGGCAAGGCGGTGCTGTTCCGCCACGCGCCGGATCACTACCGGGCCATGTTGCGCGCGGCCGAGGACGATGTGGCATTGGCGTCGCTCGAGCATGCCGGCTTCGGGGTCAGCCACGATGCGCTGGGCGCCGCGCTCTGCGACAGCTGGGGTCTCGGGCCCGCCGCAGTTGCCAGTGTTCGCCACCATGTCGGCGTGCAGGCGAATCTGACGCTACCCGCGGCCGTCGCGAAGAGTGCGGTGAGCGCACTGTCGGGAATTGCCCATGCCCTGATGGCGTCCCCTGACCAAGTCGATCAGGTCTGCCAGACGCTCGCGCCCCAGGCCGAGCTGGATCCGACCCTGGTCCTGCGCAGCGCGCGCCAAGTCCAGGAACAGCTTGGCGAGGCGGCGACCAACGGTCGCTGAGGCCGGGGCAGTTCCCCCGTAAGGGGGGCACTCTAATGCTGGTCAACCCGCTGGCTTGCGATGCGCGTGTTCGCTACCCTGTCGGGTCCAATCCATCACAGACCCGCTCAAGGCGGGGTGCACCATCATGGCCGCCAACGTTTCGCCTGACGCGCTCGCCCTGCAGCGCCTGTACCACTGGGAAAAGAACGCGCCCGATCAGATTGCCTTCACCCAGCCTGTGGGGGGCGGCAAGATGGTCGACTACACCTGGAAGCAGGTTCTCGATCAGGCCCGGCGCATGGCTGCCTACCTCCAGGCACAAGGGTTCGAGCCGGGATCACGGATCGCGATCCTCTCGAAGAACACCGCGCACTGGATGATGAGCGACTTCGCCATCTGGCTCGCCGGCTTCGTATCGGTGCCGCTCTACCCGACCCTGGCCCCCGGCACGATCCGGCAGATCCTTGAGCACAGCGGGTCCAAGCTCCTGTTCGTGGGCAAGCTCGACGGCTGGGAAGGCATGAAATCCGGCGTCCCCGCGGGCCTGCCCTGCGTGAGCCACCCGCTGTCACCTGCCGACGCGAAGAAGTCCTATCCCGCGTGGGACGACATCATCGCCAAGACGGCACCGCTGCAAGGCAATTCGGTGCGCGACGGTGAAGAGCTGGCCACCATCATGTACACCTCGGGCACCACGGGCGCGCCGAAGGGTGTGATGCACAGCTTTGCGGCGTTTGCCTGGGCCGTGCAGACAGCCCTGGCCCGTGTGCCGATGAACAGCGAGTCGCGCATGCTGTCGTACCTGCCGCTGTCGCATGTGGTCGAGCGGGCGCTGGTGGAGCATGGACAACTCGCAACCGGCATGCGGGTGTACTTTGCCGAAAGCCTCGACACCTTCGCGGCCGACCTGCAGCGCGCGCGGCCGACCATCTTCTTTTCGGTGCCCCGCCTGTGGGTCAAGTTTAAGCAGGGCATTGGCGCGAAGATGCCTCCCGCCAAGCTGGACCTGTTCCTGAAGATCCCGATCCTGAGTGGCATCGTCAAGAAGAAGATCCTGACGGCACTTGGATTGCAGGAGTGCATCTTTGCCGCCGGCGGCGCGGCGCCGATGCCGCTCGAGCTGTTGCAGTGGTACTCGCGGCTGGGCCTCAACATCGCTGAGGGCTATGGCATGACCGAGAACATCGCTGCCAGCCACCTCAGCATGGGCGACCCGTCCGGTTTCGGAACGGTCGGCCTGCCCTACGACAAGGTGCAGTGCGCGCCTCGACCCGGTGAGCAAGGAAATCCAGATCAAGAGCCCGGCCAACATGCTCGGCTACTACCTGGAGCCTGAGCTGAGCAAGGCCGCCTTCACCGAAGACGGCTGGCTGCGCACCGGCGACAAGGGCGGGCTCGACGCCCAGGGCCGGCTGAAGATCACCGGGCGCGTCAAGGACCTGTTCAAGACCAGCAAGGGCAAGTACGTGGCGCCGGCGCCGATCGAGGACAAGCTCGTGATGCACACCTGCGGTCGAGGCCTGCTGCGTCACCGGAGCCAACCTGGGCCAGCCGCTGGCGCTGCTGATGCTCAACCCGGAATGCGGCAGCATCGGTGCCGCGACCCCGGCGCCAAGGCCGAGCTGGAGGCCTCGCTGGCCGCGTACTTGAAGACCGTCAACGCAGCATCTCGACCCGCACGAGCAGCTTGCCTGCCTGGTGGTGACGGTCGAGCCGTGGACGGTCGACAACGACCTCATCACGCCGACCTTCAAGGTCAAGCGCAACCGCGTCGAGGACCTGTTCGCCGCCAACTACGAACGCTGGGAAGCGGCGCGCAAGCCGGTGGTCTGGGTCTGAGTTTCAACAGCCCGCTACAGCTTGAGCTCCAGCCGGAGCTGCCAGTTGACGTAGGACGGCGCCGTGCTCGTCGAGGTCTCGCGCAGCGATCCGACGATCACGGTGCTCGTGTCGACGCTCTCACCGGGCGCCAGGTTGCTCGCCGTCAGGCGCAGCCCGACGGCCGGATTGAAGGTCCACAGCGCGAAGGCGTCGGCGATGCGGCGCCTGTTCACGCGTGACGGCCTGACTGGCATCGACCCGGGTGCGGTAGCCCGGCACCCAGTTCAGGTTGCCGCCGATGGACAGCGGCAGGTCGGTGAACCGGTAGTCGGCGCCCAGATTGGCAGCTTGCGCCGGCCTGCTTGTCGAGCCGGTTGTCGGGCCCGGGCACGCCGTGCACGCGCGACCGGTAGAGACTCGACGTTGGCCCGCAGGTCGATGCGCGGCGCATCCTCGATCGACCCGATCCAGGCGTAGCTTGGCTTCGAGCTCGACACCGCTCGTCACCGCGTCGCCGACGTTCGTCGAACGCGACACCCAGCGCGGCACCGGGCTCCACGAGACGGTCTCGAGGCGCACGATGCTTCGCGTCAGGTCGCTGATGCGGCGGTGGAACAGGTTCGCGCTGAGCAGCCCGCCGTTGCGGCAGGTAATGCTCGTAGGCGACGTCCAGGCCGCTGGCCAGCTCGGGCCGCAGGTCGGGATTGCCGGCGCGGTCCGGATGGGTCGCATCGTTCGGTCCGCTGACCGGGGAGCGCGCATCAATGCCAGGGCGCGCGATCAGCGAACCGAGCGAGGGCGACTTGTAGCTGCGCGTCAGGCTGAAGCGCACCTGGTCGCGGCCTTTCGGATCGGGCCGCCAGACGGCGTGCAGCAGCGGCGTCCAGACGCTCGATCGGTTGCGCGGCAGCGTGCCGTCGCCGGGGTCGCCAACGGTCTCGATGCCCTCCCAGCGCAGCCCGGCATGGGCTGACCAGTGCGGCGAGATCGTCCATTCGTTCTGCGCGTAAGCGGCCCAGCGTGTGCTCTCGGCCTGCAGGTTGTCGCCGAAGTCGGTCAGCAGCGGCGGCGCCGTTCTGGAGCAGGGTGCGCGATTCGCCGTCGCTTGACGCTCTCGACTTCGGCGCCCGCGACCAGGTTGTGTTCGCTGCCCGGGATTGCTTCATTGCCACCGAACAGCGCCGTGAGCTTGCCACCGAGCTTGAGCGAGGTCTCGCGCGTATCGGACTGGTCGTCGATCGTGCGCAGCGGCGTGGCGTCGCCACTCCGGTACTCCTGGCGCAGGCTCATGTTCTTGGACTGCCAGCGGCTGACGAAGCCGCTTGCTTCGGCGCGCACGGCGTCGGCGATGCGCTGGCGCCACTGCCCGTTCAGGCGCGCCACCGTGAAGCGGCCGCCGCCGTCGGTGGCCGAGGCGTCGTACAACGAGGGCGTCGCGGGCACCGTCTGCGCCAGGATCGAAGCGCGTTCGTTGTCGCGCTCGACGTGGAACAGGCTCGGGTTGAGCATCAGCATGTCGCCGCTCTCGCCGAGCCGCCATTGCAGCCGGGTGGTCAGGTTCAGGCCCTTGCTCTGTTCGAGCGTCGTCTCGTCGGAGCGCGTGTCGAGCGTGACCAGCCCGCTGGCCAGGTCTTCGGTCCGGGTGAGGTTGACCTCGGACGAGGCACGCCGTCTGCGATAGGCCGAACCCGACAGGGTGTAGGTGAGTGCGCCGGCGCTGTCGTTGTGCGACCAGTTCAGGCCGGAGGCCGCACTCGGCCGTTCTCGTAGCCCGCGCCCAGGCGCAGGTCGTTCAGGCGCTGGCGGAAGCCTTCGCGCGTGATGATGTTGATGGTGCCGGCGATCGCGCGCGCGCCGGTCTCGGCGGTCGGCGCGCGCAGGATCTCGATGCGCTCGATCTGTTCGGGCGTCAGCGATTCGAGCGAGAAGCCCGGCGGGACACGCTCGCCGTCGATCAGCAACTGCGTGTAGCCGCCGCCGAGGCCGCGCAGGCGAGGCGCGCCGCCGCGGCCAGGGCGGCCCGGCGTGCTGACGCCGGGCAGGCGGCGCAGCACCTCGCCGAGCGTGCGCGTCGCCGAACTTGTCGATCTCCTCGCGGCCGATGACGATCTTGGCGGCCGTCGATTGGCGCCGTTGCTCGGTGTCGGACAGGCGCCCGCCGGTGATCTCGACGCCCGGTCCGGCGCCGACGCGGCCGCCTCGGGTGGCCGGGGGTTGGGCGCCGGTGCGGCCGGCTGGCCGGGGGCCACGTTCTGGGCCGCCACCGAGCTGGCGGCCAGCAGCAGGAGCGATGAGATCAGACAGGCGGGATCAGGACGCAGCATGGGCCGCGATTCTCACCGCCTTTCAGGCTTACCGTACGTCGCGCAGGTAAACCGGAGCCAAGTGAGGGGCCGGAGCGTCGACGCCGGAACGCAGCAAGGCCTGCGCGCCTGCCGCCCACTGCTGGGCCAGGCTCTCCAGTGCCACCGGGCGCGCCAGGCGAAGCATCGAAGACAGGGCATTGCGGGTCGCGACCCGGGCCGCGCGCAAACGGCGCGGGCGGTTCGCAGGTGGGCACTCGTCATGTTGGGATCCTTCCGCAGTGATTCGTGCCTCGAAGGACGCAGCAATCGTGCCAGCGTCGGATCGTGAGCCGCTTCACGAATCGCCGCCTGCCGATACAGATGGCTTACAAGAGCGACGCCCTGCGTCCTTTCCCTAGGACGCAGCTTGTCGCCTGTGCGCTCGAGGCGCATGCTGGACCGGTCGAGACTGCCAAGGAAAGCCCATGAGCACCCGCCCTCGCGTGTGCATCGATCGTGTCCTGCCGCGCGAGTTGATGCGCCGCCAGCCGACGACGGGGGGAAGACCCGGCCGCACCCGGGCCGTATCCCCGATCGGCAAGACATGGATGAACGGCAGCAGCCTGCAGGTCCGGTTCATCGGCGGCAGCCCGGCCGAGCGGGCCATCGCGCAGGCCCAGGCCGGCTGGTGGTCTGCGGTGGCGAATCTGACCTTCATCTTCGGCGACGCGCCGAACGCCGACATCCGGATCTCGTTCGACGCCGACGATGGGGCCTGGTCCTACATCGGCACCGACTGTCGCAGCATCCCCGCGAACGAAGCGACGATGAACCTCGGGTTTCTCGACGGGGGCACGGCGGCGCACGAGTGGGGTCACGCGATCGGCCTGGCGCATGAGCACCAGAATCCGGCCGGTGGCATCCAGTGGAACGAGAGCGTCGTGATCCGGGAGATGGCGAAATCGCCCAACTTCTGGGATGAACAGACGACGCGCCACAACATCCTGAGGCGCTACAGCGTCGACCAGATCCATGGCACTGTCTTCGACCCCGCCTCGATCATGCTGTACTTCTTCCCCGCCGAGTGGACGCTCAACGGGGTCGCGACCCAGGCCAACGAAGTGCTGTCTTCGCTCGACAGGCAGTTCATCGCCGGCGCCAGGATGTACCCGAAGTCGGCGCCGACGATCGATTCAGCGACGCTGCTGACGGTCAACGCGCGGCGCCGCACGGCCGCGGCGATCGGCAGATTCGGTGAAGAGGACCTGTTCCGCTTCACCGTCGACACCGAGGATCGCTACGTCATCGACACCCGAGGGCCCACCGATGTGGTCATGAAGCTCTTTGGTCCGCAATGGCCGACGGCCTTGATTGCAGAAGACGACGACTCGGGCGTGGCCTACAACGCGCGCATCAGCGCCGAGCTGCTGGCCGGCGACTACTGGGTCCAGGTACGCCACTACAACCGCGCCGGCGGCACGGGCGACTACAGTGTGCGCGTGCGGCACGCCTGACGTCGCACGCGCTGACCTCAGGCCGGCACGGGCTGCGCCAGTTCCACATCCGGGCCGGGAATCCGGGTCAGCCGGACCCGGCCCTGGCGTTCGGACAACTCGAAGTCGCGCGCAATGTCGGACAGGGCCTCGGGGTCGCGTGCCTCGGCGCTGTCGACTCCCACCGCCCGGTTGCGTCCCTGTGACTTGGCCTGATAGAGCGCCATGTCGACCAGGTTGACAGCCTGCTCCCAGGTCAAGTCCGAGCCGTGATTCGGCAGCGGGAAGGCCGCGAATCCGATCGAGACCGTGACCTGCAGCGAGGTACCCGACTCGATGGCGATCGGTGTCGCCGCGACCGACTCCAGCAAGGTCGTGGCGGCCAAGCGGGTGCTTTCGGCGTCGGCCGAAGGAAGCCAGACCAGGAACTCCTCGCCGCCCCAGCGCGCCACCAGGCCCTGATCGGCGAGGGCGTCGAACAGGCGCCCGGCCACGGCCTTCAGCACCTCGTCGCCGCCAGCATGGCCGCAGCGGTCGTTGACACGCTTGAAGTGATCGATGTCGACGACCATCAATGCGCCGCGAAACCCCTGCAGCTGTGGTTGTCGCTCGCCGAGCATGGCCTGGATATGGCGACGGTTGGCGAGACCCGTCAACGGGTCTCGTTCGCTCAGGTCGCGCAGCGTCGCCTGGCGCGCGTGCAATCTGTGGCGCGCCAGCCAGAGCCGGCGCAGCAAGACAGTGACCAGGACCGCGCCGAGCACGGCGACCACGGCCACCAGCGCCCAGATGCGCTGGTGCAGGTCCTGGTTGGCAAGCCGAAGCTGGCGCAACTCGCCTTCGCTTCGACCCAGTTCGATCTCGCGTTGCTGCTCGTCGCGCTGGAATCGCACGCGCAACTCGGCCATCGCAACCTCCCGGTTGACGCTCAGCAGTTCCTGCTCGAGGTCGCGTTCACGGTGATGCATGGTCAGGGCACCGACGAGGTCGCCCGCGGCGGCCAGCGCGTCGCCGTACTCGCGCAGCGCTGGCCGCAGCTCACCACGCGCGCCGGCCCGTTGCCAGAGCTCCAGGGAATGGTCCAGGTCGGTTCGACCGCGGTCGAGCTGCCCCAGCGCCAGGCGGGCCAGTCCGGTGTTGTGCGTCAGGACCCGTTCGCGCCGCTGATCGCCGTGCCGCCGCAGCACCGGCGCTGCGCGGTCGGCCAGTGCCAGGGCATCGGCAGGGCGACGCTGACGAAGTGCGACGTCGGCCAGATTGATGCGCAGAATCGCGGCCTGACGATGCAGCTCGGATCGATCGGCGGTCGTGAGGCCGAGAGCAAACGCCTGTTGGGCGGCAGCCTGGTCGCCCAAGGCCAGATTCATCATCCCGTCGGCATTCGCGAGCCGGACGACCAGCGCGGGTGCGGGTTCCGCGCCCGCGGCACGGCGCGCCAGGCCCATGTGGGCGCGGGCCGCCAGGCCGTCACCATTGCGCGCGGTCAGGACGGCCAGCTGGGCCTCCGACAAGGCGAGATGGGACGGCGACCCGGCCGAATCCGCGATGTCGCGTGCTCGCTGGGCGGACTGCCTGGCGAGCTCGATCTGACCCCCTGCCTCGGCGATCGATGCGGCCACCCGCTCGGCGCCCCAGTGCCGCAGCACGTTGCAGCCGGTGACGCATGCTGCCGTGAAGGCCTCGGTCGCGGCCTTCGCCGCTGCTGCCGCCTCGGCGATCCTGCCCTGGGTGTAGTACAGCTTCGCGAGCACGAGATCGGCGCCTGCCTGCGACCGGACATCGAGCGGCGCACGCAACTCGCGCGCGGCACGCATGGCCTCGACCTCGCGGCCGTTGTCGGCCAGGATCAACGCGCGGACGAGCGCCATTTCATGCCGCTTCGAGGACTCGGCAGGCGAGCTGCGGTCCAGTTCGTCGAGCGCCTGATCCGGTCTCTCGTGCCCGGTCTGGAGCAAGGTCTCGAGGTCGGCCGTGGCAGCCGCTGGCAGCGACAACCAAATGCCGGCCAGGCCGATCGTGAGCCAGTGTCGAATCATGCTTCGGCCCCGCTGCGAACCGGGCCCTGCAGGGCCTGAAGCCCGACCCGTCCATGCTCGCGCGACGACTCGAGCGAGGTGGCGATGGCCGACAGCTCGCGCGCGTTGGTCGCCTGCAGGTCGACGATGCCGTAGCCCCGATTGCGGCCGTGCGCCTTGGCAAGGTACATCGCCGCGTCGATCAGTTCGATCGCCTGTTCCCAGTGCACGGGCAGCGGTCCCGGTTCGATCGGGAAGCGGGCGTAGCCGACCGAGACGGAGACCTTGATCTCGGCGTCACCCTGCGTCACCGGGCTGTCGGCGATGCTGTCCAGCATGCGCTGCGCGAGGCGGCGCACTTCGTCGGCGCCGATGCCGCGCGCCAGCACCAGGAATTCCTCGCCGCCCCAGCGCACGACCAGGTCCTCGCTGCGCACCGCGTTTTGCAGCCGGCGCGCCACTGCGACCAGGGTCATGTCCCCGATCGCATGGCCATGCAGGTCGTTGACGCGCTTGAAGTGATCGATGTCGACCAGAAAGATGCTGCCGTCGAGCGAGGCATCGGCATCCGTTTCCTTCATAACCCGCTGCAGGCATCGCCGATTGGCGAGCCCGGTCAGGGCGTCCTGTTCGCCCAGCCGCTGCAGATCGGCGTTGACGACCGCGAGTGCCTGGTTGGTGCGGCGCGCCCGCAGGACCAGTCCGCCGAGCAAGGCCAGCGCCAACGCCCCGGCCAGGGCGGCGAGCAACCAGGCGCCGAGCTTGAGTGATTGCGCCTGCAGCGTGGCCTCCTCGAACTCGCGCGCCTGGGCCAGTTCCTTCAGTTCACGCTCTCGCTGCTTGTGCTCGAAGCCTTCCTGCAAGCCGAGCAGTGCCTCCTGCTGCTCCTTGCGGGACACGCGTTCGGCCAGCGGGCGCAGACGTGCGTACGCCGACCAGGCTGCGCGGAGTTCGCCGGCGCGCTCGAAGTAGGTGCCGCTCTCCTGCAGCAGGCGGGCCATCTGGGCCACGTTGCCATTGCGTTCCTCGAGCGCCAGGACCGTCTCGATGTCCTCTGCGCCAGCGCTGAACTGGCGCAGCATGACGCGCGCGAAACCGCGATTGATCAGCGCCACGCTGAGTGCGGATGGATCGTGCAGCGCGCGCGCGAGCGGCAGCGCCTCCTGGGCGTGCGCCAGCGCCGCGCCGTAATCGCCGTCGCGCAAGAAGTCGTCCGCCAGATTGGCCAGCATCAGGGCCTGGGCGCGCTTGGCGCCTGCGGTCCTGGCCAGTGCGAGCGCCTCCAGCTGGGCCGCGCGCGCGCCGGCGCGATCGCCGAGTTCGGCCAGACGGTAGCTCTCGACGTTCAACAGCCGCGACCGGACGATCGCCGAACCGTCGAGCATCGCAAACTCGCGTGCACTGTCCACCAGACGGCGGGCGGAGTCATGCTCGCCCAGGCCGGTGTAGAGCCAGGCCAGGTACTGGCGCGCGATCGATTGGCGGGACGGCATGCCCATGCGGTCTGCCAGATCGATGGCTTGCTGATAGAGCACGACGGCGTCTTCGGTCTTTCCGACGGCCTCGGCCGCCCTGGCGCGTGTCGACACGAGTGGGAAGCGCAGCCAGTCCGGGCCCGATGCGGGCAGCGCATGGCTCGCCGCGGTGAGCAGCCGCCAGGCGGCCGGAGCCGAGCCGCGCGTGCGCTCGATGCTGCCCAGCGCGAGCAGGGCGGCAGTTTCGGCCAACGGGTCAGCCAGCGTTCGCAGCCGCGCGGCATCCTGGCGCGCGCCAGCAGCGTCGCCAGCGGCATTGCGCTCCAGGGCCAGACGGGTCAGCCAATGGGCGCGGTCGGCAGGCTGGACCTGGCTGTCCAGCGCTTCGAGCTCGACCACGGCTCGCGCAGGGTCGGCCAGACCGATTTCCTCGAGCGCAGCGAGGCGCGTCTCCAGGTCGGAGCCGAATGCGACGGCGGCCGCGAGCAGGCTGCCGCAGGCGACGACGACGCGCACGAGTCGGCGTCGGGAATTCATCCGTTGGCTATCGGTCGCCTGAACCAGAACTTGAGGCGGCCGGGGCCAGTTCCCGACGGGTCAGACGCTTGCCTGGTACCCGCGCGGGATGGCGGCCAGCAGCCGCTGCGTGTATTCCTCACGCGGCGCGGCCATGATCTGTTCGGCGCTGGCCCGCTCGACCACACGCCCGTCCTTCATCACCAGCACCTCGTCGCTGATGAATCGCACCACCGCCAGGTCGTGGCTGATGAAGACGTAGGACAGGCCGAACTCGTCCTGCAGGTCCTTCAACAGGTTCAGCACCTGCGCCTGCACGGAGACGTCGAGTGCGCTCACGGCCTCGTCGAGGACGAGCACCTCCGGATTGAGCGTCAGGCAGCGCGCGATCGCCACCCGCTGGCGCTGGCCGCCGGAGAACTCATGCGGGTACTTGCCGAAGGCACTGCCATCGAGGTCGACCTTCTCGAGCAAGGTGCGGGCGCGCTGCTCACGCTCGGCGAGGTCCTTGCCGATGCCATGGATCACCATCGGCTCGACCAGGGTCTGACCGATCGTGAAACGCGGGTTCAGGCTCGCATAGGGGTTCTGGAACACGATCTGGATACGCCGGCGCATGCCCTGGCGCTCGCGGTCCGAGAGTTTGATCAGGTCGCGTCCGTCGAAGATCACTTCGCCCGCGGTCGGCTCGTGCAGACGCAGCAGCGACAGTCCCATCGTCGTCTTGCCCGAGCCGGACTCGCCCACCACGCCCAGGGTATGGCCCTTGCGCAGCTTGAAGTTTACGTCCTGCACGGCCTTGAATTCGCGCTTGCCGAACAGGCCTTCGCGCAGGAAGAAGCTCTTGGCCAGTGCGCGCACCTCGAGCACCACCGGCGCCTCGGGGTCCTTGGCGGCCGCGGCCGCGGCATGGCCCTTGCCCGCGATGTGGTCGTCGATCACCATCAGGCGCGCCGGGTTCTCGGTCAGGCTCGGGCGGCAAGCCAGCAAGGCCTTGGTGTAGTCGTCTTTCGGCGTGGCGAAGATGTCCGCCACCGGGCCCTGCTCGCGCACGATGCCGTTGCGCATCACGATCACATGGTCGGCGATCTCTCCCACCAGACCGAGGTCGTGGCTGATGAAGAGCACGCTCATGCGGTGCTTGTCCTTGAGCTTGCCGATCAGCTCCAGGATCTGGCGCTGGATGGTCACGTCGAGCGCGGTCGTCGGCTCGTCGGCGATCAGCAGCTTGGGCTCGCAGGCCAGCGCCATCGCGATCATGACGCGCTGCTGCTGACCCCCCGACATCTCGTGCGGGTAGGTTGCCAGGCGGCGCCTGGGTTCGGGCATGCCGACCTCGACCAGCAAGGCCTCGGCGCGTTCCAGCGCGGCCTTCTTGTTCATCCCCATGTGCTTCATCAGCGGCTCGATCAGCTGTGCGCCGACCGTGAAGACCGGGTTCAGCGACTGCATCGGGTCCTGGAAGACGCAGGCGATCTCCTTGCCGCGCAAGCCCTGCAGCTCGAGCAGACCGGCATGAAGCAGATCACGCCCCTGCCACATCACGCGGCCCTGGCGCTCGGCGTTGTCGGGCAGCAGGTTGAGGATCGACATCGCGGTGACGCTCTTGCCCGAGCCCGACTCACCGACGAGCGCGACGATGCGGTTTTCGGGGATGTCGAAGCTCACGCCCTTGACGGCGTCGGCGCGCTGCTGCACGCCGTCTTGCTTGCCCATGCGGAAACTGACCTTGAGGTCCTGGATCGACAACAACATGGTCAGGCCTCCCGCCGGGCCGCCCCAAGGGAGGCCTGCGCCCCCTTGGGGGGCAGCGAACGTATGTGAGCTTGGGGGTTCATATTTACTCCAGCCCTCTGAGTTTCGGATCGAGCGCATCGCGCACGGCGTCGGCCAGCAACGAGAACGCGGTCACGAACACCGCCATGAAGAGCGTGGCAGCGGCCAGTTGCCACCAGTAGCCCAGGATCAGTTCGCTCTGGGCCTCGGCCAGCATCGTGCCCCAGGACACGTCCTCGACGCCGACCCCCAGGCCCAGATAGGACAGGATGACCTCGGCCTTGATGAAGCCCACCACCAGCAGGCTCATGCGCACCAGGATCACATGGCTGATGTTGGGCAGGATGTGCTTGAACATGCGGCTCCAGGCCGATGCCCCGATGGCCTCGGCCGAGCGCACGTATTCGCGCGCGCCATGCTTGAGGAATTCCGAGCGCACCTGCCGGTACAGGCCGGTCCACCCGGTCAGCCCCAGGATCAGCACCACGGTCAGGATGCCGCGCCCGAAGACGGCGGCGAAGGCAAAGATCAGCAGGATGCCCGGGATCGACTCGAACACGTTGTAGAGCCATTCCAGCAGGTCACCGATGCGCTTGCCGAAGAAGCCCGAGAAGGCACCCAGCATGGTGCCGATCGTGGTTGCCAGCAGGGACGCCAGGACCCCGACGAAGACCGAGATCTCGGTCCCCTTGATGGCCTTGGAAAGCACATCGCGGCCGAGCCGGTCGGCGCCCAGCGGCAGCGTCTCGGCTTTCACGGTCTCGGTCGTCTTGAGCTTGGCCGCGAGCTCGTCCCACTCCTTGTAGCGCGGCGCCAGCGGGTCGACGTCGGACAGGTCGACGTTGGGGCCTTTCGGGACCTCGATGGTGCCGATGGCCTCGGGCGGCCGCGGCCCGAGGAAGGTCGGCGGCGCGTTGGCCACGCCCACTTCCTGCTGCCACTGCTTGGCCACGACACCGGTCCAGGCGGCCAGGATCAGCAGCAGGAAGGCGATCACGATGAGGGCGCAGATGACGCCGATACGGTCGGTCTTGAAACGGCGCCAGGCCGAGTGCCAGACGCCTTCGGAACGTTCGGCCGCCATCCCGGCGCCGGGGCTCATCACGGCGCTCACTTGAGCACCACCCGGGGGTCGACCAACTTGAACATCACATCCACCAGCAGGTTGATCAGCATCGTCAGCACCGACAGGTAGACCGCGATCGCCTGGATCACGGGGTAGTCGCTGCGGTTGACCGCGAGCAGCACTTCACGGCCCAGACCTGGAATCGAGAAGAAGACCTCGATCAGGAAGGAGCCCACGAACACGCTCGGCAAGGCCAAGCCGATATTGGTCAGGATCGGGATCAGCGCGTTGCGCAGCACATGCTTGAACATGATCGTGTTCTCGGTCAGGCCCTTGGCCCGCGCCGTGCGCACGTAGTCGTGTCCCATCTCGTCGAGGAAGAAGGTCCGGTACAGACGCGTATAGGGCGCCAGCGAGACCGCCACGGCCAGCAGCACGGGCAGCGGCGCATAGGTGACCAGGTTGGTCCACACGCTGTCGCTCCAGCCCTGCACCGGGAACCAGCCGAGCTGGAAGCCGAACACGTACTGGCCGACGATGACGTAGACCAGGAAGCTGATCGACAGCGCGATGGTGCTGATGACCATGATCATGCGGTCGGCCAGCGAGCCGCGCCGGTAGGCCACCCACATCGCGATCGGCAGCGCGATGATGACCTCGAGGATCAGGATCGGCAGCATCACCGTCAGCGTGGCCGGCAACCGGGTCGCGAACAGGTTGCTCACGGCCTCGTTGGTGGCCCAGCTCTTGCCCCAGTCGAACGTGACCACGCTCTTGAGATAGATCCCCAACTGGACCCAGACCGGCTGGTCGAGTCCGAGCTGCTGGCGGATCGCGTCGATCTGCTCGGGCGTGGCGTTCAGGCCACCGAGGATCTCGGCCGGGTCGCCGCCAAAGTACTTGAACAGAAAGAACACCAGCAGCACGACTCCGAGGATGGTCGGAATCATTTGCCACAAGCGCCGCAGAAGGTAGGCGGCCATCGTCAACTCTCTCCCGGGTTTGGGAAGGCGCGAGTGTACGGGCCGCAGCACACGACTCCCCTCCACGTTTGCCCCACGCGGGTGGGCAACCCCGGTGCCGGGGCAAACGATTGCGGGGCTAGACTGCCGGTCTCGCTGTCCCCCGCCCACATCATGAGCCGTTCCGTCCTGCTGGCACTGGCCACAAGCCTGGTGCTGGCCAGCGGCACCGGGTCTGCCGCACCCGCGGCGACCAAGGTGCTGCGATATGCCTTCCCGATCGCCGAAACCGGTTTCGACCCGGCCCAGATCTCGGATCTGTACTCGCGCACGGTCGCCGCCAACATCTTCGAAGCACCGCTGACCTACGACTACCTGGCGCGCCCGGCCAAGGTGGTGGCGCAGACCGCGGCCGCGCTGCCGGAGATCAGCGACGACGCGCGCAGCTTCACCTTCCGCATCCGGCCCGGCATCTACTTCGCCGACGACCCGGCGTTCAAGGGGGTCAAACGCGAGCTGACGGCGGCCGACTACGTCTACTCGATCAAGCGCCACTACGACCCGAAGTTCAAGAGCCCGAACCTGTTCCTGCTCGAGAACGCGGGCCTGCTCGGCCTGTCGGAGCTGCGCCGCAAGCTGATCGAGGCCAGGCAGCCCTTCGACTACGACACCGAGGTCGAGGGCCTGAAGGCGCTCGACCGCTACACCTTCGTCGTCCGCATCAAGGACCCGTCGCCGCGCCTGTACTACCTGTTCACCGACGGCGCCGTCATGGGCGCGGTGGCGCGCGAGGTGGTCGAGGCCTACGGCGACAACATCATGGCGCACCCGGTCGGCACCGGGCCCTATCGCCTGGCGCAGTGGCGGCGTTCGTCGCAAGATCGTGCTCGAGCGCAACCCGGACTACCGCGAGCAGGTCTACGACGACCAGGCGACCGACGGCAACCCGGTGGCCGAGCGCATCGCCGCGCGAGCTCAAGGGCCGCAGGCTGCCGATGATCGACCGCGTCGAGATCAGCATCATCGAAGAGGAGCAGCCACGCTGGCTGGCCTTCCTCAACGGCGAACTCGACTTCCTCGACCGGCTGCCGAACGACTTTGCACCGATCGCGATCCCGCACAACAAGCTGGCGCCGAACCTGGCCAAGAAGGGCGTGCTGGATGGTGCAGGCGCCGCTGGTCGACGCCACCTTCAGCTACTTCGGCATGGAGAACCCGGTGGTCGGCGGCTACACGCCCGACAAGGTGGCGCTGCGGCGCGCGATCGCGCTGGCCTACGACAGCGACGCTCGAGATCGAGCAGGTGCGGCTCGGGCAGGCGATCCCGGCCCAGGCCATCGTGCCGCCGCTGCTGTCGGGCTACGACCCCAAGCTCAAGACCGAGATGAGCGAGCTACGACGTCGCGCGCGCCAAGGCCTTGCTCGACCTGTACGGCTATGTCGACAAGGACGGCGACGGCTGGCGCGACCTGCCCGACGGCAGCCCGCTGGTGCTGGACTACGCGAGCCAGCCCGACCAGCAGGCGCGCAAGCTGCAGGAGCTGTGGCGCAAGGCGACCGCGTCGATCAACATCCGCATCAACTTCAAGACCGCCAAGTGGCCCGAGCAGTTGAAGGCCAGCCGCGCCGGCAAGCTGATGATGTGGGGCGTGGCCTGGAGCGCGACCAGCCCCGACGGCAGCTACCACCTCGACCTGATGTACGGCCCGAACAAGGGCCAGGCGAATCACGCCCGCTTCGACCTGCCCGAGTACAACCGCCTGTACGAGCAGCAGCGCGTGATGGTCGACGGCCCCGAGCGCGAGGCCGTGATGCGCCGTGCCAAGCTGCTCGGCGTGGCCTACATGCCGTACAAGGTGACGACGCACCGCATCGCCACCGACTTGCTGCACCCGCATGTGGTCGGCTACCAGCGCCATCCCTTCCTGCGCGACTTCTGGCGCTACGTCGACATCGACCCGGCGCGCCTGCCATGAGCCGGCGCTGGCACGGGGTCATCGCCGCGGCGCTCTGCCTGCTGGCGCTGGGGCCGGTGGACGCTGCCGCGCCGAAGGTCCTGCGACTGGCCTTCAGCGCGGCCGAGACCGGCTTCGACCCGGCCAAGGTGTTCGACCTCTACTCGCGCACGGTCACGCCGCACATCTTCGAGGGCCTGTACCAGTACGACCACCTGGCCCGCCCTTTCAAGATCAAGCCGCTGACCGCCGCCGGCTATGCCCGAGGTGTCGGCCGACTTCCGTACCTGGACGGTTCGCATCCGCCCGGGCATCTACTTCCAGACCGATCCGGCCTTCAAGGGCCAGCGGCGTGAACTGGTCGCCGAGGACTACGTGTACGCGATCAAGCGTGCGGTCGACCCGGCCAACAACAGCCCGGTCGTCTCTGGCGTTACCGACCTCAAGATCGTCGGTCTGGCCGAGGTGCGCGAGGCGGCGCTCAAGGACCGCCAGCCGTTCGACTACGACCGCGTCGTGCGCGGCCTGCGCGCGCTCGACCGCTATAGCGTGCGCTTCGAACTCGAGGAGGCGCGCCCGCGTTTCCTCGAGTTCCTGGCCGCCGGCGACCTGTTCGGCGCGGTCGCGCGCGAAGTCGTCGAGCACTACGGCGACGACATCATGGCCCACCCTGTGGGCACGGGGCCGTTTCGGCTGGCGCAGTGGCGGCGCAGCTCCTTCATCGCGCTCGAGCGCAACCCGGACTACCGTGAGCGTCTCTACGACGCCGAGCCCGCACCCGACGACGCCGACGGCCAGGCCATCCTGGCACGGCTCAAGGGCAAGCGCATCCCGATGGTCGACCGCGTGGAGGTCTCGATCATCCAGGAGTCGCAGCCGGCCTGGCTGGCCTTCCTGAACGGGGAGCTGGACCTCGTCAGCGTGCCTGGAGACTTCATTCCACAGGCGATGCCCAACGGCCATATCGCGCCGCATCTGGCCAAGAAGGGCATCGAGGGCAAGCGTTCGCTCAATGCCGATGGGGTCTACACCTACTTCAACATGGACGACCCGGTGGTCGGTGGCTACACGCCCGAGAGGGTGGCACTGCGGCGCGCGATCAGCCTCGCGCTCGACGTCGAGCGGCAGATCCGCTTGCTGTTTCGCGGCCAGGGCATCCCGGCGCAGTCGATGCTGATCCCGCACACGAGTGGCTACGACCCGGCCTTCAAGAGCGAGATGGGCGACCACGACCCGGCGCGTGCCAAGGCCCTGCTCGATCTGTACGGCTACGTCGACAAGGACGGCGACGGTTGGCGCGAGCAACCCGATGGCAAACCGCTGGTGCTGGAGCTGGCGACCCAGCCCGACCAGTTCAGCCGCCGCTCCGACGAGCTGTGGAAGAAGGACCTCGCGGCGGTCGGCATTCAGCTGCGCTTCTTCACCGGACAGTGGCCCGAGCAGCTCAAGGCAGCGCGCGCCGGCAAGCTGCAGCTGTGGTCACTCGGCGGTTCGGCCGCCAGCCCCGATGGCCAGGATTCGCTGGCGGCGCTGTACAGCGGCCAGATCGGCAGCCAGAACTTCGCCCGGCTGCGCCTGGATGCCATGGACCAGCTCTACGAGCGCACCCAGCAATTGCCCGATGGCCCCGAACGCGACGCCCTGTTCCGCCAGGCGCAAGATCCTGGCCGTGGCCTACATGCCGTACAAGATGTTCCTGCACCGCATCAGCAACACCGTGAACTACGACGTACGTGATCGGCCACCGTCGGCCGCTGTTCTGGACCGAGTGGTGGCACATGGTCGACATCGACAGGAGTGCGCCATGAAGCGCTGGATCATCACCGTCCTGGCTGCCGCGTTGAGCTGCGGCGCACAGGCCCAGACCGCGCCGACGGCGCCAAAGAAGGTGCTCAAGGTGGCCTTCAACACCGCCGAGACGAGCTTCGACCCGGTGCAGATCAGCGACCTCTATTCGCGCACGATCACGCCGCACATCTTCGAAGGCCTGTACCAGTACGACCACCTGGCGCGGCCGGCCCGATCAAGCCGCTGACGGCGGCGGCGATGCCCGAGGTCTCAGGCCGACTTCCGGATCTGGACGGTGCAAGGTCCGGCCCGGCATCTATTTCGCCGCCGACCCGGCCTTCAAGGGCGTGCCGGCGCGAGCTGACCGCGCGCGACTACGTCTATTCGATCCTGCGCACCGCCGACCCGGCCAACCGCAGCGAGCTGTGGACCTGGATCGCTCAGCTACAAGATGCAGCGGCCTGGCCGAGAAGCGCCAGCGTCACCTCGACGCCAAGACCCCGTTCGACTACGACGACGAGCCCGAGGGCCTGCGCACGCTCGACCGCTACACGCTGCAGTTCCGCTCGGACGAGCCCCGCCCGCGCTTCCTCGGCATGCTGGCCGCGCTCCGACCTGCTCGGCGCGGTGGCGCGCGAGGTGGTCGAGTTCTACGGCGACAAGATCGGCGAGCACCCGGTCGGCACCGGGCCGTTCCGGCTCAAGACCTGGCGGCGCAGCTCGCAGATCGTGCTCGAGCGCAACCCCGACTACCGCGAGCTGCTCTACGACGCCGAGCCGGCCGCCGACGACGCCGAAGGCCAGGCCATCCTGGCGCGGCTGCAGGGGCCGGCGCCTGCCGATGGTCGACGGGTCGAGGTCGTCGATCATCGAGGAGGACCAGCCGCGCTGGCTGTCCTTCCTGAACGGCGAGATCGACGCGCTGGCATCCAAGTACGGCTCGGTGCCGGGCAACTTCGTCGACGCAGGCCATGCCCGACGGCAAGATCGCGCCCAACCTGGCCAAGCGCGGCATCGTCAGGCACCGCGCTACGGTCAACGCCGACATCGCGATCACCTACTTCAACATGGAAGACCCGGTGGTCGGCGGCTACACGCCCGAGCAAGGTGGCGCTGCGCCGCGCGATCGCGCTGGCGCATCGACATCGACCGCGAGATCCGCATCGTCCGCCGCGGCCAGGCGATCCCGGCGCAGTCCGATCGTGGTGCCGCACACCACCGGCTACGACCCGGACTTCAAGAGCGAGATCGGCGACTACGACCCGGCGCGCGCCAAGGCCCTGCTCGACCTGTACGGCTATGTCGACCGCGACGGCGACGGCTGGCGCGACCAGCCCGACGGCACGCCGCTGGTGATCGACGCGCGCCACCCAGCCCGAGCAGCTCAACCGCCAGTTCGACGAGCTGTGGCACAAGAACATGCGACGCCATCGGCATCAACGTGCAGCTTCGAGACCGCGGCAATGGCCCGAGCACCTGAAGAAGGCGCGCGCCGGCAAGCTGCAGATCTGGGCGCTGGGCTCCTCGGCCGCCGGCACCGACGGCCAGAGCGCGCTGCAGCGGCTGTACGGCCCGCAGTCGGGCAGCGCAGAACCTGGCGCGCTTCAAGCATGCCGAGTTCGACGCGCTCTACGACCGCATGCGCAGCTGCCCGACGGCCCCGAGCGCGAGGCCCTGTTCCTGCAGGCCAAGCGCATCGCGATCGCCTACATGCCCTACAAGACCCACTGTGCACCGCATCAGCACCGACCTGTGCCCACCCCTGGGTGATCGGCTACCGGCGGCCGCTGTTCTGGAACGAGTGGTGGCACTTCGTCGACATCGACCCGCAGATGCGGGCGAGCGCCGCTGCAATGAAGCGCCGTGCGCGGCTGCGCTGGCGCGATGCTGCTGGCCGCTGCGCCGCGCGGCGCTGCGCGCCGGCCAGGCGCCGCGCCGCCCAAGGTCCTGCGCTACGCCTTCCGCGTCGCCGAGACCGGCTTCGACCCGGCGCAGGTCAACGACCTCTACTCGCGCACCGTCACGCCGCACATCTTCGAGGGCCTGTACGGCTACGACCACCTGGCGCGGCCGGCCAAGATCAAGCCGCTGACCGCCGACGGCATGCCCGAGGTCTCGGCCGACTTCCGCACCTGGACCGTGCGCGTCCAGCCCGGCATCTACTTCGCCGACGATCCGGCCTTCAAGGGCGCAGCGGCGCGAGCTGACCGCCGCCGGACTACGTCTACAGCTTCAAGCGCTTCGCCGACCCGGCGCTGAAGAGCCCGGTCTGGACCGGGCTGGAGCAGCAGGGCGCTGGTCGGCCTGGCCGAGCTGCGCCAGCAGCGCGCTGAGCCAGCGCCAGCCCTTCGACTACGACCGCCCGATCGACGGCCTGCAGGCGCTGGACCGCTACACGCTGCGGTTCCGGCTCGAAGACGCCGCGGCCGCGCTTCCTGCAGACTGCTGGCCACCGGCGACCTGTACGGCGCGGTGGCGCGCGAGGTGGTCGAGGCCTATGGCGACGACATCCCGGCCCACCCGGTCGGCACCGGGCCGTTCCGGCTCGCGCAGTGGCGGCGCAGCTCGCTGATCGTGCTGGAGCGCAACCCCGGCCTACCGCGAGCGCTTCTACGACGCCGAGCCGGCCGCCGACGATGCCGAGGGCCAGGCCCTGCTGGCGCGCTTCAAGGGCCGGCGCCTGCCGATGGTCGACCGGGTCGAGATCAGCATCATCGAAGAGGAGCAGCCGCGCTGGCTGAGCTTCCTGCAGGGCCAGCATGGACCTGCTCGAGCAGGTGCCGGCCGAGTTCGTCGACCTGGCGATGCCGAACGGCCAGGTCGCGCCGAACCTGGCCAAGCAGGGCGTGCAGCGGCCACCAGGTCGCTGCGCGCCGACGTCTTCTACGTGCTGTTCAACATGGAGGACCCGGTGGTCGGCGGCTACACGCCCGAGAAGGTGGCGCTGCGCCGCGCGCATCGGGCTGGCGCTGGACGTGCCGCGCGAGATCGCACTGCGTCTGGCGCGGCCAGGCGATCCCGGCGCAGTCGCCGCTGATGCCCGCACGCAGCGGCTACGACCCGGCCTTCAAGAGCGAGACTGGGCGACTTCGACCCGGCGCGCGCCAAGGCCCTGCTCGACCTGTACGGCTATGTCGACCGCGACGGCGACGGCTGGCGCGACCAGCCCGACGGCCAGCCGCTGGTGATCGAGATGGCGACCCAGCCCGACGACCAGTCGCGCGCGACTCGACGATCTGCGGCGCAAGAACCTGGCCGCGGTCGGCCTGCGCGCTGGACTACAAGCCCGCCAAGTGGCCCGAGAACCTGAAGGCGGCGCGCAGCGGCAAGCTCGTCGATCTGGCGCGTCGGCGGCATCGGCCGCCGCGCCCGACGGCCAGCCCGCGCTGGCGCGCTACCACGGCAAGCAGATCGGCGGCCAGAACATGGCGCGCTTCAGCGCTGCCGGCCTTCGACGCGCTGTACGAGCGCATGGAGGTGCTGCCCGACGGCCCCGAGCGCGAGGCGCTGTTCTTCGCAGGCCAAGCGCCTGGCCGTGGCCTACGCGCCGTACAAGACCCAGGTCCACCGCATCGTCACCGACCTGACCCAGGCCGCGGCTGATCGGCTACCGCCGCACCGCTGTTCTGGCAGGACTGGTGGCACATGGTCGACATCGACCCGGCCGCCGACGCCGATGAGCCTGCGACCGCCGCCAGCTGCTGCAGGGCCGGCCGCCGCGCTGGCGGCCTGGCCGGCGCTGGCGCGCGGGCGCAGCGGCGCCGGCCGCAAGGTGCTGCGCCTGGCCTTCCCGGCGCCGGAGTCGAGCCTTCGACCCGCCGCAGACCAACAGCGACCTGCTATTCGTCGACGCTGATCGCGCAGATCCTCGAAGCACCGCTGACCTACGACTACCTGGCGCGGCCGGTGCCCCTGGTGCCGCAGACCGCGCGTCGCTGCCCGAGGTCTCGGCCGACGGCCGGGTCTTCACGCTGCGCATCAAGCCCGGCATCTACTTCGCCGACGACCCGGCCTTCAAGGGCCGGCCGCGCGAGCTGGTGGCCGCAGGACTACGTCTACACGATCAAGCGCTTCTACGACCCGCAGTACAACTCGAGCGACCTCTACCTGTACGAGACCGCCAAGCTGCCGGGCCTGACCGAACTGCGCGCAGGCAGGCGCTGAAGCAGCGTCGCCCTTCGACTACGACACCGAGGTCGACGGGCTGCGCGCGCTGGACCGCTACACGCTGCAGCCTGACGCTGGGCGAGCGCCGACCCGCGCTTCCTCTACCGCTTCGCCGACCCGGTGATCATGGGCGCGGTGGCGCGCGAGGTGGTCGAGTTCTACGGCCGCGACATCGGCGCCCATCCGGTGGGCACCGGCGCCTTCCGGCTCAAGAGCTGGCGCCGCGCCTCGCGCATCGAGCTGGAACGCTCGCCGAGCTACCGCGAGAGTCACTACGAGGGCACGCCGGCCGACGAGCCGCTGGCGCAGGCGATCGCCGCCCGCCTGCAAGGGCGCCGCCTGCCGCTGGTCGACGAGGTGGTCGTCGACATCGTCGAAGAAGACCAGCCGCGCTGGCTGTCGTTCCTCAACGGCGACTATGCGTTCCTGGCCCTGCCCGGGCCCTATGTGCCGATTGCCACGCCGCACGGCGAACTGGCGCCGTTCCTGCAGAAGAAGGGCGTGCGCCTGCAGCGCAGCCTGCAGGCCGACATGGGCATGAGCTTCTTCTTCATGGAGCACCCGCTGGTCGGCGGCTACACGCCAGACAAGGTGGCGCTGCGGCGCGCCATCGGCCTGGCCCACGACGGCGACGCCTACATCCGCCATGTCTTCGGTGGCAACGGCATTCCGGCGCAATCGACGATCCCGCCCTTCACCTCGGGCTACGACCCGGCCTACAAGAGCGAGATGAGCGAATACGACCCGGCGCGCGCCAAGGCCCTGCTGGACCTGTACGGCTACCTCGACCGCGACGACGACGGCTGGCGCGAACAACCCGACGGCCGACCGCTCGTGCTGCGCATGGCGTCGATGGCCGACCAGCGTTCGCGGCTGTCCAACGACCTGTGGCGGCGCAATCTGGAAGCGATCGGGCTTGCGCATCGAGTTCGAGATCTCGACCTGGTCCGAGTTGCTGAAGAAGACGCGAGCCGGCACCTTGATGATGTGGGGCTACAGCTGGAGCGCCGGTTCGCCCGACGGCGGCTTCTTCCTCGACATCGCCTACGGACCGAACGCGGGCGAGTCGAACGACCCGCGCTTCAACCTGCCGGCTTTCGACCGCCTGGTCGAACAGCAGCGGCGCATGGCCGACGGGGCCGAACGCGAGGCCGTGATGCGCCAGGCCAAGGACCTGCTGGTGGCCTACATGCCGTTCAAGGTCCACCTGCACCGTGTCACCAGCGACCTCGTGCAGCCGGGCACGCGCCATTACTGGCGCCATCCCTTCATGCGCGACCTCTGGCGCTTCATCGACGTCGAGCCCGAACCTCTGAGTCCGGAGCGGACGCGGCCTGCCTATGATCAAGCGATGACAGCGCCAATCCCCCGCATCACCCGCTACCAGGACTGGCTCGCGCGCGAACGCGGCCAACACTTCGCCGATTACGAGGCCCTGTGGCGCTGGTCGGTGACCGACCTGGACGGCTTCTGGCGCTCGATCTGGGACCACTTCGACGTGCAGTCGCCGACCCCACCCACGGTCGTGCTGGCCGAAGACCGCATGCCCGGCGCGGTCTGGTTCCCGGGTGTCGAGGTCAACTACGCGCGCCACCTGCTGCGCCATGCGGACGCGGCCCATGCGGCCGGCCACCCGGCCTTGCTGTTCCAGAACGAACGGATGCATGAACCGGTGCCGATGCCCTGGCCGGAGTTGCGCCGTCAGGTGGCGGCCCTGGCCGGAGAACTGAGACGCCTCGGCGTGTCACCCGGTGACCGGGTTGCCGCCTGGTTGCCGAACACGCCGCACGCCATCGTGGCCTTCCTGGCCTGCGCCAGCATCGGCGCGGTGTGGTCGGTCTGTTCGCCCGACATGGGGCCAGTGGCGGTGCTCGACCGTTTCCGCCAGATCGAGCCGGTCCTCCTGATCGCGGTCGACGGCCAGTGCTACGGCGGCGTCGCGCATGACCGGCGCGCCGTGCTGAAGCAGCTGATGGGCGGCCTGCCCACGGTGCGCGACCTGGTCTTCGTGGCCGACCTCGATCCGGGCGCCACCTTCACCGATACCGAACGCCCGGTGCATGACTGGGCGACGCTCGTCGCTGGCGACGGCGCCGGCTTCGAGCCTGCAGGGCTGCCCTTCGACCACCCGCTGTGGATCGTCTATTCGAGCGGCACCACCGGCTTGCCGAAGGCGATCGTTCACGGCCACGGGGGCATCCTGCTCGAATCTCTCAAGAGCAGCCTGCACAACGACGTCGGCCCCAGCATCGAGACCGGCGATCGCTTTCACTGGTACAGCAGCACCGGCTGGATCATGTGGAACGCGGGCCTGGCGTCTCTGCTCGGCGGGACCACGGTCTGTGTCTACGACGGCAACCCGGCCGGCCCGGCCAGCGCGCCCGACTGGGGCACGCTGTGGCGCTTCGTCGCAGCCTGCAAGGCGAGTTTCTTCGGCGCCGGCGCTGCGTTCTACGCCAGTTGCCTGAAAGCGGGTGTGCATCCGCAGCAGCTGGCCGACCTGTCGGCGCTGCGCGCGGTCGGCTCGACCGGCTCGCCCTTGTCGGATGAGGCGTACCAGTGGATCTGGGACGAACTGCCGCAGCCCGACGGCGCGCCGATGTGGATCGCCTGCATCTCGGGCGGCACCGACTTCTGTGGCGCCTTCGTCGCCGGCCACCGCGCACTGCCGCTGGTCAAGGGCGAGATGCAGTGCCGCAGCCTGGGCGCGGCAGTGTTTGCCTTTGACGCACAAGGCCGGGAGGTGATCGACGAGGTCGGCGAGCTGGTCTGCACAAGGCCGCTGCCCTCGATGCCGCTCTACCTTTGGAACGATCCGGACGGCGCGCGCTACCACGACAGCTACTTCGACACCTACCCTGGCATCTGGCGTCACGGCGACTGGATCCGCATCACGCCCACGGGCGGCGCGGTCATCTATGGCCGCAGCGACGCCACGATCAACCGCCACGGCATCCGCATGGGCACCTCCGAGCTGTACCGCGCGGTGGAGGCCCTGCCCGAGGTCCTCGACAGCCTCGTGGTCGACCTCGAGTACCTGGGGCGCGAGAGCTGGATGCCGCTGTTCGTCGTGCTGCGCGACGGGTTGACGCTCGACGAGACGCTGACCAGACGCATCAGGTCCGTCGTGCGCGAGGCGCTGTCGCCGCGCCATGTGCCGAACGACGTCTTTCAGGTCACCGCGATACCGCGCACGCTGTCGGGCAAGAAGATGGAGCTGCCGGTCAAGAAGTTGCTGATGGGCGCCGACCCGGCCAAGGTCATGAGCCGCGACGCGATGGCCAACGCCGAATGCGTGGACTGGTTCGTCGCGCTGGCGGTGCAGCGAGCTGCCCTCAGCCCTCCGCCAGCTTGACGATTGCACCGACCGGCAAGGCGCCGGACTGACGTGCCGCTTCGCGTCCTCCCTTGAGCTGGACCAGGGTCGGGATGCTGCGGATGCCGAAGCGCGCCGACAGCTGCGGGTTCTGGTCGCTGTCCACCTTCACCAGCACGGCCTTGCCCTTGAGCTGGGCGGCGGCCTGCTCGAACGCGGGTGCCATCGAGCGGCAGGGGCCGCACCAGGGTGCCCAGAAGTCGACCAGCACCGGCAGCCCGCTGCGGCCGGCCACGGCGTCGAAGTTGGCGTCGTTGAGCTCGACCGGCTCGCCGGCCAGGATCGGCCGGGCGCAGCGGCCGCAGACCGGGTCGTCGGCCAGACGTTCTGCAGGCACGCGGTTGCGTTGGTGGCAATGGGGGCAGGCGATCAGGGTGGCGTCCATGTCCGCCAGATGAGGTCGCGGTCGCGGTCCTCAAGGCCCAGGCCGCTCGACGTTCTTCAGGCGCTGCGCAGCCGCTCGGCGATGGCGTCGCCCACATGCCGTGTGAAGGCGCGCACACGTCCGCTTTGGCGCAGGTCCGGGTGGGTCAGCATCCAGACCGGTGCGGACAGCTCGGGGATTGGCTCCGACACGGCCACGAGCTCCGGAAGCCGTTCCTCCATGAAGGTCGGCAGCACACCCACGCCGATGCCGGTGCGCAGCATCGCCGCGGTGGCATTGAAGATGTCGACCCGTACGCGCACCTTGGCGCGGCTCAGCCGGGCACGCATCCAGCGGTCGTAGACGCGGTCCTGCTGGTCCTGCTCGAAGGCGACCCAGGGAGCGTCGCGCACCAGGGCCTCCAGCGCCTGCACGCTCTGCGGCAGCCCGGGGGCACCGCGCAGCGCGTAGACCCGGCACTGCGTCAGGCCCAGGTTGCGCCCGACCAGGTGCTCGGCAACCTGGCTCGACAGGCGCAGCGCGACATCGGCCTCGCGCTGGGCCAGCGCCCGACTGGCCACCTCGGCGCGCCGCCGCGACAGGTCGACCAGGAAGGCGTTCTCGATCACTTCGACCTCGATGCCAGGGTAGGCGCGGGCGAACGACGGCCAGCGGCGCGGGCAGCAGGTGCTCCATGATCACGAAGGCGGTCGTCACGCGCAGCAGGCCGGTCAGCTCGCGGTCGCGCCCCAGCACCTGGCGTTCGATCTCGTCGACCCGGTCGGCCATGTGGCGGGCCTGCGCGAGCACGGCCATGCCCGGCCTCGGTCGGCTGGTAGCCGCTGCGCTTGCGCTCGAACAGGCGGGCACCCAACTGGGCTTCCAGCGCGTCGAGTCGGCGCAGCACGGTGGTGTGGTTGACGCCGAGCTGGCGCGCGGCGCCTGCCAGCGAGCCGGACTCCGCCACCGCCAGGGCATGACGCAGATCGTTCCAGTTGAGTTCGGTCATCGCGGCATTGTCCTTCCGAGTGTGCAAATCCGCAAAGTCATGCGGCGTACATCGCTACTTGTAGGCGCATGTGCACGTCACTACATTGAGAGCGTCGGGGTCAACCCTGACCCGGCTGAAAGTGAGGACAGCATGAACAGCATCGCTCTTCCCCTGAGATGGCACCTTCCCGAGGTCCGTTGGGACGGCTGGCTCGCGCGTCTGGCGGCCTGGGCCGAACGCCAACCGCATCACCGCCGTCTGGGTTCGTGGACTGCACTTTGAATCGCGCCTGATCGCGCGCCGGGCGGCGGTGAGAGCACCGGCCTGCCTAGAATCGGCGGATGCCATCTCACCCCCAGGGCGCGCGCACGCTCTCGCAGCGCCTGGGTGCGCTGCATCGCCTGCTCGTCGTCACCCTGCTCGGCTTCGCCTCCGGCCTGCCACTGGCGTTGACCGGGCAGGCGATGCAGGCCTGGTTGACGGCGGACGGGGTCGACATCGCGACCATCGGCTTCCTCAGCCTGGTCGGCCTGCCCTACACCTTCAAGTTCCTGTGGGCGCCGCTGATGGACCGCTTCGAGCTGCCGTGGCTCGGCCGGCGGCGCGGCTGGCTGGTGCTGACCCAGCTGGCGCTGGCGGTCACGCTCTACCTGCTGTCGTCGACGTCGCCGACGGCGTCGATCCGGGTCTTCGCGCTGCTGGCGGTGGCGGTGGCCTTCATGTCGGCGTCGCAGGACGTGGTCATCGATGCCTACCGGACCGACGTGCTGCCCAAGCCCGAGCGCGGCCTCGGGGCCTCGCTCAACGTGATGGGCTATCGCCTGGCGATGATCGTGTCGGGCGGCCTGGCCTTGATCTGGACCGATCCGTCGCAGCAGGCCGGCAGTGGCGGCTGGACCTGGCCCGAGGTCTACCGCTTCATGGCGATGCTGATGGTTGGCGCGGCGGTGCTGTCGGCGACCCTTCTGCCGCGCATCGCGCACCCGCAGCAGCCGGCGAGCGTGGCCCGCAACGACATCCTCGGATTTCTCGCCGTGGTCGCCGCGGTCGCCCTGGGCTACTTGCTCAGTGATCGCTTCGCGCTGCCGGTCGCGCAGGCGTTGCTCGGCCCGTTGCTCGACGGCGGCACGCTGGCGCCGCATCTGCAGAAGCGCTGGATCGAACTGCTGGCGCTGATGCTGGGCATCGGCTTCACGCTGCCGCTGGCGGCCTGGGCGGCACGGCGCGCGAAATTCGAGACCCTGCTCGGCGGACTGGCGAGCTACTTCGCGCAACCCGGCGCGGCGGCCTTCCTGGCGCTGATCGTGCTCTACAAGCTCGGCGACGCGTTTGCCGGCAGCCTGATGACGCCCTTCCTGCTCAAGAGCATGGCGTACAGCCCGGCCGAGGTCGGCGTCGTCAACAAGATCATCGGTCTGTGGCTGACGATCGGTGGGGCACTGCTGGGGGGTGCGCTGATGCTCAAGCTCGGGCTGTGGCGCGCGCTGCTGATCTTCGGTGTGCTGCAGATGGCGAGCAACCTCGGCTTCTGGTGGCTGGCCGTCAACGGCCAGGGCGTGCTGCCGGGGCTGACGCTGCCGGCCTTCGACTGGGGTTTCGTCAAGCTGCCGGAGGCGACACCCGTCGACGGCGGCTTGCTGATGGTGATCGCCTTCGAGAACCTGTCCGGCGGCATGGGCACGGCGGCCTTCGTCGCCTTCCTGATGAGCCTGTGCAACCAGCGTTTCACGGCAACCCAGTTCGCCCTGCTGTCGGCCTTCGCGTCGATCGGCCGGGTGTGGGTCGGGCCGCTGGCCGGGGTGCTGGCCGAGAGCATCGGCTGGCCGACCTTCTTCATCGTCAGCACCGTGGTGGCGCTGCCGGCGCTGTGGATGCTGTGGGCGTTGCGCGCTCCGATCCGGGCGCTGGAATCCGACTCCTAGAATGATGGAACCGCGCCCCGCGCGCGCAGTCCGAACGACATGGATCACAGCTTTCGCAGCGATGCCCTATTGACCACACCGGTGCCCGGGCATGGCGCCGCCTGCAGCTGTGGCCTGCATCGGCGCCGTCACTTCACGCAGTGGACCGCCGCTGCAGTCGCGGCAACGGCCTGGCCAGCCCTGGCCCAGGACGGCGTGCGGGGGGACGTGGGCAGCACATCGCGCTGGACCAAACTGGTGCCGGCCGAGCAGGTCGAACAGGCGGCCGCGCAGCAATACGGGCAGATGCGGCAGGAGGCCTCCCAGAAGCGCGCGCTGGCCCCGGCCAGCCACCCGCAATCGATACGCCTTCGTGCCATCGCCGGCCGCCTGATTCCTCACACCTTGCCCTGGAACCCGCGCGCGCGCGAATGGAAATGGGAGGTGAGCCTGTTCGGCAGCAAGGACCTCAACGCGTTCTGCATGCCGGGCGGCAAGATCGCCTTCTACTACGGCATCCTGCAGCGCCTGCAGCTGAGCGACGATGAAGTGGCCACCATCATGGGCCACGAAATGGCGCATGCCTTGCGCGAGCATGCGCGCGAGCGCATGGGCAAGACCGCGGCAACGCGCATCGGCGCCGGGCTGCTCAGTTCGCTGCTGGGTCTGGGCGGCGCGGGGGACGCCTTGCTCAACATGGGCGGTCAGTTGTTGACGCTGAAATTCAGCCGCGAGGACGAAAGCGAGGCCGACATCGTGGGCATGGAGCTCGCCGCGCGCGGTGGCTACGACCCTGCCGCCGGGGTCACGCTGTGGCAGAAGATGATGAAGGCGAGCGAAGGTGCACCGCCCGAATTCATGTCGACCCACCCATCGGGGCCATCGCGCATCCAGGACATCGAAAGCAAGCTGCCCAAGGTGGCGCCGCTGTTCGATCGCGCCGAAAAACCGCCGGTGCGCTACCAGCCGCCGGCACAGCGCTGAAGGCCGCACCATCCCTTGAGTGTGGGAGGGGTCCGGACAGGGCCACGCAAGGCCTGCGCGATACCATTCCCGGAAACTGACGGGCCCCGATCGGGGGGAAGAGGGACCGCATGCGGGTGTTGATGGTGGATGACCACCTGCTGGTGCTCCAGGGCGTGCAGACGCTGCTGGCAATGGTGGCGCCGACGATTTCGGTCGAAACCGCGTCGACGATCGAAGAGGCGCTGCGCTGTCTCGAACGCCGCCGGCATGATCTGGTGCTGCTCGATTGGCATCTCGACGGCCAGGGCGGCGACGACAGCATCGCGCAGTTGCGTGCCCAGGGGTGCACGGCGCGCATCGTCGTGATGTCCGGCGATGCCTCGCCCGCAGTCGTGCGGCGCGCGATCGAACTCGGTGCGAGCGGGTTTCTGCCCAAACGCGACGGCTCGGACCAGATGCTGGCCGCCTTGCGCACGGTGCTCGACGGCGGCATCCACGTCCCTCGCGATGCCATGCCGTCGATGGTGTCCCGCGGCGGCCGGTCGGCACAGGCGCGCCTGGCCCAGCTGACGCCACGCCAGGCCGAGATCTACAAGGCCGCAGCGCGAGGGCTGGCGAACAAGCTGATCGCGAGCGAATTCGGCATCGCCGAGTCCACCGTCAAGACGCATCTGACGACCGCGTTCGCCGTGATGGGCGTGCGCAACCGCAATGAAGCGGCCTGGCAGGTGGCCAGCGCAGGCCTTCGGCTTGACTGAGGGGTTCGCCAGCGAGCGCGAGGCGCGTGAGCACCTGCGCGTGCTGCAGCGGCAGCTGGCGCGCCTGCCGTTCGCCTACGGCGTGTTCGACCTGGTCGTCATCTGGATGTTGCTGCGCCAGGGACTGGCCTGGCAGGCCGCGGTCTGGCTGGCCGTCTACGGCGCCCTCCAGGTCGTCCGTTTGCGCTATGCACGTGGGGCGCTGCACGAGCCCGATGCGCTGGCGTCGGTCGCCTTGCGCCGACTGGCGTGGGTGATGGTGCTGCTCGGTGCCCTGCGCGTCGGGCCGGTGGCGCTGCTGTTCAGCCGGCCTGCGCCACAGGAACAGGTGATGCTGACGCTCGTCTATGTCGGCATGGCAGCGGCGGCGGTCGTATCGGCCGGTGGACGTTGGCGTACCTTCCTGGCCTGGGCGACCTTGGCCTGCGGCAGCCTGGCAATCGGGTGGGCCCTGCAGGGCACGTGGGAGGGTTGGGCCGTGGCGGCCCTGATCGTGGCGCTGGCGGCTACGCTGGCGGCCTACGTGCACGACCAGCATCGCACGCTGCTGACCCTGGTCAGGCTGGCGCACGAGAACGAGGACCTGGCGACCTCGCTGCGCATCGAACGCGACCGGGTCGCGGCCGCCAGCCACTCCCAGACGCGGTTCTTCGCGGCCGCCAGCCACGATCTGCGCCAGCCCCTGCATGCCCTGGCCATGAACGCCACCGCGCTCGAGCTACTCGCACAGCGCCGCGGCGATGCACGGATTCAGGAGCTGTGCGCGGCGATCGGGCAGTCCCTCGACCAGGGCCAGAGCCTGCTCGACAGCCTGCTCGACATCTCGCGCCTCGATGCCGGTGCGGTGGCGCCGGACTGGCAGAGCGTGAGCGTGGCCGACATGCTCGAGTCGGTCCGCCAGGCCTACGCGGAAACGGCGTCGGCGCAAGGTCTGTGGCTGCGCGTCGAGCTTGGCGATCCCTCGGCTCGCGTGCGCGCGGACCCGGCGCTGCTGCGGCGCATCCTGCACAACCTGGTGTCCAACGCGATCAAGTACACCGATTCGGGCGGCGTCACGCTGGCGGCGACACCATCAACCGGCGGCCGGATCCGGGTGACCGTGGCGGACACCGGCCAAGGCATCGCGGCCGAGGACCAGGAACGTGTCTTCGAGGAGTTCGTCCAGGGTCAGCGCCCGACCCGTGCGGCGCCCGAGCCGGGGCTGGGTCTTGGTCTGGCCATCGTGCGCCGCATGGCGCGGCTGATGGAACTGCCGTTGCGCCTGACCAGCGCCGTGGACCAGGGCACGCAGGTCGAACTCGAACTGCAGGCGTCGTCGTCTCAAACCGTCACATGACGGTCACGCGGGGCGGGCATACTTGAAGGCGACATGACCGAGTTGCTGTTGATCCGCCACGCCGAAACCGACTGGAACCGCCAGATGCGGTTCCAGGGTCATAGCGACGTCCCGCTCAATGCGCGTGGTCTTGCGCAAGCACAGCGGCTTGCGCATCGACTTGCCGACGAGCCGCTCGACTGCATCGTGACGAGCGACTTGCTGCGCACGCGCCAGACGGCGCAGCCCCTGCTGTCGCTGCGCGAGCTGACAACCGAGGCCGACGCCGCATGGCGCGAGCAGGCCTTCGGCGTCCTCGAAGGCCTGGACGCCGAGACGATCCGCACCCGCCATCCCGAGATCTGGGCCGCCTGGTTGCGCCACGAGGCCGACTTGGCGCCGCCCGGTGGCGAGAGCAATCTTCAGTTCCACGCGCGCGCGATCGGTGCCCTGCAGGCCCTGGCCAAGGCGCACGCCGGCCAGCGCATCGCCGTGGTCACGCATGGCGGCGTACTCGACATGCTGTGGCGCACCGTGCACGGGCTTCCCTTGTCGGGTGCGCGCAGCTGCCTGATTCCCAACACCGGGCTGAACCGGGTGCAATGGGACGGCGCAAGGCTGAAGATCATCGACTGGGCCGACGCCTCACACCTCGAAGGTCTGCCCGCGAACTGATTGTCTTTCAGGCCATGGCCGGAACGATCGTGGCCACAGGCTCCGGCGCCAGCAGGCTGCCGTCGCGCAGGCCGCGCAACGTGGCCGCGAGCAGCGCGAGGATCACGATCGACGCCAGCGCCAGTGCGGCCGGCCCCAGCACCGACAGCATGCGACTGTCGGGCGCCAGACGCAGGGTCAGCGCCGCCAAGGCCGTGAGCGGGAACGACATGCCCCAGTGCCCGATGCTGAACGGCAGGGCGATGATGGTCCGGGCCTGTGTCGCGACCCACGCGAAGGTGAATGCCGCCATGCCCCAGCACATCCAGACGAGCAGGAGCGGCGCCTCGAACCTGAGCGCGGCCAGCCCCACCACGGCCGGGGGTGCGATGAAGACGAAGATGCCGGGCTGGGCGCGCGCCGGCCAGACGCCGTGCGCTGCGATGCGTACGAGGATCATGGCCATGGCCACCGGCCAGAGCAGCAAACCGACGCCGAACTGGGCGGCCGACCATTCGAGCTGCCCCAGCGGCACGCCGCCCAGTGGGGCGAGCACATTGCCGACGATGGGGATGATCAGGGCCGGCGTCATCACGGCCCACTGCAGGCCGCCGGCCTGATTGCCACGCCACCAGCGCGCCATCACCCACACCGTGACGCCCATCTGGCCGATGCTGCCACCCCACCACAGGGCCGCGATGGCCGGATGCGGGCCGGCCAGCGCTACGCCCACGGTCGCGACCTGCATCGCTGCGATCGGCAGCGTGGCGACCAGCACATGGCGCATCGGGTGCTGCAGATCCTCGCGCCAGGCCTGCGGATGGCGAATGCCACGAACCACGCTGGCGCCTGCCAGCAGCAGCAGCGCAAGTGCCGACAGCAGGCCGATCACGAGGGCCAGCGCGCCTGCCATCTCGCCCATCAGCGGCACCGCCTGGTGCCAGGCGGTGGCCAGGCCGGCCAGGCCCATGACGAGGGCGAACCAACCCGGGAAGAGGAACTTCAGTGGCGAAGGCTTGTCTTGCACGGCACACCTACTTCACGGTCTGGCCGTCCGAGTCGAGCACGCGCGTCGTGATCGGGATGCCCTGGCCCACGCTCTGGGTCACGGTGCAATAGGCTTCGAAGCTGCCCATCACGCGCTCGAGGTGCTCGAGCTTCGCGGCCGGAACGCCGAGCGTCAAGGTGGCGCTCATCGACAGCACACGCAGCCGCCCCTCGGGATTGCGCCCGACCTCGGCCACCACCTCGGTGCGGATCGGTTCGGGCGACTGCTTGAACTTGCGCAGCGCGAACAGCAGCGAGTCGCTCAGGCAGTTGCCGACCGCCGCCGCGAGCAACTGCACCGGCGATGGCCCCAGCCCCCGCCCGAGCGGCGCAGGCTCGTCACCACGCAGGACCGGCAGCGCGTCGCCGAAGCTGATGTCGAACTGGTAGTCCTGAACCTGGTCCAGGCGTACTGTTTCGGTCTTGGTCTCACTCATGTCGATTCCTCATCGAACCTTGCCGAGCAGGGTCTGCACTTCGTCGAGCAGGCCGCCCAGCTGTTCGCGGCTGGCCGCGGTCGGGCCGAAACGTGCGCTGAGCTCCTGCTCCATGAAACACACCGTCAAGCGCACATAGGCGCTGTCGAGCGCCTTGCGCACGGCGGCCATCTGGCTTGCGATGTCCTGGCAGGGCTGACCTTCGTCGATCATGCGCTGGATGCCGCGCAACTGGCCTTCGGCGCGCTTGAGGCGGTTGAGCAGATCTTGCCGGGTCTTGTCGTCGGTGAGCTGGGACATGACGCAAGTTTCGATCGGGGTGGCGTGGTCCGCCATTGTGAGGGCCCCCGTCAAGTCGCGCAGGACGTGCTGGACACCGGCACGCCGAGCTTTCTCAGGATCGTTCCGAGCGGGCAGACGTTCGTGAAACCGGACTGGAACAGGTTCACCCCGACGAAGGCGGTGAAGGCGAGGAACCAGGGGCTGACGAAGAGTGGGCTGGCCTCGAGTCCGAGGGCCAGCGAGAGCAGGACAAAGAGGCCCGCGAAAACGCGGACATAACGGTCGACAGTCATGACGATCTCCTAGTGAAAAAAATGAAGGAAGGGACGGATCACTTTTCGGTCAGGCGCACGATGCCAAGTGCCTTGAGCACGTACTTCTCGTAGATGGGGTCGGTGTTGCCGGTCTTCATCTTGCGGATGAAGTACTTCTCGAACGCGATCTTGGCCAGGTGCACCCACTTGCCCTTCTTGAACCAGTTCACGTTGCGCGGCGGGATCTGCGGCAGGGCGACGAAGGCCGCGCCGGTATCACCCATGTCGGCCAGGCAGATGGCATTCCAGGTTCCCGTGGCGGTGGCGGGCTTGCCTGCAAGCTCGTCGGCGATGTTGCGCACGATGGCACCCACCATGCTTTCGATCATGTAGCCGGTCTTGGGCGCACCGGTGGGCACCGGCGTGACCTCGACCGGCGGGATGGCGACGCACACGCCGGCCGAGAAGATGTTCGGGTAGGCCTTGCTGCGCTGATGCTCGTCGATCAGCACGAAGCCGCGCGGATTGCACAGGTTCGGCACCGCCGCGACCGGGTCCACGCCCTTGAACGCAGGCAGCATCATCGACAGCTTGAAGGGCAGTTCGTGCTCGCGCTTGACCTGGCCCATGTCGTCGAGCTCGGTCGTGAACAGCTTGCCGGCCTCGACCTTGGTGGTCTTCGCGTTGACGATCCACTTGATGTCGTGCCCACGCAGTTCGCTCTCGAGCATGCTCTTGCTGTCGCCGACACCCGCCAGGCCGAGGTGACCGATATAGGGCTCGCTGGTGACATAGGTCATCGGCACCTTGTTGCGCAGCTTGCGCTTGCGCAGGTCGGCGTCGACGATGAAGGCGAATTCGTAGGCCGGGCCGAAGCAACTGGCCCCGGGCATGGCGCCGATCACGATCGGCCCCGGATTCTTAAGGAATTCCTGGTAGTCGGCCCAGAACTTCTCGGCATGTCCCACCGTGCAGACCGAATGGGTGTGGCCGTCTTGCGGGCCCGCACCGGCGACCTCGTCGAAGCTGAGCTTGGGGCCGGTCGTGATGACCAGGTAGTCGTAGTCGAGGCTGTCGCCCCCGTCGAGCGTGATCCGGTTGGCCGGCGCGTCGATGGCCGCCACCGCGCGACCGATGAAGTCGATCCCCTTGCGCGCCAGCGCCGGCCCGATCGGCAGCGTGACCGCGGCGCGTTCGCGCCAACCCACCGCGACCCAGGGGTTGGACGGCGTGAACTGGAAGGTGTCGGTCGGGTTGACCACGGTGATGCGGTGCTGCTTGCCGAGCGCCGCGCGCAATTCGTAGGCCGCCGGCATGCCGCCGATACCGGCGCCGATGATGACAACGTGAGCCATGGATGTCTCCTTTGCGCTCAGGGCGCTTCGATGCGACGCCGGTTCGCCGCGTAGTAGAGAACCGGGATGACCACCAGGGTCAGCAGGGTCGAGACGAAGATGCCGAAGATCAGCGAGATCGCCAGGCCGTTGAAGATGGGGTCGTCGAGGATGAAGAAGGCGCCGGTCATGGCGGCCAGGCCGGTCAGCGCGATCGGCTGCGCGCGTACTGCGGCCGACTGCACGACCGCCTCCTTGAAGGCCACCCCGCGCGCCAGCTGCAGCTCGATGAAGTCGACCAGCAGGATCGAGTTGCGCACGATGATGCCGGCGAGCGCGATCATGCCGATCATCGAAGTGGCGGTGAACGGCGCGCCGAGCAGTGCGTGTCCAGGCATGACACCGATCATCGTGAGCGGAATCGGCGCCATGATGATGAGCGGTGTCAGGTAGCTGCGAAATTGCGCCACCACGAGCAGGTAGATCAGGATCAGGCCGACCGCATAGGCCGCACCCATGTCACGGAAGGTCTCGTAGGTCACCTGCCATTCGCCGTCCCACTTGAGCGCGTACTGGCGGTAGGGGTCGCTCGGTTGGCGGATCCAGTATTCGCCGAGTTCGCCGGTCCCGGGCAATGCCGCGGCCGCGACATGGCTGCGCGCCCCGAACAAGCCGTACAAGGGCGAGTCCGGCGTCTTGCCGCCCGCGCCGACGTCCGCGAACACGTAGCTGACGCCGAGCAGGTTCTTCGTGTACAGGGGCTTGTCGATGACGCCGCGCTCGATGCGCACGAGCTCGGACAGCGGCACCAGTGCGCCGTTGGCGGCGCGCATCGGCAAGGCCAGCAGCGCGTCGAGCCCGACCTGGGCGTCGAGCGGCAGCTGAAGCCGCACCGGCACCGGGCGTTTGCTGTGGCCGTCGTGCAACCAGGCCGCATCGATCCCGGAGAGCGCGCCCTGGGCCGTCTGGGCGACCGCCGCCACCGGGATGCCGAGCAACTCGGCGCGCTGTCGGTTGACGCGCAGCAGGGCGCGCGGCGCGTCCTCGCGCAGGCTCGTGTCGACGCCGACGATGTCGGGCGAATCCTTGAGTGCCTGCGCGACACGCTGCGCAAGCAGTTGGCGGCCGGCCTCGTCCGGGCCGTAGACCTCGGCCACGAGCGGGCTCATCACCGGCGGGCCGGGGGGCACTTCGACCACCTTCAGGCGTGCACCGTGGCGCAGCGCGATCGCTTCGAGTTCGGGCCGCAGGCGTTGCGCGATCGCATGGCTCTGTTCGTCGCGCTCGTCCTTGTCGACCAGGTTGACCTGGAGATCGCCCTGCTCGGCATCGGATCGGAAGTAGTACTGGCGCACCAGGCCGTTGAAGGTGATCGGGCTGGCGCTGCCCGCGTAACCCTGCAGGTGGCGCACTTCGGGTTGGCGCGCGAGAAAGCCACCCAGGTCCTGCAGCGCGGCGGCGGTGTCTTCGAGCGGTGTGCCGGCCGGCATGTCGACCACGAGCTGGAACTCGCTCTTGTTGTCGAACGGCAGCATCTTCAGCACGACCCACTGCACCGCAGCCAGGCCGACCGACAAGGCGAGCGCGACCAGGATGCCGGCCAACAGCAGCCAGCGCTTGCGTGCACTGTCCAGCAACGGTGCCAGCAGGGCCGTGAACAGGCGCGGCAGTGCGGTCGCGATCCGGCCGGGTTCGGCCTTCGAAGCAGGGCCGTGCGCCTTCATCAGCTTGAGTGCGAGCCATGGCGTGACCGTGAACGCGATCGCCAGCGACAGCGCCATGCCCAGGCTCGAGTTGATCGGGATCGGGCTCATGTACGGCCCCATCAGGCCGCTGACGAAGGCCATCGGCAGCAATGCCGCGATGACCGTGAAGGTGGCCAGGATGGTCGGCCCGCCGACCTCGTCGACCGCGGCCGGGATGATCTCGGCCAGCGGCTTGCCGGGGTCGAGCTGCTGATGGCGGTGGATGTTCTCGACCACCACGATGGCGTCATCGACCAGGATGCCGATCGAGAAGATCAGCGCGAACAGCGACACGCGGTTGAGCGTGAAGCCCCAGGCCCATGAGGCGAACAGGGTGGCCGTCAAGGTCAGGACGACGGCGGTGCCGACGATGACCGCTTCGCGCCGGCCCAGGGCCAGCCCCACGAGCAGGATGACCGAGCCGGTGGCGAAGGCGAGCTTGCTGATCAGCTTGTTCGCCTTGTCGGCCGCGGTCTGGCCGTAGTCACGCGCGATCGTGGCCTCGATGCCCTGCGGGATCACCGTGTTGCGCAGTTCGTCCAGACGATCGCGGACCGCGCGCGTGAGATCGACCGCGTTCACGCCGGGCTTCTTCGTGACCGTGACCGTCACCGCCGGAAAATTGGCGCCGGACCGGGTCGAGTCCTTCATGGCCGCCCCTGGCGTGAACCAGACGTAGCGTGCCGGTTGCGCTGCGCCTTGCTCGACGCTGGCCACCTCGTGCAGGTAGACCGGCTTGCCCTCGTGCACGCCCACCACGAGGCTGGCGACGTCGTCCGCATCGCGCAGGAACTCGCCCGTCTCGACGCTGAGCAGGCGGGCCTTGTCGCCGGTCGTGTCGACCACGCTGCCCGACGGCATCGCGAGGTTGGCCGCCGTCAGCGTGCGCTCCAGTTGCAGCAGGTCGACCCCGCGCGCGCGCAGGCGCACCGGATCGAGCCGCACGTTCACCGCGCGACCCGGGCCGCCCAGGGTCTGCACTTCGCGTGCACCGGGCACCCGCTTGAGTTCGGCCTCGACGGCGCTGGCCACCCGCTCCAGGTCATGGGCGCTGCGTGCATCGTGTCCCCACAGCGTCACCGCCAGGACCGGCACGTCGTCGATGCCCTTGGGCTTGACGATCGGCGTCAGCGTGCCGAGCTCTCGGGGCAGCCAGTCCTGGTTCGCGTTGAGCACGTCGTACAGGCGCACCAGCGCCTCGGTGCGCGGCACGCCGACCTGGAACTGCACGGTCAGCAAGGCCAAGCCGGGCCGCGACACCGAGTACGTGTGCTCGATGCCGGCGATCTGTGCCAGCACCTGCTCGGCCGGCCGCGCGACCATGTTCTGCACGTCGGCGCTGCCGGCCCCGGGGAACGGGATCAGGACATTGGCCATCGTGACATTGATCTGCGGCTCTTCCTCGCGCGGTGTCACGAGCACCGCAAAGAGGCCCAGCAGCAGGGCAACGAGCGCCAGCAGTGGTGTCAGCGCATTGCGCTGGAAGGCAGCAGCGAGCCGGCCCGAGACCCCCATCGAGTCTGTGTTCATGCCCACCTCAGGGCGCCGGCCTGGCGCCTGCCAGGCCCGCGCGCACCGGGTCGAGCGCCACGCGCTCGCCGCTGCGCAGACCGGCGAGCAGTTCGAATCCGGCGTCACCCAGCGCCGCACCCAGGCGCACCGCGCGCAGCACGAAGTGCTCGCCATCGACGACATAGACCGCGGTCAGTTCACCGCGACGCAGCACTGCGGAAGCGGGCACGACCGGCGTCTGGCGCCGGTCCTTGGCGACCGGTGCGCCGGCAAGGCGCACGCGCACTGCCAGCCCCGGGGCCAGCAGCAAGCCAGGCGGAAGATCGAGACGCCACTCGACGGTCTGCGAAATCGCGTCGGTCCCGGGAAGTTCGGTGGTGCGCAGGGCGTCGACCCAGGCCCCGCTCGGCAGTTGGACCTGCCTGCGGTCGGTCTTGCGCGCCATCGCCGCCATCGACGATGGCAGCTGCACGACCGCGCGCAACGCGCCCGGCGCGTACAAGGTGACCAGGGGCCGGCCAGCGCTGGCGAGCTCGCCTGCCTCGACATGGGTGGCCAGCACGATCGCGTCGAACGGCGCGTTGACCGCGGTGTACCCACGCGCCAGCGCGGCTTGCGCCTGGCCAGCACGGGCCTGATCGACGCCGGCCTGCGCCGCGCGCAGCTGTGCCTCCGCGCTGTCGAGTGCGGCCTGGCTGATGAAGCCGGTCGACCGCAGTTCGCGCGAACGCTCGGCGCTGCTGAGCGCCAATCGGCGTTGCGACTCGGCCATCACGATTCCGGCTTGCGCGCTGTGAAGTGCCGCCTGCGTGTCGCGCTCGTCAAGGCGCACCAGCAACTGGCCGGCGCGCACGCTGTCGCCGGCCTTGACGGCCAGGACCAGCACGTTGGCATTGAGCTGGGCCGCGACCGTGCTCTGGCGCAAGGCCTGGACGCTGCCCTCGAACGACAGGTCGGTCGACGCGGCGACCGGCTCGATCGCGGCGGTCGGCACCGGCTGCGCCATCAAGGGGCCGGCCGCCAGCAACGCCAGCGGCAACAGCAGATGGCGCAGCGGAAATCGCTTCATGACGGACAAGGGCTTGGATACCATGATGGGTATCCTACCATATACCCTTCAGGGTATCAACAGCGTCAGCGTTCAAGCCCGCATCTGGCCGCGCAGCAGGCGCTCAGAACGGAATGTCGTCGTCCATGTCGTCGAACCCGGTCGACGATTTCGCGGCTGGTTTGGGCGCCGGTGTGCGGGCCGGCGGGGCGCTGCGCGCGGGGCGCTGCTCGTGGTTGCCGCCACCACCGCCGCCGTCGTCACCGCCGCCCATGCCTTCGCGGCCGCCCAGCAGCTGCATCTGGTCGGCGATGATTTCGGTGCTGTACTTCTCGACCCCGTCTTTGTCGGTCCACTTGCGTGTCTTCAGATGGCCCTCGACGTAGACCGGGCGCCCCTTCTTGAGGTACTCGCCGGCGATTTCGGCCAGCCGGTCGAAGAACACCACGCGGTGCCATTCGGTTTCTTCCTGGCGCTCACCGGTGTCCTTGTTCTTCCAGTTGCGCGAGGTGGCCAGGGCAATGTTGCAGATCGCCGACCCGCTGGGCGCATAACGCACTTCCGGGTCGCGCCCGAGGTTGCCGATGAGGATGACTTTGTTGACCGACGCCATGGCGTGCTCCGTCGTTGGGAATGTGGGGGATGGGGCCATTATCGCGCTGCGCCTGCAGCGCAACATCCTCTGAATAGGGATCCGGCGCAGCGTGCACCGCTACCATCGGCATCCTCCGATGCCCACCACCGTCCCTACCTCCGAGCCCGCCGTGGCGCCGCTGCCTGTGCTGCAGGAGGTCTTCGGCTATCCGTCGTTCCGGGGGCCGCAGGCGGCCATCGTCGAACATGTCGTGAACGGGGGCGACGCCCTGGTCCTGATGCCGACCGGCGGCGGCAAGAGCCTGTGCTACCAGGTGCCGGCAATCGTGCGCCACCGCGCCGGTCGCGGTGTCACGGTGGTCGTCAGCCCGCTCATCGCCCTGATGCACGACCAGGTCGGCGCGCTCGACGAACTCGGCGTGCCGGCGGCATTCCTGAACTCCACGCTCGACGGGACCGAGGCGCGCCGGGTCGAGCGCCAACTCCTGTCGGGCGAACTCGTGCTGCTGTACGCCGCGCCGGAGCGACTGCTCACGCCGCGCTTCCTGGCCATGCTGGACTCGCTCGACGAGCGAGGGCTGCTCAGCCTGTTCGCGATCGACGAAGCGCATTGCGTCAGCCAGTGGGGACACGACTTCCGCGAGGACTACCTCGGGCTGTCGGCCCTGCACGAACGATTCCCGGCGGTGCCGCGCATCGCGCTCACGGCAACCGCCGACGGGCACACGCGGGCCGACATCGTCGAGCGCCTGGCGCTCCAGGGTGCGCAGCTCTTCATCAGCAGCTTCGACCGGCCGAACATCCGCTACACGATCGTCGAAAAGGACAACCCCCGGGTGCAGCTGCTGCGCTTCCTGCGCGACGAGCACGACGGCGACGCGGGAATCGTCTATTGCCAGAGCCGGCGCAAGGTCGACGAGACGGCGGGCTGGCTCGAGGCCGAAGGCCTCACCGCCCTGCCCTATCACGCCGGGCTCGACAGCCTGGTGCGCGCGGCGCCACCAGGACCGTTTCCTGCGCGAGGATGGCGTCGTGATGGTGGCGACCATCGCGTTCGGCATGGGCATCGACAAGCCTGACGTGCGCTTCGTGGCGCACCTGGACCTGCCCAAGAACATCGAGGGCTATTACCAGGAGACCGGCCGCGCCGGGCGCGACGGCGCCCCGGCCGATGCCTGGCTGGCCTACGGACTGGCCGATGTCGTGAACCAGCGGCGCATGATTGACGAGAGCGATGCCGAAGAGGATTTCAAGCGCCGCCAGCGCGGCAAGCTCGACGCCCTGCTCGGGCTGTGCGAATCGCATGCCTGCCGCCGTGTCCGCCTGCTCGGCTATTTCGGCGAGACGAGCACGCCGTGCGGCAATTGCGACAACTGCCTGGCGCCGCCCGCGACCTGGGACGCCACCGAGGCAGCGCGCAAGGCCCTGTCGTGCATCTACCGCTTCCGCCAGCAGGGCGGCATGTCGTTCGGGGCCGGCCACCTGATCGACGTGCTGCGCGGCAAGGTCACCGACAAGACGCGCCAGCATGGTCACGAGGCGCTGTCGCCTTCGCGATCGGTGCCGATGTCGCCGACGCCGAGTGGCGCGGCGTGCTGCGCCAGCTCGTCGCGCTCGGCCACCTGAGCACCGAGGGCAGTTCGACACGCTCGTGCTGACCGCAGCGCCCGCGACGTGCGCAGGCGACGTCACGTCCAATTGCGCGTTCCGGCGAAAGACGCGGCCGGCGGTCGCGCGCAAGGGGCGCGAAGGAGCGCCCGGCGCTCGTCGTCCGGGGGCGGTGGAGCGGTTCGAGCGGCTCCGGGCCTGCGCAGCGAGGTCGCCAAGGAGCATGGCGTGCCCCCCTACGTGATCTTCCACGACGCGACATTGGCCGAAATGGCGCGCGAGCGGCCGACCAGCCTGGAGGCGCTGAGCGCCATCACCGGCGTCGGGGCCAAGAAGCTCGAAGCCTACGGGCAGGAGATCCTGCGTGTGCTGAGCCACTAGGCCTGGCTCCGCTCGCAAACCCGGTGGCCGATATGATGGTCGGTTGACCCGCCACATGCCGATGCCCACCCCCGCCGCCCGACCGCACGACGCGCCCATGATCCGGGTGCGCGGCGCGCGCACGCACAACCTGAAGAACGTCGACCTCGACATCCCCAAGCACGCGCTGGTCGTGATCACCGGCCTGTCGGGTTCGGGCAAGTCGAGCCTGGCCTTCGACACGCTGTACGCCGAAGGCCAGCGCCGCTACGTCGAGAGCCTGTCGGCCTACGCGCGCCAGTTCCTGCAGCTGATGGACAAGCCCGACGTCGACTTCATCGAAGGCCTGTCGCCGGCCATCAGCATCGAGCAGAAGGCCACGTCGCACAACCCGCGCTCGACCGTGGGCACGGTGACCGAGATCCACGACTACCTGCGCCTGCTCTACGCGCGCGCCGGCACGCCCTACTGCCCCGACCATCGTCTGCCGCTGGCCGCACAGAGCGTGAGCCAGATGGTGGACGCCGCGCTCGCGCTGCCCGAGGGCACCCGGCTCATGATCCTGGCGCCGGTCGTGCGCGACCGCAAGGGTGAGTTCGCCGACCTGTTTGCCGACATGCAGGCGCGCGGCTACGTGCGGTTCCGGATCGGCTCGGGCGGGACCGCGATGACGGTCTTCGAGGCCGAAGCGCTGCCGACACTGAAGAAGACCGAAAAGCACGACATCGACGTCGTCATCGACCGCCTGCGGGTGCGACCCGACGTGCGCCAGCGCCTGGCCGAGAGCTTCGAGGCCGCACTGCGGATCGCCGATGGGCGGGCGCTGGCGCTCGAGATGGACGGCGGTGACGATGCCGTGGAGCACAGTTTCAGCAGCCGATTCGGCTGTCCGGCGTGCAGCTACTCGCTGTCGGAGCTGGAGCCCCGGCTGTTCTCGTTCAACTCGCCGGTCGGTGCCTGCACCGCCTGCGACGGGCTGGGCCAGGTCACGGCCTTCGACCCGGCCCGCGTCGTGGCGTTCGCCGAACTCAGCATGGCCGCGGGCGCGATCAAGGGATGGGACCGCCGCAACGCCTACACCTTCTCGATGCTCGAGAGCGTTGCGGGCCACTATGGCTTCGACATCGAGGCGCCGTTCCAGGACCTGCCGGCCTCGGCCCAGCAGGTGCTGCTGCACGGCTCCGGCGAGGAAGCGATCGAGTTCACCTACAGCGCCAGTGCTGCGCGCGGGCGATCGCGCAGCGTCAAGCGCTCGCATCCTTTCGAAGGCATCCTGCCGAACTACGAGCGGCGCTGGCGCGAAACCGATTCAGCCGCCGTGCGCGAGGACCTCGCGCGCTTCCAGGCGGTGCCGCCCCTGCCCGACCTGCGATGGCAGCCGTCTGCGGCGGGAGGCGCGCCATGTCTTTCTGTGTCCACGCGACAGCGCCGAACCGGGCCCCCCGATCTACGAGACGGAACACTGGACGCTCGAGAAGAGCCTGGCGTTCTTCGATGGCCTGGAGCTCGAGGGCAACAAGGCCGAGATTGCCGACAAGGTGATCCGCGAGATCCGCGCACGCCTGGGGTTCCTCAACAATGTCGGTCTGAGCTACCTCAGCCTGGACCGTGGCGCCGACACCCTGTCGGGCGGCGAGTCGCAGCGCATCCGGCTGGCGTCGCAGATCGGCAGCGGGCTGACCGGCGTCATGTACGTGCTCGACGAGCCCAGCATCGGGCTGCACCAGCGCGACAACGAGCGCCTGATCGGAACCCTCAGGCATCTGCGCGACCTCGGGAACTCGGTGCTCGTGGTCGAGCACGACGAGGACATGATCCGCGCCGCCGACCACGTGATCGACATGGGTCCGGGGGCCGGCGTGCATGGTGGGCGCGTGGTGGCCCAGGGTCGCCCGGCCGACATCGAGGCCGATCCGGACTCGCTCACCGGGCGCTACATGGCGCGTTCGCTGCGCGTCGACGGCCCGACGCAAGCTGCTGCGCGCTCGGCGGCTGACGCCACCATCACGGTGGTGGCCGCCACGGGCAACAATCTGCTCGGCGTCGACGCGGCGTTTCCGGTCGGTCGCTTCACCTGCGTCACCGGGGTGTCTGGGTCGGGCAAGAGCACCCTGGTCAACGACACGCTGCACGCGGCCGTTGCGCGCAAGCTCTACCAGAGCCACCAGGATCCCGCGCCACACGAGCGCATCGACGGCCTGGAGGCGATCGACAAGGTCATCAACGTGGACCAGTCGCCGATCGGGCGCACCCCGCGCAGCAACCCGGCGACCTACACCGGGCTGTTCACCCCGATCCGCGAACTGTTCGCCGATGTCCCGGCGGCGCGCGAACGTGGCTACGGGCCGGGACGCTTCAGCTTCAATGTCGCCGGTGGCCGCTGCGAGGCCTGTCAGGGCGACGGCGTGCTGAAGGTCGAGATGCACTTCCTGCCCGACGTCTACGTGCCTTGCGAGGCCTGCGCCGGCCAGCGCTACAACCGCGAGACGCTCGAGATCCTCTACAAGGGGCGCCACATCGCCCAGGTGCTGGAAATGACCGTCGAGGACGCGCACGAGTTCTTCTCGGCGGTGCCATCGATCGAGCGCAAGCTCAAGACCCTGCTGCGGGTCGGCCTGGGCTATGTGCGGCTGGGCCAGAGCGCGACGACGCTGTCCGGCGGCGAGGCGCAGCGCGTCAAGCTGGCGCTCGAACTGAGCAAGCGCGACACCGGGCGCACGCTGTACATCCTGGACGAGCCGACCACCGGCCTGCATTTCCACGACGTGCGCATGCTGCTCGGCGTGCTGCACGAACTGCGCGACGGCGGCAACACGATCATCGTCATCGAACACAACCTGGACGTCGTGCGCACCGCGGACTGGATGATCGAGCTCGGGCCCGAAGGCGGCTCGGGCGGTGGGCGCATCGTGTTCGAAGGACCTCCGGGAGACGCCGCATCGGTTGCGGACAGCCCGACCGGCCGCTTCCTGGGCCGAAGCTGAGACCGGCGGCGCGGCCCAATGAAAAAAGCGGCGCGGGCGTGTTGGTCACGCCGACGCCGCCTTGAGGCGAAACGACTTACTTGAGGTGACCGCTGATCAGCTTGGTCATCTCGAACATCGAGACCTGCGCCTTCTTGAAGATCTCCTTGAGCTTCGCGTCGGCATTGATCATCGTGCGCTTGGCGTCGTCCTGAAGCTTGTTCTTCTTGATGTACTCCCAGATCTTCTTGGTCACTTCGGTGCGCGGCATCGCCTTGTCACCGATCACCGCGGCAAGCGCGGCGCTGGGGGTCATCGCCTTCATGAAGGCCGCGTTGGGCGCGCGCTTCTTGGCGGGCGCCTTCTTGGCCGCGACCTTCTTGGCCGCAACCTTGGCGGGTGCCTTCTTGGCCGCGACCTTCTTTGCAGGTGCCTTCTTGGCGGGCGCCTTCTTCGCAGGAGCTTTCTTTGCAGTTGCCATGATCAAACTCTCCGTTGTGTCAGTGGGGGCTTGCAGCGTCACGCCGTAGCTCTCAGAGGGCGATACGGTCTTCTCTCGCTGCGGCAGCGATGGTAATCCGTGGGAGGAGGACTGAGAAGGGCTCCAGCCCCGTGGCGTTGCGTGAATACGCCGCGTTTGGCCTCGAAAGGATATGCTTGGCGCATGAAGATCATCGTGCGGTGGTTGTTGTTGGCGGCCGCTTTGCTGCTGGTGGCGCACCTGTATTCCGGCGTCAGCGTGGCCGGGTTCTCGAGCGCGCTGCTGGCGGCGCTGGTGCTCGGGCTGCTCAATACGCTCGTGCGGCCGCTGCTGGTGCTGCTGACCCTGCCCGTCACGCTGATCACGCTCGGCCTGTTCCTGTTCGTGATCAACGCGCTGATGTTCTGGTGGGCGGCCTGGTTCGTCGACGGGCTGCAAGTGGCCGGTTTTGGCGCGGCGGTCATCGGTTCGCTGTTCTACAGCTTGTGCGGAATGGTGATCGACGTTGCGGTGGAGCGCCTATTCCCCCCGGAGCCGATCCAGGGGTAGCCCGCGCTCGCGCAACTCCTCGCGCCGCATTGCAACCCAGACGCGCAGCCTTGCGTCGATGATCTGGGCCTCGATGAGATCAAACTGACCCGAGCTCTGGGCGCGCCGCTGAGTGGAGCGCAAGAGGTCGATCGCGCCGGGAAGATCACCTTTCGCGGCGCGCGATTCAGCGGCGGCGCGCGCCGAGCGCAAGGGCATCTGGGCGGCCTCGGCACACTGCGCCAGCAGGCCCCAGACGGTCGCATCGATCGGGTGTACGGCGGTCCAGGTCTGCAAGGCCTCGGTCGCGTCGCGCAAGCGGGCGTCCGACATGGAAGCGCCCTGGCGCGCGCCCGCCAGCGCCACCTGGGCGCGCAGGATCATCTCGGCGCGTCCGTTGCCGGCCGCGGGGCCGGCCAGCAGCTTGGAGGCTGCCACGGGGTCGCCCGCGGCCAGCGCAAGCTCGATGCCGAGCCAGCGCAAGGCCTGTTGCACGCCCGGGCTCTGGACGCCTGACCCGGCCAGCGACAGCGCTTGCTCGGCTGCGCGTTGCGCTTGAACCAGTTCGCCAAGCAGTGACGACGCCAATGCCGCGCCATAGAACGCGGCCAGGCGTTCCGGCGCCGATGCACCACCGGCGGCGGGCGCCTGCATCCGGCGCAGCGATGCGACCGTGGGGTCCATCAACACGCGTGCCCGCGCGCCCATGATGGCGTGCAGGGCCGCGTCGCCGGTGGCACCGGCGGGGGCCGACGGGTCGCTCAGGCGTGCCCTGGCCTCGCTGATGCGGTCGGTGGTGAGCGGATGGCTGCGCAGGTAGGGGAAGTTGCCGCTGTCGTTGAGACGGTTCGCGCTTGCCAGGCGCTCGAACATGGCCGCCATGCCCGAGCCGGCGTAGTCCGCGTCCAGCAGCATCCCGTAGCCGATGCGGTCGGCCTCGCGCTCGACATCGCGCGAGAAGTTGAGCTGGCCCTGGATCATCGCGGCCTGTCCGCCCACGATGGCGGCCTGGGCCGCGTCTGCATTGCCCGCGCGCGACGCGGCCAGCACGGCCACGATCATGGCCGCCACCCCGACCAGGCTGGTGCGCTGGTTGGCGCCGATGCCACGCGCAATATGGCGCTGGCTCACATGCGAGAGTTCATGCGCGAGCACCGACGCAAGCTCGTCGCGCGTCGACGTCATCGCAATCAGGCCGAGGTGAACGCCGACATGGCCGCCGGGCAGCGCGAACGCGTTGACACTGCGGTCGCGCACCAGGAAGACCTCCCAGGCGAAAGCCTCGTCGACGTCGTGGCCGATGTGGCCCAGGCGGCGCGCGCTGGCCACCAGGGGCGCCCAGAGTGACTGCGTGTACTGCAGCAACACGGGGTCGTCGAGGAAGGCCGGGTCGCGCCAGACGTCGCGCATGATCTGGGCGCCCAGGCGGCGCTCGTCGGTGACGCTGAAATCGTCGGACGCTGACTCGCCCAAGGCGGGCAGCTGCACCGGCGCGACCCATGCCGGCATGGGCATCGCGCAGGCCGCGGCGAGCAGGGTCGAGAGCAGCTTGCGGGGCATGGTCATGTCGTCGCTATCATGACACCGCCACATTGCCGGGATGTTTCCACCGCCCATGCCTTCCCCCTTGACCCATTTCGACGGCAGCGGCCAGGCCCACATGGTCGATGTCTCAGCCAAGGCCGAGACGCACCGTGTGGCGCGTGCCACGGGCGTGATCCGCATGCAGGCGGCGACCTTCGAGCTGGTCGCGAAAGGACAGGCGAAGAAGGGCGACGTGATCGGTATCGCGCGAATCGCGGCCATTCAGGGTGCCAAGCGCACCGCGGACCTGGTGCCACTGTGCCATCCGCTGCCGATCACCCGTGTGAGCGTCGACTTCGCACTCGACGAGGCCGCGTCGAGCGTGCGCTGCACCGCGCAGGTCGAGACGCTGGGCCGCACCGGCGTCGAGATGGAGGCCTTGTGCGCCGTGCAGATCGGCCTGCTGACGGTCTACGACATGTGCAAGGCAGTCGACCGCGGCATGGTCATCGACGGCGTGCGCGTGCTCGAGAAGCACGGCGGCAAGTCGGGCGACTGGGTGGCCGATCCAGCCTGAGTCAAGGCTCGCGATTGGTCGCGTTCACCGGATGAACTTGCGCCAAGCGCCGGCGCTGACAGGCTCTGCCGCTGGGGTCTGGCACTGGAAGGCCTTGGCCGCGGACGCCGGTTCGGCGCAAGGCGCGAAGAACGGTGCGCTTTGCGGGTTGTGGAACTCGCGCAGACGCGCCGCGAGCTGGGCTGCCTCGGCGTCGTGCCCTGCCGCAGCCTGGGCCTTGGCCCACGCGACCATCAGGCGAGTGTCCAGCAGGTAGTGGGCGCGGCACCGAAGGCGGCCAGGTCGTCCGGGGCGGCCACTCCCGCGGTCACGGCCGCGTAGTCGGCATGGTGCGCGAAGAAGCAGGCTGCGCCGGCCGTCGGCGATGCGCTCGGCCAGCGGCGCCGCGCCCGGCGTCGGCCTCGAAGATGTCGACGACGCGCCGGTAGTCCCAGACCGACCCGAGTGCGGCCAGCACCAGCAGCGCCCCCAGCCAGCTGCGAGCCCGACCCCTGCAGGTCGGACTGCGGCTCGAATGCCGGCGGCGGCCGGCCGGCCCAGCGCAAAGCCCCAGGCCCAGGCCGTGGGCAGCAGGAAGTAGGCGTACCAGAGCGGGTACTCGAGCAGGCTGTGCAGGCCGATCATCAGCACCATCGGAGCGCGCAGCGGCGCCGGTATCGGCCACCGGCCAGCGACGCAGCGGCATCCACAAGGCCCACAGGAGCAGGCCCAGCACCGCGCCGCCGAGTGGCAACCCGAGTTCGACCAGCAGTTGCAGCGGCAGGTTGTGCGTGTGGTCGAAGAAGGCGGTCGGGCGACCGGGAAACGGCGTCAGGGTCCACGCCAGGTTGAACTCCCCGAACCCGACCCCGGTCCAGGGCTGCAGCCGGATCAGCTCGATCGCGTTGGCCCAGATGCCGAAGCGCGAGCTGGACAGGTCCGCCTCGGCCATACGCGCGGCGCCGCCGAAGGTGTGCGCACCGGCCTGGGCCCAGAGCACCATCGCGC
>CAVUEP010000054.1:0-19205 GCA_963740395.1 uncultured beta proteobacterium
TGCTCGAGACCATTCGCGACTACGCGGACGAGAAGCTCGAATTGAGCGGCGAGTCTGCAGGCGTCGCGGCCACACACTGTGAACACTACTTTGCCCTGACCAAGGCCGCCCGTCGCGGCCTGGAGGGCCCCGATCAGGCGCAGTGGGTCCTGCGCGTCGAGACCGAGCTGGACAACGTCCGCAGCGCCGCTGCGCTGGCCTTGGGTGGTGGCGTCGATGCCTTCATCGCCGTCAAGTTCGCCGTGGCGATGCAGGGGTTCTGGATATTGCGCGGCTATTCAACCGAAGGCCGAGCCCTGGTGCGGGCCGCGCTCGCGCTGCCGGCAATCCAGGCGTCCGACCTCGCCCAGGGGCACGCCCTGTATGTCGGCGCTGCCCTTGCCGAGAGCCAAAGCGACCGTGCTGAAGCCCTCAGCATGCTACAGACCTGCCTGGCGCTTCGCCGTGGCATGGGCAACCCGGTCGAGATCGCGGCGACGCTTTCAACGATGTCGATGGTCCAACTGCAACTCGGTGATGCGCACGGCGCCGCCACGGGCGAGAGCGAAGCGCTGGACCTGTTTCGCCAGCGCGGCGACCGCGTCGGCGAAGCCATCGGGCTGCTGCACCTTGGACAGATCGCGATCTACGGCGGCGACGACGCGCGCGCGATCATCCACCTGGAACAAGCCCTGGCGATCTCGCGTGACATCGAACACCGCGAACTCGAAGCCGAATGCGAACTGATGCTGGGCGAGGCCGCGTTCGAGGCCGGCGACGATGCGCGCGCCAAGCAGCGGTTCACAGGCTCACTGAAGGTGTCGCAGGACGCCGGTGACCGGCGCGGCGAGGCCCAGGCGACCTGGTGGCTCGGCAGGGTCGAACTGCGCGGCTTGGACCGTGAGGCTGCGCGCAACCGCCTCGACGCGGCAATACAGATGTTTCGTGCGTTCGAGATGCGCGAGGAGTTGCTGGGTTGCCTCGAGGACCTCGCGGCGCTGGCGTGGACGACTGGCCACTCTGACGTCGCCATCCGCGTCGCGGCCTCGGCGGCCAGCACGCGGGCCAAGCTCGGCCTTCACCGCGCGCCGCGCAGTGAGCAGCGCTGGCAAGTCGAGCTTGACAACCTGCGGTCGGGCCTGTCGCACGAGGACTTCGAGCGGTCGTGGAGCGAGGGCTTCGAGTGGCAAGTCAGCGACGCGATCCGCGCCGCGGTGCAAGTCGACGCTGCGTCCAGGCCGGTCTGAATGCGCCGGCTGCAAAAACAGAATCGCCGCGACGAGTCGCGGCGATTTCGATCGGGCAGCGAGAATCAGGTCGAGCGCCTGCGCCGGGCCACGAAACCGATCGCGGCAAGTCCGGCCAGCATCAAGGCATAGGTCGACGGCTCGGGGATTGGCGAGATCGCCATCACCACCGCCCCCCCGTTGGGGCCCGGGCCCGAGACACCGCAGAACGCCGACTGGCCCAGGGCAGCGCAACCGCGCGGATCGAGCGAGTTGTCGATCGTATAGAACAGCCGCACTTCCTGGTTGCCCGTGGTTGCGTTGTACACGAACTGCAGATCGAAGAAATAGTTGGTGGACAGCGTCAGTGCGGCCAGACCGGCGGTGGTCGACAACACCGAGCCCAGCGTGCCGTTCGTATTGATCCCGGTCGGGTCGCCACCGGCCACCGGCACGTACATCGACAACGGGATCGTCGCCGGCGGTGCAAAAGTGAGCGTCTCGACGATTGTCGAGGGGTTCAGCGTGTTGTAGAAGTTGACGGTCGCACTGTCGATCGTCATGCCGCACTGCAAGTACAGCACGTTGCCCGACAGAGCGCAGCTGTCGGCGATGCTGAATTCCGTCCTGCCCGACCAGCCAAGCGCGGAACCGGCGACATCGAAGGGCGTACCGAAGGCGGGATCCCAGGCGCCGACGTAGGATTTGGCCTGCGCCGTGCTGAACCCTCCCAGGGACGCTGCCACGAGGGCTGCGGCGGCGAAGTTCTTGAACGGCGTGCGAGTCATAAGAGTCCCTTCCTGGAGCGCGCCGTGAATTGGGATCGTTCTTGGTCAGCGCGCCGTGTCTTGATTCTATTGACGACACCTTGTTACAGCACCCCTTCGGCACCCCCGACACGGGGTGTCGGGATAACCCTTAGCCCGATTGACTCTAGGCGGCCACGGGCACCAGGAAGTCGCGGCTGATGCCCACGCCCAACGCGCCGACGCGCTCGAGAAACTGCCCCAGGTAGGCGTGCAGGCCCGTGGCCAGGATCTCGTCGATACGGCCGTACAACAGGTCGCTCTGCAGGCGGCCGGCGTGACGCCGGGTCTCGTGGCTCTGCTCGTTGGCGACTGCCGTCAGGTTGGCCACCACCTCGTTCATGCACGCGGCCAGCGAACGCGGCATGTCCGGGCGCAGGATCAGCAACTCGGCCACTTTCTCGGGCCGGATCACGTTGCGGTAGACACGGCGGTAGATCTCGAATCCCGACACCGAGCGCAGCACCGCGCTCCAATGGTAGAAGTCGACGTCGAGCCCTTCCTTGGCCTGGCCGCCGAAGAAGTCGCCGCCGCGCAGGGCCTGGAACTTCACGTCGAGCAGGCGCGCGGTGTTGTCGGCGCGTTCGAGGAAGGTGCCGATGCGCAGGAAATGCAGGGCCTCGTCATGCAGCATCGTGCCCACCGTGACGCCACGCGACAGGTGGGACCGCGTCTTCACGCGCTCGAGCACCGGGCGCGGGTCGCGCAACGCTGATTCAGTGCGGAACAGCTGGTTGAATTCGAGCCAGGTCTGGTTCTGCGTTTCCCAGACCTCGGTCGTCAGCGCGCCCCGCACGGCGCGGGCGTTCTCGCGCGCGGCGCGCACGCAAGACAGGATCGACGACGGGTTGCCCTCGTCGCGAATCATGAAGTCCAGGACGTTGCCTGCCGTGAGCTCGCCGTAGCGAGCGGCAAAGCTCTCGCTCAGCTCGCAGATCGAGAGCAGCCCGCGCCAGCCCTGCTCGGCCGCGTCTTGCGATTGCGGCAGCAGCGACATGTCGTGGTTGACGCCCAACATGCGGGCGGTGTTCTCTGCCCGCTCCATATAGCGCGCCATCCAGAAGAGGTGATCCGCGGTTCTCGACAGCATGGCCTAGCCCTCCAGTACCCAGGTGTCCTTGGTGCCGCCACCCTGGGACGAATTGACCACCAGCGATCCTTCTTTCAGCGCCACGCGCGTGAGACCGCCGCGGGCCATTTGCACCGTCTGGCCCGACAGCACGAAGGGCCGCAGATCGACATGCCGCGGCGCGATGCCCGACTGGAAATAGGTCGGGCAGGTCGACAGCGCCAGCGTCGGCTGGGCAATGTAGTTGCCGGGGTTGGCCAGCAGCGCCGCGCGAAAGTCCTCGATCTCCTGCTTCGTCGAGGCCGGTCCGACCAGCATGCCGTAGCCGCCCGCGCCGTGCACCTCCTTGACCACGAGTTCGGACAGGTGGTCGAGCACGTACTGCAGTTCGGCCTTGTCGCGGCACAGGTGCGTCGGCACGTTCTGCAGGATCGGCTTCTCGCCCAGGTAGAACTCGATCATCTTGGGCACGTAGGGATAGATGCTCTTGTCGTCGGCCACGCCGGTGCCGATGGCGTTGGACAGGGTCACGTTGCCGCTGCGATAGACGTCGAGCAGGCCGGCGCAGCCCAGCGTACTGTCGGGTCGAAAGGCCTGGGGGTCGAGGAAGTCGTCGTCGACGCGGCGGTAGATCACGTCGACCTTGCGCGGTCCCTGCGTGGTGCGCATGAAGACGAAGCCATGGTCGACGAACAGATCCTGCCCCTCGACCAGTTCGACGCCCATCTGCTGGGCCAGGAAGGCATGCTCGAAGTAGGCGCTGTTGTACATGCCCGGCGTCAGCACCACGACCGTCGGATCGTTGGCGCTGGCCGGCGCCAGCGAACGCAAGGTGTCGAGGAGCAGGTCCGGGTAATGCGCGACCGGCGCGACGCGGTGCCGGCTGAACAGCTCCGGAAACAGGCGCATCATCATCTTGCGGTTCTCGAGCATGTAGCTCACGCCGCTGGGCACGCGCAGGTTGTCCTCGAGCACGTAGTAGGTGCCACGGCCCTGGGCATCCGCGGCGCGCACGATGTCGATGCCGGCGATCTGTGCATAGACCCCGCCCGGCACGTCGACGCCGACCATCTCGGGTCGGAACTGCGCGTTGCGCTCGATCTGATCGGCGCGCACGATGCCGGCCTTGACGATCGCCTGGTCGTGGTAGATGTCGTGAATGAAGCGATTCAGCGCGCTCACGCGTTGCACCAGGCCGCGCTCCATCTCGCGCCACTCGTCGGCCGGAATGATGCGCGGGATCAGGTCGAACGGGATCAGGCGCTCGGTGCCCGCGCCGGCCTCGTCCTTGGCGCCGTACACAGCGAAAGTGATGCCGACGCGGCGAAAGATCAGCTCGGCCTCCTCGCGACGCAGATGCATCACGTCGCCCGGCTGCTCGGCCAGCCATTGCGCGTAGCGGCGGTAGTGCTCGCGCACCGCGTCGGGCGCGGCGTACATCTCGTCGAACGGTTCAGCCATCTTCGATCCCCTTGGCAATCTCGTTGTCATCGTCACGACCGGACCTCATCGATCACGCGCCTTGGGTGCCGGGTTCGACATCGCAACAGCAACGTCCGAATTGTCGCGATAGTGCCAGTAACGCGCACGCTGATCGCGCTCGCAACGGCCGCTGTCGCCGACGCCCCAAGTCCACGCACCGCAGTGGTCGGAGCGACGCAACACGATACCTTGCTGCGCGTAGCGCGCCTGCACTTCGGGCGCCGGATGGCCGAAGCGGTTGCGGTAGCCGGCCTGGACGACCGCCACCGCAGGCGCCACGGCCGCAATGAACGCGGCGGTCGACGAGGTCTTGCTGCCGTGGTGCGGCACCACCAACACCGTGCTGCGCAACGAGGCTTCGCCGCCCGACAACATCTGCGCCTCCTGCGCGGCCTCGATATCACCGGTCAGCAGCAGGCTGCGGCCCTGGGCATCGGCCACGCGCAAGACGCAGCTCATCGCGTTGGGTTTGAGTGCCGGGCGCTCGTAGTCCTGCGCGCTCGGGTGCAGCACCGCGAAGTGCACGCCATCCCACTGCCACTGCTGCCCCGCCTCGCAGCGCGTATGCGGCGTCTCGCCGGCACGCAGGGGATGCGCCGCCTCGAGCGAAGACGACAGCGCGCGCACCGGCAACGCGGCGAGCAGCGCCGCCGCGCCGCCGACATGGTCGGCATCGCGGTGGCTCAACATCAGCAGGTCGATCTGCCGCGTCGCCTGCGCGCGCAGCAGCGGCAGCAGCACGCGCGTGCCGGCCTCGCTGTCGCGCGAGTATTGCGGTCCGGCGTCGTGCAGCAGCAGGTGGTTGCGCGTGCGCACCAACACCGCGCTGCCCTGGCCAACGTCGACCACGGTCACTTCGCATCGCGCCGTCGGGTGGCCGCGGCTGCACCGGCAGCAGCAACGGCAGCATCAGCGGCACGGCCAGCGCGCGCAACGCCCAGGGCAGCGGCGCCACCAGCAGCGCGGCACCCAGCAAGCCCGCGGCCTGCGCCCACAGCGGTGCCACACCGGCAATCCAGACCGCGCCGGGCCAGGCCGCCAACCAGGCCAGCCACCAGGTCAGCGACTGCACCAACCAGGCCCCGGCCTGCCACAGGGGCGGCACCAGCAGCCCCAGCAACGCCAGCGGCGTGATCAGCAGCGTGACCAGCGGAATCGCGACCAGGTTGGCGAAGAAGCCGACCACGGACACCTGCTGGAAAAACACCAGGGTCAGTGGCGCCAGGCCCAGCGTGGCGACCACCTGCGTGCGCAGGCCATGCCGCAACGCCTGCGTCAGCCACTGGCGACGGCCAGCCGGTGGCGCTGTCGCTTGGCGCGCCGGCGTCGACGTCAGCAACAGCCCGACGGCCACGAACGAGAGCCAGAACCCCGGCTGCAGCAGCGCCCAGGGGTCGAGCACGGTGACCACCAGCGCCGCCGCCAGCAACACCAGGGGCCAGGGCCAGCGCACACCGATCGACATCAGCAAGGCGGCCGTGGCGAGCATCCACACCGTGCGCTGTGCCGGCACGCCCCAGCCGGCCAAGAGCGCGTACAACGCAGCGCAACCCACCCCGCCCCAGCGTGCCGCCGTCGGCGCGGGCAGCCACAGGATCGCGCGCGTGCTGCGCCGCCACAGCCAGCCGACCACGGCGCCGGCGATCCAGGCAAACATGGTCACGTGCAAGCCGCTGATGCTGACCAGGTGCGCGATGCCGGTGCTACGAAACAGCTCCCAGTCGCTGCGCTCGATGGCGGCCTGGTCTCCCACCGCCAGCGCGGCCAGCACACCGGCCGCGCGCGCGTCGGCCACGCGCAGGGCGATCGCGTCGCGCACCTGCTGGCGCAGCCGCTCGACCGGAGCCCACCTGCCGGCGGCAAGCCGCGTCGCGGGCGTGCGGTCGGTCGCGCGCACGGTGCCGGTGGCGCGGATGCCCTGCTCGAACAACCACAGCTCGTAGTCGAAACCCTGTGGGTTCAAGCTGCCATGCGGCTGCTTCAGGCGCACCGTGAAGCGCCAGCGCTGGCCGGCGCGCAGATCCTCGAACGGCGCCGCGATCAGCGCGTCCTCGTCCCAACCGCGGTACCAGCCCAGCGCGAGGCGCGATGGCACCGCCACGGGCTGGCCTGCATGCGTCGCGCTGTCGGGCTCGAAGGTGAAGCGCACGCCGTCGGGGTACTGGCGCGGCAAATCGGCCACCCTGCCCGTGACGACGATGTCCTGCCCTTCGAGCACCGCGGGCAAGCCGTCCGCGAGGCGCCACCCGGCGCGCAGGCCGGTGGTCGCGAAAAGCGCCAGCGCCAGGGCGAGCGCCAGCACCATCGTGCGGCGCCACACCGTGCGCATGGCCAGCAGCACGCCCATGGCAGCCAGCCCCAGCAAGGCGGCGTAGACAGCAGCCGGCCACAGCGCGGCCTGCTGCATCTGCATGGCCGCACCCGCGATGCCCGCCACGGCCACGAACGCGGCACGCAAGCCCCAGGCGCCGTCGTCGCCGCTCATCACGGCAGTGTAGGATCGTCGCGCCCCTTCAATCCACCCCGCACAATCGCCATGACGACTGTTGCCGACCGCCTGAAATCGCTGGGCATCACCTTGCCGCCGCTGGCCGTGCCGGCCGCCGCCTATGTGCCGTTCGTGCGCAGCGGCAATCTGATCTTCATCTCGGGCCATATCGCCAAGAAGGACGGCAAGGCCTGGGTCGGCCAGCTCGGCCTGACCATGACCACCGCCGAAGGCCAGGCTGCAGCCCGCGCCATCGCGATCGACCTGATGGGTACGCTGTCGGCCGCCTGCAATGGCGACCTGGGCCAGGTCAGGCGCATCGTCAAGCTCATGAGCCTCGTGAACAGCACGCCGACGTTCACCGAGCAGCACCTGGTCACGAACGGCTGCTCGCAATTGCTCGGCGAGGTCTTCGGCGCCGAGGTCGGCGCGCATGCACGCAGCGCCTTCGGCGTGGCGCAGATACCGATGGGCGCCTGCGTCGAGATCGAACTGATCGCCGAAGTCGCGTGATCCTGCGCGCCCCGAACGTACTGATCGGCATTGCCGGCGTCTCGCTGGCCGCGGTGGCGTTCGCGCTCGTCTCACAGCATGCCTTCGATATGCAGCCCTGCCCCTGGTGTGTGCTGCAGCGCCTGATCTTCTTGCTCATCGCCGTGGTGGCACTGGCGGGGCTGGCCGCACGCTCGTTCGTGGCCCGGCGCGGCGTTGCTTTCGGCCTGTTGTTGCTTTGCGGTGCGGGCATCGCCGCGGTGCTGTGGCAGCACTTCGTCGCCGCCGCGAGCAACTCCTGCAACCTGACGCTGGCCGATCGCATCATGTCGGCCAGCGGCCTGCCGGCGCTGCTGCCCGACGTCTTCGAGGCCCGCGCGACCTGTGCCGACGCCGCCGTCAGTCTGCTCGGCGTGCCCTACGAGTTCTGGGGCCTGGTGCTGTTTGTGGCCATCGAGGCCGCGGCGCTGTGGCTGCTGGCGCGGGCGCGCGTCAACGCAGTCGCGCGTTGATCTTGGCCAGCGCGGCGCTGCCCGGGCACAACTCGGCATCGCCCAGGCGATTCAGCGGCGTGGCACTGGTATTCAACGCCGTGTGCAGATCGCCGGCATGGTTGTCGACGTAGAGCAGGCCCGTCGCCACCTCGCCCTTCGAACCCAGTTTCTGCACCACGGCCACGGCGGCATTGCGGTCGGTCGGGTCGAAATCGGCGCGCAGCTTGCGCAGCCGCATCACGCTGCCGTCGGCCTGCGGCAGGTCGATGCACTCGCCCGGCAGCGGCTCGGCCTGGACCTCCTGGGCCAGATCGATGAAGTCGATGCGCGCCACGGCCTCGTTGTGGGCTCGCACGTAGTCGTAACTCTTGGTGCTGCCGGGGTGGTTGTTGAACGCCACACAGGGGCTGACGATGTCGATGAACGCCGCGCCATGGTGGCGAATCGCCCCCGCGATCAGCGGCACCAGCTGCGCCTTGTCGCCTGAAAAGCCACGTGCCACATAGGTGGCACCCAGCTGCAAGGCGATCGCCACCAGGTCGATCGGGCTGTCGGGGTTGCTGACGCCGCGCTTGCTCTGGCTGCCGCGGTCGGCCGTGGCCGAGAACTGCCCCTTGGTCAGGCCGTAGACGCCGTTGTTCTCGACGATGTAGACCATGTTCACGCCGCGCCGCATGGCGTGCGCAAACTGGCCGAAGCCGATCGACGCCGAATCGCCGTCGCCCGAGACGCCGAGGTAGAGCAGCTCGCGGTTGGCCAGGTTGGCACCGGTGAGCACACTGGGCATGCGGCCGTGCACGGTGTTGAAGCCGTGGCTGGCGCCGAGAAAGTAGTCGGGCGTCTTGCTCGAGCAGCCGATGCCCGAGAGCTTGGCCACGCGGTGCGGCTCGATGTCGAGTTCCCAGCAGGCCTGCACGATGGCCGCCGAGATCGCGTCGTGGCCGCAGCCGGCGCACAGCGTGCTGATCTTGCCCTCGTAGTCGCGCCGGGTGTAGCCGACCTTGTTGGCTTCGAGCGTCGGATGACGCAACCGCGGTTTGGCGATGTAGGTCACTTGACGGTCTCCCTGGAGGCCTTGGGCGTCACGATCTCGGCGTGCAGATGGCGCGTGATCGCGCCGGCGATGAAACGCGCCGTGATCGGCGTGCCGTCGTAGTGCAGGATCGGCACCATCTGTTCGGGGTTGGCGTGCAGCTCGGCCAGCAACAGGGTGCGCATCTGGGCGTCGCGGTTCTGCTCGACGACGAAGACCTGTTCATGCGCGGCAATGAACTGCGCCACGTTGTCGGGGAACGGAAACGCGCGCAGGCGCAGGGCGTCGACCGGGATACCGCCGTTGGCGAGCAACTCCAAGCGCCTCGTCCATCGCCGGGCTGGTCGAGCCGTAGTAGATCGCCCCCAGCCGCGTCTTGCGGCTGGCGGTGCGGATCACGGGCGGCCGGCACCAGCGAGGCCGCGGTGTCGAACTTCTGCAGCAGGCGCTTGACGTTGTAGACATAGTCGGGCCCGGCCTCCGAGTAGCGCGCGTAGGGGTCGCGCGTGGTGCCGCGCGTGAAGTAGGCGCCCTTGCTCGCGTGCGTGCCGGGCAGCGTGCGCCAGGGGATGCCGTCGCCATCGACGTCCTTGTAGCGCGCGAACTCGCGCCCGGCCTCGAGTTCGGCCGCGCTCAGCACCTTGCCGCGGTCCATCCGCCTGGCGTCGTCCCATTCGAAGGGCTCGCACAGGCGCTGGTTCATGCCGATGTCCAGATCGGTCATGACGAACACCGGCGTCTGCAGGCGGTCGGCCAGGTCGAGCGCCGCGGCGGCATGGTCGAAGCATTCCTTCGGGTCCTCGGGCAGCAGCAGCACATGCTTGGTGTCGCCGTGGGAGGCGTAGGCGCAGCTCAGGATGTCGGCCTGCTGCGTGCGCGTGGGCATGCCGGTGGACGGCCCACCGCGCTGCACATTGATGATCGTGACCGGGATCTCGGCGAAGTAGGCCAGACCGATGAACTCGGTCATCAGGCTCACGCCCGGGCCCGAGGTGGTGGTGAAGGCACGCGCGCCATTCCAGCCGGCCCCCGTGACGATGCCGATCGAGGCGATCTCGTCTTCGGCCTGCACGATGGCGTAGTTCGCCGCCCCTGTGGCGGGGTCGTGGCGCATCTTGCTGCAATAGCCCTGGAACGCCTCGGCCAACGACGAGCTCGGCGTGATCGGGTACCAGGCGCACACCGTGGCGCCGCCGTACACGCAGCCCAGCGCTGCCGCCGCGTTGCCGTCGATGAAGATGCGCTCGCCGACGCGGTCGCGCGGCTGCACCTGCAAGCCCACCGGCTCGTGGGCCAGATGCTCGCGCGCGAAGTCCAGCCCCAGGTGCAGGGCCTGCACGTTGGAGGCCAGCAGTTTTTCCTTGCCCTTGAACTGCTCCGAGAACAGGGCCTCGATGACGGCCGGGTCGATGCCAATCAACTGCGCCAAGCGCACCGACATAGAGGATGTTCTTGAACAGCTGGCGCTGCCGCGGGTCGCTGTAGGTGGCGCTGCAGATCTCCGTGATCGGCATGCCCAGCACGTTGATGTCGCTGCGAAACGCGCTCGCGGGCAGCGGCCGTGTGCTGTCGTAGAACAGGTAGCCGCCGGGTTCGAGCTCGCGCAGGTCGGCGTCCCAGGTCTGCGGGTTCATCGCCACCATCATGTCGATGCCGCCGCGCCGGCCCAGCCAACCGCGCTCTGACACTCGCACCTCGTACCAGGTCGGCAGGCCCTGGATGTTGCTCGGGAAGATGTTGCGCGGGCTGACGGGCACGCCCATGCGCAGGATCGCCTTGGCAAACAATTCGTTGGCCGACGCCGAGCCCGAGCCGTTGACGTTGGCGAACTTGACGACGAAGTCGTTGATGGCTTCGAGTCGCTTCATTGCGTGGTCTCCCGGTGCAATCGTGCGATGTGTTGCGCGGCGCGGCGTGGGGTGCGCAGGCCGGCCTCATGCTGGGGTCCCAGAAATCGGCCGTCCCGCGCACCCCACGCCGCGCTGCCTGCAGAGTGGCGTTCGAATGTGGGTAAGCCCGACCTTTCGACTGGCGCGAGGGCGGCGGGGCGCCGGGGCGATTTCTGGTACCCCAGCATGAGCCCCGGCGCCCCGCCGCCCTGCGGCCCCGTACAGACCAGTGCACGACAACGAGCACGCAACATCATTTCGCCGCCACCTCCATCACCACATTCGCCGACTTCGGCTGATCGCGGCATGCCGGCCCGGCAAGCGTCATCTCGAGCAGGAACTTCTTCATGTCCCAGGCCCCGGTCGGGCAGCGCTCGGCGCACAGGCCGCAGTGCAGGCAGACGTCTTCGTCCTTGACCATCACGCGGGCCGTCTTCAGCGGGCCGCTGACATACAGGTCCTGCGTCGTGTTCGTGGCCGGTGCCTGCAGGCGGGTGCGCAACTCGGCCTCGTCGCCGTTCTCCGTGAAGCTGATGCAGTCCATCGGGCAGATGTCGACACAGGCGTCGCACTCGATGCACAGCTTGTCGGCAAACACCGTCTGCACATCGCAGTTCAGGCAGCGCTGGGTCTCCTTGAATGCGGTGGCGGCGTCGAACCCGAGTTCGACCTCGACCTTGATGCTGGCCAGCGCGATCTCGGCCTTGGTCCAGGGCACCTTGAAGCGCAGGTCGTTGCTGATCGCGTTGTCGTAGCTCCACTCGTGGATGCCCATCTTCTGCGAGCGCAGCTTGACCTGCGGCGCCGGCCGGGTGGCGATGTCCTGGCCACACAGCTGACGGTCGATCGACACCGCAGCCTCGTGGCCGTGGGCCACCGCCCAGATGATGTTCTTCGGGCCGAACGCCGCGTCGCCGCCGAAGAACACGCGCTCGTGGCTGCTGCGCATCGTCGCTGCGTCGAGCACCGGCAGGCCCCACTGGTCGAAGTCGATGCCGCTGTCGCGCTCGATCCAGGGGAAGGCGTTCTCCTGGCCGACCGCGATCAGCACCTCGTCGCATTCGAGGAACGCATCGGGCGCGCCGGTGGGCTTCAGGCTGCGCCGGCCCTTGGCGTCGTAGACCGCCTCGACGATCTCGAAGCTCATGCCCTTGAGCACGCCGCCTTCGTGGACGAAGGCCTTGGGCACATGGAAGTTGACGATCGGGATGCCCTCGTGCATCGCGTCTTCCTTCTCCCAGGGCGAGGCCTTCATCTCCTCGAAACCCGAGCGCACGACCACCTTGACGTCGTGCGCGCCCAGCCGCCGCGCCGAGCGGCAGCAGTCCATCGCCGTGTTGCCGCCGCCGAGCACGATGACCCGCGGCTTGACCGAGGTGACATGGCCGAACGACACCGAGGCCAGCCAGTCGATGCCGAGCTTGATGTGCTCCGCGGCTTCAGTCCGCCCGGGCAGGTCCAGGTCGCGCCCGCGCGGCGCGCCGCAGCCGACGAAGACCGCGTCCCAGCCTTCGGCCAGCAATGCCTTCATCGAGTCGACGCGCGCGCCGCTGCGGAACTTGACGTTGTCGCGAATGATGTAGCCGCACTCCTCGTCGATCACGGACTCTGGCAGGCGAAAGCGCGGCACCTGGGTGCGCATGAAGCCGCCCGGCTTGGCTTCGGCGTCGAACACCGTCACTTCGTAGCCCAGCGGCGCCAGATCGCGCGCCACGGTCAGTGACGCCGGCCCGGCGCCGATGCAGGCGATGCGCTTGCCATTGGCGGCGCGCGCCTTGGGCAGGCGCGACGTGATGTCGTCCTTGTGGTCGGCGGCAACGCGCTTCAGGCGGCAGATCGCGACCGGTTCAGGCTTCTCGGTATTTTCTTCCTCGACCCGCCCGCGGCGGCAGGCCGGCTCGCAGGGCCGGTCGCAGGTGCGGCCCAGGATGCCCGGGAACACGTTGGATTCCCAGTTGACCATGTAGGCGTCGCTGTAGCGACCCTGCGCGATCAGGCGGATGTACTCGGGAACGGGGGTGTGCGCGGGGCAGGCCCATTGACAATCGACGACCTTGTGAAAGTACGCCGGATCGGCCACGTTGGTGGGCTGCACGATGGCTCGTCTCCTGCCGCGGGCCGGGTCTCGGCCCCGATGGGCGACTAGTTTAGGCCGTGCGCCGCGCCACGCGAAGCGCGATCGGCAAATCTGTTGCGAGGGCCACCAAGGCCCTCGTCGTCTGGCGCTAGCCCAAGGTCAGCTTCTGCTCGATCACGAGGTCGCTCCAGCGCCGCCCCTCGGCCGCGATGAAGGCCTCGAACTCGGCCGACGTGCTGCCCACCCACTCGAGACCCTGCGTGGCAAGGATCTGGCGCACTTGCGGCTGGCCCAGGGCTTCGATCAATGCCGCGCGCAGGGCCTGCTGACGCGGCGCCCCGATGCGCGCCGGCCCCACGGCACCGATCCAGGTCGAGACATCGAAGCCGGCGACACCGGACTCAGCCAGCGTCGGAATCTCAGGCGCCACCGAGTAGCGCTTGGCCGACGTCACGGCCAGCGCCTTGACGCGCCCGCTCTTCACATGCGGGCCGATCGCCACCCAGCTGCCCATGAACAGCTGCACCTCGTCGTTCATCACCGCCTGCAGCGCTGGCACGCCGCCGCGGTACGGGATGTGCACGATGTGCGTGCGCGTCTTCATCTTGAACAGCTCGGCGGCCAGGTGGTTCAGCGTGCCCAGGCCGGCCGAGGAGACATTCAGCGCGCCCGGCTTCTTGCGCGCCAGGGCGATGAACTCGGCGATGTTGTTGGCCGGCAGGCTGGCCGGTACCGCGAACACCAGCGGAAAGCTCAATAGACGCGAGATCGGCGTGAAGTCGTTGAGCGTGTAGGGCAGCTGCGGGTACACGAGCGGGTTGGTGACATGCGAGTCGAACACCAGCATCAACTGGTTCGCGTCACCCGCGGCGCGCGCCACGCCGGTGGCCGCGATCGAGCCCGACGCGCCGGGCTTGTTTTCGACCACCACCGACTGCTTGAGCGTGCGCGGCAGGTGTTCGGCGATCAGCCGCCCGGCCAGGTCGACCGAGCCGCCGGGCGGCACCGGCACGACCAGGTGCAGCGGGCCGCTGCCCTGCGCGAACGACATTCCCGGCAGCGACGCTGCCATCCCCAAAGCGCCGGTCTGCGCCAGCCACTGTCTGCGATTCATTGCTACCTCCTCGGTCCTCGGCGGCACTGAGTGTGCCTCAAGGCAGACCAGCCGTGGCCAATGGTTCGCGACGGGAAGTCAACGCCCGGGTCGCCGGAATGCGGCACGTGCCTTATCGGCCTTGGCGCGGATCACGCAGTCGTCGACGTGGTCGTTGATCAGTCCCATCGCCTGCATGAAGGCATACACCGTCGTCGGTCCGACGAATTTCCAGCCCTGCTTCTTCAGGTCCTTCGACAAGGCGATCGATTGCGCGGATGTGGATGCCGTCTGCGGCGGCGCCAACTCGTTCGCCGCGGGCTCGAAGCGCCAGAAATACGCCGCCAGCGAGCCTTCGCGCTGGACCAGCTCCCGCGCCTGCCTGGCGTTGTGGATCACCGCTTCGATCTTGCCGCGATGGCGCACGATGCCCGCGTCGCCCAGCAAGCGCTCGACGTCGCGACCTGTGTAGCGGGCCATGCGCTCGAACTCAAAATTATGGAAGGCCGCCCTGAAATTCTCGCGTTTGGCAAGAATGGTGCGCCAGCTCAGGCCCGACTGGAAGCCCTCCAGGCAGAGCTTCTCGAACAGCCGCCGGTCGTCGTCGACCGGGAAGCCCCACTCGGTGTCGTGGTAGGCGAAGAACTCGGGCGCCGCAGCGCACCAGTGGCAGCGCGGCTTGCCGTCAGGGCCCGGTACCGTCGTGCTCATCCGGTCTACCCCACCAAGCGCAGCGCCCGGATCAAGCCCTCGACCTTGCGCCCCTTGCGCGCGCGCTTGCCTTCATGCGCGGCCAGCTTGTCGCCGCGCAGGTCTTCCTGCTTGGCCTTGCCGGCACGGCCGCTGCCGTGCACGGTCAGGGTGTCGGCCAACGTCGCCACCGACAGCAGCGGGTCCTTGGCGTCCACGTCCATCAGCGTCAGGCCGCGGCCGCCGTTGGCCTGGCGCTTCAGCTCAGTCAGTGCGAACACCAGCAGGCGCCCCGACAGCGACAGGCAGGCCACGCGCTGGTGTGCCGCGGCCACCGGCGCCGGCGGCAGCAGGTGTTCGCCGGCCTCGAGCGTGAGGAAGGTCTTGCCACCGCGCTGGCGGCTGAGCAGGTCGCCGATCTGCGCCAACAGGCCAAAGCCGCCGGTGTGCGCCAACAGCAGCAGCGCATCGGCCGCGCCGGCCACGTAATGCGCCGGCTGCGTGCCGGTCTCGAGGTCGATCAACGACGTCACCGGCACACCGTCCCCGCGCCCGCCGGGCAGCCCGGCCGCCGCCACGCTGTAGACGCGGCCATTGCTGCCGATGACGACCAGCGTGTCGACGCTTCGGCACGGGAAGGCGCCGTAGAGCCCGTCGCCAGCCTTGAACGCCAGCGACTGCAACTCCACCTCGTGGCCCTTGAGCGCCCTCACCCAGCCCTTGAGGCTGACGACCACCGTCACCGGTTCGTCGATCGACCTTCACTTCGGCCACCGCGCGCTTGTCGGCCTGCAACACGGTGCGCCGCTCGTCGCCGAACTGCTTGGCGTCGGCCTCGATCTCCTTGACCACCGTGCGCTTGAGCGCCGCCGCGCTGCCCAGGATCTCCTCGAGCTTGCGCTGTTCGTCGCGCAGCGACTTCAGCTCCTGCTCGATCTTGATCGCTTCGAGCCGCGCCAGTTGGCGCAGGCGGATCTCGAGGATGTCCTCGGCCTGCCGGTCGCTCAGCTTGAAGCGCGCAATCAAGGCCGGCTTGGGCTCGTCGGCGGCGCGGATGATGCGGATCACCTCGTCGATATTGAGCAGCACCAGCTGCCGCCCCTCGAGCACATGCGCGCGGTCGAGCACCTTGGCCAGGCGGTGCTCGGTACGACGCTTGAGCGTGGCCTGGCGGAAGTCGAGCCATTCGGCGAGCATCTGGCGCAGGCTCTTCTGCGTCGGCCGGCCGTCGCGGCCGACCATCGTCAGGTTCACCGGCGCGCTCGATTCCAGGCTGGTGTGCGCGAGCAAGGTGTTGATCAGGTCCTGCTGGCCGATGGTGCGGCTCTTGGGCTCGAACACCAGGCGCACCGCCGCGTCCTTGCTCGACTCGTCGCGCACCGCGTCGAGCACCGCCAGCACCGTGGCCTTCAATTGCACCTGTTCGCTGCTGAGCGCCTTCTTGCCGGCTCGCACTTTCGGGTTGGTCAGCTCCTCGATCTCTTCGAGCACCTTCTGCGCGCTGGTGCCCGGCGGCAACTGCTGCACCACCAGCTGCCACTGGCCGCGCGCCAGGTCTTCGATCGTCCAGCGAGCGCGCACCTTCAGGCTGCCTCTTCCGGTGCGGTAGGCCTCGCGGATCTCGGCCTCGGCACTGATGATCTGGCCGCCGCCGGGATAGTCGGGGCCGGGCAGCAGCGCGTACAGCTCGTCGTCGGACAACTTGTCGTTCTTCAGCAGCGCCACCGCCGCGGCCGCAACCTCGCGCAGGTTGTGGCTCGGCACTTCGGTGGCCAGGCCCACGGCGATGCCCGAGGCGCCATTGAGGAGCACGAACGGCAGTCGCGCCGGCAACAGCTTGGGCTCCTCGGTGCTGCCGTCGTAGTTGGGCGTGAAGTCGACGGTGCCTTCGTCGATCTCGTCGAGCAGCAGACGCGCGATCGGCGCCAGCCGCGCCTCGGTGTAGCGCATCGCCGCGGCGCCGTCGCCGTCGCGGCTGCCGAAATTGCCCTGGCCGTCGACCAGCGGGTAGCGCAGCGCGAAATCCTGCGCCATGCGCACCATCGCGTCGTACGCCGCCTGGTCGCTGTGCGGGTGGTAGCGGCCGAGCACGTCGCCGACCACGCGCGCGCTCTTGACCGCCTTGGGCCCGCCGGCGCTGGCGCCGAAGGCCAGGCCCATGCGCTGCATCGCGTACAGGATGCGCCGCTGCACCGGCTTCTGGCCGTCGCAGACGTCGGGCAGCGCGCGGCCCTTGACGACCGACAGCGCGTATTCGCAGGTAGGCCCGCTCGGCGTAGTGCGCCAGCGTGATGGCGTCGTCGTTGGCGGGCGGGGGCGGTTCGGGCGTGAAGAGGTCGAGGGTCATGTCGGCACGGGCGGCCCGGGAATGGGCGGCAAGGCGGGCAGTTTAGCGAGCGCGTTCAGCGGGTCACGACAGGGCCATCATTTCGCAACCGTTCATACTGAACACGAACAAGCGTGTTGCAGATGGCGCAACCGATTCGCGGGAGCAAGAGCGATGCAGACGGAACCTGAAACCGAGTTGGAGGAGCAGGCGCAGGAACCGTGGAAGGCGCTCGCGCAGCTCGCCTCCGTCGGGGATGCCAAGGCATTGGAAGCCTACGTCGACCGCATCGGCCCGAGTGAAGCGTTTCGCGCGCTCCTTCGCCTTGCGCCGGAGGATCGCGAAAGGGTCCTGACCACGCTGTCTCCCGAAGAGGCGGCCGACCTGATCGAGGAGATTCCCGACGAGCACGCGTCCGACATGATCGAGCGGCTCCCGGCCAAGCAGGCAGCGTCGATCCTGAGCGAGATGGACATCGACGATCAGGTCGACGTGATCGCGGACATGCACGAAGACGACGCCGCGGCGATCCTTGCCGAAATGACCCCGGAAGACGCGGCGCATGTGCGGCGCCTGATCCGTTACGACCCGGACGTCGCCGGCGGCCTGATGTCGACCGACTACCTCGCCTACCGCGAGACCGCGCTTGTCGGCGACGTCATCGACGACTTGAGCAAGCGCGCGGATGAGCGCGATGACTCCGAACATGATGCGCATGTGTACGCGGTATCCACATCGGGCAAGCTCATCGGCGTGCTGGACCTGCGCGACCTGGTCCTCGCGCGGAGGACCACCGCGCTGGCCTCGATACTCAAGTCGTCTCTCTTCGTGCGTGCCGAAGCGACACTCGACGAACTGGAAACCTTCTTCGATCGCCATGACTTCCAGGCGGTGCCGGTCGTCGACGAACGGCAGGGGCTGGTCGGGGTGGTGGGGCGCGACGAGGTGGTGGAGGCCATCGCGAACCGGGCGCAGTCGGAATACGCCAAGTCCAAGGGCATCATCGGCGGCGACGAGATCCGCTCGCTGCCGGTGCTGACGCGTGCGGGAAGGCGCCTGTCCTGGCTCAGCCTGAACATCGTGCTCAACATCGCCGCGGCCAGCGTCATCGCCCTCTACTTCGACACGCTCAGCGCGGCGATTGCTCTGGCGGTGTTCTTGCCGATCGTCTCGGACATGAGTGGCTGCTCGGGCAATCAGGCTGTCGCGGTCAGCATGCGCGAACTCTCCCTGGGCATCGTCAAACCGTTCGAGGTGGTGCGGGTCTGGCTCCAGGAGATCAAGGTCGGCGTGCTCAACGGCATCGTGCTCGGGATCCTGCTCGGCGTGGTGGCCTGGCTGTGGAAGGACAACGTCTGGCTCGGGCTCGTCGTGGGCTCGGCGCTCGCCATCAACACCATGGTGGCGGTCTCGCTCGGCGGCACGGTGCCGAGGGCTATCCACTTGGGGCGGGCGGCCATCTGCCGCACCACATCCAGCTGGAGGACCGGATCGATGTTCCCCAGGAAAAGGTACTGGGACTCGCGGTAGGCAGGGGGCAGGTCCGGACGGAAATCGGCGAACACGTTCAGGTCGGTCGCGAGGGTCTTGACCTCGTTGAGGTCATAGCCGTAGGACCCCTTCCAGTGGAAGCTGAGGCCCTTCACCCGGGCCAACCCCGTCAGGTCGATGGGGCGGCGATCGAAGGCCTGCATCTGCTCAGGCCCTGAAGTCCTCACCCACCACTGCCACGATCCGCACGGGATGAAAGCGGCTGGCACTCAGCGAGAAGTAGGTGGCAGACCCGCCCAGGGCGTGATCTTTTCGGCCAAAGGGGGTTTCCAGATCATCGAAGGCCACGCTTCCGGCAGACAAGCAGACTCATGGTTCAGGCTCCTGGGGGGCTGGGGGCGAAGGAGGGGTGAGGGGCAGCCAGGCTTGGGCACCACCCATGGGGATGGGGGCCTGCGCATACCTGGACACCATCGGGAGGTCTCCCGAGGACAGGAGGACCAGCAGGCCCTCGTGAAGCAAGGGATCGGTCCCCAGGATCACCTGCAGGCTCCGCCAACCGAGGAAGAG
>CAVUEP010000055.1:0-35530 GCA_963740395.1 uncultured beta proteobacterium
GCCCGGCGGCACGCATTGGGGCGGCGGCGTCTCGATCTGCGCGCGTGACCAGGTGCGCATCGGCCAGCTGCTGCTCGACGGCGGTCGCGGCGCGGGCCGGCAGTTGGTCTCGCGCGCCTGGCTCGAGCGCATGCGCACGCCCTGCGCCGTGGCGCCGTTCTATGGCCGGCTGCTGTGGCTCAATCCCGAGGGCCGCGCCTTCCCCGGCGCCTCGGCGCAGGCGGTCTTCATGCTCGGCGCCGGCGGGCAGACCGTGTGGGTCGACCCGGCGCTCGACGCGGTGGTGGTGCTACGCTGGCTCGATCCGGCGCATGCGCCCGGCGTCATTCGGCGTCTGGCCAGCGCGCTGACCGACATAGCCACTCGAAAGCAATCCACATGACTCCAGAAAAGGTCGCCATCGTCACCGCCGGCGGCAGCGGCATGGGCGCCGGCGCGGCGCGCAAGCTGGCGGCGGACGGCTTCAAGGTCGCGATCCTGTCGTCGTCGGGCAAGGGCGAGGCGCTGGCCGAGGAACTCGGCGGCCTCGGCGTGACCGGCTCGAACCAGTCGAACGACGACCTGAAGCGCCTGGTCGACCGGGCGATGGCGCGCTGGGGCCGCATCGACGTGCTGGTCAACAGCGCCGGCCACGGCCCGCGCGCGCCGGTGCTCGAGCTGACCGACGAGGACTGGCACCGGGGCATGGAGGTCTACTTCCTCAACGTGGTGCGGCCGACGCGGCTGGTGACGCCGATCATGCAGGCGCAGAAGTCCGGCGCGATCGTCAACATCTCGACCTTCGCCGCGTTCGAGCCCGACCCGGTGTTCCCGACCTCGGGCGTGTTCCGCGCCGGCCTGGCGGCCTTCACCAAGCTGTTCGCCGACAAGTACGCCGCCGACAACATCCGCATGAACAACGTGCTGCCCGGCTTCATCGACAGCCTGCCGGAGAAGGCGGAGTTCCGCGACCGCATCCCGATGCAGCGCTACGGCAAGACCGAGGAGATCGCCGGCGTGATCGCCTTCCTCGCCTCCGACGGCGCCGGCTACATCACCGGCCAGAACCTGCGCGTCGACGGCGGCATCACGCGCTCGGTCTGAGCGCGCGACCGGGCAGCACGCACGACCGCGTCGCTAGCGGTGCTGATCGACGAGGATCGGGTTGCCGTCGGGGTCGATCACCATGAAGCTCGCCGGGCCCTGCGTGGCTTCTCATCGGCCTCGGTCGCAAGCACCACGCCCTGCGTCTTCAACTGCCGCTGCAGTTCGCGCACGTCGGTGAAGCTGTCCAGCGGCTTCGCATCCTGGTCCCAGCCCGGGTTGAAGGTCAGCATGTTCTTGTCGAACATGCCCTGGAACAGGCCGATGACGTGATCGCCGTTCTTCAGGATCAGCCAGTTCTGCGCGGCATCGCCGCCGAAGACCTTGAAGCCGAACTTCTCGTAGAAGGCCTTGCGAGGCCGCGATGTCCTTGACGGCCAGGCTGATGGAGAATGCACCGAGTTGCATGGGGGGCTCCTTGGGTCCGTCATGGATGCACCGCGCCGTCCGGGCACGACCGCCCGATGGTAGGCGCCGCGGCGCGGCCGGGGCAAGTCAGGGGCGTGTGTACAGGCCCTCGAACGTCGTGCGCCACTGGCCCGCGGCATCGGTGGTTTCCCAGAGCTGGCGCACGCTGCCGTCGGCGTTGGGTGTCCAGCGGATGCGGTGTGCGATCGGTCGCCCCTGCGCGTCGACGGCGGGCCCTTCGAGGACCATCGAGCCCTCGCGCAATCCGCCCTCGAGCCGCAGCAGCGTGCCGGCGCTGTCGACCCAGGTCTGGTGCCAGCGCTTGCGCGAGGCATCGTAGATATTGAGGCTCTCGCCGCTGTAGCCGCGCCCCGTGGTGTAGCGCTCGTGCACGACGCAGCCGCCGTACTCGCGCTCGATGCGGTTGTTGCCGGCGAGTTGGCCCGCCGGGGTATGCACCTGCCATTGGCCGAGCCAGAAGTCGAACTCGCGATGCGCCGGCCCATCGCAGGGCGCCGCCGACGCCGCCACGCCGGCGCTGGCGCACAGCCCGAGCAGCAGGGTCTTGCAGGTGTGGCTTGTCAACGGCATCGCAGGGTCTCCTGTTCAGTGCGACGGCGATCGCAGCCGCGACTCGAGTCGTTCGCGCACCACGGGCCACTCGTCGTCGATGATGCTGTAGCGCACCGAGTCGCGCTTGCGGCCGTCCGGGCATGATGCGCTCGTTGCGGATGATGCCTTCCTCGACCGCGCCGAGCTTGAGGATCGCCCGGCGTGAGCGCTGGTTGAGCACGTCGGTGGTCAGTTGCACGCGCACGCAGCCAAGGTCTTCGAAGGCGTGCCGCAGCATCAGCCACTTGGCTTCCGGGTTGGCGTGGGTGCCCTGCCACGATGCGGCGAACCAGGTGCTGCCGATCTCGAGCTTGCGGTGCTCGCGGTCGATCTTCCAGAACCGGGTCGAGCCGATCACGCCGCCGGTGTCGCGCCGCTCGATGGCAAAGGGCAGCACGGTGCCCGCCGCCTGGCCCTGCAAGGCGCGCGCGATGTAGGCGTCGACGGTCTGCGCCGAGGGCACGACCGTGAACGGCAGCTTCCAGAGCTCGCCGTCGGCGGCGGCCGCCACGACCGCGCAGGCGTCGGCCGCCACCAGGGGCCGCAGGCGGATCAGCGTGCCTTCGAGGACGGTCATGGCGGCGTAGTGGCCCCGTGCCGGCCGGCCTTCAGCAGGGTGAAACCACGCGCACCACCGATTCGCGGTAGTCGCGAAAGCCCATGCGCAGGTAGAGCCGGTGGGCGGCGTCGTTGCTGCGCATCACGTGCAGGAAGGGGGTCTCGCCGCGCGCCACCTGGCGCCGTATCAGTTTGTGCATCAACTTTCGCGCCAGGCCGCGACCCTGGAAGTCCGGGTGCGTGCACACGCCGCTGATCTCGCGCAGCGAGCCCGCCGCCATGCGCTCGCCGGCCATCGCCATCAGGCGCCCGCCGTCGAAGCAGCCGAAATACTCGCCAAGTTCGAGGGTGCGCAGCCCGAAGGGCCCGGGCTTGGTCAGCGTGGCCAGTGCGAGCGCCTGCGCCGCATGCTGCGGACCCAGGCGAACCGCCTCGGGGGCCTCGTCGGCCTCGGGCGTGGCGCCGTCCCAGATCATCTTGTACATCGTGGCGTCGGCGTCGATGCGCCAGCCCGCCGGCGCGGCGCCCGACCAGCCGTCGCAATAGAAGTGCTCGCCGGCATGGCAATAGGGTGCCAGGGCCGCGAAGTCGGGTTGCTCGGCGTCGGCAAAACCGACGATGGGCGAGAACCCGGGCGCGTAGCGCCGCGCATGGTCGGTGCCGGTGGCGTAGGCGGCCTGCGGCCCGGACAGCGTGTGCCAGGCGATGTTGTCGAGCAGGTGCAGCATGGTTCGATCGGCGTGCGTTTGCGAATGGGCGACCGGGCAAGCCTACCGCGCCGGCGGCCGCCTCGCGGTATAGCATCGGCAGGCCTGCTACGGAGGTGCCATCCCATGACCAAGCTCGCGTCGCTGTTGACCTGTGCATCGTTGCTCCTGACGCCCACGTTGTCGCTGTCGCAGGTTGCGGCGGACGCCCCCAAGCCGGGCTACGACGCCGAACTGGCGCGGTCGGTGGGCGCCGACGACTACGGCATGCGCAAGTACGTGCTGGTCGTGCTCAAGACCGGCCCGAACAAGCTGCCCGCCGGCGCCGAGCGCGACGAGATGTACAAGGGCCACTTCGCCAACATGACACGGCTGTCCAACGAAGGCAAGCTGGCGCTGGCCGGCCCCTTCGACGGTGTCGACGGCTGGCGCGGCCTGTTCATCCTGGCCGTTGCCGACATCGAGGCCGCGCGCCAGCTCGTCGCCACCGACCCCGTGATCATCAAGGGCGAAATGGTCGCCGAGTACCACGGCTATTACGGTTCGGCGGCGTTGATGCTGGTGCCGGGCACGCACGACAAGGTGGCCAAGAAGGGCTTCTGAGATCGCCGCGCTGCGGCGCGTCACACGTTCTCGACCTGCCCGCTCTTCAACGACGTCGTGATCGCCACGCCGATGCGCGTGGCCTCGGTGGCGTCGCTCAGGGTCAGCGGCACGGGGGCCGCGCCCAGGCAGGCGGCGACGAAGGCGGCCATCTCGCGCTGGAAGGCGTCGTCGAAGCGCTCGATGAAATCGGCCAGCACGCGATGGTGTACGCCGGCGGCGTCGCGGCTCTGCACACGGTCGCAGCGGGCGCCATCGCCGACGCCGATGCTGCCCGCCGTGCCGATGACCTCGGTGTGGATGTCGTTGCCGTGCGCCTGGGTGCGGCTGGCGTAGAACTGCGCCCGCGCGCCGCCTTCGAACTCGACGATCGCCAGACCGTTGTCGACGTCGCCGCAATCGGCCAGGTCGGGGTGCAGCGCGATCGTGCCGGTGGCGAACACGCGTTCGACCTTTGGATTGCCGAGCATCCAGCGCGCGACGTCGATGTCGTGCACGCTGCAGTCCATGAAGATGCCGCCCGAGGTCGGCGCGAAGCGCACGAAGAAGCCGTCGGGGTCGTTCTTGTCGCAGGTCTGCGAGCGGATCAGGAACGGGCGACCGATGCGGCCAGCGTCGATCTGCGCCTTGGCCTCCAGGTAGTCGCGGTCGAAGCGGCGCACGAAGCCGACCATCGCGACCAGTTGCGGGTGCCTGCGTGCGACCGCTTCGACGCGTTCGCAGCTGGCCACGTCCAGTGCCAGCGGCTTCTCGACGAAAACATGCTTGCCGGCCTCGAGCGCGGCGATGGCCTGTTCGGCGTGCAGCGTGGTCGGCGTGACGATGGCCACGGCCTGCACCAGCGGGTCGCGCAGCAGCGCGGCGTAGTCGTCGTAGAGCGCGGTGACGCCGAGTGTGTCGCGCGCCCAGTGGCGCTCGGCCTCGATGGGGCTACAGGCCGCCACCAGGCGCGCCCCCGGCGTGCGCAGCGCGAGCTGCGCGGCGTGGCGCTGGCCCATGCGGCCCAGGCCGGCGATGCCGACGTTCACGGTCGACTCGGCCGTCGAGGTCACAGCGTCACCACCTTGCCGCTCTGCAGCGACTGCGCCGCCGCGTCGGCGAGCTTCTGCGCCTCGACGCCGTCGGCGATCGTGGTGCGGAAGGCCTGGCCCGTTTGCAGGCAGTCGAAGAAATGGGCCAGCTCCAGCCGATAGGCCTCGCGGTAGCGCTGCAGGAAGAAATGCTCGGGCTTGTCGACGCGCACGTTGTCGGTGTCGAGCTGCGTGACCTCGGTCGGGCGGTGGTTGCCGCATTGCAGCAGGCCGGCCGAGCCCAGCACCTCGAAGCGCTGGTCGTAGCCGTAGGCCGCGCGCCGGCTGGTGTTGATCTGGCACAGCCGGCCCTTCCTGGTGCGGATCGTCACCGCGCTCGAATCGATGTCGGGCACCTTGGCGATCTCGGGGTCGACCAGCACCGAGCCGGTGGCATGCAGCGTCTCGGCGCGGTCGCCGCCATCGCCGATGTCCGTGCACAGGATCCAGCGGAAGATGTCGAAGTCGTGGATCAGCATGTCGCGGAAGATGCCGCCGGAGCCCTTGAGGTAGGCGGGCGGCGGCGCGCCGGGGTCGCGGCTCGTCACCACCAGCATCTCGGGCGTGCCGATCTCGCCGCGTGCCAGCCGCGCCGCAGCTTCGGCGAAGGTCGGATCGAAGCGGCGCTGGAAGCCGAGCATGCAGGCCACGCCGGCGGCCTTGACGGCGGCCGCGCATTCCACCGCGCGCGGCACCGAGAGATCGATCGGCTTTTCGCAGAAGATGTGCTTGCCCGCCGCCGCGGCCTGGCGGATCAGGTCGCTGTGCGTGTCGGTCGGCGAGGCGATGACGACGGCGTCGTATTGCCGCGTCGGCCAGCACCGCTTCGGGCGTCGAGACCTTGGCGCCGAGCTGCGCGGCCAGTGCCGCGGCGCTGTCGGCCACCGGGTCGCAGACGAACTTCAGGCTCACGCCGGGCAGGGCCGCGACGTTGGTCGCGTGGATGCGGCCGATACGGCCGGCGCCGAAGACGGCGACGTTCTTCATATGGGATCTCCTCGGTTGGGCAAAGCTATTCGGGTTGGGCGCCGGGCACCCATTGGTCGTAGTCGACCAGCGCGCCGGTCATCACGCCCGACTCGGGGCTGAGCATGTAGCTGATCAGGCCGGCCAGTTCGTCGGGCTTGGCGAGTTGGCCCATCGGCCGCGACGCCTCGGCCTTGGCCAGCCAGTCGTCGGGTGCGCCGTGTGCCTTCTTCTGGATCGCCGCCTCGCCGGGGGTGTCCATCCAGCCGGCCATCACGCCGTTGCAGCGGATGCGCTGTGCGCGATACGACTGCGCCACGTTCTTGGTCAGGTTGGCCAGCGTTGCCTTGGACGCCGAATACGGCACCAGGAACGATTGCCCGCAATGCGCCGACTGCGACAGCACGTTCACGATCGACCCCGGCGTGCCGCGCTCGAGCAGGTGCCGCACCAGCCCCTGCATCAGCAGGAAGGGCCCGCGCGCGTTGATGTCCATCTGCTGCTGCCACATCTCGAGCGAGGTGTCGAGCAGCGTGCCGCGGTCGGTGGTGGCCGCGGAGTTGAGCAGGGCGTTGAGGCTGCCCAGGCGGCCCAGCGATTCGTGGACCAGGCGACGGCAGTCGTCGGCCACGCCGACGTCGGCCTGCACATAGTGGCATTCGCTGCCCAGTTCACGCACTTCGGCCGCCGCCGCCTCGCCGAGCGCTGCGCGCCGGCCGCTGATGACGATGCCGGCGGCGCCCTCGCGCGCCAGCCGGCGCGCCACCGCCAGCCCCAGGCCCTGGGTACCACCGGTGATGAGCGCGCGGGTGTTGCAGTGGCGCGGTGCGGATCGGGCGTTCATGGCGCTGCGGAGGGATTCGGATGACGCCCCACTGTAGCGCTGGGCGGCGCGCCTGGCGACGCATCGGTAGCAGCCGGTCCGGCCGCGTCGGCAACGAGCCATTGAATCTTCACTCAGACGAAGGCGCTTTCCTTCGCCTGTGAGAAGCGCAGGACGACGTACACGCACAGCCCCGAACTCAACAGCAGCAGGGTCGACAGCGCGGCCGCAATACCGAACTCGCCGTCGAGTACGGCGCTGTAGACCTTGACCGGCATCGTCGTCGTGCGCGCGGTGTAGAGCAGCAGCGTCGACGACAGCTCGTTGATGGCGGTGATGAAGCTCATCATCGCGCCGGCAACGATGCCCGGCAGCATCAGCGGCACGGTCACCGTGAAGAAGGCCTTCGCCGGCGACGCGCCGAGGCCGATGGCCGCCTCCTCGATCGACGGCTTGATCTGTCGCAGCACCGCACTCGTCGCGCGCACGCCGTAGGGCAGGCGCCGGATGAACAGGATCAGCACGATGATGGCGGCCGTGCCGACCAGGTCGAGCGGCGGCTTGTTGAAGGTGAGCAGAAAGCCGATGGCCATCACGACGCCGGGTACCACGTAGGGCACCATCAGGACCGAGTCCAGGAAACCGGCCCAGCGCGACTCGCGTCGAACGATGATGTAGGACATGAGCCCGCCCACCAGCGTGATCAGCAATGTGGCGATCAGCGAGAAGCTGAAGGTGTTCAGCACCACGTCGGGTACCTCGTTGATGACGCGCGCATAGCTGTTCAGGCCGAACCCGCCGCTGAATACCGGGCCCTGGGTCTGCAGGAACGAGGTATAGATCACCACCGCGATCGGCAGCGTGGCCAGCGCGATGACGCCGTAGCACAGGGTATGCACCGCCGCCGAGTACGCGCCTCGGATCGGCTCCTGCACGGCGCGGCTTGTCAGCGATCCGGCGTAGCGGCGCTTGCCGATCAGGTGGCGCTGCAGCATCACGGCCATCATCGAGATCACGATCATCAGCATCGAGATGCTCACGGCCATGGTCGGCGTGCCGCCCATCTCGGACGTGTACTGGTTGTAGGCCAGCGTGGACAGGGTGCGAAAGTCGCGGCCGATGATCGACGGCGTGCCGAAGTCGGCGATCGACAGCACGAAGCAAAGGATGGCGCCGGAACTTATGGCCGGGAACACCAGCGGCAGCGTCACCTTGAAGAAGCGCTGCAGCGGCGTGCAGCCCAGGTTCTCGGCGGCTTCCTCGAAGGAGCGGTTGACGTTGCGCAGCGCGCTTTCCGTCATCAGGTAGACGAAGGGGAAGAACTTCAGGCTGAACACCAGGATGATGCCGAAGGCGCCGTAGATGGTCGGCAGCGTGACGCCCAGGTCCCGCATCTGCGTGCGTCAGCCAGCCGTTGTTGCCGAGCACGACGATCCACGAGTAGGCGCCGATGAAGGGCGGCGAGACCAGCGCCATGACCGCCAGCGTGGCGATCACGCCGCGCCCCTTCACGACGTAGCGCGCCGTGCAATAGGCCAGCGGCACCCCGATCAGGCACGCGCCGAGCATGCCGCCTACGCCCACCATCAGCGTGTTCCAGAGCGCGCCCAGGTAGTAGGGGTGGGTCAGCAGCTTCACGTAGCCGGCGCCGGACAGTTGCTGCGACTCGGGGTCGAAGATGCCCAGCCGCAGCACCTGCAGGATCGGCCACACGAGAACCACCGACACGATCACCAGCGACGCCACCATGATCACCGACCAGAAGTCGGCGTCGAAGCGCCCGCGTGGCCGCGCAGGGGGAGCTGCGCCCGGCGTGCTCATGAGAGACGCGCGCCGGTGTCGCCGGGCGCGAAGTAGACCAGGTCGCGAGCCCTGATGCCGACCGTCACCCGATCGCCTGGGCGACGGGCCATCATTGCCTCGCTCGGTTCGGTGAGCGCGTCGAGCCGGCCGTGGCCGTCGACCTCGACCGTGAGTTGCAGCTCGCGCCCTGCGAACATGGCCTGCCGCACCGTGGCGGCCACCTGCACGCCCGGCTCGTCGAGCGGCCGCTCGACGAGCACCTTCTCGGGCCGGACCGCGGCGACCATGCCCTCGACAGACGCGCGCGCTACCGTGCTCGGCAGCGCCAGTGTCTGGCCCAGCAACTGGGCCCGGCCCGCGCCGGCCGCGCCGGCCGGTACGAAGTTGTTGCTGCCGACGAAGGTGGCCACGAAGCGGTTGGTGGGCCGCGTGTAGATGGCCCAGGGCGTGTCGACCTGCTGCACCACGCCGTCGTACATCACGCAGACCTGGTCGGAGATCGACAAGGCCTCCTCCTGGTCGTGCGTCACATACACGGTGGTGATGTCCAGCGACTGCTGCAGCGACCGGATGTCGCGCCGCAGCTCGACGCGCAGCTTGGCGTCCAGATTGGACAGAGGCTCGTCCATCAGCAGCACCTTGGGCCGCACGACCAGGGCGCGGGCCAGGCCGACGCGCTGCTGCTGCCCGCCGCTCAACTGGTGCGGCATGCGCTGTGCGTGTTCGTCCAACTGCACCGTGGCAAGGATCGCCTTCACCCGCTCGCGAATCTCGGAGGGCGGGCACTTGCGCTGCACCAGGCCGAAGGCGACGTTGTCGTAGACGCTCAGGTGCGGGAACACCGCGTAGTCCTGAAAGACCATGCCGATCGGTGCGCTTGTTCGCGCCGAGGTGATCAATCGACTGGCCTTCCAGCAGGATCTCGCCCGCATCCTGCCGATGGAAACCGGCAATGGCGCGCAGCAGCGTGGTCTTGCCGCAGCCACTGGGTCCGAGCAGGGTGAAGAACGAGCCGCGTGGGATGACGAGGCTGACGTCCCTCAGGGCGACATGCGCGCCGTAGGTCTTCCTGATGTTCTGGAGCTGGACATGCGTCATGAGCGGCGATGCAGCCTGGTCCCGTCTACTTCTTGTTGAGAAGCAACTCGTTCCACTTGGCCAGGATCCTGGTGCGGTTGGCACCGGCCCAGTCGTCGTCGTACTTGACCAGCTTGAGCTTGGCCAGCGGGGTCAGCGCGTTCTTCGACACCACGTCGGAGCGCACCGAGCGACGCCCGCCGCCGTCGAGGATCTCCTGTGCTTCCTTGGACAGCATGAAGTTGATGAATGCCCTGCCGCCCTGCGGATTGGCCGGGTTGGCCGTGAGCGCCATGACGTCGGCGATAGCCGCGGTACCGTCGGCGGGATAGAGCAGTTCCACCGGGCCGCCTCCGACCTTGTAGCGCAGCAGGGTGTCTTCGTTGGACAGACCCACCATCGCCTCACCGTCGTTGACGAACTTCGAGACTGCGCCCGAGCTGTTGGACAGAATGGTGTTGTCCAGGATCTTGCTGTAGATGGCCCAGCCCTTTTCTTCTCCATGTATCTGCAGGATCAACGCGAGCTGGATGTAGGCCGACCCCGACTTGTCAGGTCGGCCGGCGGAGATCTGCCCCTTGTAGATTGGATCGCCGAGGTCGACCCAGGTTTTCGGGTACTTCGCGGCGGGCAGCAGCTTGGTGTTGACGCCGAACGAGGTGGCCACGGCCGTGAACGGGATGGCGGCGTCGTTGACCTTGAACGTGTCGGCCAGGAACTTGACGTTGTCGGGCGAGTACCTCGTGAAGAGCTTGTCGTTGGCCTCGACGACGTCCGTGGAGACGCTGAACAGCACGTCGGCGGTGGACCGCCCCGCCTCGGCCTTGAGCCGGTTGATCAGGTCGCCTGAGCCGCCCTTGATCACGTCCACCTTGACGTTGGCCGACTTCTCGAACACAGGAATCACCCGATCGAGGAGATCCTGGGGCGCGGCCGAGTAGATCGTGACCTTCTGCTGGGCCATGGCAGGCAGCGCCAGTGCGGCCCCGACGGCCAACGCGGCCGTGATCTTGTAGATCGCTTTCATCGGAACATCTCCTGGTTGTTGTGGCAGACAGAGGAATCTTCAGGACCGCAGCACGGAGGGATACGTGCCGTCCTCGATCAGGGCGCGAATGCTCAGGACAGTCTTGGCCGTGTCCTGCGGATAGGTCAAACCGAACCAGTGGCTCTCGGCGCGCATGATCTTGCACTCCACGCGGCCCGCGCGGATCAGTGTATCGACTACGCTGGGGATATAGCATTCGGCATCACCCTGACTGCCGTGCCGGCGCACGAACTCGGCGAAGTGATGCTGCATCGGCTCGAAGATGGCAGGGGTGAACCCCCAGAAGTTCATCGACGCCAAGGCGTCACCGGCAATCACGACGCGCTCACCATGAGAGTTCAGCCCAAGGCAGCGCCCGTGACCGTCGGCGACGATGTCTCGATGTTCCTCGACGGCCTCGAGCCGGTCGCCATCGCGGGTACAAATGCCGCGATTGACGCCCCCGCTGTCCGACAGCGTGTGGGCAATGGGGTAACCCACCATGCAGCAGCGATCAGCTTCAGAAACCCTGGCGGCGGAGGTGGCGAAGAACTCCGCCACGCGGCGAAAGGCATCCCGCCCGTAGAAGTCATCCGCATTGATCACGCCAAACGGCTCGCTGATGGCGTTGCGTGCCGCCAGCACAGCGTGGGCGGTGCCCCAGGGCTTGAGCCGGCCCATGGCCGGCGAGAGACCCTCCGGAAGGTCCTCGAGCCGCTGGAAGACGCATTCAACGCGTATCGAATCGCCACAGTGCGAGGCGATGCGCGACTTGAATTCATCGGCGAGATCCTCGCGAATGACGAACACGACCCGTGAGAAGCCGGCGCGCCGGGCATCGAACACGGAATAGTCGAGCAGGGTTTCCCCGTTCGGTCCCACGGGCGCGCACTGCTTCAGGCCACCGAAGCGGCTACCCATGCCGGCTGCGAGTACAAGAAGCGTCGGTCCGCATGCCGGCATTTCAGGCGGCCACACCCAACCGGCGCAGTGCATCGCTCAGCTGCTCAACCGAGATGAAGTGCACGCCCTGCATGCCGACCGCACGAGCACCCTCCACGTTGGCCAGGCTGTCGTCGATGAACACGGAGCGCGCAGCGTCGACGCGGAATCTCTCACACAGACGGCGGTAGATGGCTGCGTCGGGCTTCATCAGCCTTTCGTGGCCGGACACGACGATGCCCTCGAATTCGTTGAGAAAGCTGTGGCGTCGCAGCGCGCGCGGGAAAGTCTCGGCCGAGAAATTGGTCAACGCCAGTGTTCGATAGCCCGCCGTGCGCAGGCGGCGGGCCAGTGCGACCGTACCGTCGATCGGCTCGCCGATGGACTCTTCCCAGCGCTCGAAGTACGCCTCGAACAGGTGGCGATAGTGGGGGAATGCCGCACCCTGCAGCGCAATGCCTTCGGCAAAACTCTGACCGGCGTCGTGTGCCCGGTTCCACTCGGTAAAGTCCACCTCGTCCATGAAGCGCTCGACCGCAGCGCTGTCCGGCAGCAACTTGCTGAACAACCAGCGCGGCTCCCAAGGAATCAGGACATTGCCAATATCAAAGACGACGGTGTCGATGGCGTGCACCGGGCAGATTGTCACTACCGAGGGTGCACTGGCCTCCGAGGAAAAACCCCGATCCGAACGCAAGCGCTGGCAGGCGTCGACATTGCGGGAACGGCCGACGCCAGACAAATCCTGGCTACCATCCCCGTACCCGCGCTGATCGCCCTCGACCAGCGCCTCACAGGAACCTGCGCGTGAGCGGACTTCGTTTTCCCGGCCCCCGCCGATTCGACATCGCCTGCCTCGGCCGGCTGGCGGTCGACCTCTACGCGCAGCAGGTCGGCGCGCGGCTCGAAGACGTGGCCAGCTTCGCCAAGTACCTCGGCGGCAGTTCGGCCAACATCGCCTTCGGCGTGGCGCGGCTGGGCTTGAAGAGCGCGATGATCTCGCGCGTCGGCGACGAGCAGATGGGGCGCTTCCTGGTCGAGACCCTGCAGCGCGAGGGCTGCGACACCTCGATGGTCCAGGTCGACCCGCGAGCGCCTGACCGGCGCTGGTGCTGCTCGGCCTGAAGGACCGCGACACCTTCCCGCTGCTGTTCGTGCGCGAGAACTGCGCCGACATGGCGATCGACGCCGCGGCGATCGACGAAGACTTCATCGCCGGATGCCGCGCGCTGCTGATCACGGGCACGCATCTGTCGACGCCGACGGTGCGCGCGGCTTCGATGGCCGCGCTGGGCCATGCCGGCAAGCATGGCGTGGTGCGCGTGCTCGACATCGACTACCGCCCGGTGCTGTGGGGCCTGACCAAGCGCGGCGAAGGCGCCAACCGCTACGTCGCCGACGCGGCGGTCACGGCCAGGCTGCAGGAGACTGCTGCCGCAGTTCGACCTGCTGATCGGCACCGAAGAGGAGTTCATGATCGCCGGCGGCGTGGCCGGCGATTTGCTGGCCTGCCTGCGCCGCGTGCGCCAGGTGAGCCGCGCCGCGCTGGTGGTCAAGCTCGGCGCCAAGGGCTGCTGCCTTCATCGAGGGCGCGATTCCGGCGCGGCTGGAAGACGCGCCGACCGCGCAGGGCGAGCGCATCGAGGTCATGAACATCCTCGGCGCCGGCGACGCCTTCGCCGCCGGGCTCATGACCGGTTTTCTGAACGGCGAGGACTTCCACGGCGCGGCCAGGCTGGCCAACGCCTGCGGCGCCATCGTCGTGTCGCGCCACGCCTGCGCGCCGGCCATGCCCACGCCGGCCGAACTGGCGCATTGGTTCAGCGGCCGGCGCCTTCCGCGCGTCGATGCCGACCCGCTGCTCGCGCACCTGCACCGCACCACGCCGAATCGCGCGCCCTGGCCCGAGCTGAACGTGATGGCGTTCGACCACCGTACCCAGTTCGAGGCCATGGCGCGCGAGACCGGCGCGCCGCTGGCGCGCATCTCCGTGCTCAAGCAATTGCTGCTGCGCGCGGCCGAAGTCAGGCCGAGCAGGCGCAGTCGCTGCAGGGCCGGCTCGGCGTGCTGATCGACGGCCGCTACGGCAGCGACGCGTTGGCTGCCGCCACCGGCCGCGGCTGGTGGGTCGGCCGCCCGGTCGAGCAGCCCGGTTCGCGGCCGCTGGCTTTCGACGGCACGCGCTCGATCGGCAGCCTGCTGCCGCTGTGGCCGCGCGAGCAGGTCGTGCAAGTGCCTGGTGGCCTACCACCCCGACGACGAGGCGACGCTGCGCGTGGCGCAGGAAGAGCGCCTGCTCGAGCTGTGGGAGGCCACGCGCGCCAGCGGCCACGAGTTGCTGCTCGAAGTGATTCCGCCCGGCGGCCACGACGACGCCGTCGTGCTGCGCGCGGTGCAAGCGCTTCTACAACCTGGGCCTCAAGCCCGAGTGGTGGAAGCTGACGCCGATGTCGGGGGATGGATGGAGCCGTTTTGCGGCGCTGATCGCGGCGCGCGACCCGCAGTGCCGCGGCGCCGTGATCCTGGGCCTGAACCAGCCGATCGAGGCCCTGGTGGAGGGCTTCGCGCAGGCCACGCACCCGATCGTCAAGGGCTTCATGGTCGGGCGCACGATCTGGGGCGACGCGAGCCGCGCTGGTTGGCCGGCGAGATGCGAGCCGATCAGCCGAGCTGATCGGACGCTCGTGGCGCGCCACACTTCGGCGCATGCTCGTCGCAGCGCCTGGGCGCCGCGCCAGGCATGCGACGCATAGCGAGCCTGACCCACGCGATGCGACGGCACGACCCGCATGAACAACCGAACGCCTGACGATGGCGCAGGCGCTGGTGCGCGCACCTGGCCGCGCTGCAGATCGAGATGCGACGACGGCAGCGTTGCAGCCGCTACTGCGCCGGCGTCTGGGCCATCTTCGGCCATGGCAATGTGGCCGGCCTGGGCGAGGCGCTGGCGCGCACCGCGAAGCGCTGCCGACCTACCGCGCCCACAACGAACAGGCGATGGCGCATGCGGCGATCGCCTTTGCCAAGGCCGCATTTGCGCCAGCGCATCATGGCCGTCACGACCTCGATCGGCCCGGGTGCCACCAACCTGCTCACCGCCGCCGCGCTGGCGCATGTGAACCGCCTGCCGGTGCTGCTGCTGCCCGGCGACGTGTTCGCCTCGCGCGCCCCCGACCCGGTGCTGCAGCAGGTGGAAGACTTCCAGGCCGGCGACGTCAGCGCCAACGACGCCTTCCGCCCGCTGGTGCGCTATTTCGACCGCATCACGCGGCCCGAGCAGATCCTCACCGCGCTGCCGCGCGCGATCCAGGTCATGACCGACCCGGCCACCTGCGGCCCGGTCTGCCTGGCGCTGCCGCAGGACGTGCAGACGATGGCCTTCGACTGCCCGGTCTCGTTCCTCGAGCCGCGCCTGTTGCGGATTCGCCGGCCCGCGGCCGACGCGCACGAACTGGCCGCGGCGGCCGCGCTGCTGCGCGCGGCCAGGCGCCCGCTCATCATCGCCGGCGGCGGCGTGCTCTACAGCCAGGCCGGGCCGGCGCTGGCGGCGTTCTCTCAGCTGCATGGCGTGCCGGTGGCCGAGACGCAGGCCGGCAAGGGCAGCCTGGCCTGGGACCATCCCCTCAACGTCGGCGCGGTCGGCGTCACCGGCGCGCCCGCGGCCAATGCGCTCGCGGCCGAGGCCGACCTGATCATCGCCGTGGGTACGCGGCTGCAGGACTTCACCAGCGGCTCGCACGCGCTGTTCGCCGCCGACGCGCGCTGCCTCGTCGATCAATGTGCAGGCCCTCGATGCGCGGCAAGCGCGGCGGCGTGGCGCTGGTGGCCGACGCGCGCGGCGCCATCGTGCAGTTGGCCGCGGCCGGCGACGGCTGGCTGGTCGATGCGGCGTGGACCGCGCGTGCGCTCTCGCTGGCCCTGCACTGGAACGCCCGCGTCAGCGCCCTCACCACGCGCGACCCGGCCGGCGAGCTGCCCTACGACGCCGACGTCATCGGCGCGGTGCGCGACTCCACGGGCGACAGCCCCGGCCACGACATCGTCGTCTGCGCCGCCGGCACGTTGCCGGCCGAGCTGCACAAGCTCTGGCGCACCTCGCAGCCCGGCGGCTACCACGTCGAATACGGCTACTCGTGCATGGGCTACGAGATCGCCGGCGGCCTGGGCGTCAAGCTGGCGCGGCCCGACCGCGAAGTGATCGTGATGGTCGGCGACGGCTCGTACCTGATGCTCAATTCCGAGATCGCGACCTCGGTGATGCTGGGCGCCAAGCTGATCGTCGTCGTGCTCGACAACCGCGGCTACGGCTGCATCCAGCGCCTGCAGCTGGCCAGCGGCAGCCCGCGCTTCAACAACCTGCTCGAAGACTGCGTGGCCGAGGGCGGCAGCGACGTGAAGATCGATTTCGCCGCGCATGCGCGCAGCCTGGGCGCGTTTGCGCTGCATGTGGCCGACATGGCCGAGTTCCGCAGCGCCATGCAGCGCGCCCGCGCGGCCCCGCAGACGCAGGTCATCGTCATCGACACCTCGCCCTGGCGCAGCACCGACGACGGCGGCGCCTGGTGGGAGGTGGCGATTCCCGAGGTGTCCGAGCGCGCCGAAGTGCGCGCCGCACGCGAGCAATACGAACAAGGCAAGCGCAAGCAGCGCCGCTGAATCTGGAGCCAAGTCAATGAGCTGGAACGTGCGCATCGGCGTCAACCCCTTGTCGTGGATGAACGACGACCTGCCCTCGCTCGGCGGCGAGACGCCGCTCGAGACCGCGCTCGCCGAAGGCAAGGAAATCGGCTACGAAGGCTTCGAGCTGGGCAACAAGTTTCCCAAGGACGGCCCCGGCCTCAAGGCCAAGCTCGACGAGTTCGGCCTGGCCTGCGTCTCGGGCTGGTACTCGGGCGAACTCGCCGAAGGCGACGTGGCCGTCGAGGTCGAGCGCTGCCACGCGCACATGGACAAACTGCGCTTCAATGGCGTCAAGGTGGTGGTCTACGGCGAGGTCGCGGGCTCGGTGCAGGGCCAGATCGACACGCCGGTGTCGCAGCGGCCGCAGTTCCGCGACGATGCGGCGTGGCAGGCCTACGCCGAGCGCCTGAATGCCTTCGGCGCACACCTGAAGGATCGCTATGGCATCACGCTGGCCTACCACCACCACATGGGCGCCTATGTCGAGTCGCCTGCCGACATCGACCACCTGATGGCGCTCACCGACCCGGACAAGGTCGGCCTGCTGTTCGACACCGGCCACGCCTACTTCGGCGGCGCGGCGGATCCGGTAGCGCTGCTGAACCGCCATGCCCAGCGCGTGGTGCATGTGCATTGCAAGGACGTGCGCCCGGCGCTGATCGCGAAGGCGCGCAACGACGGCTGGAGTTTTCTGAACGGTGTGCTTGCCGGCACCTTCACCGTGCCCGGCGATGGCGTGATCGACTACGACGCCGTGCTCGGTGCGCTGCACGCCGCGGGCTACCAGGGCTGGCTGGTGGTCGAGGCCGAGCAGGACCCGGCGGTGGCGCCGAGCTACGCCTACGCCAAGAAGGGTTACCAGACCCTGCGCGGCATCGTCGACCGGCTCGACGCAGCATCGAATGACGAGCAAGCTGCTGGTCAAGGCGCGGCGCGCGGGCCGCGAGATCGTCAACGTCACGCCGCAGAGCGCGGGCTGGACGCATGTGGGTTTTCGCGCGCTGCGCCTGGCCGCGGGCGACAGCGAGCGCATCGCCACCGGCGCGCGCGAGCTGTGCCTGGTGGTGCTGGCCGGCAGCGTCGACGTGACCGTCGGCGGCCAGACCTTCGAGGAACTCGGCACCCGCGACAGCGTGTTCGACGACGCCGCGCCGGCGGCGCTGTATGTGCCGCCGCAGCACGAGGTGACGATCGAGGCCGACGCCGCGGCCGAGATCGCGCTGTGCACCGCCCCTTGCGACGACCAGCCGCGCCAGGTCAAGCTGCTGGACTCGGCGGCGATGCGCCGCAGCACGCGCGGGCAGGGCAGCAACACGCGCTTCATCTGCGACGTGCTGCCGCACGACGACCCGACCGCGGCGCACCTGCTGGTGGTCGAGGTGCGCACCCCGGCCGGCCATTCGTCGAGCTACCCGCCGCACAAGCACGACAGCGAGACGCCGCCCACCGAGACGCAACTCGAGGAGACCTACTACCACCGCCTGAACCCGTCGCAGGGCTTCGCCTTCCAGCGCGTCTACACCGACGACCGCAGCCTGGACGAAGCCTGCGCGGTCGAGGACCACGACGTGGTGATGGTGCCGCGCGGCTACCACCCGGTGGTGGCGCCGCATGGCTACGACCTCTACTACTTGAACGTGATGGCCGGCCCGCAGCGCCTCTGGGTCTTTCGCAACGACCCGGTTCATGAGTGGATGCTCAAGCGCTGAAGCGCGGGCGTTCACGAGGGTGCGCGGACCAGGGCGCAGAATCGCCGCAAGGAGGACGCGGCGCATGCCAGCCAACGAATGAACCAGCGAATCCGCTTTTGCACGTCGCGCGACGGCACGCGGATCGCCTTCGCGACCGCAGGCGTCGGCCCGCCCCTGGTGCGGGTCAACAACTGGTTCACGCACCTGGAACTCGACTGGGGCAGCCCGGTCTGGCGCCATTGGTCGCAGGCCCTGGCCGAGAAGCGCACGCTGGTGCGCTACGACCCGCGCGGCTCAGGGCTGTCGGACCGCGACGTCAGCGACTTCTCGCTCGACGCGATGGTGGCCGACCTCGAGGCCGTGGTCGACGCGCTCGGGCTGCGCCGCTTTGCGCTGTTGGGGCTGTGCCAGGGCGGCGTGGTCGCCGTGGCCTATGCGGCGCGCCATCCCGAGCGGGTGAGTCGCCTGATCGCCTACGACAGCTATCTGTTCGGCGCCTACGTCAGCGAGGCCGGCGAACGGATGAAACAGCAGGCTCAGGCGTTCTCCAAGATGATCGAGATCGGCTGGGGCCGGCGCGTCGGCGCGTTCCGCGAGATGTTCGCCAAGCTCCTGCTGCCCGATGCCGCGGACGCGGACCAGGTCAAGTGGATCGGCGAATTGCAGCGCCGCAGTGCCTCGCCCGAGGCGGCATGCCAGCTGTGGAACGCGTTTCACACATTCGACATTCGCGACGAAGCACCAAGCGTTCGCGCGCCGGCGCTGGTGTTTCATGTGCGCGGCGATGCCATGGTGCCGTTCGAGGCCGGCCGGCGCCTGGCCGCGGCGATACCGAACGCCCGCTTCATGCCGCTCGAAGGCAAGAACCACATCCTGCGCGCCGATGAGCCGGCGTGGCCGGTCTTCAGGGCCGCGCTGAACGAATTCCTTGGCGAAGACGAGTCGGTCGACACGGCCGCGACCAACGAGTTGGCCGCGCTGACGGCGCGCGAAAGGCAGGTCCTGGACGCCATCGCGCGCGGCCTGACCAACGCGCAGATCGCCGAGCTGCACGGCATCGTCGAGAAGACGGTTCGCAACCATGTCACCAGCGTCTTTGCCAAGCTGGGCGCGGCGCATCGCTCGCAGGCCATCGTGATGGCGCGCAAGGCCGGCCTGGGCCGCGACTGACGCCGCGCCTGCGCGCCTCTGGGGCGGGTGCCCCAGGAATCGCTGAACGGCCGCGGCGTTCGCAGGCCCCGTGGGGCGCTCGCCTCATGACGCGCAAGCCGCTGGCTGCGAATCTGCGTGCATGGAACACACCCAAGCCCCGACCCAGCCCATTCCCGTTCGCAAGATGGCCTTCGAGGTGCCAACCGCTGAGGCAGTTCAACCCGCTGTATATCGCGGGCAACGCCACGCTGTCCTACCTGCACACCGCGCTGGGCTTGTATGTCGTGCACCTGGAGCCCTTCATCGTGAAATCGATGCGCAAGGTGATGCCGCAGATCCGCGACGCGGCGCTCAAGGACGAAGTGGACCGCTTCTGCCGGCAGGAGTCGCAGCATTACCAGCAACATGCCGATTTCAACCAGGTGGTGCTGGCGCGCAACTACCCCGGGCTGGAAGAACGGCTCGATCGCGTGCGCGACGATTTCGACGGCTACCTGCGCGACCGCTCCGACCGCTTCCGCATCGGCTTCGTCGAGGGTTTCGAGTCCTACACCAGCCAGATGTCGCTGACGCTGCTGCGCAGCGGCCTGTACGAACACAGGCGCAGTGAGCCCCACTTTGCCGGCCTCTTCAAGTGGCACCTGCTCGAGGAGATCGAGCACCGCAACGTGGCCTTCGACATCTACCAGCATCTGTACGGCAACTACCTGGTGCGCGCGGGCATGTGCTGGGTGGCGCAGCAGCACCTGTTCAGCTTCTTTGCCGACTGCATGCGCATCCTGTCGGCCGCCGAGGGGGAACGCGGCGGCGCACGCTACCGCACGACCTTCAAGCACCGGCTGCTGTTCACGCGGGTCGACCCGTTCGCCAAGCGCCTGCGCACCATGCTGCCGGGGTACTCGCCGCGTCATCTGCGGATTCCCGCCGAAGTCAGCGGGCTGACTGCCCAGCTGAGCGCCCAGGCGGCGAGCGTGAACTAGCAACCGAGTTGGCTCGACGGCCTCAGGCGCCGGCCGCCTTCTGCGCCCGCATCTTGGCGTGGATGTAGGCGCCATGCGGCACATGCAGCAGGTCGGCGACGCGCCACAGCACATGCCGCTCATGCGCGGTGAGCTGGCCGTCGGCATAGGCCACCTGCCACATGTACTCGATCATGCGCAGCTTGGCCGGCATCTCGAAATGCGCGTTGATGTGCGAGGTGAATTCGAACCAGTCGGTCGCCTCGCGCGAGGCCTGCTCGGCCAGTTCGACCAGGCGCTCGACCTCGTCGGCCGCGAGCGAGAACTCCCGGCGCAGCGCCTCGATGCCCGCGCGCCGCCCTTCGCTGCCGATCTCGACGTCGGCACGCATCACCTCGACCAGCATCACCGCGGTGGCCAGCTGCAGCGTGTGTTCGGTGGCGCGCTTGTCCGCCGCCGCGGGTGGCGGCTGCAAGGCCGCGAAGAGTTCCTTGAGCGTGCTCAGCATGGCTGAATTGCACCACAGCGCCGGCGCGGGGCGCATTCGCAACGGCGCGGCGTGGCGCGGATTACGGATCGTTGCGCGCGTGACAACTGTGTCTCGCGCCGTGCGCGGCGCGATCGCCCGCTCGAAACGCCGGTCGCACGCGACGCTCAGGCCGGCCAACCGTCGCCCGTGCCGCGGCTACTTGGCTGCGCTCGGCTCGACCGCCTTGACCTGCGCGCGCTTCGGTGCCTCGACCTGCGCCGCCGGTGCCGGCAGCCAGTGCAGCAGGACGGCATAGAGCGCGTCGGCATCGACGGGCTTGGCGACGAAGGCATTCATGCCCGCGGCTGTGCAGGTACGTCGGTCGTCGTCGAAGGCGTTGGCCGTCATGGCCAGGATCGGCGTCGCGGCGCGCGAGGGCAGGGCGCGGATGGCACGCGTGGCCTCCAGGCCGTCCATCAGCGGCATCTGAATGTCCATCAGGATCAGCGGGTAGTCGGTCGCGCGCGCCATGCTCACGGCCTCGTGGCCGTTCACCGCCACGTCCACGGCCAGCCCGGCGTTGTGCAACATGGCCGCCGCGACCTCGCTGTTGACGGCGTTGTCTTCGGCCAGCAGCAGCCGGGCGCCGGCGTGGCGGCGGCGCAGTTCGTCGATGGCCGACGCCGCCTTCACTTGGGCCCGGGCGCCCTCGGGCATGACACCCTGGCCGCGCTGCAGGCGGGCCGTGAACCAGAAACGGCTGCCTTGCCCCGGTTCGCTGTCGACGCCGGCCTGGCCGCCCATCAGCGCCGCCAGCCGGCGCGTGATCGTCAGTCCGAGCCCGGTGCCGCCGTACTGGCGCGTCGTCGACGGGTCGGCCTGCTCGAAGGCACGGAACAGCGTGGCCAGCTTGTCGGCCTCGATGCCCACGCCGGTGTCGATGACTTCGAAGCGCAACAGGATGTCGTCGTCGCCGGCCTGCTCCACCACCGCGCGCAGCGTGATCGTCCCGCGCTCGGTGAACTTGATCGCGTTGCTGGCGTAGTTCAGGAGCGCCTGGCGCAGCCGCGTCGCGTCGCCCCGCAACCACTGCGGCACAGCGCCGACTTCGACCTCGACAGTCAACGCCTTGGCACGGGCCGCGTCGGCGATCAGCGACTGAACCTGGTCGAACACCGTGCTCAGCTGGAAGTCGGCTTGCTCCAACTCGAGCTTGCCGGCTTCGATCTTGGAGATGTCGAGGATGTCGTTGATGACGGCCAGCAGGTGCGTTGCCGCGACGTCGATCTTGTCCAGCCGCGGCGCCTGCTCCGGCGTGGGCTCGGCCCTGCGCAGCAGGTGCGTCATGCCGATGATGGCGTTCAGGGGCGTGCGGATCTCGTGGCTCATGTTGGCCAGGAAGGTGCTCTTGGCATGGCTGGCGGCCTCGGCGGCCTGCGTGGCCTTCACCAGGGACCGGTTGACGTTCGCGAGCTCGGACGTGCGCTCGAGGACGCGCTGCTCGAGCCCCGCATTGAGTCGCTGGATCTCCGCCTCGGCCTGCTTGCGCTCGGTGATGTCGGCGAAGGCGCTCACGTAGTGCGTGGTCTGGCCCGCCTCGTCCTTGACCCCGGTGACCATCTGCCATCCCGGGTAGAGCTCGCCGTTCTTGCGTCGGTGCCAGATCTCGCCCTGCCAGGAGCCTGTGCGCTCGAGGCTCTGGCGCATGGCGGCGCTGACGGCCGCGGCGTCCGGGGCCGGGAGCAGGAATCCGGGGGTCTTGCCCATGACCTCGCCAGCGCTGTAGCCGGTGACTTCCGTGAAGGCGTGGTTGACCCGCAGGATGGCTGTGCTGGCATCCGTCACGATGATGCCCTGCTGGGACTCGAACGCCGTGGCGGCGATGCGCAGGTCGGTCTCGGTCTCGCGCCGGCGCCTCTCCTGCCGGGTAAGCATGACCGTGACCTGCCACAACGCGACCAGCACGACCAGCAGCAGCAGGCCATCGCGCCACAAGACCTCGCGCCAGGGCCCGAGCAGGGTCGGCAGCGACAGGCCGTAGCTGACGATCACGGGGTAGTCGTTCAGCGCCCGGTAGCTGTAGATGCGTTCGATGCCGTCGCCGAGCGAGGCGTCGCGCACGGTACCGCTGGGCCAGGCGGGCACATGCTGGCGAAACAGGGGTGTATCCGACCAGTCGCGGCCCATGACGGTGCGATCGTCGGGCGAGCTGACGGCGGCCCAGCCGGTCGAGAGGAACAGCGTGACAAATCCGTCGGCGCGACGGTCGATGGAATCGTAGAACGGCTGGAAATGCGCGCCGTGAACCATGGCCACGAGCACGCCGGCGAACTTGCCCTGCGGGGTGTTGAGACGCCGGCTGATCGGCAGGACCCAGTTGTTGGCGCCCGGGCCGAAGACCGGAGCGCCGAAGACCAACTCGCGATCCGCGCCCCGCACATGCGGTGCGAAGTAGTCGCGCTCCTTCATGGAGCCGGCCGGAGGCAGTTCGCCGACCCGCGTGGACAACACGACCGCGCCGGTCGGATCCACCAGCAGCAGCGAGCCAATGATCTGATCGTGCGGCAGCACGTCTCGCAGGCGTTCGGCCAGTTGCGCAGGATCCTTGATGCCTGCGGCCCGCGCCTGCATCCATTCGGCATCGGCCAGGGCGATCGTGGTACTGATCCGGCGCAGGGACTGGCGGGCATGCTCTTCCAGCACGCTGGCGAAATTCTGGGTTTCCGAGCGGGCGACATCGATGGCGGTGTCGCGCTCGCGCAGCAGGCTGTAGCCGACGAAAGACGTGACCACCAGCCCGGTCAGGGCCGCCAGCAGCGCGGGCCCGAGATTCAGGCGCAACTTCATCGCTACTTCAGCAGACCTGCTTCGCGATAGAAGCGTTCGGCGCCTGGGTGAAACGGGATGCCGGCGCCCTTGACCGCGTTGTCGAGCGTGATGAACTTGCCCTTCGGGTGGCCACTGGCCAGGGCCTTCTGCCCCGCTGCGCTGTAGAGCGACTTCGTGACCTGGTAGATGAGGTCGGCGCTGACCTTTTCGCTGGTGACCCATTGCGCACCGACGGCCAGCGTCGGGACCGCGGGAACGCCCGCGTAGGTCTCGGCGGGGATCGTTTCCACGTGCAGAAACGGGCTCTTCACACGCAGGCGGTCGGCAGCCGCGCCCTCGATCGGCAGCAGCGAAATGGCCGTGCCGGACGCTGCCAGTTCCGTGATTGCCGCGGCCGGCGTGCCGCCGATGAAGAAGAGGGCGTCCAGCGACCCCGCGATCAGCTTGCTGCCAGCCTGGTTCGGCTTGATGTATTCAGGCTGGAGGTCGGACTCCTTCAGGCCATACTCGCCGAGCACTTGGCGCGCGCCGACCAGGGTGCCCGAGCCGGGCTCGTCCAACGCCACGCGCTTGCCCTTCAGGTCCGCCACGCTCTTGATGCCCGAGTCCTTGCGCACCACCACATGCACGCTTTCGGGATACAGGTTGGCGATCAGGCGCAGCCCGGTCAGGCGCGGGCGGCCCTCGAAGATGCCGGTCCCGTTCTTGGCCCAGGTGGCAACGTCGGCCTGGCTGAATCCGGTCTCGAGCGCGCCGCTGTGGACCGCGATGACGTTGCCCAGGGAGCCGTTGCTGGCCTGTGCGGTGGCGAGCACCTTCTGCGGCTGCGCCACGATGCCGGCAATCAGGGTGCCGATCGGAAAGTAGGTGCCCGCCGTGCCGCCCGTGCCGATGCGCAAGTACTGCTGCGCGCTGGCCTGTGTCGCCAACAGCAAGGCGCCGACTGCCAACATCGCGGCCAAGCCGGCCCGGACCATCCGCTTGCTGCGCAACATCAGTTCCCCAAGTTCGAGATCGCAATTGCCAATGATCGCGCCCGCAGTGCGGACCCGACGCTTGACTTTACGCCCACTTATCGGCAGTGCGGCCCGTCTGAGGAGCATCGATTGCCCTATCCGCAGGACCGGGGCGAGATCGCGTGACAGAGTGGTCGCTTTCGGGGTGGCTCACGACCATTCGACCTCGGGCTGCGCGGCCGCACGCGCCACCTCAGGCCTGCCACACGCCGTAGCCCGCCTCGCGCAGGCCGATGGCGAGTTCGACCTCCATCTCCCGCGCGGCCGCGTAGGGCATCGGGTTGTAGACCTCGTACAGCGCGGGCAGCAGGCGCAGGCCGAACTCGAACACATAGCGGTTGGACTGGATGCCGGCCTTGTGGCGGTCGAAACGCAAGTCCGGGTCCAGCCCGGTCATGCCGACGTAGACGAAGGGCTTGCCAAGCTGGTAGTCGGGGTTGGCCTTGCGGAACGCGGCCAGATTCCAGACCTGGTCGGCCAGCTCGACGACATACACGTGGTGGTGGTGGCGGCGGCCGCGCGGGCCCTTGCGCGGCACGGCCTTGGCCTGGGATCCTGGGGCGGGCATCGGCAGCATTCTGCGGCCGTCGTAGCATTGGCCATCGCGGCCAGCCCGCGACCCCTCCCTCCACACCCGATACGAGCATGAACCCCGATACCAAACAGAAACTGATGGGCGTGAGCACCGCCACGCTGTGCACGGCGCTGTTCAAGCGCGGCCTGTCGCACCAGTTCATCCAGGACGTGCGCCCGCTCAATGCCGGCCTGCCGAACATGGTCGGCGAGGCCTACACGCTGCGCTACATGCCCGCGCGCGAAGACCGCAACACGATCGAGGTGTTCAAGAACCGCGAGCACCCGCAGCGCAAGGCGGTCGAGGAATGCCCGACCGGCGCGGTGTTCGTGATCGACAGCCGCCAGGACGCGCGTGCGGCCTCGGCCGGCAGCATCCTGGTGTCGCGCCTGATGAAGCGCGGCGTGGCCGGCATCGTCACCGACGGCGGCTTCCGCGACAGTCCCGAGATGGCGAAGATGCCGTTCCCGGTCTACCACCAGCGCCCGGCGGCGCCGACCAACCTGACGGTGCACGAAGCCATCGACATCAACGTGCCGATCGGCTGCGGCGACGCGCCGGTGTTTCCCGGCGACGTGATCGTCGGCGATGGCGAAGGCGTGGTCGTGATCCCGGCGGGAATCGCCGACGAGATCGCGAGCGAGGCGGTCGAAATGACCGCCTTCGAGGACTTCGTGCAGGAGAAGGTGATGGAGGGCCGTTCGATCCTGGGCCTGTACCCGCCGACCGACGAGCAAAGCCGGGTCGACTTCGCGGCCTGGCGCAAGGCGCACGGGCGCTGATCAGCGCTTGCTTGCCAGCGGCAACTGCGAGCGCTGGCGCTCGGACGTGTTGAGCGCCTGTTGCCTGACATCCCTTTGCTGCCGCCACCAAGCCAGCATCCGGCAAAAGTCGCCGTTGAACTTCTTCGCCTTCAACTCTTCGTAGATCACGCTGCAGGTCATTGCGGTGGCACGGTCGAATGCTTGATGGGTCGTGGCGTGGTCACAGGCCCAATAGGCCTTCTCGAGATCGCTGGTGGCTTGGCTCGGCACGACCGGTGGCGTGGGCGTGCCCTCGCAACCCTGCGCCGACGCGGCGCTGCCCCAGGTGATGTTCAGTGCAATCGCGAGCGCCAGAGCAGCCGCGAATCGCGGCGACGTTGGACGGTGACCGGTGCTTGTCGAGAATGTGCGGGTCATGGTGTCTTCCTTTGCGTCATCCGGGGACCGACGGATCCCAGCGGTGAAGTACTCATTGCATTCGCCGTGCCAACCCGGGTTCAGCAGGAAAAGCGTGACGTACCAATGACTTGGCGTTGCGTGCGCGGGGTGGAGGTGAGCCACGGGCGACGCCGCCGCCGCCCGCGACGGCCGACCCGTCACATGCGACGGCGCACTCAGCGGCCGATGCCGAGCTTGCGCATGCGTCCGCGCAAGGTACTCGCATGGAGGCCGAGCAGGCGCGCCGCGCCGTGCGCGCCTTCGATGCGCCCATGCGCGGCGTCGAGCGCGCGGCAGATGTGGGCGCGCGCGACATCATTCAGTGCGGCCACGTCGCTTGCCACCGGCTCATGCGGTCGCGGCGCGGCGCGCGAGGAGGGCGGCTTGTCGGGATCACGACGCGGCAGCGCCTGGCTTGCGTCGAGTGCGCCGCCCCGCGACACGATCAGCGCGCGTTCGATCAGGTTCTCGAGTTCGCGCACGTTGCCGGGCCAATCGTAGGCGAGGGCCCACTCGACGAAGCCTGGCGCCAGCCCGTCAAACGGCCGGCCAAGGCGACGCGCCAAACGCTGCGCGCAGTGCTGCATCAATGTCGCGATATCGTCACGGCGCTCGCGCAGAGGCGCCACCACAATCGGGAACACGTTCAGGCGGTAGTACAGGTCGGCACGAAAGCGCCCGGCCGTCACTTCAGCCTGCAGGTCGCGGTTGGTCGCGGCGATCACGCGCACATCAACGCGAATGCCACGCGTGCCACCGACGCGTTCGAACTGGCGCTCCTGCAGCACTCGCAGCAGCTTGGCTTGCGCGTCGAGCGGCAGTTCGCCGACTTCGTCGAGCAGCAGGCTGCCGCCGTCAGCCAATTCGAAGCGGCCGCGCCGCTGAGCGACTGCGCCGGTGAAGGCACCCTTTTCGTGGCCGAAGAGTTCGCTTTCGACCAGTTCGCGTGGCAGGGCTGCGCAATTGAGTTTGATCAGGGCCCGCTCACGGCGCGCACTCTGCGCGTGAATCGCTCTTGCCACGAGTTCCTTGCCGGTGCCCGTCTCGCCCTCGATCAGGACGGTGCTGTCGGTCGCGGCCACTTGGGCGATCTGTTCGCGCACGCACGCCAGCGCCGGCGAGCCGCCGACCAGTGGCTCGGTGTCGTCGTGCATCTGATCGACCAGGACCCGGATCGTGGCCTTGGAACGCCGGTGCGCCTCGATCTCGCGGCGCAGCGCGATATGCGTGCCCACGCGAGCGAGTAGCTCTTCCGCCTCGAACGGCTTGGTCACGTAGTCAACGGCACCCAGCTTGAAGGCGCGCACCTTCTCGAAGCTTTCCTTCAGCGCGGTCAGGACGATCACCGGGATCTGCCTCGTCTTGTCGCTCGCCTTCAGGCGTCGGCAGGTCTCGTAGCCATCTAGGCCAGGCATCATGACGTCGAGCAGGATCAGGTCGGGCATGTGGCGCTCGGCCAGCGCCAGCGCGACTTCGCCGCCGCTCGCGGCCAGCGTGTGATACGTTGCCGCCTCGAGTTCCTGTTCGAGCAGGTCGACGTTCAGGGGCTCGTCGTCGACGATCAGCACCAGGCCAGGGTCAGTGTCCAAGCTGCCTCGCAATCGCCGCAAAGAGCAGGGTCTTCTTCATGCGGCTGGGCCGCGATAGCGCAGCGGCAGCGTCAGCGTGAAGGTGGAGCCGGCGCCGAGGATGCTCTCGGCATGCAGGTCACCACCCATCAGCCGGGCCAAGCGGCGGGCGATCGCCAGGCCCAGGCCCGTGCCGCCATGGGCGCGCGTCGCGCTGGCATCGACTTGCTCGAATTCCTCGAAGATTAACTCGAGCTTGTCGGCGGGGATGCCGATGCCGGTATCGGCCACTGCGATGGACACATCATCTCCGCGGGCCTGCGCGCGCAACTCGATCCACCCCTGGACAGTGAACTTGGCGGCGTTGCTGAGCAGGTTGATCACGATCTGACGCAGTTTCTCTTTGTCGACCCGCATCGGCGACAGGCCGGCGTCGCACGTCGATGCGCTTGTCACGTCGGCTGCGAGCAGCGGCTCGACGGTCCGCAGGCATTCGTCCAGCAGCGGCGCGAGCACCACATCGGCGACAACGACCTCGACATGGCCGGCCTCGACCCTGGCCAGGTCGAGCACCGCGTTGATCAGCGCCAGCAGATGCTGGCCGCTGGCCAGGATCTTCTCCAGGTTCTCGAACTGCTTGGGCTCCAGCCGCTCCTGCGAGCGGCGCATCACTAGGCGCGTGAAGCCGATGATGGCGTTGAGCGGCGTGCGCAGTTCGTGCGACATGTTGGCCAAGAAGGCGCTCTTGTGCTGGCTAGCGATTTCAAGTTGGCGACCCTTGTCTTCGATCTCGCGGAACAGGCGCGCGTTCTCGATCGCGATCACCGCCTGCTCGGCAAACGTTTGCAGCAGGGTCACGTGGGACACCGAAAATGGCCCCGGCTCCGCGCGCCCGACCGCAACCACGCCAATCGGTTTTCCCTGGCGCATCAGCGGTACCGCAAGGATGCTGCGAAAGCCGGCCGTCTCGGCAGCGACGCCGTTGACATAGTCGGTATCGACGAGCACGTCCGGAATGGCCGCCACGTTGCACGAGAGGACGGCGCGCGACGCCGCCGTCCCCCGGCCGGCCGGCTGCGGAAAGATGCTGCGGATTGCGGCGTCACTCTGCGCGTCGACGACGGCGATCGCCACGATGCGGATCAGCGTGCCGTCATAGGTCAGGACGTTGGCCGAGCGAGCGTGGCACAGCTTCAGCGCAGCGGCGGCGATGGTGTCGAACACCGGCTGTGCATCGCCGGGCGAGCGCGAAATCACGCGCAGTATCTCGGCCGTGGCCGTTTGCTGCTCGACTGCATCGGCCATGGCGCGGCTGGCCAAGGCCGTTGGCAATGCCGCGTCGACCGCTCCGGTTTTGCTCATGTCGGGTTGGGTCGCGCCTGTGCCGGTGGACCGCGGCGCCAACATACACCCTCGACCCCGGCAAGCGCAACTGCCGTGCGTCGGCGTTCGACCCAACGAACCTTGCCGCCGGTACTTGCTCAGCTCGGGCGAGCGTCTACGATCACCACTTTGCGCCCCCTAACTGCGAGAAACCATGAGCGACACCCATGTCATCGCCCTCGAAAGCCTGAACAAGGCCATCCGCCAGCTGGTGCGCGGCTTCGGCAGCGCGCCCGACGAAGTCGAGGCGGTGGCCTCGAACCTGATCGACGCCAACCTGATGGGCCACGACTCGCATGGCATCGGCATGTTGCCGCGCTACGCCGCGGCCTATCTGCAGGGCGGGCTCAAGCCCAACACGCATGTGCGCGTCGAGCTCGACGGCGGCGCGCTGCTGCGGCTGGACGGCGGCGCGGGATTCGGGCAGGTGATCGGGCGCGAGGCGATGGCGCTGGGCATCGAGCGCGCGCGCGCGCAGGGCAGCTGCATCGTCGCGCTGGGCAACTCGCACCACCTCGGGCGCATCGGCGCCTGGGCCGAACAGGCGGCCGACGCGGGGCTGGTGTCGATGCATTTCGTCAACGTCATCTCGCGCGCCATCGTCGCGCCCTTCGGCGGCAGCGATGCGCGCTTCGGCACCAACCCCTTCTGCGCCGGCGTGCCGTTTCAGGACCGCGAGCCGGTGATCCTGGATTTCGCCACCAGCGTGATCGCGCAGGGCAAGACGCGCGTGGCGATGAACAAGGGCGAGCAGGTGCCGCCCGACCACTTGATCGACGACCAGGGCCGGCCGACGCTGGAGCCGCGCTTCACGGTGGTGCCGCCCTTCGGCGCGCTGCTCACCATCGGCGCGCACAAGGGCTACGGCCTGGCGCGTGATGTGCGAGCTGCTCGGCGGCGCGCTGGCCGCGGGCATGACCCAGCGCGACCACGAGTCGACCAAGCGCCGCGTGCTCAACGGCATGTTCAGCGTGCTCGTCGACCCGGCGCGCCTCGGCGACCGCGCGGCCTTCGAGGCCGAGGCGCTGGCCTTCATCGACTGGGTCAAGGCCTCGCAAGCCGCGCGAGGGCTTCGACGACGTGCTGGTGGCCGGCGAACCCGAGCGCGCGATGCGCGCCCAGCGCCGCGCCGAAGGGCGTGCCGGTCGACGCCACCACCTGGCAGGAGATTCTGGCCGCGGCGGACCAGCTCGGCCTCGACCCGGCGCAGATCAACGCTGCGGCGGGCCTGCATTGAACAATTGACGCCAAGCGCCCGCCGCGGGCGCTTCGGGGGTGGGCCCGTCAGCTGTCCAGGAAGTCACCGCGGTAGAAGCACCAGGCGGTGCCGTCGTGCAGGTAGAAATGGCCGTCGGCGCAGTCGTCCTTGCCGGGAAAGAACTCGCGATAGGCCTTGGGCACCAGGCGCGCGAGTTGTGAGTCCGAGAGCGACTCGAATTCGTCGGGCGTGATCGCCTGCCCCACCCGCAACCTGCGTTCCGTCATCACTGCGCTTCCTTGCTAAATCGTGCCGCACCATGATGCCAGCGCCGGCGGCGCAACACCGCGCAGACGGTTTTGGCACACTGCAGGCACGAACCCGCGCACCGGGCGCGGGGCCCAACCGGAGCTGAACATGGCCGAGTATGTCGATGGATATGTGGTCCCCGTGCCCAAGGCCAAGCTGGCGGCGTACCGCAGCTTGGCGCGCAAGTTCGGCAAGATCTGGATCGAGCATGGCGCGCTGGCCGTGCGCGAAAACGTCGCCGATGACGTCAAGCCCGGCAAGCTGACTTCGTTTCCGCAGGCCGTGAAGCTCAAGGCCGACGAAGTGGTGGTGTTCTCTTGGATCGCGTTCAAGTCGCGCCGCGACCGCGACCGCATCAACGCCAAGGTCATGGCCGACCCGCGCGTGACTGCGTTCATGGACCCGAAGTCGATGCCCTTCGACGGCAAGCGCATGTTCTGGGGCGGCTTCAAGGGCATGGTCGAACTCTGAAGCGCAGGCCATGAACGATGTCCGCGCCCTGATCTTCGACGTCTTCGGCACCCTGGTCGATTGGCGCACCAGCGTCGCCCGCGAAGCGCGTTCGGTGCTGCTGCGCAGGGTCGCAGCGTCGACGGCGAGGCCTTTGCCGACGCCTGGCGCGCCCAGTACCAGCCGGTGATGGAGGAGGTGCGCAGCGGGCGCGTGCCGTTCTCCAAGCTCGACGCGCTGCACCGCATCGGCCTGGAGCGCGTGCTGCGCGACTTCGGCCTCGCCGACGTGGACGAGGCGACGCGCACTGAGCTCAACCTGGCCTGGCATCGCCTGGACGCCTGGCCCGACGTGACGCCGGGGCTGGCGCGGCTGCGCCAGCGCTTTCGCGTTGCACCGTGCTCGAACGGCAACATCTCGCTGATGGCCGACCTGGCGCGACGCCACGGCTGGCATTGGGACGCCATCGCTGGCGCCGAACTGGCACGCGACTACAAGCCCAAGCCCGTCGTCTACCTGAGCGCGGCGGCGGCGTTCGATTGCGACCCGGCGCAGGTGCTGATGGTGGCTGCGCATTCGTCGGACCTCGCCGCTGCGGCTGCAGTGGGACTGCGCACCGCCTTCATCGCCCGGCCCGACGAGCATGGGCCGGGGCGCGGTGAATCGAAAGCCAGCGTGGCGGTCGATTGGTCGGCCGACAGCTTGACCGCGCTGGCCGACGCGCTCGGCTGCGACTGAGGCTACGGCCGCTGGCCGAACTCGGCCGACTCCGCCGTCCAGCGCCGCGCCTGCTCGCTGAGACGAAATGCCCAGGCCGGGCCGGTCGGGCACGAGCATGCGGCCGTCGCGGATCGCCAGCCGCTCGTTGAACAGCGGCTCGAGCCACTCGAAATGCTCGACCCAGGGCTCGTGCGGGTACGCCGCGGCCAGGTGCAGGTGGATCTCCATCGCGAAGTGCGGCGCCAGGCGCAGCCGCGCCTGGTCGGCCAGCGCCATGATCTTCAGGAACGGCGTGATGCCGCCGACGCGCGGCGCGTCGGGCTGGATGACGTCGACCGCACGCTGGCGGATCAGCTCCGCATGCTCGGCCACGCTGGTCAGCATCTCGCCGCTGGCGATCGGCGTGTCGAGGAGCGCGGCCAGCGCGGCATGGCCTTCGGCGTCGTAGGCATCGAGCGGCTCTTCGATCCAGGTCAGGTTGAGCGGCTCGACCAGGCGGCCGAAGCGTTGCGCGGTGACGCGGTCCCATTGCTGGTTGGCGTCGATCATCAGCGCCACGCGGCCCGCCGTCCGGTCGATCAATGAGCCGGTGCACCGCCTGCACGCGCGCCAGGTCGATCGTCGGGTCGGGCTGGCCGACCTTGATCTTGATGCCGCCGATGCCGCGCGCCAGCAGGGCCTCGACGTTGGCGAGCACCTCGGCGTCGGCGTCGACAGGAAGCCGCCCGAGGTGTTGTAGCAGGCCACGCTGTCGCGGTGCGCGCCGAGCAGCTTGGCCAGCGGCAGGCCGGCGCGCCGGGCCTTGCAGTCCCACAGTGCGATGTCGAAGGCGGCGATGGCCTGCACCGCCAGGCCGCTGCGGCCGACCGAGGCGCCGGCCCAGCACAGCTTGTCCCACAGCCGCGCGATGTCGTTCGGGTCTTCGCCGATCAGGCTCAGTGCCAGCTCCTTGGCGTGCGCATACTGCCCCGGCCCGCCGGCGCGCTTGCTGTACGAGAAGCCGATGCCGGCATGACCTGCTCGGGTGCGAATCTCGGCGAACAGGAAGGCGATCTCGGTCATCGGCTTCTGGCGCCCGGTCAGCACCTTGGCGTCGCTGATCGGCGTGGCCAGCGGCAGGAACACCAGGCTGAGCCGGATCCACTCGATGCGGTCGGCAGTGGTCACGTCGTTCATGTGCTCATTGCGCGTCGACGCCGCGCTCAGCGCACCCGCGCCGCCTCGGCTTCCATCTGCGTGACCAGCTCTTCCATCTGGTCCACCACGGCCTGCACGGTTTCGCGTTTAGACAGGTCCACGCCGGCCTTCTGCAGCTGGGTCATGGGGTAGTCGTTGCCGCCGCTGCGCAGCAGCGTCCAGGTAACGCTCGGTGGCGGCAGCGCGGTCAGCAGGTGCGCCGGTGGTCATGTCCTTGAACAGCTTGGCGGACGAGGCAAAGCAGGTGGCGTATTGGTAGACGTAATACGGTGAGTTGTAAAAGTGCGGAATGCGGGACCAGGTGGCCTTGTAGGCATCGTCCACGGTCACGGCATCGCCGTAATAGGTCTTCAGCAAGTCCAGGTAAATGCCGTTGAGCACGGCTGAGGTCACCGGCTTGCCCTGCTCCACCAGCTTGTGGGCCTGCATTTCAAAGTCGGCAAACAGCACCTGGGTGTAGAAGGTTCCCACAATGGAATCCACCGCATGCTGCAGCAGCAGGAAGCGCTCTTTGGGGTCGGTGGTGGATTGCAGCAGCTGGTTCAGCAGAAAACGCTCATTGGTGGTGGAGGCCACCTCCGCCACAAAGATCGTGTAGCCCGCGGTGACGAAGGGCTGCTTCTCGTACGACAACACGGTGTGCATGGCGTGGCCGCCTTCATGCGCCAAGGTGAACAGCGCGTCTTGCGTATCGTTGTGGTTGAGCAGCATATAGGGGCCCGTGCCATAGACACCGGCCACGTAGGCGCCCGAACGTTTGCCTTCGTTCTCATACACATCGATCTGCTGGCCGGCCAGAAACTTCTTGTACTTGGCGGTGTAGTCCGCACCCAATGGGGCGACCGATTGCAGCACGGTGACCTTGGCATCGTCATACGGGTAGGTGGCGCTGGTCTTGAACACCGGGATGGAGCCGTCGTACAGGTGGTAGCTCTCCAGGCCCAGCAGCTTCTTGCGCAGCTTGGCATAGCGCTGCAGCGGGGCGGTGCCGGCGCGCACGGTCTCCACCAGGGTCTCGACCACGGCGGGCGGCATGGCATTGCGGTCCAGCGCGGCGTCCAGCGTGGTCGGGAAGTTGCGCGCCTGTGCGGTGAACCAGTCGCTTTGCATGATGCCGTTGTAGATGGCGGCGTAGGTGTTGGCGGTGGCCGCATAGGTGCCCAGGTGCGCGGCGACGGCCTTGGCGCGGTCGGCCTGGTTCGGGTTGGTCTCGAGCAGGCGCTGGTAGTTGCCGGGAGACAGCGTCACCTCCTTGCCATCGGACAGCGTGATCTTGGGGAACTTGATGTCCGAGGTGCACAGCTCCTGGTAGGTGGCCTGCGGCGTGCGGTTGAACTGGCCGGCGAGTGACAGCAGGCGCTCACCGGCCTCGTCGAGCACATGCTTCTGCTGGCGGTAGTTGTCCAGGATCGTGAAGCGGTAGGGCGCCAGCGCCGGTGTTTCGGCGATCCACTTCTCCATCGTCGCCTGCGGCATCTTCAGCAGCTCGGGCGTGAACCACGAGGTCGCGGTGTCGAACTTGGCAAAGACGGCACCCACGCGCTGGAAGCGCGCGGCCATCGATTGGTCTCGGGTGTCGACGTCACGTTGCAGCTGCGGATAGCGGTAGACCAGGTACTGCAGCTGGCCGATCTCGTCGTAGCCCCGGTAGGCCTTCAGCACCGCCGCGGGCCCCTGCGCCAGCGTGCCCTTGAGCTTGGCAAAGGCGTCCATCTTGGTCTGCATGTCGGCCAGGCCGGCTTCCCAGGCCGGCCAGTCGCGGTAGATGGCCGAGAAGTCCCAACGGAACTCGGCCGGGATCTCGGCGCGGTTGCGCGTCTCGGGTTTGGCGGCGCTGGCGCTCGGGTGGAGCGCGACGAGCGTGGACAGCAGAATCAGTGCAGGCGCAAACGCCTTGGCTTTGCGGGCCAGGGTCATGAGGATTCCTTCAAACGGAGTGATCAATCGGCGACAGTTTGCCGCACCGCGCGTTCCCAACGCGCCATCAGCTCGGCCGCACGTTCGCGCGCCAGCGTCGGCTCGAAGCGGCGCTCGACCTGCCATTGCGCGGCCAGCTCGTCGAGGTTCTTGTACTGCCCGACCGCCAGCCCGGCCAGGTAGGCCGCGCCGAGCGCGGTGGTCTCGATGACCTGCGGGCGCACGACAGGAATGCCGAGCAGGTCGGCCTGGTGGGTGCTGATGTGCGACGCCCCCCGCTGGCCGAAGAAGGGCCTGACGAATGCCGCGCCACCTGGGTGTTCAACCAAATGCAGGGGCGCATTGGCCAGCAAATGGCGGACCGCGACCGTTTTGTGGCCGCTGTGTCGCATGACTTGCGCACCCCTTTGACCCGGCTGGCCTTGCGGGTGGAGCGCCTGCCCGATGCCGCAGACCGCCAGCAGTTTGCGCAAGATATTCAGGAAATGAACGCCATGATCGCCGGCACGCTGGACTACCTGCGAGGCGCGGTCGAAC